>CAUJHZ010000070.1 GCA_963205185.1 Planctomycetota bacterium | reverse complement strand
CCGAGGTCGGGACGATCTGCCGACCGGCCAACGACGCCCCGCCGCGCGGCGGGGCGTCGTTGTCACTGGCACAGTCATACTCGAATCAGACCACAGAGGAAAGATACAAGGTCGGGACCGCTGCTTTGAGCGCGGCCCGGCATGTTGGTCGTGCGATACGCCGTTCGCGGTCGATTTACGCGCGATGGTCGCGCAGACGCCGGGCCTGCGCCGAGCCTTGTCCCGACCTACGCGTTGGATCCCCGTCGGCGCCGGGATGACGGGGCCGAATCGGTCCGCACGGCGGATCCTACGAATTTGAACCTACAAAAACAAACACGGGCGAAGGATGGTCCTTCGCCCGTGTGGTGAAACATGTCAACTCACGTCAAGGCCGGGTCAGTTGCCTGAGTAGGTCTTGATCGCGTCGATCGAGGTGCTCAGCCGCTGGTGGCATTCCTGCAGGTGCGAACGGCTGTAGTCGTCGAGGTTCTTCGCGTCGCCGCTCTTGAGGATCTTGTCGATGCGGTCGCGCAGGTTGACCATCCATTCCATGGAGAGGGCCTGCACGGCGCGGGGCGTGCCCCAACTGCCGTCGATCTCGTTGAGGTCGATGAGGTTGGAGATGTACTCGCGCTGGAGGTTGCGCCGCAGCGAAGAGATCATCGGCTTGCGGTTCGTGTACTTGCCGTTGGCCGGGTTGGACTGGAGCACTTCGCTCCAGATCTCTTCGGTCAGGCCGTTGAGCAGTTCAGGCAGCGTGAAGGCGTCCTGATTCTCCGGGACGAGAAACTCGTTGTCGTACACGCGGCTGAGGATCGTCGGATTCATCAACGTGAGCAGCACGCCGCGCTGCACGCCCATGACGGTGTCGTGCACGGGGAACTCGGGGCTGCCGGAGTAGTTGTCCCAGTGGCTCTGCTTGTCGGTGGCCAGATACGCGAGCAGTTCGGGCGTCAGGCCGAACGCTTCATCGCGGAAGGCGTTCTCGACGACGAACTTGAAGGCCTCGCGCTCGCGCGCGGCCTCGACGGGGATCATCGGCGGGCGGGCGTTCGGATCGCCCTTGCGATCGCGATTGACGTAGGTGCCGCCGATGAACCGGCTGACCATGCTGACCGAGCCGGCCTGCTGGTAGAGGAGCATGTTGAAGAACTGACGGGCGGGGTACCACGGCTCGCCGTCCTTGACGGCCCGGTCGAGCAGTTCGCCGCGCAGTTTGTGCACGAGTTCGATCTGCCGCTTGCCGTAGTTGATCGGATCAGCGCCGAGGTCAAAGCGGCGCACAAGCGGGTCGGGCCCGGCGGCGTCTTCGTCGGTGGCGTACTGCAGACCGGCTTCGGCGACGCGGCCGGCGATCTCGGGCAGCTTCTTCTCGTCGGGCGTGTAGCCGTACTCGATGGCCCAGAAGTCATAGGGGCCGATGACGGGCGTCACCCAGTCGCCCTGCTCGGCGCCGTCGGGCGCCAGATTGAGCGGGTTGTAGTCCATGACTGAGCCGACCTGGGCTTCGCCGACGCCGGCATTGATCTCTTCAAGCGACTTCCAGGTGGAGGCCTTGAAGTTGTGGCGCAGGCCCAGCGTGTGGCCGACTTCGTGGGTGACGATTTCCTTGATGACCTGCGCGACGAACTTCTCGGGCAGGCCGTCGATGAGATCGGTGTCGCTGTAGCTGCGCGGGTTCATGCGGGCGGACATGGCGAGGCGCGCGAGGTTCATCTGGTGCGCCTTGCCGACGGCCATGTCGCAGCGGCGGTTCTTCTGCACCATGCGCTCGAGCATGGAGCCGGGGTTGGTGTTGTCCTTGGCGAACATGACGCCGTGGTGATCGCCCTGCGGCAGGCCGGAAGGCGACTGCGACTGGTCAGCGGTATGGCGCAGGTAGTTCGCCGGGTCCCAGTGCGGGTGGTCGGCGACCCACTGCATGGTCTCCGGGCTCGCGTCTTCCTTGGGAACCTGGGCGATCATCTGCTGATAGTTCAGTGCGTAGTAGCGGATCATCGAGTCGTCGAAGATGATGTCCGCGTCGAGGATCTCGCCCGTCTCCGGATTCGCCCGGCTCGGGCCCATGGCGAAGGCGTCTTCCGAGGTGATCCAGCGGAAGAAGTTGTAGCGGACATCTTCGGGATCGAGGTCCATGTAGGCGCCGGTCTTGGCGTCCTGCTGGCGGACTTCGATGGCGCCGTCGATGCCGATCTCGCGGAAGGCCTTGTTCCATTCGAGGATGCCATCGCGCACGTAGCGGCGGTACTTGACGGGCACCGTGTGCTCGAGGTAGAAGATGATGGGCTTTTCGGGCGGGCTGAGCGCGAGATTGGGATCGCGCTTCTTGACGTTCCAGCGGTTGATGTAGCGGACGAACTGCTTGCCGTCATCGCTGTCCTTGGCGAAGTCCTTGAAGACGGTCATGAAGTAGCCGATGCGCTCGTCGGCCTCGCGCGGCTGGTAGTCGGTGCGGGGCACGTTGCTCAGCGAGTAGTAGATGTCGGTGAGGCGGCCGTCCTGGCCCGGGCCCTCGAAGGACACTTCGATGTTCTCGGGGAACGCTTTGCAGTTCTTGATGGTGGTCAGGCGCGGGTTGAGCGGCAGGGCGAACTGGCCCGACTGGCCCACGAGCAGCGCATCGAGGTCGATGACCGGTCCGCCGCCGGGGCCCATGCTGACGATGGGCACGGCGAGGATGACGCGATCGGAGTAGGTGCGCTCGACGGATGACTTGATCTCGCTGTCGCCGCGCGCCTGGTACTGGAGTTCGGGCTGCATGAGGACGAGCTGGTCGTTGATGCGCCGCCAGTAGCAGTACATCTCGTTCCACTGCCAGCCGGTGAAGTAGCTGCCGCCCGCGATGGACACGGCCGCGAAGAAGCGCTTGCCCTCGAAGTTGCGCGGCAGTTCGGCGAGCAACTGGTTCTCGTCGCCGTTGCGGTAGATGGTGTACATCGACGCGCTGCCGTCGGCGGTGGAGATAACCTTGGTGTAGCCCTCGCTGACCTTGTCAAAGGGCGGGAAGTCATCGCCGGCGCTGGCGCCGGTCGCGAAGGCGAAGATCGCAGCGCACGCGGCGAGAGTGATCGGTGCGCCTTTGCTGAGAGTCGAATGTCGGGCCACTTGGTATTCTCCTTGAAAAACGGACGAGGCGAAGCGGCGGCTGGTGCGCCAGCCGCGAAGCAGCGAGGTTGAATTGAATCCGCGCCCACCAGATGCGCGCAGCAACGGAGTATGATACCGGCATGGATGCGCGGCGATGCTGACCTCCGGCGGAAATCGGCGGGGCTGGCTCCGGGCGCGTCGCCAGAATACACTCTCCCCCAGTACGCAACTGCCGCACGTCCCGTTCGTCTAGTCGGCCTAGGACGCCAGGTTCTCATCCTGGTAACAGGGGTTCAAATCCCCTACGGGACGCTTTTCGTTTTCGCACGTGAAACCGCCGATTTCCCGCGATTTCCCGCAGGTTTTCCGAGGTTTTCGGCAATTCGGCTCCACGCCCACCCCTGACACATTCGGACACAATTGGACGCTCCGGGACACTTCCACAGGTCCCTATTGGTGTCCCTTTTCCATTCCCACTTCCACCGCCGCCCTCGACATCGAAGCGCGGCATGCGCTCGACCAGCGCACGCACCGGCTCCACCCCGACGTGCGAGTATCGCGCCGCCTGGCTCGCTGTGCGATGGCCGGTGAAGCCTTGCAGCACGTGCCCGTGGATGCCCGTAGAAGCCGCCAGCGTTGCCGCAGTGTGCCTCAGCGCGTGGAAGTCCACTCGACGACCGAGATCGTCCTCCACGGCCACGCCTGCCCGCTCCAGATCGCTCTGGAGGAAGTCCGTGCCGTAGCGAGGCAGCAGATCGCCGAAGACGCTCAGGCCGTCAGCAGCGGCCTCAGGACGAATCGAACGCAGCGCATCCGCCAGGTCATCACGCAAGGGAGCGACGTGGCCGAGGCGATTCTTCATCAGCGCCGCCGGCACGACGATCCGAGGCGAGCCGTCATCGAGATGCACGTGCCCCCAGCGCAGAGCGCACAGCGTCCCGCGACGAAAGCCCGTCAGCAGCGCCGCCAGGTACACGACTCGACGCGGCCCCGCCGAATCGAGGAGCCGCATGCACTCATCCTCAGTCAGCGCTCGACGCTCGAACGTCTCACGCCCCCGCACTTCGACCGTCCGCACATTGGCCAGCGGGTTATCGTGCTTCAATCCGAGCCATGCGAGCAGCGCCTTGATCGCGGCAAGATACTCGTTCAGCGTCTTTGCCGACATGCTCTGCCGACTCCGCCAGGACTGGAACGACTCCGCCGTCACATCACGCAGCATCGTCCATCCGCATTCGTCGATCAAGCGGCCCACGCGGCCCGTCACATGCAGCCGGTACTGATTGCCGCGGCCTCGAGCCTTGAGATCCGCCACGAACGCCGCCAGATGCTCACGCATCGTCAGTGCGGCCCGCTTTGCATCCTGCTCCGATGGATCAAGCCCGTGGCGCCGGCGCTCTTCCTTGCGGACGATCTCTCGAAGCCGCTCCAGCGCGACACCTTTGTCCGTCACACGCAGCGCGACGGTTCGCACCATTGCATCATCCCCGACCGTGTACTTGCCCGTGTATGTCCTCGCGATCCGCACCTTGCCGCCGCGACGACGACGACGCTTGAAGACGCTCATCATGATCGACGCCCTCCCTTCAATCGCTCGATGTACGCGAGAACATCCGCAATCGGCAGGCACGGGCGACGTCCCACTTTCACCACAGGAGGCAACTCGCCGCGATGAATCATCCGCTGCACCGTGCGCTTATGCACGCCGCCGAGCACTTCACCCACCTTCTGCAGCGTCCACAAGCCCACCGTCTCGACCACTCCGTCATTCGTACTCATGATGCACTCCAGTGATGCCCATCCAGCGGCCCGTGCGCCGCATGTTGTCCTTCGCACGCTCGATCGAGCGAGACGAGATGATGATGACTTTGAAGCCGTCGGCGTTGTACTCGATCTTCTCCAGCACGCCGCCGCGAGCGAGATCGTCCACCGTGGCTCTGGCACACTTCAACTCCGACGCGGCCCCGCCAGGCGACGGCCCCCACTCCCCGCGAGCCATCACGCCACGCTGCCACTCGATGAACTTCCACAGGGCCCGCTGATGCGGCGTCATGTCCGGCTCCCTCACCATCGCACTGCCGCAGACGGCGCAGAGCAGCTCATCGCCGTCGCCAGAATCCGAGCCCGGCATGATCGATTCGCACTCCCGACACCAGCCCCGAGACTCGTTTTTTGCGTGTTCCATATGCCGCATCGTAAGCCATCTGACACAACGGGTCAAATACGGACAGGCCGGGTGTTTCAGTCTCAACCTCACACACCACAGCGCTTCACTCACCGCCCCTTGTTAGACGAGGGGCGGTGAGGGCCGGTGGCTGTCGCTCCCCGGCCCTCACCACAGCCACCTGATCCGGCTACTCGGCGGCTCCCCATCGCCCAACGAATGCGGCCCGGGGCATCGAACCCCGGGCCGCACAGATCGCCCAGCCTGACCACGCGAGATTTTACGCCATTCGGCTATGAAGCCCCTCACGTGGTCAGTCAGGGCTCAGGGTTCAGAGGCGACCCCGCCCTGCAGCAGCGCGAGCGAATCGACTGCCGCCAGGACGACCGCACGGAGGGCGTCAGGCATGTTCGGCCATGCCTCAACCACGCGGGACAGGCCGCCATCGGCTTTCGGTGTCCCCTCTGGTGTCCCACCCGCGATTTCGGCTGGAGGAACGCCGTTTTTCGCGGGTTCAAATCCCCTACGGGACGCTTTTCTTGCGCTGGGCGAGCCGGTCGGCCATGCCGGGGGAGGCGTGGATCCGCGAGGCCCCATCCAGCCCCTCCTCAACCAGCGCTTCGACGCCCTCGTATGCGGCAACCAGCGCCAGGCCCTCTTCGATCGGCAGCAGGCACAGAGTCGTGGCGATCGAGTCGGACATCATCCCGCGGGGCGCGACCACCGTCGCGGCGACGCGGCGCGGCGAGCCGAGGCCGGTGCGCGGATCGACGATGTGCGAGTAGCGCCGGCCGGCGATCTCGACGTACTGCTGCGCATCGCCCGAGGTGGAGACGGCGGCGTTGACCAGGCGAAGCACGGTCGGACCCGATTCGCCCGGCGGCGACACGCCGCCTTCGACGGCGATCTCCCACGCGTCGCGATCAGGCGGCGGCTCCCCCGCCACGATGTCGCCGGCCATGGAGACGAGACAGCGCGTGACGCCGCGCTCGCGCAGCACTGCAGCGGCGCCGTCGCAGGCATAGCCCTTGGCGATGCCGCCGAGATCGAGGCGCATGCCCGGCTGGAGGAGTTCGACGGTGTGGGCCTCGGCGTCGAGACGGACCCATTGCCAGCCGACGCGCTGGCGGGCCGCGGCGATCTCCTGCGGCTTGGCCAGTTCGCCGCCGCGGCGCATGGTGCGCCAGAGTTGCACGAGCGGACCGGCCGTGACGTCAAAGCAGCCCGCAGAGCGTGCGTGCAGATCGCCGGCAAACCTCAGCACTTCAAACAGATCATCGCTGACGGCAATCGGACCCTGGCCCGCCCGGGCCGACAGGCGCATGAGTTCGCTGTCCACGCGGTAGTCGCTCATGACGGCGTCGAGTTCGGCGATTCGCGCGAACGCAGCGCGCGCCGCCTCGACCGCCTCGGCTTCGGCGCTCGCGTAGAGCACGATGCGGCTTCGCACGCCCATCTGCACCTGGCTGTATTCGTAGCGGCGGAGCGCCGGCGCAGCATCGTGCTGCGTTGAAGCGCAGCCCAGCGATGCGATGATGCATGCAGCAGCAATAGCGAGCCGGCGCATCCGCTGCGGTACGGAGAACAGCATGGGCCCGAATCGTAGCCGGCGCGGCAGCCAGGCCGCCGACCGATGGCGCTGCGTATCGGGCTCGCCCGGCTCTATGATGGTCGGCAGCCGGATCCGAACGCCTCCGATTCCCAAGAGGACGCATGACCGACGACGGCGGAACCAATCAGAGCGAACCGGGGCGCGCCGTTGAGCCCGAGCCGCCGCCGCTGCTCGGCCCTGCACTGCCGGGCGTGCCGGTTGTCGAAATTGCGCAGATCCCTCCGCCGCGGACGGGGCCGCCCGTTCTCAGCGCTGTGCTCGCGCCGATCGTGGCAATTCCAGCGACGCTCATCGTCGGCAGCATCGCGGTGCTTGTGCCGATGTTCATCATGTACTGGCCGGAGATCAGCGCATCGGGTGGTGGCGAGGACGCGTTCAGAGACGCGCTCGAGAAGTTTCTGACTTCGCCGGCGGGCTTGCTGCTGGGTCTGATTCCTGCCGAACTGACGTACCTGGGGTTCGTACTGCTCGCGACGCGCTTCTCGCGGCAGCGCTGGCGCGATCGCCTGGCGATGCACCGGCCGAAGCTGCCGTGGTGGGCGTATCTGCTCTTCGCCGTCGCCGCGCCGGCTTGCGGCATGCTTGGCGGTTACCTGGCGACCCTGCTCGGCCGCGATGACAGTGATGCGGTTGATTATCTGTTCGAGGGCTTCCAGTCAATGGGGCCGGCCGTCGCCCTCGCCGCGATACTGCTCTACAGCATCCTGCCCGGGTTGTGCGAAGAGATGTTCTTCCGCGGCTACGTCCAATCGCGGCTCCTGCGGCGCTGGCCGCCGGCGGTGGCCGTGCTCTTCGCCGGCGTGTGTTTCTCAATCGCACACTTTGAGCCGGCCCACGCGCTGCTCGTGTTTCCGCTCGGCATCTGGCTAGGGATTCTCGCGTGGCGCTGCGGCAGCATCTGGCCCAGCATCATCACGCATGCGCTCAACAACGCCTACGGCGTGTCTTTCATGGCGCTCGTCCCGGCCGAGGACGTGATGACGATGCAGGAGCAGTGGACGATCGGCACCGCCGCGGTCGCGTGCGTCTCCGTGGTGGCGTTGATCGCCTCGTGCATTTACCTGTTCACGCGGCCCATCGCTTCACTCGGCGCGGCCGGGCCTGATCTTTGAGAAGTCCGGCGGCAGGCGGAGAATTTGATTGCAGTCGAGGGCGGCCGGCGTTATGATGTGCCTCGTGGCGTCGCCGCGGCGACATCGCACTGGAGGGAGAGTCCATCATGGTGTCAAATCTGTCGCGTTTTCTTGCCCCGATTGCGGCGGCCTTCGCCGCCGCGAGCGCGTTCGGGCAGTCGATCGAGCCGGCGGTGTTCATCGTCACCTACCCGAACGCCGCACAGGGCAAGCTGTCATCCATGACGGTAAACCCGGACGGCACTCTGAACCTGGTGGGCGTGTACGACACGTCCGATACGGGGCCGCAGGCGATCAGCCTCTCGCCCGGCGGCAGGTACGTCGCACTCGCGCACGGCACCGCCAACGGCATCAGTGAGCGGCTCGACATCTTCCGCGTCAACGCCGACGCGACAATGACGTTCGTGCTGACCACGCAGGTGCCCGACAGCCCGCTCGATCTCGTCTGGATCAATGATCACCTGCTGGCGGTGGCGCAGACGGATCTGGGCGGCTCCAACAGTGTGGGCATCTACGACTTCCAAGCCGGCGCGCCTTCGCTGACCGAAATCGCGCGCCATGACGCGGGTCGTTTCTGCTCGAATCTCGCGATGCATCCGCACGGCCGGTATCTCTTCGCCAACGATTCGACGAACAACGCCATCTACACGATCGAGATCTTTCCCGACGACAGCAGCGCGCCCGTCGGCACGCTGTTCACGGGCTACTACCCGCTGGGCATGGGCATCACGCACGACGGCGGGCGGTTGTACGCGGGCGGGGGCATCAGCGGCGGCGGGCACATCGTGCTCGGCTACGCCATCAGCGCGCTGGACGGCTCGCTGAGCGGCCTGCCCGGGGCGCCGTACACCTCCGACGGATCATCGCCCAAACTCGCCGTCACCTCCATTGACAACAAGTATGCGTTCGTCGGCCACGGCACCGACGCCACGTTGCGCACCATGCGCATCAACGCCGACGGCAGCCTGACTTCGACGGGCTACTCCTTCGACGTCGGCCTGCAGGGCACGCTCGGCAAGGTCGCGGTGCTCGATCACCTGCTCTTTGTTACCGACAACTCGACGGCCATCGACGGCAAGAGCGGCGTGTACTCGTTCACCATTCAGAGCGACGGCTCGCTGGTGATGAACGGCGGCGATCTCTTCAACACCGGTTCGACAAGTCCGAATTCGATTGCCGCGTGGGATCCCCGGCAGCGGATAGTGCTCGCCGTGAGTGACGTGATCATGGGCCAGCAGGCGGGCTTCCGCGTGACGGGCGCGCCGCCAAACGCCGTGTTCGGACTCGCCTACACGCTGCGCGGCCCGGGGCGTGTCCAGCCCAATGGCTGGGGCGTGTGGATCGACCTGGCTTATCCGATGCAGGCGGGACCGACTCGCCGCGCTGACGCCAGCGGCAGCGCGACCTTCACGCTGGACGTGCCGGTGCGCAGCGTCCCGCTCGTCTGGTTCCAGGCGGTGCGGCCGGATGTGAAGAGCAACGTCGTGGTGCGGCCGCTGATGTTGCAGTAAAGCGCCGCGCGCTCGACTCTGACTGCGCACACGCAGACGCCTGTCGCAGACGGGCTCAGGTGCGGTTCGATCGCGAGCCGTACTTGGCGATGGCTTCGATGAGGGCGTCGGAGTCGTCGCTCTTGTTGAAGTAGGCGACGGCGCCGGCGGCAGTCATCGCTTCGGCCCGCTCTTTTTCGCGGTGCATCGACAGCGCGATGACCTGCACCTCGGGCAGTTCGCGGCGAATGGCGTGCGCGGCTTCGACGCCGTTCATCCCCGGCAGTGAATAGTCCATGAGGATGACGTCGGGCACGAGGCGCCGGGCCTGCTCGACCGCTTCGATGCCGTCGCGCGCTTCGCCCACCACCTCGAGATTCGGCTCCTCAGCCAAAAGCGAGCACAGACCCTGCCGCATGACGGCGTGGTCATCGACGACGACGACGCGGATGCGATCCTTGGCCCTGGACCTTCGGCGCGCAGAGAGCTTGGACACCTTGCCGGTCCTCGTGTCGGGTGGATCCGACAGCGGCGTGCGGATGGATGAGCGACCGTGCCGCGGCGCGATGAGCGTGAAGCGCGAGCCCTTGCCGACCTGGCTCTCGATCTTGAACGTTCCGCCGAGCATGGCGAGGCGCTCGCGGATGTTGAACAGGCCGAATCCGACGTGCTCGCGGGCGTGCAGCAGCTTCTCGGCGTCGAAGCCGGCGCCCTGGTCCTCGATGACGACGCGCAGGTAGTCCTCGTCGTGCACGGCCAGTTCGAGCGACGCCTCTTTGACGCGCGCGTGCTTGGTCGTGTTGAACAGCAGTTCGCGAATGGATTCGAATACCAGCGTGCGCACGTCCTCGCGATCCGGATCGGCGCTCGCGTCGACCGAAACGTTGACCGTCAGCCCGTGGCGCTCCTTCATGCGGCGGGCCAGCCACTCGCAACCAGCGGCGAGGCCGCCTTCGTGCAGCACCGGCGGGCAGAGTTCGACCGAGAGCGAACGCGACGCCTCGATGGCTTCATCGACGCAGGTGCGGGCGTGGTCGATCCACTCGCTGCGCCGCTTTTCGTCGTTGCTGCGCGCGATGAATTCGAGGCCGAGTTTGCCGCTGGCCAGGAGTTGCTGCAGGTGATCGTGGAGGATCTTGGCCAGCCGCTCGCGCTCGCGGCGTTCGGTGAGCGTCAGCTCGGAAGTCAGGCGGGCAAGCTGGTCGGCGCGGCGCTGGAGTTCGGAGGTGCGTTCGGCGACGCGCCGCTCGAGGTTCTCGTGCGACTGCTTGAGCGCCGCTTCGACGCGCTTCTGCTCGGTGAAGTCCACGATTGACGCGATCCAGCCGATCACCGCGCCGTGCTGGTCCCGGTCGGGAATGTAGTTGATGCGCACCCAGCGCGCGCCGGCGGCGATATAGGGAATCTCAAGTTCGAACTCGACCTGCTCGCCGGCGACCACGCGATCGATATAGGGGCGGATGAGTCTGAATGCTTCTTCACCCATGACGTCCACGATGGGCCGGCCGACGATCTGCTCGGGCGGCAGGCCGAAGAGCGACGCAGCCGCCTGGTTCACGAACCGGTAGCGCAGGTCGCTGGTGCAGCGGCAAAGGATCAGCGGCGTGGAAGAGGTGATGAGTTCGAGTTCGAGTTCCTTGGCCTTGAGCGCGGCCTCCGCCTGGCGCTGCTCGGTCACATCCGTGTTCGTGCCCAGCCAGCGAACGATCTGGCCGGAGCGGTCGCGAATGGGCACAGCGCGCGAGAGGAACCAGCGATACGTCCCATCGCGGCCGCGCAGCGGGAAGAGGTCTTCCCAGGGTTCGCCGGCCTCGACGGCGCGATTCAACCCCTCGATCACGCGTTCCATGTGGTCGGGATGATGGACTCGCCGCCACCCCTCGCCGCGCATCTCTTCGAGCGTTGTTCCGGTGAAGTCGAACCAGCGCTGGTTGTACCAGGTGGGCTGGCCGAGCGTATTGCAGGTCCAGACGAGCTGGTCGATGCCGTTGGCCAGTTCGCGGAAGCGCTGCTCGCTGTCGCGCAGGGCGAATTCAGCGCGCTTGCGGTCGGTGATATCAATGCCCGACGACTGGACCTCGGTCGCCCGGCCATGGTCATCGAAGGAAAGCGCGCGGTTGCGCCAGAGCGTCCAGCGGGCTTTGTCGCCTTCACCGATGCGGTTCTCGATGGAGATTTCCGGAGCGTCGGGGCAGAGCCGGCCGAGCATCGCGCGGACCAGGTCCCGGTCTTCGTCATGGATGAAATGCCAGAAATCGGCGCCTTGCAGCACGTGCATCTCGTGACCCATCGCGCGGGCATAGGCGTCATTGACGAAGAGGATCTCTCCCTCGGGGTCGAAGCGACAGATCAACTCGGCCTGACCCTCGACGACGGCGCGATAGCGGCACTCGCTCTGTCGCAGCGCTTCCTCGGCCTCCTTGTGGTCGGTGACGTCGATGCACGAGCCGATGTAGCCGGTCAGTTTGCCATCCTCGGTGAAGCGCGGCACGCCGTGGTCGAGCAACCACCGATACTCGCCGTCGGCGCGGCGCATGCGGAACTCGATGCGGAACGGGATCTGCTGATCAAACGCGCTCTGGCACGCACGCGCCGTCGCCTCCAGGTCGTCCGGATGGATGCTCTCGAGCCAGCCGTCGCCGCACTCCTGCTCGTGCGTGCGGCCGGTGAACTTGAGCCAGGAGTCGTTGAAGTAGATGCCGCGTTTGTTCTCATCGGACACCCAGATGAGCACGGGCGCTGCGTCGGCCATGAGCCGGAACCGGCCTTCGCTCTCGCGCAGAGCCTGTTCGATCCGGTAGCGCTGAGTGACGTCCTGGAAGGCGTTGATGGCGCCGATGATCCGACCGTCGGCGTCGCGGATCGGGTCGATGTTGACCAGCACGTTGACGCGCGTGCCGTCGGGTTGCTCGACGATGACGTCGCAGTTGCGGCAGGTCTTGCCTTCGCGCAGGGCGATGGCCATGGGCGTCTGATCGTGAGGCAGCGGCGTGCCGTCCTGCCGCCAGAGACGGAACGATCCGCAGAAGCGTTCGTCGGTGTCGTCGGTCCTGGGCCGGCGTCCCCAGATCTTCGCCGCCTGCTCGTTGTAGAAGGTGATGCGGCCGCCGGGAGCTTCGCAGGTGTAGACGGCCACGGGCATGAGCGCGACGAGGCGGCGGTAGCGCTCCTCGCTCTCGCGCAGCGCCTGCTCCGCCTTGCGGCGCTCGGTGACGTCCACGAGCATGTTGATGCCGCCGACGACCTTTCCGTCCTTGTCGCGCAGCGGAGTGGGGTGGGGCTGGAACCAGCGGCGCGTGCCGTCAGGGCGCTCGGCGATCACGTCCTGGCCTTTGATCGACTCGCCGTTTTCGAGCGCCACCGCCATGGGACACTTCTCGTGAGGCAGCAGCGTGCCGTCGGCGGTATACAGCCGATGGGTCACGCACCAGCGGTCTTGGCCGATCTCGGGTGTGCGCCCGGCGAATTCGACCGCCGCGGGATTGAAATGCGTGATCCAGCCGTCCGCGTCGGTCGTGTAGACGGCCGCGGGGAGCGCGTTGATCATCTCGCGGAATCGTCGCTCGCTTTCGCGCAGGGCTTCGTCCGCCTGGCGGCGCGCGGTGATGTCGGTGCACACGCCGATCATGCGCACCGGGTTTCCCACCTCGTCGTGGAACAGGCGGCCGCGGCCCTCGAGCCAGCGCTCGCTGCCATCGGGCAGAATGGCGCGGTACTCGACGCTGGGCAGTTCGCCGGTTTCGAGCGCGCGGCTGATGGTATGGCGCACGCGCTCCACGTCGTCGGGATGGACATCGCGCTCAAAGGCTTCGAACGTCTGCTCGAAGGCGCCCGGTTCGAGGCCGTGGATCTCCTCGAGGCTCGCCGACCAGATGACCTCGTTCGAGTCGATGCGCCACTCCCACGAGCCCATGCGGCCGGCTTCCATCGCCAGGCGCAGCTGCGTCTCGCTCTCGGCCAGGTCGCGGTAGAGTCGGGCGTTGTCGAGCGCCTGCGAGGCGCGCCGGGCGACTTCCTGGGCGATGGCCAGGTCGCTCTCGTCGTAGCGGCGCTCCGAGAGGCTGGTCACGAACGTGATCGTGCCGCACACCGCCCCGCCCGAGAACAGCGGCAGACTGATCTGCGATTGCAGTCGCAGCTCGCGCAGCCACTGGAGATGCTCTTCGCTCTGGGCGGCTCTCTGCAACAGCGATTCGGGCAGGGCGCTGAGCAATTCGGGCGTGGCGGTGCGCATGACGTGGTGCACGCCGGCGCCGGCGCGCTCGTCGGGCGGATACTTCTCGCGCATCTGCCGCGCCAGCACGGCGTGGCGCGGATCGACGTGGACATCCACGAGCCGCTCGAGTCGCCCGTGGTCATTGAGCAGATCGACGCAGCACCAGTCGGCAAAACGGGGCACGGCGGCCGTGGCGACGCTGCCCAGCGAATGCTCGGGGTCGAACGATTCGTTGAGCGCAGCGCCGGCGGCGGCGAGGAAAGCCTCGCGCCGCGCCGCGGCCTGGGCCGACTCGCGCAGACGCGACTCCGCGTCGTAGAGTTCGGAGGTGGTGAGCGCGGCGGCGGTGATGTTGGCCATCGCGCTGGCCGACTCGACTTCGATCTCTGAAAACACGTGCGGGCGGCGGCAGTAGAACACGAGCGTGCCTGAAATCTCGCCGCGGATCCGCAGCGGGATGATCATGAGCGAGCGGATCCCTTCGCGCTGGTACGACCCCCAGCGGTCCTTGAGCATCGGCGTCGCCTCATTGAGCAGATCATCCGGCTGCACGACCACGGGCTCGCGGGGGATCTGCTCGCGGACGCCGCGCGGCAGCGCGCCGTTGGCGAACTCGTCGGACAACCCGTCGCTGGCCACGAGCCTCCACTGGTGCTGCTCGTCGTCAAGGCGCCACAGGCCGAACGCGTCCGCGGCGATGAGTTCGCGCGACAGACTGAGCACCGAGCAGAGCATCTCGTCGATCTTGAGCGTCTCGATGAGGCGCGAGGTGCTGCGAAGCAGCAGCGTGAGGCGGCTGGACAGGTCGCGGTACTGACCTTCGCGCACGCGCAGCGCATCCTCGGCCTTCTTCATGGCGGTGATGTCGATGGCCATGCCGCCGATGAGATCGGACCCCGGGTCGATGCCGGGAATCCGGAACTTGTGAACGAGGGAGTGATGCACCTGCTTGTCGAGATGCGTGAGCGTCTCGACCACCTGCATGCCGCTGTCGCCCTTCAAGGCCTGGCGATCGTGGCGCGTGAAGGCGGCGGCGGTCTCCCGCGGGAAGATTTCCGCATCTGTCTTGCCGTAGAGCGACTGGGCGGACACGCCGAACGCTTCGAGCGCGGCCTGGTTGGCGTAGACGTAGCGTCCCTGAGAGTTCTTGATCCATGCGAGGCCGGGCAGGTGGGCCATGAAGCGCGTGAAGCGCTCTTCGCTCTGCCGCATGGCGCGTTCGGCCTGGGCGCGGCGGGCGTCGGCATTGAGCCGGTCAATGTTGAACGTGAGTTGCCGGGCGATGAGCACGCTCAGTTCGACTTCGTCGGCGATGAACTCGTGCGCCTCGCGGTAGTACACCATGAACTTGCCGATCAGGCGGCCGTCGCGCGTGAGCGGCACGAACGCGAGCGAGCCGATGCCTTCGGCGTTGAGCGCGCTGCGGACGTCAGAAGCCAGTTCAGCCCGAGACACGTCGCCGATACACACCGGCTGAGGATTCTTATGATCGATCGCCCAGGGCGAGTGCCCTTCCACCGCCCTCTGGTACTCTTCGCTCAGGCCGCGCGCCTGCACGAAGCGCATCACGCCGTCATCGTCGAGCAGCAGGATGGAAGCCCGCTCGCAGCCGAGCGCTTCGGTAATCGCGTCGAGCGCGGCGGCGTAGACATCGCGAATCGAGCCGACGCGCTGGAGGCGGTCGGTGAAGTTGTACAGCGAGGTCTGATGGGCCACGCGCCGCGCCAGGGTCGCCTCATGCAGTCGGCGCTCGGTCACATCGCGCGCAATCTTGCACGCGCCGAAGATGTGACCCTGAGGATCGCGCATCGGCGAAATGGTGAGCGACACGCGAATGCGCCGGCCGTCGCGCGTGACGCGCTCGGTCTCGTAATGATCGATGCGCTTGCCCAAGCGCAGGCGGCTGAGAATCTCCTGCTCTTCGTCGAGGCGATCCGGAGGGATGATGAGACTGACGTGCTGGCCGATCGCGTCCTCGGCGCTGTGGCCGAAGATGCGCTCAGCCGCGCGGTTCCACGATGTGATCACGCCGTCGAGCGTCTTGCTCACGACGGCGTCGTCGGTCGAATCGACGATGTGCGCGAGGAACGTGCGGTCGCCGTCGGGTTCGACACCGCCGTCCGCCGCGCCTCCCTCCGATGGCGCGGCGGGCGTGGTGACGAATGCAACCAGCCGGCCGGGGCGCTCTTGATCCGGCGCCACCGGCGCGATCTGCACCGATCCGGGCGTCTCGCCCGATTGGCCCGTACGGATGGGCACAACGAAGCAGACCGCCTCGCCTCGGGCCGCGCGCATGAAGGCGCTGCGCACCCTGCGCCGCACGTGCGCGGGGAAGCAGTCGCACTCCCACAGTCTGCCGGCGGCGCTCACATCAGGAGAAGTGGCGCCGGAGTTAACCTGGAGAACGGCGCCATCGCTGGCCAGTGTGAAGGCGAGCACCGCCTGATGTCCGTGTGCGCGCCGGGTCCGGCGGTCGGAAGCGCCGTTGACAGCCGTCACTTCAACGGGCGCAGTGGGCAAAAGCGGCGCGTGCCTCTCCTGGCCGGGTAGTGAGTTTCTCGCGGTGGTCATGTCGCGTGCATCCGATCCGGAGTGAAGCACGTTCGAAGCGAAGCGTCCACCACACCTGCTGGTGTGAAGGATACACGCTTTTGCCCCCGGCTGACAAGCCCTCCGGCAGCGCAGCGTGCAAGATGAAAAAGCCTTCACGTGCTGTTTGGTATAAATGGCCGCTGGCGCCCCTGGGGCTGGATCTGCGTCAGGAGGCGCGGCGGCGCTTGGTCGATTTTGCCGTCTTGCCCGACTGTCTGGATTTCTGCCGCGCGGGCTTGGACTTCTCGAGCGACTGCTTGAGCGCCTCCATGATGTTGTACACGGGAGCGGCCTCTTCTTCGCCTGAGGGCGCGGTGACGATCTCCTCCCCGTGCGCCTTGGCCTCGATCAATTCCTGCAACTGCTCTCTATACCGGTCGTGGTAGCGATCCGGTTCGAACGATTCGGTGAGTGAGTCGATGAGTTGCCGGGCCATCTCGGTCTCCTTCTTCGTCACTTCGGCGTTGAGCGCCAGTTCGCCCTCCATCTCGCTCCACGGGGCGATCTCGTCGGCATAGTGCATGGTGTGCAGGGCCAGGGCGCGATTCTCCATGACGCGCAGCGCCGCCAGATGCTCGCGCTGGCGCATCGAGAAGCGGGCCACGCCGACGCGCTCCTGGCTGGCCATGGCCTCGACGAGCAGCCGGTAGCCCTTGGCGCCGCCTTCGCCCGGCAGCAGGTAATAGGTGCGGTCGAAGTAAACCGGATCGACTTCCTTGAGATCGATGAACGCCTGGATGTCGATGGTGCGGCCCGATTCGGGCCTGAACTTCTCGAATTCCTCTTCGCGCACGATGACGTACTGGTCGGGCGCGATCTCGTAGCCGCGCGAGGTGTCCTTGAAGTCGAACTCTTCGCCGGTGTCCGGGCAGTAGAGTTTGCGGCGCAGGCGGCACGAGCCGTCTTTGCTGAGCATGTGGAAGTGGATGCTCTTGTCGCGCACGGCCGAAACAAGGCGAACGGGAACGTTGACGAGTCCGAAGGCGATGTGTCCGGACCAGAGACTGCGTGGCATGAGGCGCTCCTTTCTCAGCGCGGGTCGCGCGACTTGACATCGCGCAGGCGTGCGGCGGTGATCGACTGCCGCACACTCGAGAAATCCTCCCACGGATCGCGCGGGCGGCGGGCGAGCGCGGCGGGAACGGTGGTGATGTCGAACTGATCGGGGCGCAGCTCTGCCGTGAGTTCATCCCACGAAACCGGCATCGCCACCGGCGCGCCGGGCCGGGCGCGGGGCGAGAACGGCGCCACGCTCGTCGCCGTGCGCGAGTTGCGCACGTAGTCGATGTAAATGCGCCCGTGGCGGCGCGACTTGGTCATCTTGGCGACGTAGCGCGACGGCTGCTCTCGAGCCAGCGCGGCGGCAAGGTCGCGCGCAAACTGCTTGACGTCGTCCCACCCCGTGCGGCGCGTAAGCGGCGCCACGACGTGCAGCCCCTTGCCGCCCGTCGTCTTCACGAATGAAACGAGATCGAGCGCTGCGAGCCGGTCGCGCACCTCATGCGCGGCGTGCACGACATCGTCCCAGGCGACGTCGGGGCCGGGATCGAGATCGAACACCATGCGGTCGGGCTTGTCGAGGTCATCGGCGCGAGCGCCCCACGGGTGGATTTCAAGAACGCCGATCTGGGCCATCGAGATCAGGCCCTGCCGGTCGCGGATCTGCAGCCACTTCTTGCCGTCAGCCTCGGGCGGCTCGACGG
Organism: Planctomycetota bacterium; assembly: GCA_963205185.1. Classification (GTDB taxonomy): domain Bacteria; phylum Planctomycetota; class Phycisphaerae; order Phycisphaerales; family UBA5793; genus UBA5793. Next base: position 95,469 of record CAUJHZ010000070.1, on the reverse strand, counting down.
GCGCGACCCACTCGGGAAGATCATCGCGATAATGGCGCTGATAGAAGCACGACTGCCCGCGCCCCTCCGGGCAGCGCACGAGCGTGAGCGGGCGGCCGGCGACGTGCTCAAGCATGTGGTCGGCGACCTGGTCGTAGTACTCCGCCAGTTGGCGCTTGGTCAGACCCTGCTCGGGATAGAGAACGCGATCAGCGCTGGAAAGCGCCACGCCGGCGACGACGCTTCCGTTACGACTCTTGCTCTTCGTCGAAACCGTCCGCGGGCCGGTGGCGTTGCCGCGGGTCTGGCGCTTTGAACTCTTTGAGCGGGTCGGGGCAGTTGGCACTGGAAGATCTTTCGGGGACAGAGGTTTCTCGCGGGTGACTTCCGAAGGCGATTTGTCGCTGCGCAGGCCGTTGAAGACGGGATGGCGCAAGCGCCCGTCGCCGGTCCACTCGTGAAACGACACCTGCGCGATGAGTTGCGGTTCGACCCACGTGACCGCCTCGCGCTCGCGCGCCGTCAGCGGCCCCTGCACGGGCGGCGACTCGCGCTCGAGCGGCTTGAGTTGGCCGTGCAGTTGGCGCAGCGACTGATCAGTGAAACCGGTGCCCACGCGCCCGCAGTAGACGAGTTGACCGCCCTCATCGTGCAGAGCCAGCAGCAGCGCGCCAAAGCCGATGCGGCTGCGCGCCGGCCGCGTGTAACCGACGATGATGAATTCCTGCTCGCGAAAGCACTTGCTCTTGATCCAGTCGCGCGTGCGGCGGGAGCGGTACGGGCTGTCGAGGCGCTTGGAGACGATGCCTTCGAGATCCATGTCGCAGGCGCGGTCGCGCACCTGCCGCCCCTGGCCGATGATGTGCTCGCTGAACTGAATCTGCTCACCCGCGGAGGACGTCTTGTCCACGAGCGCGGCGAGGAGTCGCTTGCGCTCGATCAGCGGTGTCTGCGTGAGGTCGTAGCCGTCGCAATGGAGCAGATCGAAGATGAAGTAGACTGGTTTGGCCTGCGCCGAGTCGTTCAACTGGTTCTGGAGCAACTGAAATCTGCTTCGACCTTGGGCGTCGAGCACGACAACTTCGCCGTCGAGTATCGCTGATGAGACCGGCGCGGCCTGCAGCGCCTTGGCGATGTGCTTGAAGCGATGCGTCCAGTCCTGACCGCCTCGCGTGATGAGGGCGACCTGGCTGCCGCGAATCATCGCCAGCACGCGATAGCCGTCGAACTTGATCTCGTGCAGCCACTCGTCGCCCTCCGGAGGCGTGGTGGCCAGCGTCGCCAGTTGGGGCTCGAGGCGCTCGGGCTGCCGGGCCCGGACCGCGCCCGTGAGAGTCGCAGGATCGATCGCTTCGGCCTGCTGCTCCTGGGCGGCCTGCGGATCGCTGCTCCAGACGCGATCCGACCTGGTGCGGATCTGCTCCATGCTGAGGTTGCTCACCGCGCTGCGGTCGTGCGCCTCAAGCCACGGCGCCCCCGGCTCGTGCGTGGCGAACTCGTCATCGCGCTTGATGAGCAGCCACTGCTGCTTTGCATCGCGGCCGCCATCGCTGGGAGAGTGGCTGCGCAAGAGCGACCATCCGCCGTGGAGTTTGTCGCCATGCAGTTCGAAGGAGAGTTTGCCCTGCTTGAGCGCGCGCGCTGGGTCGCGCGAATCGGAGTCCCACCGGCCGTGGTCCCAGACCATCACCGTTCCGCCGCCGTACTCGCCTTGGGGAATGACGCCTTCGAAGTCGGCGTATTCGAGCGGATGATCCTCGACTTCGATGGCGAGTCGTTTCTCTGCGGGGTTGAGACTGGGCCCCTTGGGCACGGCCCAACTCTTGAGCACGCCGTTCAACTCGAGCCGCAGGTCGTAGTGCAGGCGGCGGGCGGCGTGCTTCTGGATCACGAAGTGGTGGTCGCGCTGGCCGCTGCTGCGTTTCGACCCGGCCGGTTCAGGCGTGCGCTGAAAGTCCCGCTTTGCACGGTACTTCTTGAGCGCGCTGATCATGATGCTTCACCGTGGTCAATTATAGATGTCAGCAGCGGCGTGCGACCCGGACCTTTCCCGCACGCCTGATGCACGCCCTCCGCCCCGAACGAGCCCGCCTGGGCGCGATGGGCGGAAGTTCGGGAGGTCCAGGACAGACGTGAGATGCACCGCTGCCGCGCGCGTACATGAATATTCGTGCGCGAAGCGATGGCCATCCGCACGTCTGTCCCGAATCGACGCTCCCGCCTGCATCTCGGGCCGCTGCGCGGCCCGATGGATCGTGCGACAGGCGCACGAACGCGATGCAGACTCTCTCCCCAACCTGGCGCTCGCACGTGCTGGTGTGTCCAGGCGCGGCGAGAACCGTTCGCACTCCGCTGCACGACTTGAGCAGCGGATGATTTCGTTGCGCGCCGCCTCAGCCGCGCGATGAGCCCGAACTCGAAGCGCTCTTGCCCGCGGCGCCGGAACTCTTCGAGCCGGATCGGCTGGCGCTCGACGATTCCTCTTCGTTCTGATCGGACGATGAAGACTCGCGCTTGACGCGGAGGTGGTTCTCGACCTGGTCCACGCCCATGACGTCTTCGGCCACATCTTCGATGTAGCGCTTCATCCAGCGGTTGGGCACGGTGCCTTCGAGTACGACATCGCGATCCTGAATGCGGATGTCCACGTCGCTGGCGTCGATGCCCGGCTCGCTCATCAACCGTTCGGCAATGTCATCGCGGATGCGATCGCTGGAGCGCTGGAAGTTCTTGGGCGGCTTACCATAGCGCCGGCGTCCGGAGCCGTCTTCCATGCCGCCGCGCTGCGACTGCCTGAAGCCACTCATGCCTCCCATGCCGGTGTAGGACCCGCCTTCGCGCCGGCCGCCGCCTTCGAATCCGCCATAGCCGCCGCCGTAGCCACCGCCCTGGCTCATACCGGACTGCCCGCCATAGCCACCGGCGTAGCGTGAAGAGCCGGAGGGCGAGCCGACTTGCGAGCCGCCGCCGTACTGATCGGATTGACCGGCGCCGTACTGGCTGCCGTATTCCGCGCCGCCGTACTGCCCGGCGCCATACTGCCCGGCGCCATAGGGCTGCGAACCGTACTGGCCGCCATACTGCCCGCGCGATTGCTGGTTGTTGTGTTGTTCGGGGCCGCGGTTCATCATGCCGCCGCCGTAGCCCCCGCCGAAGGAAGACTCGTGGTGCGACTGGCCGTAAGACCCGCCGTCGCCCTGCGACCACTCGTTGCCGCGCTGCTGGCCGCCGCGCTGGTGGGACTGGTTTCCGTAGTCGCTTTCGTAGCGTCCGCCGGGCGAGATCTGATGATGCCCTTCCTGCGAAACGCCGTAGCGTCGCGATGACTCTTCAGGTGAGCCGTAGTTATCGCGATAGCTGTACTGTTCGGGGCCGCGGCGCTGGCCATAGCGGTAGTCAAAGGTGCTGCTCTGCTGGCTGGGACGGTTCTGCTGGCCGTAGGCGCCTTGTCCCTGCCCCTGCTGCTCATACTGCTGTGCGGGGGTGGGAGAGTCGCCGTAGCGCGATTCGCCGTATCCGCGCTGCTGGTGCTGCTGCGCCGCTGCGTGGGCATCGTATCTGTTCTCGTTCATGGTCGAGCGTCCTTCTCACTTGGTGGTGTTCGGTGGTGTCAACGGGACCGGGTATGTGAACACTGAGAATCTACAGACGCAAAATGAACTGCGGGTGAATCGCGAGTGAAAACGGCGTAATTCACCCTGCAAATGAGAGCCTGGTTTCCGCGGGGCTCATGATCGCGCGCGGACGAGCGCCGGCGCGGACCCACAGCGCCTTCAGCGCAGCACGCGCGGCTGGCCGGCGGGCTGCTCCGGACACCCGCCGAACTCGTAGCACGCATCCGGCCGGACGCGAAGCAGCGGCGGCTCGCCGGTCGAATCGACCTTGGCGCGCACGTTGGAGATGAGCACGTCAATGGCGTCCGGCGTCGCCTGATCGCCCGGGTGCAGCGCGCCGCCACTGATTTCTTCGCGGCTGATGGGCCGGTTGGCGTGGGTGATGAAGTACGTCAGCAGCGCGACTTCGATCTGAGACAACCGGATGCGCCGCTCGCCCCGTCGCGCCCAGCCGCGCTGCGGGTCGACTTCGAGATCGTCGCACTTAAGCGGCGTCGAGGCGGCGGTGTCGCCAGTCATGGCCAGCAGGCGCCGCACGCGATCCATGAGTTCATCGCCCGTAAAGGGCGCGACGAGCACCTCATCCGGCCCGCCGGGCCCGGACCGGTGCCCGATGCCCGGCGATGAAGCAATCATGAGGATCGGCGCGAGGATTTCCTTGCGACTCAGCGTCCGGCAGAGTTCGACGCCATCGCCATCGGGCAATGAGCGTTCGATGATGATGAGTTCATGCAGTCGATGAAGAGCGGCGTCCAGCCCTTCGCGCACGCTTGCGCTGGTCTCCACGGGCAGACCGTGCGCGCAGAGCATGGAATGCACGAATTGGACAGGCCCCGGAGTGCCGCCGATCAACAGAATCACGCCGATGCTCCTGCCTGAAACATTCCTGGGTTCAGAAGGCGATCCGCTGCGCCCGTGAAACGCGAGCACAGAATGAGGCGCTTTTCATGTCGAAATCACATTCCGTTAATTGCCGCCGGTTAATCTACGAACACTCGTCGCGGACGTTGAAGTCGGCGACGTCTGGAGGTCGTGCATGTTGGTTCCGGAGCGTAACTTCATAGCTGAACCGATCGCGACTCCTGCCTCGCGCAGGGATCGAAGCGAGCAAACTCGCGGCGGGGTTCAGGACGCGACCGAAACCCCGGTTCGAACACCGGATCATTCAGTTGATCTGTCGCGCTTCCGTGCAGACGCTCCCCTTGCCGCCACCGGCCCACGCGCCGCACAAAACCGTCCTCTTGAAACCGACTTGATGGTATTCCGCGCCTCGGAAAAGGCCAGCGCGCAGACCGCGATGGAGGCTGCAAACTTCCTGCGCTGCGGCGTGCGCCCGCGGCCGCTGCCGGTGCAGTCGTCCAGGGCGGTCTGGAACGCCGCGCCGAGGTGGCTCGCGACCCGGCGGCGGTGCCCTGCGTGCGGCGGGCTGCAAGCCTCGGATCGAACTTCTGAGCCCCAGTCTGATGGATTGATGGAAGACAATTCACGCCCCGCGCGGCGGACCGTCTTCGGTCCGCGGTCCTGCCGCTGCGGAGTTCAGCGTTTCATTGCCTAACCGCGGTGAAACGCATTTGACCGGCCGGTGAGCTTGTGCTCGCTGTCGCCGTTGACAGCGGGCGCGAGTCGGTGCGGCGCGTGCACGAGGCGCGCTGCCCCCACCGGCACTGAGGAGGAGGTGAAAGCGATGCCGGGCAAACCGTTTTCGATCCCGCGCGCCGATGCGCATGGGTGCGCGGACCACGGCGATGTCCGCCGCGCCGCAGCGCCTGCAGCGGCCGCAAGCGACTTGTGCGATCTGGCGGCGCGCCTCGGCGGCGGTGACCGATACGCGGCGCTCGCCGAGCCGGATCTCGACCTGGTGACCGGCTGGCGCCGATGCCGCGGCCAGAGCGCTTGGGATCGCCGCCGGCAAAGGCGACTGCGGCGAATCGCCCGGCGCCACTGACTCGGGGCAGACCCTTGCGTGGGGCTACGAATTGGCGATCGGTTCGGGACTGACCGATCGCGCGACGAAACACGTGCGAGCACGCCGGCCGTGCGGAGGGGCACGGCCGGCGCTGCCGCGCCAGAGGCTGCTTTTATCCTGGTTCGCGTTTCACTTAAAAGGGAGAATGACATGGCAACGACCATCACAGCGCTTTTCGATTCGCCCCAGAACGCCGCCATCGCGGTGCGCACGCTCGAATCGCGCGGAGTTTCCGGAGATGACATCAGCCTCGTCGCCGGCGAAAGTTTCCAGCGCGAGTCGTTCGGCATCGATTCGCACAGCAAGCTGCCCGAAGGCGTCGCGCTCGGAGCCGGCACCGGCGGGGCCATCGGAGCGATCGTCGCGGGACTGACGGCCGTGGGAGCCATCACCACCGGCGGCGCGGGCGTCGTCGTGGCTGGTCCGGTGATCGCGGCACTGGCGGGAGCAGGCGCCGGCGCCACCGGCGGCGGAATCATCGGCGGCCTCATCGGCCTGGTCATCCCCGAACACGAAGTGAAGCACTACTCCGACGCCTTCGAAGAGGGCAAGGTGCTCATCGGCGTGCATTGCGAGTCGGCGGAGGACAAGCGCCGGGCCCGCGAAGCATTCAAGGATGTCGGCGGCGAACACATCTCAACGGCGTAATCGCACAGGCGCAGACGGGCGCGCCGCACAATGTGCGGCCGCCCCGTCACGCCGATGCGCTTTCTGGCAGCAGACTCCGCCGGCCGGTGCTCAGCGGGCTTCGGCGCGCAGCCATTGCCACTGCCTGGCCATGCCGTCGAGCAGGCTCGTGCGCGGCTGGTAGCCGAGTTCGGCCCTGCTGCGCGCGAGATCGGCCCAGGTGCGCACCACGTCGCCGGGCTGGTTGCCCTGCCGGTCGATAATCGCTTTGCGCCCGACGGTCTGTTCGGCGGCTTCGATCATCTGCGCCAGCGTTACGGGGTGCTCGCCGCCGAGGTTGTAACAGCGGAATCGCTCGACCTGGCCGCAGCGGTCGATGGCGCGAACGACGCCGTCGATGATGTCGTCGATGTAGGTGTAGTCGCGGCTGGTCGAGCCGTCGCCGAAGACGGGAATCGCCTCGCCCTGATCGATGCGCTTGAGGAACTTGTGAATCGCCAGGTCCGGCCGCTGTCGCGGGCCGAAGACGGTGAAGAAGCGCAGCGCAGTGATGTCCAGGTTGTGCAGATGGGCCGCGGTCGAGCAGATGAGTTCGGTCGCCACCTTGGTCGCGGCGTAAGGGCTGATGGGCCGGCTCACGTCATCCGTCTCGGCGAAGGGCACCTTGGCGTTGTTGCCGTAGACGCTCGATGAACTCGCGACGATGAAGCGATTGACGCCGCGCTGCACGGCTGCGTCGAGAAGGCGCTGCGTGCCGATGACGTTGACGTGTGCGTAGAGGGAAGGGTCGGCAATACTCGGCCGCACGCCGGCACACGCGGCCAGGTGCACGACGGTGTCGGGCCGAACCGCCTCGAAGGCGCGCTGCACGTCCGCAGCGCTGGTGATGTCGCCCTCAATGAGATTCGCTCCGCCGCGCAGCGCCGGCTGCAGGTTGCGTTCCTTGATGGGTCGCGGGTAGAACGAGGCGAAATTGTCGATGATGGTGACGGCGTCGCCGCGGGCGAGGAGCGCTTCAGCCAGGTGCGAACCAATAAACCCGGCGCCGCCGGTGAGCAGAACACTGGACATGGGCTGTCATCGTAGCGGCCCGGGCGGCGCAGCGCGGAGACGCGTGGCATGGCGTCGGCTCTGCGTCGCTCTGCCCGAAGAGCAGCGGCAAATGTCTGTGATTGCACGCGCGGCATAGCCACGCGACGCGCAAGACCCTGCCACGCTGCCGGCCATGCCTTCGGACGCGGCGGCCTATGCTCGTGCGCCCCGCGGGCAAGGGGCGTTCAGCAGGGAGCGCTCATCATGCGTCTGGTCATCATTCTCGTCTGTCACTTCCTTCTCCTGTGCAGCGCGCCGGTACGGGCGCAGGAGGTTGGGACACCTGCCGACGAAGAAAGCCCCGCGGCGTCAGCGGCGATCCAGGTGCGGACGGATCGCGGCGTGGTGGCGTGGTACGAGCCCGCAGCGGACGGCTCGGGCCAGTATGTTTACAGCAGCGAACTCAATCACCCGGCGTCGCGCGTGCCCTTTGTGAGCCTGTTCTACGGCCGGTCTGGCGCGGCGATTGCACTGTTTCTGTTCGGGCTGTTCGGTCAAGCGATGTTCATGGGCCGCTTCGCGCTGCAGTGGATCGTCAGCGAACGCGCCGGCCGCAGCGTCGTGCCGCTGGGCTTCTGGTGGCTGAGCCTGAGCGGGGCGGCGATTCTGCTCAGTTACTTCCTGCTCCAGCGCGAGCCTATCGGCATCCTCGGGCAGCTGCTCGGCCTGCCGATCTACGTGCGCAACATCTACATGGTCATGCGCGATCGGCAGCGGGGCCTGTCGAGCCCGTCTGATCCGGCGGGGCATCCCGTGCCGGACCCCAACGCCGAGGCGTAAGTCGCGGTCAGGCGGCTTCGGGGCGGAAACTGGCGAGCTTGGTCGCGCACCGGGCGATCTCGATCAGCCCGTCGCGGGTCTGCGGGTCGATGCCGCAGAACTCAAAGCCGATCTCGTGGCGTCGAAAGCCGATGCGGCGCATCCAGACCACGCGCGTCTCCAGACGCACTTCGGCCGAGGCGAACACCAGCGACAGAGCGATGACATCGCCCACGGCGAAGCGCGGCGAGCCCTTGTGCCGCACGCGCATGCCGGCGGCGGAGATGTCGATGACTTCGCCCAGCGTGCACTCGAGCATGTTGCAGCGCAGGCGGCCGGTGCGGCGGACCTCGGCGCCAGCGGCGGCCAGCGGCGACGGACTGTCGTGGCGATCGGCAGGCATGTCGATCCATGATGATCGGCCGGGCCGGCTGATTTCTTGATTTTCGCGGCAACAGGCCGGAAAAGAGGTGGTGAAAGTTCGGCGGTTATCCACAGCCGGACTTGTGAAAACAGGCAACCTCTGCTACCCTGTGGCAACCCGGAAAAACGGGGCACGGACGCGGCTTTTCCAGCAGCACGTCCGAAACAGGCGCGATTGCATGCAGTTACTCAAAGGAATCGGCGTTTCTCCGGGAGTGGTCATCGGCCGGGCTTTCGTCCTCGATGACATCGCGCTGCATGTCCCCAAACGCCACATCTCCACTTCCGACATCCCCCACCAGCACGAGCGGCTGGATGCGGCCGTTGCGGCCTCGATCGCCGAACTCCAGGCCTTGCGCGACCGGATCGCGCGCGAATTCGACCTCGAAGCGGCCAAGATTCTGGAATTCCACATCTTTCTGCTGCGGGATGAGAACTTCCTTGAGCCCGTGCACCAGCGGATCCAGGAGCAGGAAGTAACCGCTGACTGGGCGGTCACTTATGAAATCCAAGCCATGGCGGATAAGTTCCGCGCCCTCGACAGCGAGGCGTTCCGGTCCAAGGTCTCGGATCTGTTGGATCTCGACCGCCGCCTGCTGCGCCACCTCGTCGGCGAGACGCAGAGCCGGCTCAAGCAGGTGCAGGGCGAGGTGGTGATCGTCGCCCACGATCTCACGCCCAGCCAAACCGTCGGACTGGATACGGAGCACGTCAAGGCGTTCGTCACAGATGCCGGCGGCCGCACCAGCCACACCGCGATCATGGCCAGGTCCATCGCGATTCCGGCTATCGTCGGCCTCGAACGGGCGATGACCGACATCTTCGAGGATGATCTGCTCATCGTGGATGGCGATCGCGGCGTGCTGATCATCGATCCCGATGAGGCCACGCTCGAGCAGTACGGCAAGCGCATCGAGGTCCGCAAGACGTATGAAAAGTCGCTCGCCGAGGTCGCGCGCGAGCCCGCCGAGACGACCGACGGGGTGCGGATCAAGCTGTACGGCAACATCGAGTTTCCCTTTGAAGTCGAACTCGTCGAGCGATACGGCGGTGACGGCGTGGGGCTTTTTCGCAGCGAGTTTCTCTTTCTGGCCCACGACCGCGACCCGTCCGAAGAGGAGCAGTACGAGGCGTTCCGCGATGCGGTGCGCATGAGCAAGGGTCGGCCGATCACCATCCGCACGCTGGACCTGGGCTCGGACAAGTACACGCAGGGCCGGTCGGAATCGCCCGAGCGCAATCCCGCGCTCGGGTGCCGGTCGATCCGCTTCTGCCTGCAGAACCTGCCGATCTTCAAGACGCAGTTGCGCGCCATCCTGCGGGCCTCGACGGAGGGCGACCTGCGGATCATGTTCCCGCTGATCACCGGGCCGCTCGAGTTGCGGCAAGCCAAGATGGTGCTCAACGACGTGATGGAGGATCTGGAGGAGGAAGGGATCGCCTTCAATCGCAACGTACCGGTGGGCATCATGATCGAGGCGCCCTCTGCGGCGATCATGAGCCATGCCTTTGCCCGCGAGGTGGACTTCTTCTCGATCGGGACCAATGACCTGATTCAGTACACCCTGGCGGTGGACCGGACCAACGAGAGAGTGGCGAACCTCTATTCGGCGGCCCATCCTGCCGTGCTGCGGCTGATCAAGGACTGCATCCGTTCGGGTCGGCGCGGGGGCATTGGCGTCAGCCTGTGCGGGGAAATTGCTTCGGATCCCGACTACATCATGTTGCTGATCGGGATCGGTCTGCGTAATCTTTCATTGGTTCCATCGGCGATACCCGACATCAAGAGGGTCATCCGCGCGGTCGATACCAGAACTTGTGAACTTATCGCCCGGAAGGTCGGTTCGTTCGATTCTGAGCGTCAAGTCCTGAATTTCATTCGAGATGAGACGCGCAAGGTAATGCCCGAGGGGTACGACGGTCGTTCCGTCGGCGGCGGGTCGGCCTGACCGATACGCCCCCTCTTTCGAATCACGCCTGCTGCGTGCTGTTCATGTTGCCGGATCGGTCGCCTTGTCGCCCTGCAGGGTGCGGCGGAGTTGATCCCGATCAGGCCCGGTCCCTCAGAAGGACCAGTGGTGACGCCGCAGCGACAATCGAGCAGCGCCCAGGATGGGCGGACGGATGGCCGATGGTCGCGCCCCGCGCACAATCAGTCTTGCCGAGAGGTGAACACCACCCCGGCCAAGTGCGCGCCGCGTCCGCAGCTCCAACCGAGCCTGATCCCTGGCCGCGCCGATTGACCACACGGAAAGACCGTGGTCCATGGCCTCCATCAAAAAGCAACTGATCGTCAACCACGCGCCCGGCGACGAGACGCGCATCGCACTGCTCGAAAACGGGCGGCTCGAAGAAATCTATACCGAGCGCGAAGCACACAGCCTTCACGTCGGCAACATCTACCTCGGCAAGGTCGTCAACGTCGAAGCGGCCATCCAGGCGGCGTTCATCGACTTCGGTGTCGGGCGCAACGGGTTCCTGCATGTCTCCGACCTGCACCCGATGCACTTCCCCGGCGAGGACTCGGAAACGACCGAGGCCGTCGGCCAGAAGACCCCCCATCGCCAGCGCCCGCCGATCCAGCACTGCCTCAAGCGCGGCCAGGAGATCCTGGTGCAGGTCCTCAAGGAGGGCATCGGCACCAAGGGCCCGACGTTGACGAGTTACCTCTCGATCCCCGGCCGGCTGCTGGTCATGATGCCGCACATGGAGCAGTTGGGCGTCTCGCGCAAGGTCGAAGACATCGACCAGCGCCGCGCGATGCGCAAGATCCTCGATTCGCTCGAGCTGCCCGAAGGATTCGGCTTCATCCTCCGCACCGCGGGGCTGACGGCCCTCAAGACTGAACTCAAGCGCGACCTGGCCTACCTGCAGCGGCTGTGGAAGACGATCGAGGGACAGCGCAGCAGCGCGAAGGCTCCTGCCGAGTTGTACGTCGAGTCCGACCTGCTCATCCGGACGATTCGCGACGTGTCCGCGGCGGACCTCGAGCAGATCGTCGTTGATGACGAGCAGGCGATGGATCGCGTGGTCGAATTCCTGCAGATCGTCGCGCCGCGGCGAAAGGGGCCCGAGGTCGTGGCGTACCGCGACCGCGTGCCGATCTTCCACCGCTTCGGCGTCGAAGAGCAGTTGCGCAGCACGCGCTCGCGCGAAGTGCCGCTGCCCGGCGGCGGGTCGATCATCATCGACTCGGCCGAGGCTATGGTCGTCATCGACGTGAACTCGGGCCGCATGCGCCAGTTCCGGGACGCTGAGACGACGGCGTTTCGCACGAACATGCAGGCCATCGACGAGATCACGCGGCAGTTGCGCCTGCGCGACCTCGGCGGGCTGATCGTGCTCGACACGATCGACATGAACTCGGGCGAACACCGCCGCGAACTCGAAACGCGCCTGCGCGAGAACCTCAAGCGCGACCGGGCCAAGACGGAGTTCCTGCGCATCAGCCAGTTCGGCCTGATCGAGATGACGCGGCAGCGCATGCGCCCGCCTCTGCGCAAGTCGCACTCGATGCCGTGCCCGACGTGCGAGGGTCGCGGCTTCCTCGTCACGCCCGAATCGACCGCCAACGAGGCCATGCGCGACATGGCGTACTGGATCGCGCATCCGCGCGTGGCATCGCTCGAAGTCGCCGTCAGCCAGGCCGTGGCTGGCGTGCTGCTCAGCCGCAAGCGCCGCGAGATCGTCGCGATCGAGACCGAGACGGGCAAGCGCATCGACATCCGCGTGAGCCACGAGATCGCGCCCGAGCGCGTGGACTTCTACGCCTACGACGACCGCAAGACGGATCTGGATTTGGCGGCGCTGGCTTCTTCGTTCCCCAAGGAGCTGCCGCCGCTCGAACCGCGGGCGGTCACGCCCGAGCCGGCGCGGGTGGTGCGCGAGATCGCGCTCGCCGAGCCGCCTGATGAGGAGAGCGAACTCGAGGTGCAGCTGCTCGAACCGAGTGAAGAAGAGCAGCCTGAAGCGGGCGAACCGGGCGAAGCCGGTCAGCGCAAGCGCAAGCGCCGCCGCCGCCGTTCAAAGAAGGGACGCGAGACCGGCGAAGGCGCCGCGGCCCAGCAGCCCGCCCGGCAGCCGGAGCCTTCAACCGCCGCTGCGAACGGGGAAGGCGCCCCCGGCGGCAAGAAGAAGCGCCGGCGGCGCGGCCGGCGCGGTCGCGGGAAGTCGGGCGAGCCCGGCGAGGCCGCACAAACGAGAGCAGCAGTGGAGCCGGAGATTTCCGCCGAGCCGGCGCCCGAAGCAGCCGCGGCCGAGCCGTCGCAGGGTGAGGCGCGACGTGAGCAGGCCGACTCCCGCCCAGCGGCTGAAGCCGGAAAGAAGAAGCGGCGGAGGCGGCGCTCGCGCCGCAAGGAAGACGTGGAAGCGGGCGAGCAGGCAGCCGCCGAAGCCGTGGCCGAGTTCGCCGAGGCCGCCGCGGCGTCAGAAGCATCGGAACCAGCTCCAGCCGTGGATTCCGCCGGCGATGCTGCGTCGGATGCGATGCGCAGCAAGAAGAAGCGGCGCCGAAGGTCGAAGAAGTCATCGGCGGAGAGTGCGTCGGAGAATGGCAAGCCCGGCTCATCTGCCGCGCAACGCATCGCCGCCGCGGAACCAGCCTCAACGACGGCATCGAACGGCTCAGCCGGTGAGCGCCAGGCCGAACAGGCGGAAGTGAAGATCTCCAAACCCCGACGCCGCCTCTACGGCAGCCGGCGGCGCCTGACGGCCGCCGAACTCGCCAGCGTGCAGCCCGGTGACGAGGCATAATTCTCGATGCCAGCCACCAGCCGCACCAGGCGCGTGATCGTCCTCGGCTGCACCGGTTCGATCGGTCGCTCGACGCTGCACGTCATCGAACATCTCAACTCGATCGAACCGGGCTCTCTGAAGATCGTCGGGCTCGCCTCGGGTTCGAATGTTGAACTCATGCGCGAGCAGGCGCGGCGGCACGGCGTGCGCCATCTGGCCCTCGCACAGCCGGCGGACGGCCTGCAATCGGATGCAGATTCAGTCCTGTTCACAGGCGAAGATGCGGCGCGGCGACTGGTCGACGAAGTCGAGTGCGACATTGTCGTCGCGGCGATCGTGGGCTCGGCGGGCCTGTCAGCCGTGGCGGCCGCGATCGAGCGAGGCTGCGACATCGCGCTGGCCAACAAGGAAACGCTCGTCGCGGCCGGCGAGATCATCATGCCGCTGGCGGCGCGGCGCGGCGTGAACATGCTGCCCGTCGATTCGGAGCACTCGGCGATCTTCCAGTGCCTCCAGTCGCGCAGCGGCGGCGCCGGCGATGACGCGCCGAATCGACCGATGTGCCTCGATCACATTCGCCGCATCGTGCTGACCGCATCGGGCGGGCCGTTTCGCACCTGGCCCGCCGAACGCATCGCCGAGGCGACCGTTGAGCAGGCGCTGAGCCACCCCACCTGGAAGATGGGCGCCAAGATCACCATCGACAGCGCTTCGATGACCAACAAGGCGCTGGAGGTGATCGAAGCGAAATGGCTCTTTGGCCTCGACTCCCGGCGCATCGAAGTGCTCGTGCATCCGCAGTCGATCATTCACAGCCTGGTCGAGTTCGATGACGGCTCGGTGCTGGCGCAACTGGGCGCTCCCGACATGCGCACGCCGATCCAGTACGCGCTCACCTGGCCCGCGCGGCCGGACGGCTGCGCGAACCGCATCGACTGGGCGGAGCTGCGCCGGCTGGACTTCGAAGCGCCCGATGAAGGCCGCTTTCCGGCCCTGCGCCTGGCGCGGCGGGTGGTCGAGACCGGCGGCACGAGCGGCGCGATCTTCAACGCCGCCAACGAGCAGGCCGTCGCCGCGTTCCTCGAGGGGCGTATCGCGTTCGGCCGCATCTCGCAACTCGCCGAGGAAGCGCTCGACGCCATCGAGCATGGCGCCGCGCAATCGCTCGACGAAGTCATGGACGCCGACCGTCGCGCGCGGCAGTTTGTGCGATCGGCGCTGGCGCTGGGCTCCGCGCAGAGCCAAGGCGCCCGCAGCCGCTGAGGAGGGTCCGATGAGTACCAGCAGCGAAGCCGACATTCTCAATCAGGTCAAGACGGTGCACCGGCGCGTGGCGCTGTGGTATTACCTCGCCGTGGTGTACGTGTGGATCGTCGTGCAGGCGGGCTTTCTCGTGCTGCTGGTTCCCATACTCGCGGACAACTACGACGGCCTCGACGCCGATCTGCCCGTGACCACGCAGCGCCTTGTCATGGCGTCGCAATGGATGGCCGGGCAGCGGCCGGGGCAGTCGATGCCGGGCTGGATGCTCGCCGTGCCCGCGGCGTTGATCATCGTGACGATCGCCGGCGTGCTGCTGCGCCGTCTGACGATTCTGCTGGCGCTGGTTCCCATCGTCGCGGTCATGGCGCTCATCGGCGAACTTTTTCTGCTGCTGGCGCCGCTCTATCAGATTCCCGATTCGCTGGCGCCGTGATCGAGGCGTGCGGCGTGCGCTGCGCCTCTCCGCCGCGCGATCAGTGCACGCCGTTGTCTGGCGCGCCCGATGGTCCAGGCGCCTTTGTTCGCCGCGTCCGCGGTTTGCGATTCTCGAAGATGGCGCTGGACATCTTCTCGTCGCCGACGAGGTGCACCGGGCCGGTCTTGATGCGCTCGAAGGCGGACATCGCGTTGCCCTTGCCGAACTCGATGCCGATGCTGCGGCGGTTGAGAGCCCGCGCGACGGTGCAGGTCGTGCCGCTGCCCAGGAACGGGTCGAGGACGAGATCGCCTTCGTTCGAGCAGGCGCGGATGACGCGCTCGAGATAGACCTCGGGAATCTGGTTGTGGTGCAGGGAGCGGCGCTCCTTGTTGTTGCCCTGGATGCGGCCCCAGTACTTGCCGTACCACACATCCATCGGCACGCGCATGCCCTTGTTCTCATCCTTGGCGTGCGTGCGCGGGTCGTTGTAGATCGCAGCGCGATCCGACTGCTCGAGCACGGCATCAGGATTCCAGATGCGATTCTGCGGATCCTTCGCAAAGTACAGCGCGTGCACCTTGCTCATGATGAACGACGTGTGGCGATGCTGGCCGAAGCGGAAGTGCCAGATGCACCAGTTGATCATTGTCAGGCCGCGCCGCTTGAGATGCATGACGATTTCGGCCGCGGTGTCATCGGGGATGTTGACCCACAGGCTGCCGCGCGGCGAGAGGGCGTTGATGCAGCCGTCGAGCCAGTCGAAGGTGAAGCGCTCGTACTCGGCGCGGGGCATGCCATCGCGCCACTCGTCGTAGGGCACATCCCAGTTGAACGGCGGGTCGGCGAAGATGAGATCGACCTGCCCCTTGTCAGGCAGGTTGGCGAGCACATCGCGGCAATCGCCGACGTAGATGCGCGTGTCGGGCTCGGCGAGATGGTGGGCCGGCTTGAGGGGCTTGGCGCGGGGCGCGTGCGCCGCGGCCGTGTCGCCGAAGAGGCGGATGTCGCCCGCTTCGGCGGCGGCCCTGATCTTCTCCGCGGCCCGCCTTTGCACCTGCGTCGCGCCCGAGGGCATGGCATAGCCGCCCGGCCGCACTTCGACGAAATGATCGATGACTTTCTTTTCCGCCATGGCGGCGAGAGTGTATGCGACCGGCCCGGCTCGCGCCAGTCGGCTGAGACGTTGGCAGATATCATGCCGCCATGGGCGAACTGGTCATCGGGATCATCGGCGGGAGCGGGTTGGGCGAGCGGCTGGCGGATGCGTTCGGCGCTTCGCTCGACGCCGTGGAAATCGACACGCCCTTTGGCCGGCCCAGCGGCGCCATCCTGAGCGGTGAACTGCTCGGCACGCGCGTGGCCATTCTCGGCCGACACGGGGCGGGGCACACGCTCAACCCTTCGGCCGTCCCGTACCGGGCCAATATCTTCGCGCTCAAGACGCTCGGCGTGACGCACCTCATTGCCAGCGGCGCGACCGGGTCGCTGCGCGAGAACATCCACCCCGGCGAGATCGTGCTCGTCGATCAGTTCATCGACCGCACCGCCGGTCGCGAGCGCACGTTCTTCGAGCACGCGGCGGTGCACGTCGAGTTCGCCGAGCCGGTGTGCCCGATCATGCGACGGTGGCTGGCGGACGCGGCGGGGCGCGAGGGGCTGCACTGCCACGACGGCGGGACGTACGTGTGCATGGAGGGTCCGGCGTTTTCGACGCGGGCTGAGAGCGAGATGCACCGCACGTGGGGCGGCGATCTCATCGGAATGACGGCGCTCCCCGAGGCGAAGCTGGCGCGCGAGGCGGAGATGGCCTACGCGCTCATCGGCCTGCCGACGGACTACGACTGCTGGCGGCCGGCGCCCGAGGGCGTGGCGCGCGAGTCGCTGCTGGGCGAGATCATCGGCAACCTGAGCAAAGCGAGCGAGGCGTCGGTGCGGCTGATCCGCGCGGCGCTGAGCGATGTGTCGGCGCTGCGCGCTGCGCCCAGCGCTGCACACGAAGCGCTGGCGCTGGCGATCTGGTCAGACAAGAGCCGCATCGACGCCGGCGAGATCGAGCGACTGGCGCCGCTTTGGGGCCGGTATTTTTTGTAATGCGGCGTGCCGGCGCACATTGACGTCATCCGACAACCACTTTGCGATGCGCTCATGAAGCGCGCTCGAGAAGCGCGCATCCGAACGGGGCCAAATCCCCGTAGCCGGCGCGAAGCGTACGCCCGATACTTGATGGAGTTCGATGGCAGCGCATCGTGGTGATGGGCTGGGCAACCTCGATTGTTGGAGGTGAAGTGATGCGAACTCCCGCTCACGGAGGAGCGACTGCTCAGCGCCGCGCCGCGCGCCGAGGCGATCTTGATGACCACTCTGCCGATCGTGCCTCATCATCTGAGCCTCGGCGCCGCGGCGGGGGCGCTGCGGGGGGTCGCGCTTCGCGGCGTGCCGCCGATCAACCGGCGGTCACGGAGGAGATGATCGCCACGCTGGCCCGGCGGCTGTGGCAAGTGCGCGGCGGAAACGCCGTGCTCAACTGGCTCGAGGCGGAACGAGCGCTGCAGGATCTGCTCGCCTGCCCGCCACCGTGAGCCGATCCGGCGCGACCGGCACCCCGGTCGCTGCTGTGTCCCGCGGCGGCGACACACGCCGCGGGACCGTTTCGAAAAGCCAACCGGCGCCGCCCCGGCGCCGGGAAAGGAGGCGTGATGGTGAATGTCCAGGTCACCTGCCGCGACGAGGAGACCTCCCGCCGCACGCGCCGGCTGGTGAGCGCCCATGCGCCGGCGCTTCAGGAATACGGCGATCTCGTCGAGCTCTGCCACGTCATCATCCACCACCGCGCAGCGCCGGCGCACGCAGATCGGGGCTACGCCGTGGCGATCGATCTGATTCTGCATGACGGGCGCGCCGTCGAGGCGTGCCTGCGCGACCGGCACATCTACTTCGAGTACCTCGAATCGGCGGTGGATGAGGCGTTTCACGAGCTGCGCTGCTGGCTGCGCGAGATGGCGCCGCACTGGCGCCAGACGCCCCCCGACTACGTCCCATGCGGATGCATTCTGTGCACCTGCCCGATCGACCGACCCGAGGACGTGACCGAATTGTGCATTGTGGACACCGCCGAATGCGGGGCGCACCACTTCGTGGGCTGACTGGCCGAAGATGATGCTGGGCGGGCGTTTGAGCGAGAGTCCGGAATAAAACCGGGCTTGCGGCGGTGTGGTGGTACATTGGCCTTACTTCACTCGGGGGCGAGTATGAAGAAGTTTGCTTCTGCGTTGCATTTTCTTACTTCCGGTTGCGCGATCCTGTTCGTGGCCGGGCCGGTTGCCGGGCAGATCAGCGGCGTGCGCACCGAGGAGGTGACGGGCGCCTCGTTCGTGCCGCTGCAGTCATACGTCATGGCAGAGTCGGGCGGCGATCTGCTCTTCTTCGCCGGGCTGAGCGGGATGGGCTTTCACAGCCGGGCCCGCGACGGCCGCACAACGTTCCCCGCCGAAGACTTCAACCGCGAGGTGTACCTGTATGACCTGGACACGCAGACGACGCGCTCGGCGTCGGTGACCACCCTGCCCAGCCCGCTGAGCGACCTTCTCGTGGCGACCAACGCTCAGGCCGTGCAGTACGGCGACACGCTCTATCTCTACGGCGGATACGGCCCGGTGCCATCGACGCAGTCGTGGGCGACGTGGGATTCGATCATCCAGATCGATCTTGGGGCGGTGCGGCAGGCGATCCTCGACGGCGCGAACCTGCCCGAGAGCGCCTTCACCGTGCGCCACAGCGCCGAGGCGCAGGTCGCAGGCGGCGCGATCGTGAAGATCGGCCCCTACTTCGCGCTGGTGGGCGGCTCGAACTTCACGGGCAACTACGGCGACGAAGCGAACTTCTCCAACGTCTACTCGAACGAGATTCACATCTTCGACCCGGCGGCGAGTCTCGTCAATCCGATCCGCACGTACACCGACGACCAGTACCACCGCCGCGATGGCAACGTGACGCCGGTGACGCTGGGCGCGCCGGGCAACCAGCGCGCCGGGTTCCTCGTGCACATCGGCGTGTTCAAGCCAGGCAACGAGATCCTGCCCGAGGTGTGGGAGCACCCGCTGATATTCGACTCGCAGTCGCGGCAGGTAACGCTGGACGTCAACTTCACCCAGATGATGAACCAGTACGAAGCGCCGCGCGTGAGCTTTCACTCCGCCAGCCGGGGCGAGAACTACATCGTCACGCTCGGCGGGCTGAGCGGGGCCAACTGGGACGGCCAGCAGTTCGTGCGCAACATGACGATCCCCTGGGTCATCGACGTGACGATGCTCAAGATGCGCGACAGTGCCGTGGTGAGCGAGACGGTCGTCGGCGCGGCGCTCAAACCGGTCACCAACGCCGAATTGGTGCTCAATCCGAATCTGCCGCGCAACGCGCTGGGGCAGGTGGATTGGGATGCGCTGGTCGCGGGCGAAGTGCTGCTGGGGCATTTCTACGGCGGGATTCAGGCGACGAATCCGGGCAATTCGTCGGTGACGGAGGCCTCGCCGCGCGTCTACGCCGTGTACGCAACGATTGACAAGTTTGCACTCAGCGCCACGGCGCTGCACGCCGGCCAGCCAGCCACGCTGAGCGTAAACCGCGCCGATCCGGGGGCGCGGGTGTACTTCGCGTACAGCATGCGAGGCGGCGGCCCGACGTACGTCCCGTCGATCGGCATGAGCGTCGATCTGAGCCAGCCGATCGTGATCGCCGGGCAGAAGACGGCCGACGCGCAGGGGACCGCGGCGCTGACGGTGACGGTTCCATCGGGCGCGCCGCCGACCGACGTGTGGCTGCAGGCGATCGAGCGGAACAGCAGCAATATCTACGTTAAGTCAAACCAGATTGCGTCACGCATCGAACGCTGATCGCCGCGCCGCCGCGGACTACGATGACGCATGAACGCATCATGCTGCCGTGGCGGCGCTGCCGCCCTGTTCGTGCTTTTCGCGGCCGGGCCGAGCCTCGCGGGTGGCCCGCCGACGATCGTCGTCGATCGCGACAACGTTGAAATCACGCAGAATTGCTTTGTCCGCATCGGCGCCAACCCGATTCCGGATGCCGACGGCAACGGCGTGATTCACGTCAAGGCGAGCGGCATCACCATCGAATTCCTCGACGAGAAAGAGACTCGCGAAATGATGGGCGCGCCCGAGGGCACGCCGTGGGATGCGATCACCGGCATCGGGATCATGATCGACGGCCAGCGCGACGTGACCATCCGCAACGCACACTGCCATCGCTACAAAGTCGGTATCTACGCGAAGCGCGCCGACGGCTTGACTCTGGAGAACTGCGACGTGGCCGGCGGCTTTGCGACGCGCCTGCGATCGACCCCGGCCGCGGAAGACGGCAGCGACTGGCTGTTTCCGCACCACAACGACAACCACGAGTGGGTGAACAATTTCGGCGCGGGCATCTGCGTCGAGAACTCCGAACGCGTCACGATCAGCGGCTGCTTCGCGCGCCGGCGGCAGAACGGGATCATCATCGACCGGGTGAACAACTCTCGCCTCTACGACAACGACTGTTCGTTTCTGTCAGGCTGGGGCCTGGCGATGTGGCGGTCGAATCGCAACGTCATCACGCGCAACGCGTTTGACTTCTGCGTGCGCGGCTACAGCCACATGGTGTACAACCGCGGGCAGGATTCGGCCGGCATCCTGATGTTCGAGCAGTGCAGCGAGAACATCATCGCCGAGAACTCGGCTACGCACGGCGGGGACTGCTTTTTTGGCTTTGCCGGCCGCGAGGCGCTGGGCGAAGCGCCGCCGCGCGAAGGCATGAGCGAGGCTGAACTGCAGAAGTTCTGCAAGGGCCGGGGCAACAACAACAACCTGCTCATCAACAACGACTTCTCCTACGCGCCGGCGCACGGCATCGAGATGACGTTCTCGTTCAACAACCGGTTCATCGGCAACCGCATGGTCGATAACGCCATTTGCGGCATCTGGGGCGGCTACTCGCAGAGCACGCTGATTGCCGACAACACCTTCACCAACAACGGCGAGATGGCCTACGGGCTGGAGCGCGGCGGCGTCAACATCGAACACGGCTTCGCCAACCAGATCATCTCGAACCGCTTCGAGCGCAACAAGTGCGGCGTGCACCTGTGGACCGACCCCGACGAGGGGCTGGTGAACTCCGCCTGGGGCAAGGCCAACAACGCCGCGGGCTCGAGCAACAATTCAATCACGAGCAACACGTTCGACGGCGATGTGCTCGCCATTCAGTTGCGGCAGTGCGAAGACACGCATGCAGCGAAGAACACCTTCACGAGCGTGGGCAAGGAGATCGAACTGGCGGATTCGAGCGAGCCCGACGCACCGCTGTTCATCTCGAGTTTCGACCGCAGGCCCGACTATCCCGTGTTCGGCACTACGCGGCCGGTGGGCGCGCGGCCGGAGCTGCGCGGCCGGGGCAACATCATCATGACCGAATGGGGGCCGTGGGACCACGCCTCGCCGATGGTGCGGCTGAGTTCATCCGGCTCGAGCGGCGACGTGTACGACGTGTTCGGGGCGAAAGAACCGATGCGTGTTGGAGCCGCACCGGCCGGCATTGATGCGCAGGTCGAAGAGGTGGGCGAGGGTCGGTACTCCGTCACCATCACGCCGCGACAGCCGGGCATCGCTTCCTACTCGATCCCGATCAGGATCGGCAGCGACTTTGAAACGACCATCGCCGGCACGATCATCCGCACGTCGTGGGACATCACGTTCTTCAAGTGGGAGCGCCAGGTGACCGACCCGCGCAATGACCTGCAGGCTTGGCGCCGCCTGGCTGAGGGGCCGACGGCGGTGCACCTGAAAGCCGACAGCCTGACGCTGCCCTTCGCGATGGGCGGACCCAGGGACGTGCGCAGTCTTGGCAAACGCGAGGCGCTGGGCGCGATCGAGTCGGACCTCTTCGGCACGATCGCCAGGGCCCGCGTGCCGCTCTCCGCCGGCACGTGGCGGCTGACGACCCGCAGCGACGACGGGGTACGCATCACCGTCAACGGGCCGGGTATAAAGGATCAGCGCGTGATCGACAACTGGACCTGGCACGGCCCGACGGTGGACCAGGGCGAGTTCACGCTGAGCCAGGCCGGCGAGGTGAACCTGCTCGTCGAGCACTTCGAGATCGACGGCTATGCCGTGCTCGAACTGTCAATTGAGCGGGTGGAATGACGGAGCGGCCCCAGCGGCGGGCTGGCGGGCGATTGCGCTTCCAATCGCGCGAAAAGGGAACAATTCATCTCGCGTGCGCATCAGGTAAGGCGGGCCGGCCCGGAGGTGAACTTGCTCCACCGGCGGGCGGGCCTTACGCTTGACGTTGCCCCAGCAGCGTTGCCCGCCGCGGCAGCCACGAGCGTTGTTGACGGGGCTGTTCGGTCTGCGCCTCGCGCCGGCGGCTCACATGGGAGTTGATCATGCAACCACATCCGCGCACGCGGCGCAGACTGGTCCTGCCGGCGGTGTCCCTGCTCATCGCGGCGGCGCTCACGGCCATCGCCGCGCCCCGCGCGATGGCGCAGGTTGAAACGCCGCCGCCCGGCGCCAGGCAGGGCGACCCGCCGGTGGCCGACGAGCCCGGCCAGAGCCTGATCATCATGAACGACGGCCGGCGCTTCCGCGGGCGGATCAAGGACAAGGATCGCTTCGAACTGGTGCTCGAGATCGCGGGCATCGACACGCGCTTCAAGATCGCCGACGTCCTCGACGTCGTGCCGCTCAAGACGTTCGACGAATACTACGACGAACTGAAGAAGTCGATCCGGCCTGATGATTACGCCCAGCGGCTGCGCTTCTGCCAGTGGATCTACAGCCGGCGCCGCCTCGAACTGGCCGCGACCGAACTGGAAGAACTGCTCGACGACAACCCGCGCCTTGAAGAGGCGCGCGAACTGCTGCGCGTCGTCAACGCGGCCATCGAACTTGAAGATAAGCAATCGGAAGCCGAGCGCGAGGCGGAGACGGGAGGTCCCGAACCCGAGCCAGGCGCCCAGCCCGGCGGGCGGCTCTCGCCGACCATGCTTCTCAGC
The DNA here is from genome assembly GCA_963205185.1 of Planctomycetota bacterium. GTDB lineage: Bacteria > Planctomycetota > Phycisphaerae > Phycisphaerales > UBA5793 > UBA5793. The sequence continues at coordinate 72,547 of CAUJHZ010000070.1, read as the reverse complement.
GATGACGACGTGAATCTCATCCGCGTCTACGAGATCGATCTCGACAATCCCCCGCCCCTGCTCATCCGACGATCGACGATCGAGCGGCTGCTCAGCGAGCACGCCACTTCGGACCTGATGCCGACCACGCCCGAGGGCAAGAAGGCGTACTTCCGCCGCGACCCGGTCGAGATTCTCACGGATATCTTCCGGCTGCAGGCGCGGGACCTCTACGGCGAAGTGCGCGTACGCGGCGAACCGGTCTCGCTCAACAAGTTCCGCCTGAACGTGCACAACACCTGGCTCATGAACTCGTGTGCGACCAACCAGTGCCACGGCGGACTCGAGGCCGGGCAGTTCTTCCTGTTTAACAGGCAGTCGCACACGGCCAACACGGTGTACACCAACCTGCTCATCCTCGAACGCACGAAACTCCACGGCGAGCCGATGATCAACTACGACCGGCCGGAACGGTCGCCCCTGCTGCAACTCGGCCTGCCGCGCGACCGCTCGATCTACCCGCACCCCGACGTGGACCGCTGGCAGCCGGCGTTCCGCGACCAGGCGGATGTGAAGTTCACGCGGGCGGTGGACTGGATGCGTTCGATGTACACCCCCCGGCCGGACTACCCCATTGTGTACGAGCCTCCCATGGTGACCTTCGACCTCGACCACGCCCGCGTCGAACCGCGTGAAATCGACGGACAGGACGGCTCGAACCAGCCGCCTCCGACACCGGGCGAGCAGGACAAACCGTCGCGATAGACCCGCCCGGGAGGGGGCGGGGCGCGTTCCCGGCGGAAGGGACCGCGCTACACTAGACTCTTCGGTGGGTGGTGCTTCGCGGCGCATGCAGCGCGGCGACGCGCGGAGATCGACGACGCACTTGACGGACCATTTCGACGAAAGGCCCGCGAATGATGGAACTTACGACTTCGGGTGCTCGCCTGCTCGCGGTGGGCGCGCTGCTGGCGCTGCCGCTGTCAGGCTGCAAGAACGAGTCGGGCGAAGCCCGCAACGCCGCGCAGGAGCAGCTCGAGAAGGCATCCGGGCAGATCCAGACCTACACGCTCAAGGACGCCTATCCGACGCCGATGACCGCCGAGCAGACCGAATGGCTCAAGGACGATGAGCAGGCGCAGGCGATCGGCAACGCGAGCGCGTTCAACCCGATGGAAAAGGCCGCCGCTGATCTGACGCAGATCAAGCAGAACCTCAGCGCGGGCAGCTCCTCCGGCGCCCTCAACGAGCAGAAGGCCGCCAGCGCCGCACTGCGCACCGAGGCGAACCTCGGCCTGGCGCGGCTGCACCTCGAAGAGGCGAATCGCGCTGACGCGGCGGTGCAGAACCTCATTTCACTGGCCAATTCGCATATCGCCGCCGTGCTCGAACTGCAGGCCATCGTCGCCGCCAACGCCGCGTACGACCCTTCGGCGGCGCTGCGGCAGATCGACAGCCAGGCGCAGGATGCCCGTACGCGTCTCGCGGCCCAGCAGGGCAACGTGTCAAAGTTGAAAGAGCAGATCGCGGCGCTCGAGTCGCGCATCGCGGATGAGACGCGCAAGATCAACCAGTTCGGCGAGCAGGCGGCGGTGCAGCGCGAGGCGGCGCTGTCGGCGCCGCTGGATCAGCGGATCGCCAAGATCGAAGAGGCCGCCGCCGTGGCCCGCCAGGCGGACAAGCACCAGGTGAACGCCGCGAACCTCGAGGCGCAGCTCGATGTGCTTCAGCCGGAACTAGCCCGCGCGCAGCAGTACGTGCTGCAGGCGGAGGGGGAACTCAAGGATCTCGACGCCGCGCGGGCCCGCATCAAGGCGCGCCAGCAGGAAGTCGCCGCCGAGGGCGTGCAGCTGCAGGCTGACCTGCGGCAGGCGATCGAAGAGTTCAACGAGGTCTACAAGCCGCTCACCAGCCAGTACGAGACCGGCCTGATGCCGCTGTTCGAATCTGCCCGGCAGGCGGCCGAAGCGGCTCTGACCGACGCGCGCCAGGCCGGGCCCGGCGGTGGGCGCACCGCTCAGGCGCAGCAGGTGCTGGGCCAGGTGCTCTGGCGGCAGGCGATGAGCATCGAAACATTCGCGCAACTGGTTCACCGAGTGGCCGACCACGCCGAAGCGCTCGGGCGCGGCGGCGAAGACGCCGCGATGGCGGCAGCGCTGGATGCGCAGGCCAAGGAAGCGCGCGACGCCGCCGAGGCCGCGTTGAAAGAGGCTCTCGACTCGATTCCCGAGTCCGGCCGCACCGAGCAGGAGACCGCGGCGAACCAGAACCTCGCCGCGATGATCCGCCAGAGTCTCGAGTACATCACCGGCCAGGCCGTGGCCGAAGTTCGCGACCTGACCGAACTGGCCGAGACGGTGCCGACGATCGAAGAGCCGATCGCCGACACCGGCAGCCCGCTGGGATTACTGCAGCGCGCCAAGGCGATCATTGACTCTGGTCGCTTTGACGAGATTTCTTCTCTCGTGTTGGTGACGACGCCCGAGCAACAGGCCGCCGTCGATGCATCCAAGCGACTCACCGAAGCGGCGGCCAAGCTGAGCGCGGCGTCGGAGCAGCAGTTCGGGGTTGGGCTCGCCGAGTTGAAGTCTGATCCTCGCTTTGAGAGCGAAATCCAACGCATGGCGGGCGAGAATCCCATCGGCGGGATGCTGCTCCCGACAATGATGCAGTTGCTGACGGGTGGTTTGCCGGACTTCGCCGGCATCGATCTTGAAAGCGTGACTTTTTCATATGACAACTCGCGGATGACCGCCTGGACGGACGATGTTCCCGAGTTGGCTGGACAGAATTTCGTCAATCGGGACGGTCAGTGGTACTTCGAAGCGCCTGATGTGCCACAGGAAGTACTGGTGGGGATCAATGCAGTTGTTGATCCGCTGGCGTCCTCTATGGAAAGCGTCGCCACCCGCACCAGCAATAACGAGTTTGTCGACCAGTGGGTCATGGTCAGCGCTCTGCTGGAGGAGTGGATGCGTGCGGTTCAGAACGCAACACAGATGCCCGAGGGAATGAATCCCGGCGGCGTGGGGCGCAATCGCGGCGGCGGCTGACTCGCCTGCTCACCTGGACGGGTCGGTGCTTCTCGTCGCGCTGCGCCTGAGTTCATCGGCCGGAGCCTGACTCATGCACGCACTGTTTGACGAGCGCCGCTATCTCATCCCCTTCCGCGCCAGCCTGCTGCCGCAGATCTTTTGCGACACGCTGATCGTCGGCTCGGGCGTCGCCGGCCTGCGCGCCGCCATCGCCGCCGCCGAGCACGGCGAGGTGATCGTGCTGGCCAAAGGCGACATCAGAAAATCGAGCACCGCGTGGGCCCAGGGCGGCATCGCCGCGGTGCTGGGCACTTCCGAGCAGGCCGTGCGCATGCACGTCGAAGACACGATCGACACGGGCGGCGGGCTGTGCGATGCGTCGATCGTGCAGAGCACCGTCGCCGGCGCCCGGCCGCGCATCGAGGAACTGCGCCGCTGGGGCATGCGCTTTGACGTCAATGAAGAGGGCGAGATCTCGCTGGGCCGAGAAGGTGGGCACCGCGAGTCGCGCATCCTCCACTCCGACGGCGACGCGACCGGCCGCGAACTGGTGCGCTGCCTCGGCCAGCAGGTGCAGCGCACCGCGGCGATCCGAGTGTTCGAGAACTGCTTCGCGCTCGATCTGCTGACGGTATCCGACGGCGACAACAGTCCCGTGGTCGGCGCCATCACGCATCATCCGAAGTACGGCTTGCAGATGATCTGGGCGTGGGCGACGATCATCGCCACCGGCGGGGCGGGCGGGGTCTACCGCGAAACGACCAACCCGGCAGGCACGACCGGCGATGGCATCGCCATGGCCTATCGCGCCGGCGCCGCCGCGGCCGACATGGCCTTCATCCAGTTCCACCCGACCACGCTCTACGTCGCCGGCGCCGAGCGATCGCTCATCACCGAAGCGGTGCGCGGCGAGGGGGCGCATCTGGTCGATCGACGCGGCGAGCGATTCATGCTTGGCGCGCATCCCATGGCCGAACTGGCCCCGCGCGACGTGGTGAGCCGGGCGATCATCGACCAGCTGGCCGATACGGGCGATTCGCACGTATTTCTCGACGCGCGGCACTTCAAACCGGGGTTCTTCGCCGAACGGTTTCCTGGAATCGCGGCCCAACTGGCGCGCTTCGACATCGACCCCGAGCACGATCTCATCCCCGTCCAGCCCAGCGCCCATTACACGATCGGCGGGATTCACGTGGACGCCGAGGGGCGCACGAACCGCCCCGGGCTCTACGCCTGCGGCGAGGCGGCGTGCTCTCGGCTGCACGGCGCCAATCGCCTGGCGAGCAACAGCCTGCTCGAAGGGCTGGTGCGCGGCGAGATCACCGGCCGCACCTGCGCCGAGCAGCGCGAGCCGGGCAACGGCCCGCGCACGCCCAAGCGCATCATCAGCGACATCGCCCTCTCGGAGCATGGCGGGCTCGACCTGACCGACGTGCGCTCGAGCCTGCGCAGCGTGGTGTGGCGGCACCTGGGCATTACGCGCAGCGGGCAGACGATGAGCGACGTGCGCGACATGATCGACTTCTGGGGCCGCTACACGCTGGACAAGATTTTCGACGATCCGATGGGTTGGGAAACGCAGAACATGCTTCTCGTCGCGGCGCTGATCTGCAAGAGCGCCCTGTGGCGCCAGGAGAGCCGGGGCGTGCACAACCGCCGCGACTTCCCCGACGCGCGCGAGGCATTCCGCTGCCACGACCTCTGGCGCAAGGGGCAGTCCGAGCCCGCAACCATCGACGTGCCGACCGTGGCGACGGGAGCGCCGACATGAGGCGGGCGCACACCATCCATGTTGCGCTGGCCGCGGGGGTTGCGGCGCTGCTGAGCGGCTGCCAGGTCGAGCTTTCGCGGCGCGATCACTGGGCCGACAAGGCCAAGCAGTTCAACGAACTGAGCGAGGGCAAGGCGCGCCCGGTCGATGCGAAGGGGCCCGAACTTCGCGTCGAACACACGGATGGCACGGTGACGCTGAACTGCTATCTGCCCGAGCACCTTGTGCTGCACCTGCGCAACTGCCTGGCGATGGCGGAGGTCGATCTCATCTTCGATCAACTGGTCTCAAAGGCCGCCAAGCAGGTGTACATCGACGCCCAGCGCGATCCGCACGAGGCGGTGGACTGGCTGATCGCCAATCAGCGCGATGTGATCATGACGCTCAATCGCATGACCGGCGGGCTGAGCAGCCCGGACGTGACCTGGCACAGCGCTGGCGACACGTACCGCATGGAGATCGTCACGCCGGTGCGCGCGAGCCTGCGATTCACGAAGCTCGATCTCATTCGCGAAGACGGACACTTCAAACTGCTGCTCATTTCATGAGGCTCTGATGGCCAAGGGCTGGTTCAAGAATGCGTTCGCTGTCGATCCGCCGGGCCCGGCCGAGCCGACCGAGGAGCAGAAGCCGGTGGTCGAGTGGGCCTGCCGGGAGATCGCGCGGCGGCGGCTGGCGATGCCGGGCGTCGTGCTGCTGGAGATGACACGGCCGCTGAACTATCTCGCGGCGAGCACGATGCATGTTTTTCAGCCGGCGTTCTGGTCGATCCTGCGCCAGCAGTCGTACGACAATTACCGCCACTTTTCGGCGTTCCTCGAGAAGCGCGGCTCGATGGAGTACATCATCAACCGCATCGAAGAACTCGAAGCCGAAGCCGAGGCGAAGAAGCGAGAGGCGAAGAAGGCCGAGTGAGCAGTGCCGGTGCCGTGGTCCAGAGGTCGGCTCTGCGACCGGCGGGCCACGCCGAGGCGTATCAGGCATTCAAACTCGTCGTCTCCGAGTCGCGCACTCGCGTGGCCCGCGCTCCCCGAGCCTCGCTTGACCACGGCATCCACACCTTCTCAGTACCGCAACGCGAGGCGCGAGGCCTTGCCAGTCGTCGGTGTGCGGTCCCTTGCTTCCGGGCACGGCCCGATCCGTGTTCCGGGCCTCGGCGCGGTGAGTTCGTCCGACCTACACTGTGCCGATGAAAAACCTCGATCCTGACAAGATAAAGGTGATCCTGGCGACCGATTGCGGCTCCACGACCACCAAGGCCATCCTCATCCAGAAAGTCGGCGACAGTTACCGCCAGACCCATCGCGGCGAGGCCCCCACCACCGTCGAAGAGCCCTTTGCCGACGTCACCATGGGCGTCATCAATGCCGTAACCGAAGTCGGCGAACTGGCCGGTCGGCGGTTTGTCGATGACGATGGCAAGCTCATCCATCCCGCCACCGAGACCGAAGGCTGCGACATCTACATTTCCACCTCTTCGGCCGGCGGCGGACTGCAGATGATGGTCGCCGGCGTCATCAAGGAGATGACCGCGGCCAGCGCCAAGCGGGCGGCGCTGGGCGCCGGGGCCATCGTCATGGACACGATCGCCAGCAACGACAAGCGCAAGCCCCACGACCAGATCCAGCGCATCCGCGAACTGCGGCCGGACATGATCCTCATCTCGGGCGGGGTGGACGGTGGCAACACGACACAGGTGGTGCAGATCGCCGAACTCATCGCACCCGCCAAGCCCCGGCCGCGCTTCGGCGGCAAGTATCGCCTGCCGATCATCTTCGCGGGCAACAAGGATGCCGCTCCGCTGGTCGAGAAGACCTTCGATGAGGACGTCGAACTGTCCATCGTCGAGAACCTGCGGCCGGTACTCGAATATGAGAACCTCAGCCCGGCGCGCGACGCGATTCACGACGTGTTCCTCGAGCACGTCATGGCCCACGCGCCGGGGTACGACAAACTCATGACGTGGACCGATGCGCCGATCATGCCCACGCCAGGCGCGGTGGGCAACATCCTCCAGACGATCGCCAACACGCAGGGCATCAACGCCGTGGGCGTGGACATCGGCGGCGCGACGACGGACGTGTTCAGCGTGTTCGACAAGACGTTCAACCGCACGGTGAGTGCGAACCTGGGGATGAGTTATTCGATCAGCAACGTGTGCGCCGAGGCGACGATGCCCAAGATCCTCCGGTGGGTGCACTTCGACATGGACGAGCGCGAACTGCGCAACCGGGTGAAGAACAAGATGATCCGCCCGACGACGATCCCGCAGACGCGCGAGGCGCTGATCTTCGAGCAGGCGGTGGCGCGCGAGGCGCTGCGCCTGGCGTACCAGCAGCACAAGGAATTCGCCACGACGCTCAAGGGTGTGCAGCAGCAGCGCACCGTCGGCGACACCTTCAGCCAGCAGGTCGGCGGGCAGACGATCGTGGACAACATGAAACTCGACCTGCTCGTGGCGTCCGGCGGCGTGCTCAGCCACGCGCCGCGCATGAACCAGACCGCCATGCTGCTCATTGACGCGTTTGAACCTGAAGGGTTCACGACGCTGGCCAAGGATTCGATCTTTATGATGCCGCACCTGGGCGTGCTGGCGGAAGTGCACCCGAAGGCGGCGACGGAGGTCTTCGAGAAGGACTGCCTGATCTACCTCGGCACGTGCGTGGCGGCCAAGGGCACGGGCAAGGAAGGCAGGCCGTGCTTCTCGTACGAGATCAAGGGAAGCAGCCTCAACGAGCGCGGCGAGATGATGTATGGCGATCTGAAACTCTTCCCGCTGGCGCAAGGCGAAACGGCGATGGTCATCATCGATCCGGCCAAGGGATTCGACTTCGGCAACGGGCCCGGAAAGCGCATCGAGCGCCAGGTCAAGGGCGGCACAGTCGGGCTGGTGCTCGACGCGCGCGGCCGCCCGCTGGCTCTCCCGGAAGATCGCGCCACCGGTCAGGCCACGATGAAACGCTGGGTCGAGGCGATGAACATGTATCCGGGGGAGAGCAGAAAATAGCCGCAAAGAGGCACAAGAGACGCAAAAGTGGAGACATAGAGGTGGCTGAGACAGAGCTTTGCGAGAAGCGGATCTTCGAACTGTGCGATCTCATTCGCGAAACGGCGTTCTCGCTTCATCGGTTCCTCCGCCACGGCCACATGGAGAGAGTGTACGAAACGGGTCTCGCCATCCGGCTGCAGAAAGCGGGACTCGAAGTGGAGACGCAGCATTCACTGATGGTTCGGGACGAAGACGGGACGGAGCTTGGCGAGTACTTCGCTGACATGCTCGTTGCAAGGCAGATCATTGTAGAAGTCAAGGCGAAGCGCGCTGTAACGGACGACCACGTGGCACAGATTCTCGGATATCTGCGCGGCTGCCGCATCAAGCATGGGCTGCTCATCAACTTAGGAACGCCACGGCTCTTCGTAAAGAAGTACGTCCTCGATCCCGTTTGACTCCTTTTGCGCTTCTTGAGCCCTTTTGCGGCAAAAATGTTCTGAGAGTAAGAGAATGGCTAACGCATATACACCTGGACTCAAAGTTACTCCGAAGATGACCTTTCGCACGCGGCGGGTGCTGCCGATTCCGGGCGATGTGCTCGTGAAGGTCGGCGACAAGGTCAAGGCGCGCGACATTGTCGCCCAGACCTTCATGCCCGGCGACGTCACGCCCGTGAACATGGCCAATCTGCTCTCGATGCCGCCCGGCGACGTGCCCGGCTGCATGATCGCCAAAGAAGGCCAGACCATCGCCGAGGGCGATGTCCTTGCCCGCTCGCCGGGCATCTTCGGCTTCTTCAAGAACGAGATCAAATCCAAGGTGGCCGGCACCATCGAGACCATCTCGCCGGTTACCGGCCAGGTCATCGTGCGCGGCGCGCCCATTCCCGTGCAGGTTGGCGCCTATCTCACAGGTACGGTCGTCGAAGTCATCCCCAATGAAGGTGTGGTCATCGAAGCCGAGGTCGCATTCATCCAGGGCATCTTCGGCATCGGCGGCGAGACGTTCGGGCCCATCCGCATGGCGTGCAAGGAGCACTCTCAGGAACTCACCGAAGATCTCATCACCGACGACATGAAAGGCTGCGTCATTGTCGGCGGCGCGCGCATGTACTACACCGCGGTGAAGAAGGCGATCCGCGTGGGTGTGGCGGCGATCGTCTCCGGCGGCATCGACGACGCCGACCTGAAAGAAGTGCTCGGCTACGACCTGGGCGTGGCCATTACGGGCTCGGAACAGGCGGGCATCACGCTGATCATCACCGAGGGCTTTGGCGACATCGCCATGGCTCAGCGGACGTTCGAACTTCTCGACAGCCACAAGGGCCACGAGGCGGCCGTGAACGGCGCCACGCAGATCCGCGCGGGCGTGATGCGGCCCGAGATCGTGGTGCCCATTTCGACAGCGCCCGCCGCGGCCGACGCCGGGGCCCGCAACGTGGCGGGGCTGCTGGAAGTCGGTACCATGGTGCGGATCATTCGTGATCCGTACTTCGGGTTGATCGGCGCGGTGAACAATCTGCCGCCTGAGCCGGCGGTGCTGGGTTCAGGTTCCAAAGCCCGGGTACTTGAAGTCCGCTTCGACTCGGGAGAAACTGTTACGGTGCCGCGCGCGAACGTCGAACTCATCGAAGGGTAGGTGATGGATGCACAATCCGATCCGGTGGATGGGCCGCTGGTCAGTGGCCCCTGCACTCGTGCTGCTCGCCGCACTGGCGATCGGCGGCCCGTGCCAGCCGGCCTGGTCGCAGGATCCCCAGCCGACCGCGGAGCCGACCACCCAGGAGCCGACGGCCGAAGCGCCGGGCGAGCCTGCGCAGGCCAGCGCTCCCGAAGAAGCCGCCGCGCTGCCTGAAGAGGCTGGGACAGAGGCAACCGCCGACGCCGCCTCGGGCCGCAGCGAGTCGATGCAGTGGGTCGATGAGCACATCTTCGATCTCGATCGCGGCTGGTTGCTGCTCGTGGTGCTCATCTTCTGCGGCTCGGTGGTGTTCTGGATCGCGCACGCCAGGTCAGGCAGGCCCGTCAAGGTGCGCAAGATCGCCGGACTCGAAGCGGTGGATGAGGCCGTCGGCCGCGCCACCGAGATGGGCCGCAGCGTTCTGTACATTCCCGGCATCCAGGACATCAACGAAATCCAGACCATCGCGTCGATGACGGTGCTGGCTCGCGTATCGCGCACGGCCGCGGAGTACGACGCCAAGGTCGAGGTGCCCACGAGCCGCTCGCTGGTCATGACCACGGCGCGCGAGACGGTGCAGGCGGCGTACCTTTCCGCCGGCCGGCCCGACGCGTACAACCAGGACCTCATCTACTACGTTACCGACGAGCAGTTCGGCTATGTGGCGTATCTGCAGGGCCTGATGGTGCGCGAGAAGCCGGCGGCGTGCTTCTACATGGGGGCCTTCTACGCCGAGTCGCTCATTCTCGCCGAGACGGGCAACTCGATCGGCGCCATCCAGGTCGCCGGCACGGCGATGCCCGCCCAGTTGCCGTTCTTCGTCGCCGCGTGCGACTACACGCTCATCGGCGAGGAGTTCTTCGCGGCCTCGGCCTACCTGTCCGGCTCGCCCGAAGAACTCGGCAGCCTCAAGGGCCAGGACATGGGCAAGATGATCGTCGGAGGCCTGCTCATTCTGGGCGTGATCCTGACCACGCTGGCTTCCGCCACCGGCAGCGAAGTGCTGCAGCACTTCGTCGATTTCCTCACGCAAAACGTACTCACCTGAGAAACCCCTCCCGATGAAACGAACAGCGCCTCTGCTCATCGCGTCGATCGCCGGGTTCGTCATGATCGTCGCGTACTTCATCCCCAAGACGCAGACGTGGGGCGAAGACGTCTCGGTCTGGTTTGACATCCTCGCCGCGATCGCGTTCATCCTCGGCGGCGGGAACCTGCTGCGGGTGCAACTCAAGAAGATCTCCGACCGCCGGCCGGGCTGGGGGTACGCTCTGATCACGCTCATCGCCTTTGTGGTGATGCTCGCGTGCGGGCTGCTCAAGATCGGCTCGCATCCCAACGAGCAGTACCCGGCGTTTGCGTGGAGCGGCACGTACAACCAGACGGGCACGCCGTTCTGGTGGATGTACGAGTACCTCATCGTGCCGCTGCAATCGACGATCTTCGCGATGCTCGCGTTCTACGTCGCCTCCGCCGCGTTTCGCGCCTTCCGGGCCAAGAACGTCGAGGCCATCCTGCTGCTGGGCACGGCGTTTGTCATCCTGCTCGGCCGCACGGCCGCAGGCGTGTTCCTCACCGACTTCATTCCCTCGGACGTGCTCATCGAGAATCCGACGTTCCTGCAGCACCTGGTTTCCACGCTGCGGCTCGAGAACCTCACGGTGTTTCTCATGGACATCTTCAACACCGCCGGCAACCGCGCGATCATGATCGGCATCGCGCTGGGGACGGCGTCGGTGTCGCTCAAGATCCTGCTCGGCGTCGATCGTTCGTACCTCGGATCCGGAGAGGATTGAACCCATGTTTGAGTTCTTCAGAAACCTCGACCGCCGCTGGATCTTCCTGATGATGTTCCTGTGCGTGGCGGTGCCGATTTTCGTCATCGGCAAGTACAAGACGACTTTCCCCGAGAAGCCGCTCGTCCTCGCCACGAACGTATTCAACGAAATCGACAACCTGCCCGACGGCTCCAAGGTGCTGCTCGCGTTCGACTACGACCCGGGCAGCGAAGGCGAGCTGGGCCCGATGGCCACGGCCTTCACGCTGCACTGCATCAAGAAGCACCACAAGATGTACTTCATCGCCCTGTGGCCCCTCGGGCGGCAGATGATCGACAACGCCGTGAACCGCATCATCAAGGCGGATTTCCCGCATCTGCGCTACGGCGAGGATTACGTCAACCTCGGCTTCAAGGCGGGCAACGAGGGCGTGATCAAAGTCATCGTCACGGACCTGCGCAAACTCTACACGACCGATTCGCGCGGCACGGCGACGGATGAGATCCCCATGATGCAGGGCATTGAGAACATCCAGCAGATGGACCTGGTGATCAACGTCTCGGCCGGGTACCCGGGCACCAAGGAATGGGTGCAGTACGCCGTCACCCCCTTCCCCGACAGGATCCGCCTCGTCGCGGGCTGCACGGGCGTGCAGGCGCCGCTGCTTTATCCCTACATCCCGCAACAGCTGCCGGGCCTGCTCGCCGCGATCAAGGGCGCTTCGGAGTATGAATCGCTCGTGATGGCCAAGTACGGCGGGGAGAACATCAGCGGCAAATACCTCGAGGCGCAGCGCCGCATGGGGCCGCAGCTCGTCGCCCACCTGCTCATGATCTTCCTGATCATCGCGGGCAACGTGATCTACTTCGTCGAGCGCAGAAGAGGAGTCCGCCAATGAAGCCCGAGAACAGGTGGTGGGTGATTCTCTTTGCCATCGGGGCGGTGTTGCTCATCGCCCGCTGGTTTGTGCTGCCCGGCGGCTTTGGCCGGGCCTACGTGCGGGCCGTCCCGCAGGCCGTGGATGCCGAGCATCCCGATGGCCAGTGGGTCGTCTACGAGCAGGCGACCATGGCGGACTACCTCGAAGCCGAGCGAACCAATCCGGATCAGTCGGTCTACGCGCCGAGTCCGTCGCGCACGCTGGGCACCTGGATCGCGGCGTTCCTCACGCTCTTTGTGCTCTCGTTCGTCATCCGCGACAACCCGCTGTACAAGATCGCCGAGTCGATCTTCATCGGCGTGAGCGCGGCGTACTGGATGGTGACGGGCTTCTGGGACACCATCGTGCCCAACCTGCTTGGCAAACTCGCGCCGGGCCTGCTTCGGAACTGGGCCGTGCCCGGTCTCGGCGACGATCAGCATCCCGAACTTGCGTACCTCATTCCGCTCATTCTCGGCATCATGCTGCTGTGGCGGCTTTCGCCCGTGGGCGGGTGGATCAGCCGCTGGCCGATGGCGTTCATCATCGGTACGTTCTGCGGCCTGCGGCTCATGAGCTTCCTGCACGCGGACTTCCTCACGCAGATCCGCAACACCATCGTGTCGCTCTACGTAGTCGATGACGGCGGCGGGTTCGACGCCTGGCAGTCGCTCAAAAACCTCATCCTCGTCGTCGGCGTGCTGTGCTGCCTCGTCTACTTCTTCTTCTCGCTCGAACACAAGGGCGTGGTGGGCAACACGGCGCGCGTGGGCATCTGGTTCCTCATGATCACCTTCGGCGCGGCGTTCGGCTACACGGTCATGGGCCGCATCGCGCTGCTGGCCATCCGGATCGAGTTCCTCATGGACGACTGGCTCTGGCTCATCGATCCGACGAACAAGCGCCTCCTCGCAGACGCGGCAGGCTTCTTCCTGCCTCTGTTTGGCATGGGGTGACGCATCGCCGCCGCGCGCCGCGCGGATCGTTCACGCATTCACCGCCGCCGGCTGCAGTCGCAGCCGGCGGCGTTCGTTGCGGCAGGATGTTTCCACTTCCGATCGGTCAGGCCACCGCGCTATCGCGATTGAATGCAATCTCGCCGCAGAGACCGCTGACGACGCGAAGGGATTCAACAGACTCGGCGGCATTCTCGGCGCTCTCGGCGGACTCTGCGGTGAATCACCTTGGCCGAGGGGCGTGAGCGTCAAAGGACGGTGGTATCAACCGCGCACTTTCATCACCAGCAGCGTCTGGTCGTCGGCGGGTTCGACGCCGGCTTCGTGCTCGCGCAGTGCCGTCGTCACGGAGTTGACCACGCAGCCCGGCTCGCCCGAGCAGTGGTGCAGCGCCTCGTCGAGTCGCGAGAGGCCGAACATCTCGCGCTTCGGATTGAACGACTCGATGACGCCGTCGGTGTAGAGCACGAGCGTGTCGCCCACTTCCAGCCTCGTCTCGCTGACCGAAAGGTGCAGTCGCGGCTCAATGCCCAGCGGCAGGCCGGATTCGACGACCAGCGGCATGACCGGCGACTCGGCGCCGGGCTTCTTGAGGCGCGGCGGGTGGTGCCCGGCCGAGGCGAGGCGCACGGTGCGGCTGGCCGGGTCGTAGCGCATGCACAGCGCCGTGACAAACGTGCGATCGATCCCCTTGCAGAGGATCTGTTCGTTGAGGTGCTCGAGCACGGCGTCGGGGTCGGTGCTGGCGCTGGCGGGATAGGCGTGCACGATGGACTGCATCATGGCCATGATGACCGCCGCCCGCGCGCCGTGCCCGGCGACGTCGGCGACGATGGCGCCCCAAGGCCGGGTCGGGTCGGCGCCGCCCGACGCATCGAGTTCGGTGAAGTCGTAGTAATCGCCGCCGGCCTGCTCGCACGGCTGATAGTGCGCGACGATCTCCATCTGCGGGATCTCGGGCAGGCGGCTGGGCAGCAGCGAGCGCTGGAGCTGGGCCACTTCGTGCAGTTGGGCGGTGATGCGGGCGTTGAGTTCTTCAACCTTGCGCGCGGTGACCATGTTGCGCGTCGCCTGGCCGAGCAGGTTGCTCACGAGCACCATAAGCTCGACTTCCGAGGCGGTGAAGCCATCGGGGGACGTGCGAAAGAGCAGGTTCCAGTTGAGCGCCTCGCCGCCGTCGAACAGCGGCACGGCCAGGCACGATCCGAACTGGGCCACGTCGTCGCCCAGCGCCGGATCGTTTCGCAGATAGAGATTCGAGAAGACGCGCGGATGGGGCGACTGGATCGCCTCGCCGATCAGCCCGCCGGTGTGGGTCTCGAGGTTCGCCCACTCGCGCCAGGGGTCGATCGCCTTGCGCATGGGCCGGTCGCCGTACATGCGGCGGGTCACTTTGTAGCGGCCGGGCGGCAGGGTGCGCACCGACACGGACACCAGGGCGTCGAAAGGCATGAAATGGCGGATGCCCCGGCCGGCGTGGCGGCCGATCTCGGCCGGATCATCCGACCGGCTGATGGCCCGCAGGGAGCGGATCAGGCCGTCGAGCCGCGCCGAGTCACTTTCGGATTCGATCATCGCCATGACGCCACGATGGTAGGGCGCAGGAAAAACGCAGCGCCGGTCGGGCGGCGCTGCGTTTGAAACTCGGGTGAAGGCATGAAGCCGATCAGGCGCTGGCGACCGTCGCCGTCGAAGACGCCTTGGCCATTTCGCAGATCTGGTCGAACGCGCCCGGATCCTCGATGGCGATCTGGCTGAGCATCTTGCGATTGAGCAGGATGCCCGCGAGCTGGGCGCCGTTGATGAACTGGCTGTAGCGCAGGCCGCGCATCTTGCACGCGGCGCTGATGCGCGTGATCCACAGGCGGCGGAAGTCGCGCTTGCGGGCCCGGCGGTCGCGACGGGCGAACACGCCGGCGCGCGTCAGGGCGTTCTTGGCCTGTTGCTTGTGGCGGGACTTGGTTCCGTAATAGCCGCGGGCTTCGCGGAGAATTCGCTTGCGGGCCTTGTTGCGGGCAGCGCCCTTGCGTGTACGAGGCATCGTTCAAACTCCTGGGCAAGGACGGGGGCCCGGCTCGCCGCCTCCTCATGGAGACTGCCGCGAATCAGACGCTTGTCATCCCGGCTCGCACCTGTTGTGTTTTCGTCACTCCCCTGCCGTCTCAGGCCTCGGCCTTGACCACGTTGCCCTCGGCATCGCGCACCTTGTCGGGGCGGATGCGGAAGTTGAGCAGCTTGCGAAGACGCTTGCGCTCGACCTCGGTGGCGACCTTGTGCTGGCGCAACTGGCGGTTCTGGGCGCTGTTGTGCAGGCTCTTGCGGTGCCGCTGGCCGACTTTGGCGTGCTTCACCTTGCCGTTGCGGGTAACCGTCACTCGCTTTTGAAGCCCCTTATGCGGGCGAAATCCATGCATGACCGTGCTCCGAACCGTCTGGTCCTGACCTGTTTCGAGACCCCAAGGCTAGGCCCAAACCGGGCGGAGTCAATCCCCGCCGGCCGACGGCCACCCCGCGGCGGAGAGGCTACCGCTGGCCGGGGAGTCCACGGGTGGTCGCCGCGGGGCACCTAGACTGAGACCGACTCCGAGAGAAGGAGATCCGCGATGTTCGAACGGTTTACCGATCGCTCCCGCAAGGTCATGGCTCTGGCCAACCAGGAGGCCCAGCGTTTCGACCACGAATACATCGGCACGGAGCACATGCTGCTGGATCTGCTCAAAGAAGGAACTGGCGTGGGATACCACGTACTCCTGAACCTCGGTGTCGATCCGCTCGCGGTGCGTCGAAAGCTCGAAGTCCTGATGAAAGCCGGGTCTGATGTCGTGCCAATGGGCAAACTTCCCCAGACTCCGCGCGCCAAAAAAGTAATCGAGTTTGCAATCAAAGAAGCGCGCGGTTTGAACTGCAACTACGTGGGCACCGAGCACATGCTTCTCGGCATGATTTGCGAGCATGACGGAATCGCCGCGCTGGCCCTGGCTGAGTTTGGAATCAAGCTTGACGCGGCCCGCGCGGAGGTGCGCCGTCTGCTCGATACAGTGGGGCGGGACGAAATCGGGGAGCAGCGACCGATCGAACGCGGGCGCCTTTTTCACATCGAGCACTCCGGTGAGTCCTTCTGGGTGGAGGCGACGGACCTGAGCGCGGCCACGAACGTCTGGAAGCGGCGCTTCTGGCGCATCCCCCCGGGAGATGAACACAGCGCAGGCGACCCGGATTCGATCAAACTCGTCTTTGACGGCCCAGTCTGGCGCTAGATGCCAACGGACGACCCGCGGCACTGCACCGTCGGGTACAATCCCGTCCTTCGAGGAACCACATGTCCAAAGCCACCCCCGCGTTTATCACTGCCGCGCTTTCGCTTTGCATCGCCTTCCCCGTGCTCGCGCAGGACGACGACCAGCAGGCGTCGCCCGAGCAGGCTGACGAATCCAGCGACATCACCTTCACCCTCTCGCCGCGCTTCCGCTACCAGTTCGACACCGGCCTTGATGGCGGCAACGGGGACTTTCGCGTCTTTCGCGGAAGCGTCGGCGCCAAGGCCGAGTGGGAAGCGACCGACCGGATACGCCTGGCGCTGGGGCTCGGCTACGAGTACAGCCGCTACGACTTCGACCGGCCCAACATCTTGCTGGCCGGCACGAACGATCCCTTCGCGGACATCCACATTCTCGATCTGGGACTGACGGCGTACGTGGCCACCGACAGCGACTGGTCGTGGTTCGCCGGCGTGCGCGGCCGGGTCGCGGGCGAGTCGGGGGTGGATGTGAGCGACGCGGGCACGATCGGCGGCGTCGGCGGCGTGTCGTGGAGCATGGGCGAGGGGCGGTCGATCGGCGTCGGCGTCGCGGCGAGCAGCCAGATCGAAGACGACGTTCTGGTGCTGCCGGTCATCAATGTCAACTGGCGCTTCAACGAGCAGTGGCGTTTCGCGTCGAGCGGCTCGATGGGTGAGTTCATCATGGCGCTCGACGAGCAGAGCGAACTGGCCTTCGGCGCTGCATGGGAGAATCGCCGCTTCCGCCTGGATGATTCATCGCCTCAACTGGCGGCGGTGGTTGAAGACACCGCCGTGCCCGTATTCGTGCGCTACTCGCGCCGGCCCAGCGAAAGCGTGTCAATCAACGTCATCGGCGGCGCGATGCTGTTCCAGTCGTTTGAAGTGTCGAACCGCAACGGGCTCGCCTCGCGCGACTACGACGCCGACCCCTCCGTCTTTCTGGGCATGAGCGTGAGCATTGGATTCTGAGGCCGCTGGGCGGCGCTGCGGGCACCTATCATCTTCGCCGATGATCCTGCTCATCGACAATTACGACAGCTTCACGTTCAACCTCGTGCAGCGCATTGGCGAACTCGATGCGGCGGCAGACTTGCGCGTGGCGCGCAACGACGAGATCAGCATCGACGAGATCGAGCGACTCTCGCCCGATCGCATCGTGCTCTCGCCCGGTCCGTGCACGCCCAACGAGGCCGGCGTGTGCAATGAGGTGGTGAAGGCGTTTCGCGGCCGCGTGCCGCTGCTGGGCGTGTGCCTGGGTCACCAGTGCATCGGCGCGAGCCACGGCATGGTCGTGTGCCGGGCCGACCGCATCATGCACGGCAAGACGTCGCTCGTGCACCACGACGCGCGCGGCATCTTCGAAGGCCTGCCCAACCCATTCGTGGCGACGCGCTACCACAGCCTGATTGTGCAGCGCGACACGATCCCGCTCGATCAATTCGAGATCTCGGCGTGGACCGAAGAAGGCGTGGTGATGGCCCTGCGCTGGAAGGGCCCGGCCGGCGCGGCGCCGCTCGATGGCGTGCAGTTCCACCCCGAGAGCTTCCTCACCGTTGACGGACCAATGCTGCTGGCGAACTTCCTGGGATTGCCGCGGCCGCTGCTGCGCGCGACGTAGTCAATCGTTCAGGGTCCCGGCGGACTCCTGCGGGGGTGAGCGGAACGCCGTTCACGAGCCCGGAATCGATTGGCGCCGGTTCAGCCGGGCGACAGCGGCCTCCTAAACTGACGCGATCATGTCCGCCAGCGACCCGACCGACACTCCGGCGATGCGCCAGTACATGGCGTTCAAGAAGCAGCACCCCGAGTGCGTGCTCTTCTTTCGCATGGGTGACTTCTACGAGATGTTCTTCGATGACGCCCTGCTCGTGCACAAGGTGCTGGGCATCACGCTGACCGAGCGCACCAAGGGCGTGCCGATGGCGGGCGTCCCCTACCACGCCGTGGAGAACTACCTGCGGCGGATGATCGAGATGGGCTATCGCGTGGCTGTGGCCGACCAGGTGCAGGACCCGCGCGAGGCCAAGGGCGTAGTCGATCGGGCCGTGACGCGCGTGCTCACGGCGGGCACGCTCGTTGATGAGACGCTGCTCGACGATGCGCGGTCGAATCACGTCGCGGCGGTGTTGTTTACCGAAGCGGGAGATGATTCACCGGCGGTGCTGGCGCTGGCGGAACTCTCCACCGGCTCGTTCGAGATTGTCGATGTCGGCGCCGGGGCGCTGGGGGATGAAGTGAACCGACTCGGCGTGGATGAACTGCTCTACGCAGAGACGGCCACCGGTGAGCCTCCGCCGCGCGTCGCGGCGGTGCGCGAGGCGAGTTCATGCGCGCTGACCGGCCGGCCGTCGTGGCAGTTTCGCCACAGCGACGGGCACGAAGCGCTGTGCCGGCACTTCGGCGTGGCGACGCTCGCGGGCTTCGGCCTGGCCGATGATGATCCGGGCCTGGCGCCCGCCGGGGCGCTGCTGCGCTACCTGGGCGAAACGCAGGGCGGGCCCGAGCAGGGCGCGCGCCTGGCGCACGTCCGCCCGCCGATCCGCCGCGCGTTGGCCGGCTACCTGACCATCGACGCCACGAGCCTGCGCAGTCTTGAAGTCGAGCGCACCATGCGCACGGGCGAGACGGACGGCTCGCTCATGGGCGTGTTCCTCCGCCACGTCCGCACGCCGATGGGCAAGCGGCTGCTGCGCGACTGGCTCTGCTTTCCCCTGCGCGACATCGACGCCATCAGCGCCCGCCAGCAGACGGTCGAAGCGCTCATGGAAGATCGCGAGACGGCCCGGCTGCTGGGCGAGCGGCTGGGCGCGATGAACGACGTGGCGCGAATCGCGGGGCGCATGAACATGGGCCGGGCCACGCCGCGCGACCTGGTCGCGCTGGGCCGGTCAGCGGCGGCGCTGGACGATCTGCACACGCTGCTGGCCGCCAACGTGGCGCTGCACCCGCTGGCCGAGAGCCTCGATGGGCTCGGCGGCGCTATTCAGGCGCTGGGCGAGTCGATCGTGCAGCGCTGCGTGGACAGCCCGCCCAATCACCTGCGCGAGGGCGGGCTCGTGCGCGAGGGGGTGGACAGCCAACTCGATGAGTGCCGTTCGCTGCAGACCGACGCGAACGATTGGCTGGCTCGCTATCAGAAGAAGCTGATCGAATCCACGGGGATCAACTCGCTCAAGGTCGGCTACAACCGCGTGTTCGGCTACTACATCGAAGTCACCGCGGTGCATTCCAGCCGCGTGCCCGACACGTTCTCGCGCAAGCAGACGCTCAAGAACGCCGAGCGCTACATTACACCTGATCTCAAGGAGTTTGAAAGCAAGATCCTCACCGCGCGCGATCGCGCGATCGACCGCGAGCAGGTGCTCTTTGCGCAGATGTGTCGTGAGGCGGCGGGCCACGCGGCGGCGCTGGCGCAATTCGCGCGCCTCGTGGCGGAACTCGATGTGCTGCGCGGCTTCGCCGAGCAGGCGGTGCGCGGCCGCTACGTGCGCCCAAGCATCGTCAGAGAGAACTGCATCGATGTCGTGGCGGGGCGGCACCCGGTGCTCGACGAGATTCTCAAAGACCGGTTCGTTCCCAACGACTGCCGCTTGGGCGTCGGATGCGAGGAACCCGACGCTGACGCAGCCGCGCAGCCGGCTACGCTGGCGCTGATCACCGGGCCCAACATGGCGGGCAAATCCACCTACATCCGCCAGATCGCGATCATCGCCCTGCTGGCGCACACGGGTTCGTTCGTGCCGGCCGAGTCAGCCGCGATCGGGCTGACCGATCGCATCTTCACGCGCATCGGCGCCAGCGATGAACTGCACGCAGGCCGCTCGACGTTCATGGTCGAAATGACCGAAACGGCCAACATCCTCCACCACGCCACGGAGCGCAGCCTTGTCATCCTCGACGAGATCGGTCGCGGCACCTCGACGCTAGACGGCCTGAGCCTCGCGTGGGCGATCGCCGAACAACTTGCACGCACCAGGGCCCTCACGCTCTTCGCCACGCACTACCACGAACTGACCTCGATCGCCGAGCAGGACCGGAACGTGTGCAACCTGCACGTGGCGGTGCGCGAGTGGGCCGATGAGATCATCTTCCTCTATCGGATCGTGCCCGGGCGCACGGATCGCAGTTACGGCATTCACGTGGCCAAGATCGCCGGCCTGCCCAGCAGCGTCGTGCAGCGGGCCCTGGGCCTGCTCGACACACTCGAGGTGCACACCGAGCGGACCAACGGCAAGTTGCGCGGCGCCGCCGGCGGCGGCGGGCCCAGCCGCGGCGAGGCCCAGCTGCACCTGTTCACCGAATTCGTCGCCAGCCCGGTGCTCGACGAATTGCGCCGGCTCGACTTCGACGGCCTGACGCCGCTGCAGGCCTTCGACGCCCTGCGACGCCTGCGCGAGATCGCAGACCAGTCGAGTTAGCCCCGCGGTCCCACGGTGCGCATTCCCACGCTCGCCGCTACCTCGATCCGGGCTTTTTTGAGGCTTCTGCGCCTTTTTGCGGCCGATCCACGGGCGTTTTTCGGTGGACGTACGGTTTTTGTTCACTTTTTTGTTGACTTCCTGTCGATATCCTGCAATCCTATCGGAAACCGAACATGAGGGCGCTTCCGATGGCCTCACCTGACGATTTCCCGGTTATCGACGCTGCCGCAGAGAAGGAGCAAGCCATGGTTATGATTGAAAGCAAAGCCGCCGCCAACGGTCGCACATCCCGGCCCTCGGCCACTTCAGGCTCCCTGCCCAGAAAAGGAACACCATCCGACATGAGCACCGCCGCCACCGAACGCGACATCGCCGGCCGCACCCAGGCGCTCGAGCGCACCATCACCCAGATCGAACGGGCGTTCGGCAAGGGCGCGATCATGAAACTCGACGGCCAGAACATCCAGGCCATTGAGGGCATCAGCACCGGCGCGATCAGTCTCGACCTGGCGCTCGGCGGCCGCGGCGTGCCGCGTGGTCGCGTGGCGGAGCTGTTCGGTCCCGAATCATCCGGCAAGACCACGCTGGCTCTGCACGTGGTCGCCAGCGCGCAAAAGGCTGGCGGCGTGGCCGCGTTCATCGACGCCGAACACGCGCTCGACCCCTCGTGGGCGCGGCGGCTGGGCGTCAACGTCGATGAACTGCTCGTCAGCCAGCCCGACACCGGCGAGCAGGCGATGGAGATCTGCGAACTGCTCGTGCGCTCCAACGCCGTGGACGTCGTCGTGGTGGACTCGGTGGCGGCACTGATCCCGCGCGCTGAAATCGAAGGCGAGATGGGCGACACGCACGTGGGCCTGCAGGCCCGCCTGATGAGCCAGGCGCTGCGCAAACTCACCGGCGCCATCTCCAAGAGCAAGACCACCGTCATCTTCATTAACCAGATCCGCGAGAAGATCGGCGTGATGTTCGGCTCGCCCGAGACCACGCCCGGCGGCCGCGCGCTGAAGTTCTACTCATCCGTGCGCATCGACATCCGCCGCATCAGTTCGATCAAGGACGGGGATCAGAACGTTGGCAACCGCGTGCGGGCTCGCGTGGTGAAGAACAAGGTCGCGCCGCCGTTTCGTGATGCCGAATTCGACATCATGTTCACCGAGGGCATTTCCGCCGCAGGCGATCTCATCGACCTCGCCGACAAGGAGAACATCGTTCAGAAGTCCGGCGCGTGGTATTCGTACGGCGACATCCGCCTCGGCCAGGGCCGCGAGAACTCCAAGCAGTTCCTCAAGGACAATCCCGAACTCTTCGAAGAGATCCGCCGCAAGGTGCTCGTGAAAGCGGGCGCCGTAACGGAACCGGCCGCGCCCATCGAGACCGCGGCAGAACCCGAAGACGCCAAGCCAACAGGCAAGTCGAAGAAGTAGCGGCGCCCTCACCCCCGGCCCCTCTCCCCCGGGGAGAGGGGAGCGAAGCGACACCGTTCCCTCTCCCCCTGGGAGAGGGTCAGGGTGAGGGCCGCCGTTCGACGGCGCGCGAAGCGCGAGAGATAGCCAGACTGAAGAGGCAAGCGCAAGGCACGAGTCCAGCGCGGACAAGTCGCCTTGGAAGTTTCAAATCGCCCACCGCGCGGCTGAGATTCAGCTTCGAATGTTCAGTGCCTACACGCGCGCGATTGCACGCCGGCCCTCACCCCCGGCCCCTCTCCCCAGGGGAGAGGGGAGTAAGACAGACTAGGCAGCCGTGGTGCCGGCGATGCCGTCCATGGTGACGATGAAGAAGCGGTCGGTGATGGGGTACGGCAGGCGCTTGTAGTCGATCTCGACGCGCGAGTGAACCTTCTCGGCGAACTCGGCGGGATCGGCCGTCACCGCGAGGAACGCATCGCGGGCCGGGGCGGCCACGAGGAAGTTGGAGCCCAGCACCGGCGCGAGGCGCCCGTGCAGCGAGCCCAGCAGCAGGCGGCTGGCGTCGTAGCCGTCGTTTTCCTGGAAGATTGCGGCCCTGCCGCCGCTGCCGGCTTCGATGATGCGCAGTTTCAGTTCATCGGAGTAGGCGCTGAGGTTCCGCCGCGCCGTGCGGTCGATCTCTTCGACATCCACGCCCCACTTGAGCATCTGCTCGACGGTGATGCTCACGGTCAGATGCGGCATGTCGATGACGTAGAGCACGACCGTGTCGTTGACGAACGGCTGATGGGCGACGAGTTGGGCATCGAGGTGCTGGAAGATCGACTCGGGCTGAATGCGCGGCATGATGCGCGGCCGGGCGACGTCAAAGGGCAGCGGCACGCTCGCGGCCTCTTCGCCCTCCATGAGGTGATCGAGAAACTGCTCGACAATCTCCACGCCCCGGTCCGGGTCGTTGAGCACCATGCGATAGAGATTTTCGAGCGCGAGGTGCCGGCCGTCGATGAGCATCTCGAACGTGCCGGCCAGTTCCACGTGCCGCTCGGGGCTGAGGCGCGACATGAGGGCCATGACGGCTTCGCAGAAGGCTTCGGGTTCGTGCGGCATTCGTGCCATGGACCGGTGTTCCTGCGGCGCGTCGACAGTCTCTCCGAGCCACTATCGGCGCGGCTGCCCGTCTCCTTTGAGCAATGTCCAGTTGCCCGCGCCCTGCAGATCGGCCTGTGCGGCGGGGCAGCATCCACAATACGGCTGCGGCGCTGCTGCGGTTCCGTTGCGGGTCCCGCTGCCGGCCCCTGCGCCGCCGGGCCTATCGTTTGGACATGCCATCCACCTGCCGCGTCGGCGAACTCGTTATCGGCCCCGACCAGCCGCTTTGCATCATCGCCGGGCCATGTGTACTTGAGTCCGCCGAACTCGGCCTGCACATCGGCGAAACGCTGAAAGCAGCCTGCGACCGCCTCGGCCTGAGCTACATCTTCAAGGCCAGTTTCGACAAGGCGAATCGCTCAAGCATCAACTCCAAGCGCGGCCCCGGCGCCGCGCAGGGCCTGGCTGATCTGGCGCGCTTGCGCGATCAGCTCGGCGTGCCCGTCACGACCGACATTCACGAGCCGGCGCAGGCAGCGCTCGCGGCCGAGTACGTCGATCTGCTGCAGATCCCGGCGTTCCTGTGCCGGCAGACGGATCTGCTCGCCGCGGCCGGCGCCACGGGCAAAGCCGTGAACGTCAAGAAAGGCCAGTTCCTCTCGCCCGCCGAGATGAAGCACGTCGTGCGCAAACTCGAAGAGTCGGGCTGCACGCAGATGATGCTGACCGAGCGCGGCACGTTCTTCGGCTATCACCGCCTGGTGAACGACTTCATCGGCCTTGGCGATCTCATGGAGATCGGCCCGCCGGTGTGCTTCGACGCCACGCACTCGACGCAACTGCCCGGCGCCACGGAGACGAGCGGTGGCCGGCCGGAGCGAGCGCCGCTGCTGGCCCGCGCCGCCGTAGCGGCCGGCGTGCCGTGCGTCTTTCTCGAATGCCACCCCGAGCCAAGCCGCGGATTGTCCGACGCATCCAACATGCTGCGGCTCGACGCCGTCGCGCCGCTGCTGGCTCAACTCAAGGCGATCTTCGAAGTCGTCTGACCCGGCAGTAATTGCGCGATTGGATATAACTCCAAAGAGTCACTAGACGCGCGGCCGATGATCGGCGATGCTTGCCCTGTACGCCGGCAGGCAAGGATGAGGCTGGATGCAAATCGAACCATACCAGGGCGGGTATCGAATGGTGCCCTCGACGAGCGCGACCTCGCCGATCCAGCGGGCTCGCGACGCATCGGCTGACAAAGCCGCGAAGTGCGACACCTGCGATGCGCCCGTCAGCGTGCGCGATGTCGATCGCGTCGAACTGTCGTCGCTTGCGTTCCAGGAGGCTCAGAGCCAGCCGGCGCCGGCAGCCGCACCGATCCCCTCGGCCGGATCGCTGCAGCGCATTCGAGAGCGGCTCGTGGCCGGCGTCGTGGACGGCCGGATCGATCTCGATGGACCCGGCCGGGGCAATGCGGTGCTCAACCGCGCGTACTTCCTGAGCGAGCGAGCCGTCGCGGAGTTCAACGCCGCCGCGGTCGGGAATGCGATTGATGTGAGCGGGTAAGCGCTCCGCTGCGCCGAGCCTTCGCGTCGCGGCTGAACGGGGAAGCGGCTTGCTGCCTGTTGGATGCCTTGATCACTCCCAATCCGACGCGCCAGAATCCTGCGGCGGCAATATAACTCATCATGACGCAGCGCGAGTCAGGACGGCAAGACAGCCCGCCCCCGCCGGAGATGCAGTTCTGCTGGATCGATTCGGGCGAAGCGCAATTGGCGACATCGATCGACCTGCCGCGCAGCGGCGCGCCCTGGCCGGTGGTCGTGCTCGTGCACGGCTTCAGCGGCGATCGCATCGGGCGCAGTTACCACTTCGTTGAGTTCGGCCGCATGCTCGGCGCGCTGGGCATCGCCTGCGTGCGCTTCGACCACGCCGGCTGCGGCGAATCGACCGGCGACCAGCGGCACTACAGCATGGCTACCGTCGAGCGCGACTGCCTTGCCGTGGCGCACTGGCTGGCGCGCGATGACCGCTTCGACATGAAGCGTCTCGGCGTGGCCGGCTCGAGCCTGGGCGCCCTGGGCGGGGTGATGATGGCGGCGAAGTTCAACGCAAAGGGTCTGCTGCTCTGGGCGCCCGTGTGCGATCTGCCCGGCATCACCCGCGAGGCGGCTCCGCCCCACGTTGTTCAGAAGTCCATCGAGCAGATCGGCTTTGCGCCCTTCAAGGGCATCCGGATCGGGCCGAGTTACTTTGATCATCTCGAGCATCTCGATCCCACGAAGCAGATGCAGTCGCTCAAGGCGCCGGTCTTCATCGCCCACGCGCGCGATGATCAGGCCGTGCCCATCGAGCATTCGAACCAGTACGTGCACCTGTGCCGGTCGGCGGGCGTGGCGTGCGAGCTGATGGAGTTCGAGGGCATGACGCATGACTTCCACGAGGAGCCGGTGCGATCGCAACTGCTGCGGGAATCGGTCGATCGGATGAGCCGTTGGCTGACGCAGCCGGGCGGCTAGCCTTTGGCGGCGGCCGGCCGTATCATCGCCGGTCATGATCTTCTGATCAGCGCATTTCGACGCACGAGCCCGCTCTGCCTGCGGCAGAGGCCAAGCGCCCTGGCGCCTGTCCGGCCCGCGCGAATGCGCCCTTTTCCGGTTTACAATCCATCAAGATCACCCGCCCGGCCGCGCTGCGCCCGGCGCCTTTCCGAACGGCTGCACCTGTATGACATCCATATCCCAGGAACAACTCCAGGCCCGCTCGCTCTCCGAACGCGCGGTGCTCGTCGCCTGTCACCTGCCCGCTTCGCGCTTTGATGAGCGCGATCCGCTGGGCGAATTGCGCGACCTGGCCGAGACGGCCGGCGCGACGGTGGTCGGCGAGGCGATCCAGAACCGCCGCACGCCCGACGCGGGCACGTACATCGGCACAGGCAAACTCGAGGAACTTCGGCGCCTCGTCGAGGAGGCCGGCGCGACGCTGGTCGTCTTCGACAACGACCTGAGCCCTTCGCAGATCCGCAACATCGAGAAGATCGTCGGCGTGAAGATCATCGATCGCAGCGAACTGATCCTCGACATCTTCGCCGGTCGGGCGACGACGGCCGCAGCGCGCCTGCAGGTCGAACTGGCGCAGCTCGAATACACCTACCCGCGCCTGCGCGCGATGTGGTCGCACCTCGGGCAGATCACGGGCGGCGCGCCGCTGGGCATCGGCACGCGCGGCCCGGGCGAGACGCAGATCGAGACGGACCGGCGCCTGGTTCAGCGGCGCAAGAGCGTGCTCAAGGCGCGCCTGGCCGAAGTGCTGGCGCGGCGCGTGCGCGAAGTGGCGCATCGCCGGGCCGAGCATCGCACCGTCTGCCTCGTCGGCTATACGAACGCGGGCAAGTCCACGCTCTTCAACGCCCTGACGGGCCCGACGGGCGGCGGCGGGGCGTATGCGGACGACCGACTGTTTGCGACGCTGACGACGCGCACGCGCCGCTGGCCGCTGGGCAGCGGGCAGGAAGCGCTGCTGTCGGACACAGTGGGCTTCGTGCGCGACCTGCCGCACCACCTCATCGCGTCGTTTCGCGCCACGCTCGAAGAGGCCATTCACGCCGATCTGCTGCTCATCGTCATCGACGTGTCAGACCCGATGGCGCCGCTGCAGTTCGACATCGTGCGCGAAACGCTGGCGGATCTGCTGCGCGACGATCCCCTGCGGCCGCGCGAGCGGACCATCGCCGATGAGAGCGCGACGTGGGTTGAGCAGGAGCGCGATGACACGCCGCCGGGCATCGATCCGGACCTGCCGCGCCACATTCTCGTGCTCAACAAGGTCGATCGGCTCGCGGACGAATCTGAACTGGCGCTGTGGCACCAGCGCGATCCCTCGGCGATCGCCATCAGCGCCCGGACCGGCCGCGGGCTCGACGAGCTGCGCGACATGGTGCAGGACCGGCTTGCGGGCGAGACGGTCGAAATCGAGTTTACGGCTCCGTGGTCGGCCGCGAAGGCCATCGCTTACGCCGAATCGCGCGGCGAGGTGCTTGGGCGCGACTACGAGACCGGCGGGGTCCGGCTGCGCCTGCGCATCGGCCGCTCGCATCTCGATCGCTTGCGCTCGATGGGGCTGAGGCTCTGAGGCGGTCGGGGATTCGACTCACCCGCGGCCATCGCACTACACTGTCGGCCTGACTCCTTTGAGGACCGACCATGTCACGATTTGCGCGATTGGCGATGCTCTTTTGCACTCTTGCCGCCCTGGCGCGGCCGGCGCTGGCCCAGCCTGACGAACCGGCCAACGGCCCGCCGCCCCACGTGCCCCGCATCCACGCGCTGATCAACGCGCGCATCATCGTCGCGCCGGGTGAGGTGATCGAAAAAGGCACGATCGTCATCCGCGACGGGGTGATTGACTACGTCGGCGCGGGTGGCGACATGCCGCCGGAAGCGCGCCTTTGGGACCTGAGCGGCAAGACCGTCCACGCCGGTTTCATCGATCTCTCCGTGCCGGTCAAGGCCCCCGCTGCACTACCCGACTCGCCGGGGCTGCACTGGAACAGCCACGTGCGCGCTCAGTTCAATGCGACCGACGCGGCGCCGCTGGACAAAGGCACGATCGACGCTCTGCACAAGATCGGCTTCACCGCGGTCCAGATCGTTCCCGATCGCGGCATCTTCCGCGGTGCGGCGGCGACGATCGCTCTGGGCGAAGCGGGAACCGACCCGATCGTCCACCAGCCCATCGGTCCGCAGGTCATCCAGTTCGAAACCGCCGGGTGGAACAGCGACGAGTATCCCGGTTCGCTCATCGGTGCGGTGGCGCTGGTGCGTCAGACGCTCATTGACGCCGAGTGGTATCGCCACTGCGTCGAGATGTATCGGCTCAACCCGATGCACATCGAGGCGCCCGCACCGGCCGATGCGCTTTTCGCGCTGCGGTTCGTCGTGCGCCAGCGCCAGCAGCCCGTGCTCTTCAACACCGAGAGTGAACTCGACTTGTTCCGCGCGGCGCGCCTGAGCGAGGAGTTTGACCTGAACCTCATGGTGCGCGGCAGCGGCGACGAGTACCTTCGCCTGGGCGATGTGCTGGAGACGAACCTGCCCATCATCCTGCCCATCAACTTTCCCAAGGCGCCCAAGATCGAAGCGATCGAAGACGCCGATTCGATCGATCTGCGCACAATGATGCAGTGGGAGCAGGCGCCGACCAACCCGCGCCGGCTCATCCAGGGCGGCGCGACGGTCGCGCTGACCACCGACCTGTTGCGCAGCCGCGACAAGTTCCTCGAAAACCTGCGACAGGCGATCAAAGAGGGGCTGACCGAAGATCAGGCGCTGGCGGCGCTGACCACCACCCCGGCGCGCATGCTGCTGCTCGACAAACTCATGGGCCGCATCGAGCAGGGCGCCATCGCCCACCTGGCGGTCATCGAGGGGACCGGTGAACTCTTCGGCGAAGATCGCACGGTAACTGAACTGTGGGTCAACGGCGACCGCATCGAGATGAAGGCCGAGGCGGCGGTCGATCCACTCGGCACGTGGGCGGTCGATCTGGGCGGCGCGATGGCGTCGAAGGTCAACGTGCTCATCACCGGCAAGAAGGAATCGCCCGAGGTGCAGCTGCAGATCGGCGAGGACAAGACCAAGGCCAAGGCCGTGTCGTGGCGCGTCGAGCGGCTCAGTTTCGTTCTGCCCGGGCACCTCTTTGCGCGCAGCGGCTGGGAGCAGTATTCGGCCATCATCGAGGGCGGTTCGATGCGCGGCGTGACGCGCACGGCCTCGGGCGAAGAGATCAACTGGACCGCGACGCGACAAGCGCCAGAGACCGACGGACAGGCAGACAATCAGCCCGAGGCGGCGGAGCCGGAAGCCGCCGCCGGGCAGCAGGCCGCCGAGCCGCCGGCCGGCGAGGCGAATGAAGCCGACCAGACGAAGCAAGAACCCGAGAAGGACGAATATGAAAAAGCGCCCGAGGCGTATCCCACGCCCCTGGGCGCCTTCGGCCTGCTCGAGCCGCAGCCCCGACCGGCCG
Source organism: Planctomycetota bacterium (assembly GCA_963205185.1). Taxonomy (GTDB): domain Bacteria; phylum Planctomycetota; class Phycisphaerae; order Phycisphaerales; family UBA5793; genus UBA5793. The sequence goes on along the minus strand of CAUJHZ010000070.1, from coordinate 43,226 downwards.
CGGTGCTCGTGCGCGACGCTACGGTCTGGACCAGCGCGGAAGCAGGCATCCTCGAGAACACCGATGTGCTCGTGCGCGACGGCCAGATCGCGCAGATCGGCCGCAACCTCGCGGCGCCCGCCGACGCGGTCGTCATCGACGCGGCCGGCAAGCATCTGACCGCCGGTCTGATCGACTGCCACTCGCACACGGGCATCGATCGCGGCAGCATTAACGAAGGGACGCAGGCGATCACCGCGGAGGTGCGCATCCAGGATGCGATCAACCCGGATGACATCGACTGGTACTGGCAACTCGCCGGCGGCCTGACGACGGTGAACCAGTTGCACGGCTCGGCCAATCCGATCGGCGGGCAGAACTCGGTCGTCAAGATCCGCTGGGGCCAGGGCGCTGAGCGATTCCGCTTCGAGGGCGCCAAGCCGGGCATCAAGTTCGCGCTGGGCGAGAACGTCAAGCAGGCCAACTGGGGCGACAACTACACGTCGCGCTACCCGCAGTCGCGCATGGGGGTCGAATCGCTCATCCGCAGCGCCTTCCTGGCCGCGCGCGACTACATCGACGCGTGGGATCGATACAACTCGGGCGCGGCCACCAAAGCCCGCGCCTACCCGCCGCGCCGCGATCTCGAACTCGAAGCCCTGGCCGAGATCCTCAAGGGCGAGCGGCTCGTGCACTGCCACTCATACCGGCAGGATGAAATCCTCATGCTCATTCGCGTCGCCGACGGGTTCGGCTTCCGCATCGGCACGTTCCAGCACGTGCTCGAGGGCTACAAAGTCGCGAGCGAGATCGCCGCACACGGCGCCGGGGCCTCGTGCTTCAGCGACTGGTGGGCGTACAAGTTCGAGGTGTACGACGCGATTCCCCACGACGGGGCCATCATGCACAACGCCGGCGTCGTGGTCAGTTTCAACTCCGACTCGGATGAACTCGCCCGACGGATGAACACCGAAGCCGCGAAGGCCGTGCGCTATGGCGGGCTGGACCCCGCCGAAGCGCTCAAGTTCGTCACCATCAACCCCGCCATCCAACTCGCCATCGACGATCGCGTGGGCTCGATCGAGGTCGGCAAGGATGCGGACTTCGTGATCTGGTCCGGCTCGCCGCTCGACACGTTCACCCGCTGCGAGCAGACGTGGATCGACGGCCGGCCGATGTTCACGCTCGAAACGGATGCGCAGTTGCGCGAGGTCGCCCACAGCGAACGCCAGCGGCTGATTCAGAAAGTTCTCCGGAAGAACCTCAAGAACCCGGAGAAGACGAAAGACAAAGGCGACAAAGACGCCCAGGAAGGCAAGGAGCCGGCGCCCGAAGGCGAGCCCGGCGACGACGACCCGCCGCGGCGCAGCATCCTCGCCGAGATCATGCGGCAGCGCGACATGCGAGGCTATGACCCGAACACCTCGCGTCCCGGCGAGTGCGGCTGCGGCTGGCACGCCATTGAAGGAGATCAACGATGAACTTTCCCGGCAGACGAATCGCGTGCGCCTGGGCTGCGGCAATGGCCGCCGGCTCCGCAGTTTCGATGGTCGCGGCCCAGTCGATCCAGATCCCCGGCGAACCGCAGCAAAAACCAGTGGCGATCATCAACGCCACGATTCACCCCGTCTCCAGCGCGCCGATCGAGAACGGATTCGTGCTCTTCAAAGACGGCGTGATCACCGGCGTCGGCGCGGGCGCGTTCGTCTACTCGGGGCCGGAGCAGATCGAGGTCATCGACGCCAAGGGCCAGCACCTCTACCCCGGCCTGATCAGCGCCGACACCACCATCGGCCTGAGTGAAATCGGCGCCGTGCGCGCGACCAACGACGTGCGCGAGACCGGGCAGGTGACGCCCGAGGTGCGCGCGGCCGTCGCGGTCAATCCCGACAGCGCGCTCATCCCGGTGGCGCGCGCCAACGGCATCCTCACCGTCATGACCGTCCCGCAGGGCGGCGTGGTCTCGGGCTACTGCTCGATTATCCGCATGGACGGCTGGACCACCGAGGAACTCACCATCAACGATCGCGCCGGGCTGGTGATCCGCTGGCCGAATGTGCGGCCGCGCACGGCGTGGTGGATTCAGGAGAGCGAGGAAGAACAACTCAGGCAGGCGCGCGAGCGGCTCGACCAGATCGAGAGTCTCTTTCGCGATGCCGCCGCGTATCTGCAGGCCAGAAAGGCGGATGCGGATCTGCCCGTCGATCTGCGCCTCGAGTCGATGGCGCCTGCGATGAGCGGTTTCGCGCCCGTGTACATCCATGCGAGCGACTCGGCGGAAATCGAGTCCGCCGTGGCGTGGGCGAACCGCTGGCGCGTCAAGCCCATCATCGTCGGCGGGGCCGAACTGGGACGGTCCATCGATCTGCTCAAGGCGCACGATGTGCCTGTGATCATCGTCGGCACGCACCGCATGCCGTCGCGCCGGGATGCGGCGTACGACGAACCGTTCACGCTGCCCGAGCGCCTGCGGCAGGCGGGCGTGCGATTCTGCATCGCCAGCGGCGAAGAGCCGGCGCACGAGCGCAACCTCCCCTACCACGCCGCAAAGGCTGTCGCGTATGGCCTGCCGGCGGACGAAGGGCTGCGCGCCATCACGCTCAGCGCCGCCGAGATCATGGGCGTCGGCGACACGCTTGGTTCGATCGAGGTGGGCAAGGTGGCGACGCTGATGCTCACGACCGGCAACCCGCTTGAGATCACGTCGGATGTGATCGCCGCATGGGTCGACGGCAGCCCGGTGGACCTGGACAACAAGCAGAAGGCGCTCGACCGCAAGTATCGGCACCGCTACGGACAGCCATGACCGCGACGCGCGTTACCGTGATGGGGCTGGGGCACTTCGGCGGCGGCGCCGGCGTGACCCGGTGGCTCGCGGAAACGCGCGGCTGCGACGTACTGCTCACCGATCTCGCGCCACCTGATGAGCTGGCCCACTCGCTCGAATCGATCCGCGATCTGATCGACGCCGGCCGCGTCGAGTTGCGCCTCGGCGGGCACGACGAGCGGGACTTTGCCGAGACGGACCTGGTGGTGGCGAATCCGGCTGTGCCGCGGCCGTGGACGAATCGCTTTCTCAACGCCGCGCGCCAGGCGCACGTGCCCATCACCACCGAAATCGAACTGCTGCTCAGCACGCTGCCCAGCCGCAGGCGCCTCATCGCCATCACGGGCACTGCCGGCAAATCGACCACCACCGCCATGATCCACCACGCCCTCGCGGCTGCCGGCGCGGGCGGCGGCGCTCGGGCCGCGCGGGCGCATCTCGGCGGCAACATCGGCGGATCGCTGCTCGGCGCCGACATCGGTTCGGACGACTGGGTGGTGCTCGAACTTTCGAGCGCGATGTTGTACTGGCTGGGTGAGGCTTCGACTGCGGGAGTTTCGCCGCACATCGCCGTCGTGACCAACTTGTCGGACAATCACGTGGACTGGCACGGCTCATTCGATCACTATCGCCAGTCCAAGCAGCGCTTGCTCGCGCAGCAGCAGCCGGGCGACGTCGCGATACTCGGGCCGGGCGTGCATGACTGGCCGACGCCGCCCGGTGTAAGGCGAATCGAGATCGATGGACAGGATCCGCGCCTCGCCGGCATCGACCTGCTGATTCCCGGCCGGCACAACCGGCTCAACGCGCTGGTCGCCGCGGAGGCTTGTGCGGCTGCGGGAATCGCGCTGCCCGACGCTCTGCGCGCGATCGAGTCCTTTCCCGGCCTGCCGCACCGGCTGCAACTGGTGGCGGCGACGCCGGACGGCCGGCGCTTCTACAACGACTCCAAGTGCACGACGCCGGCGGCGGCCGTGCTCGCCGTCGAGTCCTTTGACGACTCTTCGCGCGTCCACCTCATCGTCGGCGGGTACGACAAGAAGGCCGATCTCGCGCCGCTGGCCGCGCTGGGCTCGCGCGTGGCGCGCCTCTACGCCATCGGCGCCGTCGGGCAGGTTCTCTACGAACTTGCTGAACCTGGCACCTGCCTGCACTGCCGCACGCTCGAAACGGCGGTGAGCAACGCGGCGATGCGCATGGCGGCGGGCGATGTGCTGCTGCTCAGCCCCGGCTGCGCCAGTTGGGATCAGTTCACCAACTTCGAGCAGCGCGGCGAGCGGTTTGCCCAGCTCGTTCGCGGCCGCATCACTCCATAGCGCAAACAACAGGGCCGCACGTCGTGTCCGGTGTGCGGCCCCAGATGGCTTCAATCTTTCTTGCCCCGAGCACTACGCAGTCGTGTCGTCCGCGAAGTGGTCGTTCCATATCTCATCGACGACGCGGTCGATCTTGCTGTCGAGGTTGTATCGGCCGGACTCGATTTCCTGGCGGACCCGATCAATCAATTCCTGCCGCACCGGCGGATCGCTGAGCAGGCGATCGAGCAGCAGCACGCGCCGGGCTGTGGGAGAGAGTTCGACCGAATCGGCGCCGCGCTCGCTTTGCGAGGTGCGCGCTTCTCCTGAAACGGCCGCGCCGTTTGATCTATACTGGTATGAGTCGGCCTGGGACAGCGTCCCCGGCCCGAGTGGAGCGATGCCGCTCATGAGCGATGGACTCCTCGAATTCGCGCCGCCTGCCGGAGGCGAACGACGGGTTCGCCCGGCCGTCAGTCGGCTGGGTTCCTCTCCACTCCGCTCAAGGATATCGACGATGCCCGAGAAAAGACTTGAAGCGGCATCGGGAACCAAATTGTGACATAAACCATTACGCTGCATAGCCTTGCGCCACGATAACCGGAGGTGGGACGTGCAAAACGAACATGACTTTTCTTCGGCCGCTGTTCCGGCACGCCCTGCGGCCGGTTTTATTGGCACCGCCGGCCGATCCGTTCTGATTCTGGGCCTCGCGCTCGCCGCAAGCCTGGTTTCCTGCGATGAGAAACGGGCGACCGACCTGTCGCACCAGTCTCAGTCACCCCGGCAAGCCGAGCCGACGAACGAGCCGATGGCCGCGCCGACCGAGCCGCGGCAAGTCCGCTGGACGCCCGACGGCGAAGCAGACGCAGCTCCTGTGGAGCAGAATCCGGCGGCCCTGGCCGGCGCTCCGCACCGCGAGGGCTGGGCGGTCGTTCTGGCCGCATTCACCGACGCCGATCATCGAGAACGCGCCGCGGCGTATCTCGCAAAGTTTCAGGAGGTCACGCCGTTCGACGGCGCCTGGATCGAGACGGACGAGCGAGGCTCGACGGTGCGCTACGGCTCGTATTCCTCGCTCACCGACAAGCAGGCGCAGGACGATCTGAGTGCCATCAAGGAATTCGTCTACAACGGCGGCCGGCCGTTCTACCGGGCTCACCTTTCCCGATTCGGACTGCAGGAGACCGAAGGACGCCTGCGCGAGTACCACCTGAGCCAGGCGCGGCGCTATCTGCCGGGCGAGCGAACCGTCTACAGCCTGCAGATCGGGGTGTACGAAGCGGAGAAGGACACGACGACCGGCAAAGTGACGAGCGCCGATGACGCGCGCCGCCTCGCCGAGCAGGCCGCGGTTCAACTGAGGGCACAGAGCGAACTCGCGTTTTATTACCACGGGCCCAACCGCAGCATGGTGTGCGTGGGCGTCTTTCCCGAGTCAGCAGTGGATGTCGCCACGGGCCTCTACAGCCCGGAAGTCATGATGCTCCAGGAGCGGTTTCCCCACAATTCGCTCAACGGGCGAACCCTCAAGCAAAAGATCGTCTCCGCCGGCGGCAAAGTGCGCGAGGAACTTCAGCCGAGTTTCCTCGTGCTCGTGCCGGAGCAATAGAACGCGGATCTAGTCGGCCCGCTCGCTGGCTTCGATCTGCCGGCGCAGAGCGAGCAGGTCGATGGCATCGATCGGCCGCCCGGTGAAGAGATCGACGCGACTGAGTTCGCGCTGGTGCCAACTGCAGCGCGTGATCGCCACCGGCAGGCCATCTTCCTCGAAGGTGATTCGATCGAATCGGCCGAAGTGCTTCGAATCGACCGTCGAGAAGTGCGGCTCGGCAAAGCCCGCTTCGACGAGCCGCTGCGCCAGATCGCCAATGCGCTGACTGGTGAAGACGCGGATGTAGAGCGTGACACCGGCGTCGATGTGCCCGCGCGCGGCACGACCGAGCAGGTGGGGGTCGCAGTCGTCGAGCACAGCCATGATGCGCTCGGCCACTTCCCAGACATCGACGACGCGCTTCTGGTATTCCCGGGCGCCGATGGCCTGCATCGTGAGCCCCTGCACGTGCCGGCGCACGAGGCCGCGACTGGGGCGGGGCACTTCGACCCAGCCGGTGTCTTCGACGGCTCGGCGGATGGCTTCATCCACGCTCTCGACCTGGCCGGCGTGCACGAGGCGGGCGGCTTCCTGCGCCAGAAGATCGATCCGTGAATCCGTGGCCATGCTCAATTATGGTCCCCTGCGCCGCTCCTGTCGCCTCGAAGGCGCATTTCACGCGGGCCGGCTAGGATTGCCCGCTTTTCTGAAATCGACCATCGGCTGAGCCCGCCCTTGCCGCAACCGCTTCGCATCCTGATCACCGGCGCCTCCAGCGGCATCGGGCGCGCACTCGCCGAGCACTACGCGGCGGCAGGGCACATCGTCGGCGCCGTGGCGCGGCGGGGCGAACTGCTTTCCGATCTGGCGGAGCGGTTGGATTCCGTCACGCCACTGCAGGGCGATGTCTCGAATGCGGCCGGCATGGACCAGTTGATTCGCGCATTTGCCAGGCAGCACGGCGGTATCGATCTGGTCTACGTCAACGCCGGCATCGGGCAGCGCAGCGAGATCGAAGGCTGGGACGCCGGCCGCACCCGGCAGATCATCGACGTGAACATCATCGGCGCGACCAACACCATCGTGCCGGCCGTGGAGGTCATGCTCGCACACGGCGGCGGGCGGATCGTGGGCATCTCCTCGCTGGCCGGTCGCACGCCCTTGCCTCATGCCGCGGCGTATGGCGCGAGCAAGGCGTGGCTGGCGTTCTATCTCGATTCGCTCGACATGGACCTCGGGCCGCGCGGCGTGCACTGCTCCATCGTCATGCCCGGCTACGTCGCGACGCCGATGGTGGATGGCGCCGACGCGGCGCTCGTCTCTGCCGGCGCCCGCCGCGCTGCGGCGCTGATCGCCGATCGCGTGGCGCGCGGCGAGCGGATCATCCGCTTCCCGCGACGCGTCGCAATGCTCACTTCGCTGGCCACGCTCGCGCCGCGCTCGATGCGCATCAGCTCCCAACTCAAGCGGCTGGCGAAGCGCAAGCAGCAGCGGGGCCGGTCGCAATGATCGAATGCAAGGCGAAGCCGATCGTCGTGTGTTCTTTTCCGCGCTCGGGCACGCATCTCACGATCGACGGCCTTCGGCATTTCTTCGTCGAGACCTACCGCCGACAGGGCTTCGGCCAGGCGGTGCACAGCCTGTACATGAATCTCGACCGCCTGGATCCGGCGCATCCATACCCGCTCACCGAGCAGAAAGCTCGCGAGATTCTCGCGTCGTGCCCCAAGCGCGTCATCATCAAGACGCACTGCAGCGTGGAGATCGACCAGGTCGGCGAGGCGATGCGCGGCTTCGCGGGCGAGATCATCGACGCATCGGACGTGGTGTACGTCGTGCGCGATGTGCGGCCGGTGATGACGTCGCTCATGGCGCTGCGGCCGCTGAAGTTTCCCGACTCGCCGCGCGAAATCAGCGCATTTCTGCGCACCGCCATGGATGGCGGCGAGGGTCCGGCGGCGAACTGGTCGCGGCACGTTACAGGATGGCTCGATCGGCCCGGCGTGCACACGATCAAGTTCGAAGCGATGCGCGAGGACTATGCCAAAGCCATCAGCGCGCTGGGCGCCGAACTCCACCTGACGAGCAACCGATACCCCATCCGGATGTTTCCCAAGTCGCGGTCAATGTTCGAGAATCGCGTGCGCCGCTGGCTGGGCGTGCAGAACTCCTCGGCGATCGACAACTTGCGCATGGCGTTTGAAACGCCGGACTGGAAGCAGGTGATGACGGCGGCCGACTTCGAGTTGATCCGGTCGCAGGCGGGCGACGCGATGCGGCGGCTCGGATACCGCATGTGATCGCGGCTAGACCGCCACAGCCTCACCTGTGAACGCCTGCAGTCGCCGCTTGAGCACGCTCAGCAGCGTGCCCGGCTCGCTGGCGGCGTCGCTGGGGCGGTAGTACACCTCCGCCGGCGCATCGCCCGCATCCACCAGCCGCACCGTTCCCGGCACGCCCTGCAGGGCTTCGGCCAGTCGGCCCGCGCCCGCCGCTCGAAAGATGAGGTCATTCTCGTGGCGCACGAGCGCCCGCACGCCGGCCATCGCTGCAAGCACGCGCACTTCAGTGAGGCGAAAGAGCGTTTCCGCAGTCGCGGGCATCGAGCCATACGCGTCCACGAGATCGCTGTGCACCTTGGCGAGATCTTCGAGGCTCCGCGCCTGGCTGATGCGGCGGTACGCCTCCATGCGGCGCAGATCGGCGGGGATGTACGACTTGGGAATCGATGCTTCGATATCGAGTTCGATTTCGGTTTCGACCGGCCGCAGATCGGGTTCGCGCTTGAGGTCTTTGACCGCGGTTTCGAGCAGGTGGCAGTACATTTCGTAGCCGACTGCCGCGATGTGACCGGACTGCTCGGCGCCGAGCAGGTTGCCGGCGCCGCGGATTTCCAGGTCGCGCATGGCGATCTTGAAGCCGGCGCCGAGCATGGAGAACTCTTCGATGGCCCGCAGCCGCCGCGCCGCGACCGATGTGACGGACTTGTCGCGCGGCAGCAGCAGGTAGCAGTACGCGCGGTGCTTGGACCGCCCCACGCGGCCGCGCAACTGGTGAAGATCGGCCAGGCCGAAGTTCGTCGCTTCGTTGATGAACATCGTGTTGGCGCTGGCAATGTCGATGCCCGACTCGATGATCGTCGTGCACACGAGAACGTCCGCTTCGTGGCGGATGAACTTGATCATGACCTTCTCAAGTTCGCGGTCGGGCATCTGGCCGTGGCCGATGAGGATGCGCGCCTCGGGCGCCATCCGCTGCACCTGGTCGGCGATGCTCCTGATGTTGTGGACGCGGTTGTGCACGAAGAACACCTGCCCCTGCCGGGCAAGTTCGCGGCTGATCGCTTGCGCCAGGCGCCGATCATTCCATGGGATCACTTCCGTCACCACCGCGCGGCGATCGGTCGGCGCCGTGGTGAGCGACGAGATGTCGCGCAAGCCCAGCATCGACATGTGAAGCGTGCGCGGAATCGGCGTGGCGCTGAGCGTGAGCACGTCAGCCGTGAGACGGAACTGCAGCAGCCGCTGCTTGTGCTCGACGCCGAAGCGCTGCTCTTCGTCGATGACGACCAGGCCGAGCTCGGCAAACTTCACATCCTTGCTCAGCAGGCGGTGCGTGCCGATGATGACATCGACCGTGCCCTCGCGCAGCCCGCGCACGATCTCCTTCGAGCGCTTCGCTGATTGAAAACGCGAGATGACTTCAACGCGAAACGGATAGTCCGCGAAGCGCTGGCGGAACGTCTGATGGTGCTGTTCGGCGAGCACGGTGGTGGGCACGAGGATGGCGACCTGCTTGCCGTACTCGGCGGCCTTGAATGCGGCGCGGATGGCCAGTTCCGTCTTGCCGAAGCCCACGTCGCCGCACAACAATCGATCCATCGGCCGATCGCTGTGCATGTCCTTCTTGATCTCGGCCATCGCCGCGAGTTGATCGGGGGTCTCTTCGTAAGGGAATTCGGCTTCGAACTGCTTCTGCCATGCCGTGTCGTTGGGATAGCGGATGCCCGGCACGTGCTGGCGCGCCGCCTGGATGCGCAGCATCTCGGCGGCGAGGTCGCGCACCGCTTCGCTCACCTGCTCTTTCTGGCGCGTCCACTTCTTCCCGCCCATGTGCGAGAGCGGCGGCTTGCCGTCGAAGCCGCCGACGTACTTCTGCACGAGGTCGATACGCGTCAGCGGCACGTGCAGGCGCGTGGCGCCTGCGAATTCGAGCGTGAGGTACTCGCGGGCCGGCGCGTTGTCGTTGCGCCGCCCGTCGGTGCGGTTGATGCGCAGCGTGGCCAGTTCGACGAACCTGGCAATGCCGTGATCTCGGTGCACGACGTAATCGCCGGGAGCGATCTCGAGGAACGCATCCATCGCGCGGCCGGCGCGCAGCCGCTTTGTGCTCCGCCGGATGTGATAGCGATGGAGCAGTTCGTGGTACGGCACCAGCGCCAGCCGCTGGTCGCCGTCCTGCCGCCACACAAACCCGCGGTGCAGGTAGGACACGACCGATTCGATCTCGCCGACATCCTGCGGCGCGGCGTCGGCAACGAGTTCCCGGAAGCGCTGGCGCTCGCTTTCGCTGTTGCACAGAACGACGACGCGATCGCGCCCCGCCGCCATCTCGACGAGTTCGCGCACCGCCTCTTTCGCATCTTCAGCAAACGGCGGCAGGGATTCGACGGGCAGGTCGATCGTGGCGTCGGGATCGGTCGCGCCGATCGGATGGGCGTCAATCTGCAGGTAGGTAAAGCGCCGCAGGTCGGCGAGCACCGCCGGCGGGCCGAAAACGGCGCCTCCGGAAATCGCGCGCTCGTAGTAGCCGCGCCCCTGCTCGGTCACCTCCATGAGTTCGTGCAGGATGACCATCGTGTCATCGGGCAGGTGCCTGGTGAGCAGCGTGCCGCCTTCTTCGCTGAGCAGCGCGCTGACGGTCGCGCCGACGATCTGAACTTCGTCGATGCGCCGATCGGTGGCCAGCGTGTCGGGGTCCACTTCGCTGATGGCTTCGATCTCATCGCCGAAGAAGTCGAGTCGCACGGGCGGCGTGTCGTCGCCGCGACCGGCGGGGTAGATGTCGATGAGCCCGCCGCGCACCGCGAACTGACCGGGGCCATCGAGCGCGGGCACGCGCAGATAACCCGCGCCCTCAAGCCAGGCGAGCAAAGCGCCCGTCGGCTGCGTCTGGCCAGCGCGCAGGTTGAGACACAGCGAGCCGAGGCGCTCCGCCTCCGGCACTGCCTGCATGAGCGCGTGGATGGGCGCGACGATGACCTCGGGCGTCTGCCCGTCGCTGAGCAGGCGGACGAGTTCGAGCCGCTGGCCGAGTAGTTCGGGATTCACGCCGGTCTCGCCGGGCAGGACCTCGAGAGCCGGGAACAGTCGCGGCGCCAGGCCGAGGCCGCGCAGTTCTTCGACGGCCTCGTCGGCGTCATCGATATGGGCGGTAACGAGGAGGACGGGCGGGCTCGGCGCGCTGCGCCGGCTCTCTGTCCCGCGTCTCGCGGGAGGATGCGGGGAAGGGCCGGCGTGGAGGTGTTTCGTCGCCTCCTGCGTCGAGTCCTGCACCAGGCACGCCGCCACCGCGCTCACCGTCGAAGCATTTCCGCCGGGGATGCGCGCGTAGGTCTCGCGACCCGCCGCGAGCCTGCGGGCCAGCGCATTGATCGATTCGTGTGCCGAAACCGGCCCCAGCCAGTCCACCGTGCTTCTCCAGCGCGCACGCCCACGCCGCGAACCCCGGACCAACCGGAGCCGCTGACGAGGGATTGCGTTGCCTGGATTCTACTCCGCGACGGGCACAGACCGCACCGCTGTGCGCGGCGCGAATAGGATTCGCCTGGAGCCGCGAACTTCCCTCGAAACCAGCAGAGCCGGGCGTCACATGGCCGATCTTGTCTTCTACACGCGGAGCAACTGTGGGCTGTGCGATCGGCTCAAGGCGATGGTCGAGGCGATCATCGACGGCGACGGCCGGGATGGCCTGCATCTGGTCAGCGTCGATATCGACGCCGATCCCGGTCTGATCGAGCAGTTCCGCTTTCGCGTGCCGGTGGTCATGTATGAAGATGCCGTCATCCTCGAAGGCAAGCCCGACGAGCAGGAAGTGCGGCAGGCGCTGGATGCGATTGAGTGAGGCTGGCGGGCGACAGGCCCGCGCCGCCCGAAGCAAGTGAAACGCGACGCGATCATCCCGAGCATGTTCCACCGCCGGCTGCTGCTGCTGCTGACGATGGTTGTACTGGGCATGTTCGTCCTCGTCGGCCAGTTGTACCGGCTCACGGTCGTGCACGGGGCCGAGCATCTCACCGCCGTCGAGTCGGCGCTCGTGGACACCGAACTGCTGCCCACGTATCGCGGCCGCATCGTCGATCGCAAAGGCGAGGTTCTGGCGCTCGACCGCCCCTGCTTCGATGTACTGGTCGATTACCGCCTGATCAGCGGCGAGTGGGCCGTGGCTGCGGCCGGAACCGAGGCCCGGCGCACGCACCGTGAGCAGTGGAACGAGTTGAGCCGCGCCCGGCGCGATGAGTTGATCGAAGAGTACAAGCCGCGCTACGACCGGCAGGTGGAGAACGTGTGGCGCGACCTGGCACGACTGGGCGAGGTTCCGCTGGACGAGATTCATCAGCGGCGCGATGCCATCGCCGGACGCGTCGAGGCCATGGCTCAACATCTCTACGAGAAGTGGGCGGTGGCGTATTACCGGCAGTTTCAGACGAGCGTCACCATCGAGGACGTGGCCAAGCCGATCCTCGAACAGCGCCAGCCGCACGTCATCCTCACCCGGATTCCATCGGGACAGGAAGGCGCGTTCAAGGAACTCTCCCTGAGCGGGCCGCAGATCGCCAAGGACCAGCCCGGCATCACGGTGCGCACCTCCGGCACGCGCGACTACCCCTGGAGCCGCACGCAGGTGACGCTTGATCGATCGCACCTGCCCACCCCGCTGCGCAGCGACGAGCCGCAGGTCATCGAGATCGACGGCTCGATGTCGCAGTTGCTCGGGTCGCTTCGCGACGAAGTGAATGCCAGCGAACTGGCGGCGTGGCCGCTGCAAGAGGGCGACGGCCGCATCATCGACCTGCAAGGGTACCTTGCGGGAGATGAGGTTGGATCCAGCGGCATGGAGCGGGCGCTCGAGGCCACGTTGCGCGGCACGCGCGGGCAGATCACGCGGCATGTGGACGATAAGCCCGATGAGCGCGTCGAACCCCGACCCGGCGGCAACGTGCAACTCACCGTCGATGCGCGATTGCAAACCCGCGTTCAGGCGATCCTTGACCCGGAATTCGGCCTCACGCGCGTGCAGCCGTGGCATGGCCAGGAGAACGAACTGCCACTGGGCACCCCGCTCGCCGCCGGCGCTGTGGTCATCGACGTCAAGACCAGCGAAGTGCTCGCCCTCGTATCGTCGCCCACTTCACGCCCCACGGCGATCGACGATTATCGCGCGGCCCTCAAGGCCGAAGCGGACGTCGAAGACCAGGCCAACGAACGCCGGACGCCGGACAAGCAGGTCCATGAGAAGCGCGAGGCACTGGAGCAGTTCGACCGGGATTTTCCATCGCCCGGAGTCTGGAGCCTGGCCGTCGATTGGCCCTACGCCCCCGGCTCGATCGTCAAGCCGCTGTTCATGTCGTGGGCGATGTCGCACGGCGGCTGGAGCCTAAACCGCACGGTGGATTGTCAGGGCCACTTTTATCCTGAGAATCGTGAGGCCCTGCGCTGCTGGATCTACCGCGCCCCTTCGTATGCCGTGCACGGTCCGCTGGGGCCGGTGGAAGCCATCGCGCGCAGCTGCAACATGTACTTCTACACCATCGGGAACACGCTCGGCCTCGAGCGATGCGCGCAGGTGTATGCGGACTGGGGGCTCGGCCGCGACTTCGACATCGGCTTGCCCTTTTATAACCGACCTGTGCAGTACAACGCGGCGCCCGGGCGCAATGAGCCGCTCATGCTCGCCATGGGCCAGGGCAGCGTGGCCTGGACGCCGCTTCACGCGGCCGCGGCCTACGCGGCACTAGCGCGCGGCGGATACTACATCTCCCCCACGCTCATTGCGGATGACCCGCGCGGCGTGCGGCCGATTCGTGATGATCTCGAACTCGATGATCAGGCGGTCTATCTCGCGCTCAAGGGTCTGCACGAAGTTGTCAATAACCAGCAGTACGGCGGCGCGCGGCATCTCGACACCGATCCCGTGAACCACCATTACGAGCCGATCTTCAACGCCCAAAGCGTCAATGTCTGGGGCAAGACCGGCACCGCTCAGCAGCAGTGGCCCACCCGGGTCATCCGCTACGACATGAGCGGCCAGCCGCTGGTGGACGCGGCAGGCCGGCTGCAATTCGTGCAGCGGGCGCCGGCGATCGGTTCACACTCCTGGTTCGTCGGTCTCGTCGGTGCGGGCTCGGGCGACGGCCGCGGCCAGCCGGAGTACGCCATCGCCGTCATCGTGCAATGGGGCGGCTCGGGCAGTCGCTGCGCCGGGCCGATCGCCAATCAGATCATCCATGCGCTCAAGGCGGAAGGGTACCTGCCATGAGCAGCCAGCCCTCCACGCGGACGATGCCCGGCGGCTCGACGTGGGCCCAGCACCATCGCCTCACGCCCAACACGCTCAACCAGGCGGCGCCATCGTCGGCAATCCCGGGCGTGCTCTGGTGGAACCCCGCGTGGTTTTCCGTCGCCGCGGCGATCGCGCTGAGCGCCATCGGCATCGCGGCCATCAACCTGACCGAGCCGCTCGGCGCCGGCACGATCTGGGTCAAGCAGTTCGTCTTTGTGGGTGTCGGCCTGGTCACGTGCACCGCGTGCGCCGCCATCTCGCCGCGCACTTGGCGCTACATCGCCTATCCGTCGATGGTGGTGGCGATCCTGCTGCTGGTGTTCGTGCTGCTTCCTTTCGTGCCGCATGAGATTGTGCGGCCGCGCAACGGCGCCCGCCGCTGGATCAACCTGGTCGTCACCGACTTCCAGCCCAGCGAAGCGGCCAAGATCGTGCTCGTGCTGGCGCTGGCCCACTACCTGCGCTTCCGCAAGAACTACCGCACGCTCACGGGGCTGCTCGTGCCGTTCCTGATCATGCTCGTGCCGATGGGACTGATTCTCGTCGAACCGGACCTCGGCACGTCGCTTCTCTTCGGCCCGGTGCTCTTTGCGATGCTGCTCGCGGCCGGCGCGAAGTTGAAGCACCTGTTCACGATCGCCGGCCTGGGCGTGGCGACGATCGGCCTCATCGCCATCATCTCGCTCATGGCGGCGCAGCGCGAGTCGCCGAGTTATCCGCTGCTCGAAAAGCACCAGGTCGAACGCATTCAGGGACTGGTCAATCAGATCAAGGGCGATCGCCGTCACGCCGACACGATCAACTACCAGGCGTTCAAGGCGATGACCGTCATCGGCTCGGGCGGGTTCTTCGGCCTCGGACCCGAGCGCAGCCGCCTCATCATCCGCACGCAGCGTCTGCCCGAAGACCACAACGACATGGTGTTCGCCGTGGTCGTGAATCGCTGGGGCTTCGTCGGCGCCGCGTCGATGATCGGTATCTACCTCGTCTATCTCGTCGGACTGACGGTGACGGCCGCCACGACGATGAACCCGTTCGGCCGGCTCGTGTGCGTCGGGTTCGCAGCGATCATCGCGTCGCAGATGGTGGTCAACATCGGCATGAACATCGGCCTGCTTCCCATTACGGGCATGACCCTGCCGTTCGTGAGTTACGGCGGATCAAGCCTCGTGGCCAACTTCGCCATGACCGGCATCGCGCTGAGCATCGCGCTTCGGCCGGCAACCTACTTCGCGCGGCCGTCGTTCGAGTTTGACGGGCAGGCCGAATCGCTCGAGCGCGTCGAGTACATCCGCTGATCGCTTCTCGGCTCAGATCCAGTTGGATCGTGCGCAAAGGAAAGCGGCGCGATGCAGTGCACCGCGCCGCCCTGATGGATCGCGTCGCCGAAGTCATCAACCCTTGGCGGCGGAGTAGTACTTGCCGACCTGGTCCCAATTGATGATGTTCCAGAATGCGTTGATGTAGTCCGGCCGGCGGTTCTGGTAGTTGAGGTAGTACGCGTGCTCCCACACGTCCAGCCCCAGGATGGGCTTGCACGGACACTCGACCAGGCCCTTCATCTGCGGGTTGTCCTGGTTGGGGGTCGAGCACACGCAGAGTTTGCCGTCGCTCTTGACTCCCAGCCACGCCCAGCCCGAGCCGAAGCGCGTCGCCGCGGCCTTGGTGAACTGCTCCTTGAACGCGTCGAAGGAGCCGAGGTCCTTGTTGATCGCTTCGGCCAGCGCGCCCGACGGCTTGCCGCCCTTGGCGCTGAGGATGGTCCAGAAGAGAGAGTGGTTCGCGTGCCCGCCCGCGTTGTTGCGCACGGCCGTTCGCTTGGCGTCGGGGATCGCGTCCAGATGAGTGATGACCTCCTCGACGCTCTTGTTGGCCCACTCCGTGCCTTCGAGCGCGGCATTGGCGTTGTTCACGTACGCCGCATGATGCTTGTCGTGGTGGATCTCCATGGTGCGGGCATCGATGTGGGGCTCGAGGGCGTTGGCGGCATAGGGCAGCGGAGGAAGCGTGAAAGCCATGATCAACTCTCCTTCTGGCTGGCGGGTGGGGTCTCAAGGTCGGGGGCGAAGACGTGGGCCGCCCCAGGCTCGGGCACTCAGCCGGCCCGAGACGAGAACGATTCTACACGATCCATCCGGCCGAGCCCTGCCATCAATGTGCCCGCCCGGGACGACCTTCGGGAGGTATGCGCCGGCGCCAAAGGCCGCCATCCGGCGGGCTGGGCCCGGTTTTTGTCCGCATAATGTGGATGAAAACAGGACGTTTTTTGATGTGCAGATAGGTAAAATGCCGTAGATACCGCCTTTCCGTGCCGTTCAGGCAAAAATTATGAGCATCTTTTGGGTTTTGGCGTATATTCGCGGGTGTGATCCCGGGGATTTCCGTTAGAATTTCCCCAAGTTCCCAGCCAGTACCAGAGGGCTACCAGCCATGAGCCGGATGATGTCGGCCGCCTCGCCTCTTGAACAGATTCAGAGGCGAACAGGTGTCAGTGTTAGCAGCCGTTCCAAGGCGTCCGGTAAGGACGCCAAGACCCATGCGCGCGCCCGTCGCAGCCTCAGCGCCAAGGACCGGCAGGAACTCAAGCGCATCCTGCGCGAGCCGATGGATTTCATCGACAACGCGGCTTTCTACGAGCCCGATGCCGAAGAGAAGATCTATCGCGAAGCGCCGGATATCCAGAAGCCGGATACCTCTTGGTATCACCCGGTGATGGATTCGCTCACCGCCACCTCCAAGACGCCCAAGCAGTCCACCCAGGTGCTACTCAGCGCTGCTGAGGAGCGCGTGCTGTTCCTCCAGTTCAACTACGCCCGCCATCGCGTGCGCAAAGTGCAGATCGAACTCAACGGCCACGATCCCGCGCCCGAACAGGCCGAGGACATCCTCCGCTGGAATCGCAAGGCCGAGCAGATGCGCGAACAGATCGCCAACACCAATCTGGCCCTGGTTCTCGCCATGGCCAAGCGGACGCGGATGAGCGAAGTTGACTTTGCCGATCTCGTTTCCGAAGGCAACATGGCGCTGCTGCGGGCCGTGGACAAGTTCGACTGCGGTCGCGGATTCAAGTTCTCGACCTACGCCTGCCGCGCCATTCTCAAGGCGTTCAGCCGCCAGGGCATGAAGTTGAGCAAGTACCGCCAGCGGTTCCCGGCCGACTTCGATCCCAAGCTCGAACGGAGCGATTACCACGAGAAGCGCCGGGCCTCCCACGAGGAGGACTGCGCAGAAGAGGTCAAGAGCATCGTCATGGCCAACCGCGCCAACCTCTCCAGCATCGAGCGCACGGTGATTCATCACCGTTTCGGCATCGACGTGGATAACCACACGCCGCTCACGCTCGAGCAGGTCGGCCAGATCATCGGCGTGACCAAGGAGCGCGTGCGGCAGATTCAGAACAAGGCCCTCGAGAAAATCCGCATCGAACTCGAAGAGAAGTTCCTCACCCGCAAGATCGAAGAGGAAGGCGAGGGCGCCGAGCCGAGCATCGAAGATCTCATCGTTGCCGACGCCGCCGCGGAAGCCCGGGTGTGAACCAAAGCGGACAGCCAATGACCTGAATCAGCCGGCCCCGACGGGGCCGGCTGTCGTTTTGGATTGACTCGCTGTTTTTGCCGATCTTCTCGGAGAAACCCTGCGAATGGTGGTCGCAGCGGGAGGTAGAATCGCGATGACCATGGCCAATCTGGACCCGCATCTGCCCGGCACAACCCCTCGACTGAGCGCCGAGCCGGCCGTCTTCCCGACTTCGGCTCCGCCCATGCCCGAGACCCCGCTCACTTTCCGCAGCATTCCACCGCTGCGCTACCCGTACATGTATGCCCTGTTTGTGCTGGTATCGTCGCTGGACATCATGCTCACGTGGCTCGTGCTCGACCAGCATGGGGGCTATGAGGTCAACCCCATCGCCGCCTCGGTTATCGACCACTGGGGCCTGCCCGGGGCGATCGGCTTCAAGTTCTCGCTCACGCTCTTCGTCATCGTGATCTGCGAAGTGATCAGCCGGCAGCGCGAGCAGACGGCCCGGCGACTGGCGCGATGGTCGGTGGCGGTGTCGGCGTTTCCGCCGGTCTATACGGTGCTGCTGGTGGCAATGCACGCGATGGATTCGCGCCTGCCGATGCTCGTGGCCCAGTAACCGCGTCGAGCAAGCCGCGCGGGCTGGAAAACTCGGCGAATCTCGCGGGAATTGACGGCGTTAGGGTTGCACTCCCAAACGAATTGCGGTACATTAAGGCTCCCTCAGGGGTGCGGAGGCTTACTGAATGTCCAGTAAGCCCAGCTTAACATTTGCCGGTTCTTTGACGAACCGGCCCAAGCAAGGAAGAGGAAGGCAAGATGAACAAATTCAATGCGAAGGTGGGACTTTTTGCAGGGATTGCCCTGGCGGCCCTCGCGGGCTCAATCGCCAATGCTCAGACCTGGGCCGAGCAGGGCGATGCTCCCGATCTGCTTCCCGGTCAGGAAACGCAAGGCGCCGGCGCGCTGACCCAAATCACCGGCACGCACGATGCCAATGACATCGATCTCTACAAGATCACCGTCACAGATCCCGGCAACTTCAGCGCTTCGACCGTGGGTGTAACCAACTTCGACACCCAGCTGTTCCTGTTCGACAGCAACGGCAACGGCGTCACCCACGACGATGACGATCCGGCTGGCGGCAGCCTGCAGTCGGTCATCACCGGCGTGTTCGTGGGCAGCCCCGGCGTGTACTACCTCGCCATCAGCCAGTACAACGCGGACCCGAATTCCGCCGGCGGCCTCATCTGGGCCAACAGCCCCTTCAACGTCGAGCGTGCTCCCGATGGCCCCGGCGCCGGCAGCCCGCTCATCAGCTGGACGACCTCCGGCACCACCGCTGATGTCTACACGATCAACCTCACCGGCGCTGGCTTCGGCAACGCCGGCGGCTACTTCCTGAGCATCAGCGGCCAGTGCCCGGGCACACTGACCGTCTCCTGGAGCGGTGCGACCCCCAGCGCCACGCAGGGCATCGTCTTCGCGCTCAACACCGGCGCCTTCGTCATCCCCAACGGTCCCTGCCAGGGTACGGCTCTCGGCCTCGGCACGCAGGGCCTGCGCCTCGTCAACACGATCGGCACCGGCAGCGGCAGCGGCAGCGTGAACGGCCAGGCCGGCACTGGCGCCTGCGGCGGCTACCTCCAGCTTGTCGAAGTGCCTTCGTGCGACACGAGCAACGTCGCTCAGATTCCGTAATCGCGGAAACTCCTCCAGCCCCGCGCTGGAGCAGCGCTACTCAATCACAGGGCTCGCGGATTCGTCCGCGAGCCCTGTCTTTTTCTGCGGCCCAGAGTGTCGACCTGGCGCTGCAGGGCTCGATTCAATGCCGCGGCCCTTCGAGTTCATCCAGCCGCCGCTTCACTCGAACCAACTCCGCCGCGCCGTCGCGATGCGCCTGGCGGACATCGGCCTCAGCGCCCGCCTCGGCTGGCCAGATGAGAACGATCGAGAGCAAGCACTCGTTCATGTAGGCATCGAGCGGCTCGACCGTCGGCTTGGGCTGAAGCGAATCGACGATGCGCAGATTGCCACCCTCGATCGCATCGCAGAGCACCCAGTGCAACCCGCCGGTTTCGCGGCGGCGGATGAGCAGCAGCGCCACATCACCACCCTGCAGGTGTGCCGCCATCGCTTCACGCCCATCGGCCGAGACAGAGGGCATCGCGTATGTGAAGCCGTCCTGGACGAGCACGCGGAGCAGATCAGGATGCAGCGTGCCCGTCGAAGTCGAGTCGATCGGGCTGGCGGGCACATCAACGCCCAGGCGATAGCGGAGGTTCTTTTCCTCCGGCGAGAGGCCATATAGCGCATACGCGGCGGACAGGCTCAGCAGGCCGCAGGTGTGCGATTCGAGTTGCAGGATCGGCTCGCCGTCGCCGCTGCGGGCCGCAGGCAGCGCCGGCGAGCGCCACGCCTCCGTCTTGCCCCCCACGCGGCTGGTGATTGCCTCACCATACGCCGCCGGCGCCGCCGCGGATGCGGTTGAAGATGGACCAGACCGTTCAGGTGCGGCTCCAGTCATCTCTTGCAGTTGAGGAATTCACCCTGCGACAACGCGTGTTTCCAACGCGAGAAATCCACCCTGATCGAGTGTCGCTTTATCGCTTTGTTCTCGACGATGCGGCCGTCTGCTGGTAGGTTGGAGCAGCGTCTCGAAGTGCTGCCCTCCATTGCCGGCGCGGCCGCTGGTCGCAATCGTGCCGCAAGAAAGAAGGCCATGCCAAACAATCGTACCGGTCCCGTTCTCCTGCCCCGTTTTCCTGCCCGAGAACGATGTGATCACGTTCCCGCAGAATCGGCAGGGATGTCCGAACTGCCCCGGCTGCCAGTAGCGATTCAGTCAATTCCGGCCGGCGCGGCCCGACAGCCGCGCCGGCTGTTCTCCTAATCCATGGAGGATTGGACAATGAAATACAATGCGGGCCTGCGACTGCTTGTCGTTATGTTGGGCCCATTCATGGGTGCTGATCCGGCGGCCGCACAATCGGAGGCTCGGTTTGCGTTCTTCCGGATGCCGGCACTGGGTGGTGAAGACAGTTTCAGTCACGGTATCAGTGAGAACGGTCTTGTTGTCGGGGAGGCCTTCCTTCCCGGCAACGATTTTCACGCGACGCTGTGGGTCGATAAAGAGCCTTTCGATCTCGGCACCCTCGGCGGCACAGACAGCAGCGCGCTCGCCGTGAATGGCGATGGCTGGATTGTTGGGTGGTCGAGACTCCCGAATGGCAGAAGGGGCGCATTTCTCTGGCGGGATGGTCGCATCGAGAACATCGGCACGCTCGGGGGTGACGGTGCGCAAGCCAATGCAATCAACGAATCTGGAGAGATCGTCGGTTGGTCAGAGGTCGTTCCGGGCCAAGGAACTCTGCAGCACGCATTCCGATGGCGAGCCGGAGTCATGGAAGACTTGGGCACCTTTGAACCAGAACGCTCTTCGATGGCGCACGGTGTGAATGGCCACGGTGATGTCGTCGGCGTGGCTGGCAAAAACATTCCGCCAGCGTGGGTTCCTCGAGCCTTCTTGTGGAGCGATGGTAACTTGGTTGATCTGGGCTCTATCGACCCCGACTCGTGGTCGGAAGCGCACGCGATCAATGATCTGGGGCACATCGTGGGGTTCTCTCGAGCGACGCCGACCCGGATGCATGCCACGCTCTGGGCCAACGGCCGCATCTACGACCTGGGCACCCCGAGAACGCAGGAGTCGCTAGCCTATGACATCAACAACGCTGGACAGGTTGTAGGAATTGGCAACACGGGTTTCAGTGTCATTCGGGCTTTTCTTTGGGAGCAAGGCCGCGGCATGCAGCGCCTCGATGAGCTGGCACCCCCTCGTTTGCGCAGCATCGGCGGCCTCAAGTACGCATGGGAGATCAACGACGCCGGCGAAATCGCGGGAACCGCCTATCCGCCTGGTGACATCGTTGCTGGAATCGCATTTCTGATGACGCCGATCGATGCGACGATGGAGATGCTCGCGCCGTCGCCAGGCCGCGCCGGCGAGGTCAACACACTGACCGTCACCAACGCGACTCCTGGCGCGCGGGTGACATTCCTCTACTCAAGATTCGGCGGCGGCACGCGCATCCCCGGCTGCGACCTCCAGCAGAATGCGCTGCAACTCGATCAGCCGACGATCATCGGCACCGCCATCGCCGACGGCAACGGAACCGCCACCATCACCCGAACCGTCCCCTTCATCGCTCGCGGCCAGACCATCCTCTTCCAGGCCGTGGTGCCCAGCGAGTGCGCCATCAGCCAACTCGTCGTGCACGAGTTCGAATAGAGCCGACGGAGTGCGCGGGCGAAGCCGGGCGACCGAGCCAGAAAAGACGGGCAGCCGGCGGTGGTTGGTGGCCGTCGACTGCGCCGTCGGGCGGGTGGACTCGCCCGTTGAAGAAGCGGATTGTGGTTGCGAAGCCCACGGCGCCTCGCGGCTTGCTGAAGCGAGCGCGCCCGTCGTCAGACGAGCGCCTCGCGAGATCCTGAGTTGAAGATGCGGCCGTGTGGTCGTGATCGACCCAAGGCACGCGCCTCTTCAACGAAAGCCGCTCAGAAGAGCATCTGCACCTGCGTGCGCAGCGCGATCTGGTCTTCATCGCTCGCCCCGTCGCTGAGCAGGCCCACGCCGCTGACGCTGAAGGGCACGCGGTCGAGGTTCCACACGAGGTCGGTCGTCCATTTCCAGTCGTGCTTGTGGAAGTAGTAATTGAAGCCGACGGTAACGGCGTTGTAGTCATCGGCGAAGGCGCCGTCGAAGTCGAACCACTCGTAGCGGCCGAAGATCTCAAATTTGTCGGGCACGATGTGGTAGCCGCCCTGGACGACGAAGCCATACTGGTCGAAGTCGGTGGTGGCCGTCATGTTGGCGTCGCTGTGACGTCCGACGAGCGAGCCGAAGAGATTGGCCCCGCCGAACTCGGCCTGGGCGTCTACGGTCCACTGGAGCCACTGGACTTCATCAGGAGCGCCGGTGCCGTATTCGCCGTCCTGCCAGAAGAGACCGGCGCCGATCTTGAAGCCGGTTTCATCGGTGGACCACGAGGTGAAGTCTTCAAACTGCTTCCACGTGCCGGCGAGCAGGGCGTCGATGCGGGCGTTGAGAGCCCACTCGGTGGTGTCGTTGCTGAAGTTGGTGTTGGAACGATTTCCGGCCGCGCTGGTGGCCGACAGCGTCGCGCCATCGGTGAAGCCCGCGGCAAAGGCGATGCTCTCGCCTTCGTAGCTCAACTCGACGCCCTGCGAGAAGCCGAGGTTGGTGATCTCGTTGACCACCGAGCGATCGACGGCGAGTTGCTTGGAGGAGCTGATCGTTTCTTCGGTCATGAACGCAGGCTTGTACTGTCCCCACTTGAACGACCAGCCGTTGCCGAGGATGTACTCGCCGTAGGCGTCTTCGAGGACGAAGGCGCCGCCGTTGCGTTCAAAGGCGCCCTTGATCTTGTACTTGAGGTCCTTGGAGTAGATGTTGCCTGCGAACTCGAGCTTGGCTCGGCGCATCTCGAAGGATGCGACCTCGGTGTCGGGCGAGTCCTTGCTGTTAAAGACGTAGCGAAACTGGGACTGACCCTTGATCTTGAGCGAGAACGTGCCGTCGTCGTTCTTGAGGAAGAATCCCTTGTCCCAGCCGGCGTTCATGCCTTCGGCAAGGAGGCTCGATCGCGTTTCGCTTTCGGCGATGACTTCGCGCACGAGAGCGCGGACCTCTTCAGCGCGAGCGCCGCTGAGCCAGGCGCCGCGATCGCCCTGCTTCATCGCGTTGATCTGCGCATCGAGTTGTTCGCGCTGCGATTCGAGCGCGGCGACGCGCGCATCGGCGTCGCCCGGTCCGTCGCCGGCGATGGCTACATGACCCATGGCGGCCACGGCCGAGCACACCAGGATCGATCCTTTCACGTGCTTGTTCATTTCGACTCCTTCAGGTTCGGGAGCGAGCAGCGCCGCTCCAACCACTCACCCATCGATCCGCAGCGTTGACGATCAACGTGATCGGGCGGATCCGTTCGACGGCGGCGGCATGGATCGGAGCATCGCAGCCGTCGAACGCATCAGTTTTGCGTCGATTCGACGGTGCTCAAACCGGCGGGGAAGAATTTGCGCGAAACTCATCGTGTGAGCAAAGGGTGTGGTTTGCGTCTGCTTTCTCATCCTTTGCTTGCGCTGCGCTCACAGAGGCACGGCCGTAGAATGAAGCGGAACAGGAGGCCGGATCATGCTGCACAGGCGAGCGGCGCGAGGCGTCGTATTGATGGCACAACCGGCGCACGCGTGGGTGAGCGGGCAGATGGCCCGCGCGTGGGCGGACGATTTTGAGCCGCGTGCCGAGATCCTGCTGGCGGCCGAGCAGCACGACGTCGGCTGGACGGACTGGGAGCGGCGGCCGACGTTCAATGCAGGGACCGGCCTGCCGCACGCTTTTCTCGAACTGGAGACGGCGGCGCACCTCGAGATCTGGTCGAACGCCGGCCAGCGCATCGAAGCCATGAGCACGCTGGCGGCACTGCTGGTGTCGCGCCACGGCACCGGGCTCTATGAGCGCTTTCACAGCCTGGCGCAGGTGCAGAGCGAGCCGCAGGTGCTGGCGTACCTGGAAGCCGAGAAGCAAGCCCAGGCGCGCTGGCTCGAACTGCTCCGCGCGGGCCACGGCTGGGGCGAGAAGGTGAGCGAGGAGTCAATCGAGCGGGCGAGCCGGCTCATCGCCGCGTGGGACTGGCTCTCGCTGATCGTGTGCATGAACGAGTCGGAGCGAGGCGAAGTGAAGTCGGCGCCGTGGACTGAGGGGGGGACGATCGACCTCGAGGTCACGCGCCAGGATGAGGCGATGTGGCGCGTGGAGCCGTGGCCGTTCGTCGGCGATGCGCTGCAGGTCACCGGCGAGGGCCGGCTGGTAACGGACCGAGCCCGCAACGAGCAGGACATGCGCTGCATGCTCGACGCGGCGAGGGTCATGCGGGTGGAGATCCGGCTCAGCCGCGTCTGATCAGGTCGCGCCCCGAGACGGCGAAATCGGCCCGGAATGGGCCGCTTTGTGCTTGCTTTCATCCCGATTCCACTCTATTCTGTATTGACAGAAATGCGAGAAAGGTATGGCGCTTTCACCGACGGTCGAAAAGTTCGTACTTCACTGGGGCGAGATGGGATCGCGCTGGGGGATCAACCGGACGATGGCGCAGATCCACGCCCTGCTCTATCTCTCGGAGCGGCCGCTGCACGCCGAGGAGATCTGCGAGACGCTCGGGGTGGCTCGATCGCACGTGAGCAACAGCCTGCGGGAACTGCAGGGCTGGGGCATCGTTCGCCTCACCCACGTTCTCGGCGATCGCCGCGACCACTTCGAATCGATGACCGATGTGTGGGACATGTTCCTGCGCATCCTGGATGAGCGAAAGAAGCGCGAGTGCGATCCGACGCTGGCGCTGCTGCGCGAATGCGTGCGGGAGTCAACGCGCGATCGCGCTGCTTCGCCGGTGGTGACGCAACGGCTCGAGGAGATGGCCAGCTTTTTCGAGACCATGACCGGCTGGTACGGCCAGGTGCGGGCCCTGCCGCGCGGTGCGATGCTGAGGCTCTTTCGCATGGGATCGAGCGTGCGCCGCCTGCTCAAGGGAGGCAGCGCGTGACGTGGCCACCGCTCTCTCATTTCGACGCGTATTTCTGTTTGTACAGACACGACAGTTACATCCGAATCACCCCTTCCTCTCACTCCCCGTTCTCGAAAGGAGAACATCATGAACCTCGTCGTCTGGACGTACATCATCTATCTGGTGGTCAGCATCGTTCTGACCGTCTGGGTCGCGCGAACGCTCTTTCGAAACGGAAAGGTGTTCCTGGTGGATGCCTTCAGGCAGAACGAAGTGCTCGCCGACTCGGTCAACCACCTGCTCGTCGTGGGTTTCTACCTCATCAACGTCGGGTACATCACCCTCGCGCTCAAGTACGGCAGCAAACCCGGCACCGTTTCGGAGAGCATCGAGTCGCTGAGCACCAAGATCGGTCTCGTGCTGCTGGTTCTCGGGTTCATGCACTTCGTCAACCTGACCGTGTTCTCAAGCATGCGGCGTTCGGGCACCCGCATTGAGCAGCCTTACCGGCCGATCGGTTCGGGCCCGGCGATGAGCCAGCCTCGATGATCGCCGCAGTCAGCGGGCGCAGGCCGCGAGCAGTTCGCGGCCGCGCTGCTCGATGCGGGCAAACCGGCCGGCGGCGAGGTCGGCGGCGTCGAAGAGCGGCGCGACAAAGCCCACTGCAAACGCGCCGGCGGCGAAGTACGCGGCAGCATTGGAGGCATCGACGCCGCTGGTGGGCACGATGCGCAGAAACGGCATCGGGCCGAGGCACGCCTTGACATACGCCGGTCCGATGCCGGGGGCGGGGAAGAGCTTCTGAAGGGCCGCCCCCGCGCGATGGGCCCGGAGCATTTCGGTGGGCGTGTGCGTGCCGGGCATGACGGCCACGCCCAGCCGGCTTGCTTCCTCGATCACGGCTTCATCAACGACGGGCGACACGAGGAAACGCGCCCCGGCCTCGACGGCCCGGCGGGCGTCCGCGACCGTGAGCACGGTGCCGGCGCCGACGACGATGCCATCGCGCTTCGAGAATGCCGCGATGTGCTCGAAGGCATGCGGAACCGTCAGCGTGAACTCGCAGATGCGAAAGCCGGCGCGGATCGCGGCGTCCATCGCGGGTGCGACCGCATCGGGCAGGTCGGTGCGGAGGATCGCGGAAGCGCGCTGCTCGTGGAAGAAGGTGGTGAATTCGGCTGGAGTCATGATTCTCGTTCGCGCCAGCGAACGCGAAGGCGCAAGCGGGGTTGGAACTCCTCCGCGCCTGTGTGTCCTGAGGTTATGCCTTCATCAGATCGATCAGGGCATCGACGTCGTTGTGCTCATCGAGGCTCATGATGAGTTTGCGCAGTTGAGCGCAGCGTTCCTCCCCCACCACATCCCTGCCCAGCGCGTTGAACTTCACGGCGATCTCATCCTCCGTCATCGGGTCGCGCGGGTCGCCCTTGGGGACATCGACGCGCTTGCTGAATGTTCGGCCGTCGCCGAGCGTGATCGTCACGCGACTGGGCTGAAACTTGGGAAAGAGCGATTCGAACTCGTCGTTGGGCACGACCTTGATCTTGTCCATCACCGGCCGCAGGTTCGGGTCGTCGATGCGCTCCTGCTTGAACTGCAGCGGCGTGACCATGCCATCGACCAGGCCGACCGCGAGCGAATAGGGCAACGAGTGGTCCGCCGTCTCCTTGCCCGTCGGCCGATACTTGGCCGGGTCGCCGAGGATATCGGCGGCGCGGGCGATGACTTCGACTTTGATTTCCGCGACGTCGGCGGCGCTGATGTTGTTCTCGCTAACGCATTTCATCATGGCCGTCAGCGGCGCGTGGCTGAGGGCCTCGATGGGGAAGGACTTCATGCCGCAGTCGGTGATCTTGTAGTGGCAGCCGCCGCACTTGGGCAGGTTGTCGGTGAGCATGTTGAGATTGAATTTGCCGCCGAACTTGCCAAAGCAGTGCGTCAGACCCTCCTTGCCGTCGATGACGTGCTCGGGCCCGGTGTAGCCGCGCTGCGCGAGCATTGCGGCCTCGACGCCGCAGCGCGTGGCGAGCGGGTCGACGGTGTTTTTCATGTTCGTCAGTTTGCCGGCGGTGACGGCGCCGAGGCACATCGACGGGGCCGCGCTGATCCCGATGGCCTGCTGGATCTGCTCGGGCTTGAGGCCAAACATGCGGCCGGCGGCGATGGGCGAGGCGATGCTGGTGATCGTCGCGTGGTGCCAGCCGTATTCGCGGATGCCCGGCTCGGCGAACTCGGCCAGGCGCATTTCCATTTCGTACGCGATCACGATGCCGAGGATGAGGTCTCTTCCCGTCAGACCCTTGAGTTCGCAGATCGCCAGCGGCGCCGGGATGATGTCGGAAGGATGCGCGGGATCGGCCTTCCAGTAGATGTCGTTGTAATCCATCGCGCGGATCATCAGCGCGTTGAGAAACGCCGCATCCACGGGGCTTGTGCGAAACCCATCGACGAACACCGTGCAGACGCTACGGCCGCCCATCTCCTTGAAATGTTCGAGGGCGATGTGCACATCGTGCTGCTGCGACCCGCCCAGGGCGCAGCCGAGCGAGTCGAAGAGGAACAGTTTGGCGCTCTGGATGGCGTCGGGCGAAAGGCTCTCGTACGTCAAGCCGGCGGCCCAGGATGCGAGATTCCAGGAGATGAAGTCGGTGTTCTTCTTTGAAGTGTCGTGCGAGGCCATAGCCGATCCTTTTTCACCACGGAGCCCCGGCCCTTCGGTCCCGCGCGACTCAGGGTCGAGGGAAGAGCACGGAGTGAATCAGGATAGGAGGATGGTGGGCGCGGTGCCTGCCGATCAGTCTCGCGGGTTCGCCACGACCGCTCGCCACATCGCCACCGCCAGCGCGGCGCCGATGACGGGCGCCACGAGATACACCCAGAGGCTGCTCATGTCACCGGCGACAACAGCCGGCCCGAGCGAGCGCGCGGGGTTCATCGAGGCGCCGCTGATGGGCCCGGCGAAGATCGCCTCGAGCCCGACGGCGCCGCCAATGGCGATGCCGGCCATGATGCCCTGTTCCTTGGAACCCGTCGCCACGCAGAGGATAACAAACGCAAGCATGGCAGTAAGGAAGATCTCGAGAATGAACGCCTGGCTCCAGGAGCCTGAAGGCGCGGTCTGTCCGAGCGTCGGCGCATCGGGCAGGATGAGCCTCAGCACACCGCTGGCAGCCACGGCGCCGATGCACTGGGCCGCGACGTAGAACCACACTTCGCGCAGCGGAAAGCGCCCGGCGAGAAAGAAGCCCAGTGTGATTGCCGGATTGAGGTGCGCGCCCGAGAGTTCGCCGATCGAGTAGATCATCACCATGACCACAAGTCCGAAGACCAGGCCCACGCCGACGTGACTCGCGACGCCCTCGTGCAGCGCATCGATGGTGATCGCTCCCGTGCCGGCAAAGACGAGCCAGAACGTGGCCATGCCCTCTGCAAAAGTGCGGCGCCAGAGGTGATTCATGCGCGCTGCCCGCTTGAAGCAGCGCCGCTTGCGTCGACCGTCTCACTCAGCCAGGTTTCGATCTGCCGGCGAATCTCATCGCGCACGCGACGAAAGACTTCGAGGCGCTGCTCATCGGTGCCGGTCGCAGAGGAAGGATCGGTAAAGAACCAGTGCAGCCGCGTGACGAGACCGGGCCAGGCCGTCGGGCAGGACTGGGCGGCGCGGTCGCAGACGGTGATGAGATAGTTCACGTTCCAACGGCCGAGGAACTCGCTGATGCCCTTGGCGCGGTGATCGTTCATGTTGATGCCCGCTTCGCGCATGACCTGGACCGTGAGCGGATGGAGTACGCCCGGCTCGACGCCCGCGCTACGCACCTCGAAGCGATCCCCCGCGAGATGGCGCAGCCAGGCTTCGGCCATCTGGCTGCGGGCCGAATTGTGGGTACAGACGAACAGAACGTGCGGGCGGCTCATGGCGGCTCCCTTCAGGCGCGGCAGGCGCAAAACGACGACGCGACGAATGCACGCGTCCGGCAGCCGCGCCGGGTGCGGAGACCCCGGTCGGCATGGACCACTATATTCGCTTGAGCGGATATTTTGCCAAAACGGGCGAAGATTCACGAGATCTGAACATGGACGCCGGAAACGCGCTCCGGCGGCTAGCGACTATCGCCGGCCCGCTGGATGCAAACCATTCGACTCGCGGGCACGATGAGCACGCGATGCTGGCGGTAGAGTGCATTGCCGAGAAAGCCGTGCGTGCCGGGCGGCTGGGGATGGTTCACGACAAAGAAGTTCATCGGGCCGATGTCAGAGCCGCCGATACGGACGGATCGCGCGCGGTACACCGGAAGTCCTTCGACGCGATCCGGCGCCGGCGAGAGGTCGGCCGGAAGTTCGACGACGCCATACGAGCCCTCCGGGCCGATCGCGATGGCGCCCGTGTCGAGGACCAAGCGAAGCGTGCGCGATGAGCCGTCGAGGTGCACCGCTGCAACCGGACCGTTGCGATAGTCGAGAAGCGGCGCCTTGATCCACTGGGCGTCGTTGAAATCACTCGGCAGCGCGGCCGGGGGCAGAAGGCCGAGCCGGCGGCGCGGCAGGTCGATGTCGAGCGTCATTTCACCGAGCAAGCCCCGGCCGAGCACGCCGTCGCCCGGTAGAAACGCCGGAAAGTCGCTCACTTCAGACACAGCGCGCACGCCGGTGTAGTGCAGCGGGCCAAGTGTCGCTTCGTCAATGGCATATACGGCGGCGCGCACCATCTTGCCGCTGCCGTATGACTTCCACGCCGTACCGGCCTGCTCCAGTTGACCGGCTGCCGGAGAATCGGCACGGATGAGCATGGCCTGGTCGGCGCCGGTGTCGAGGATGAGTTGCAGCGGCCCGGCAGACGTCTCGACGGTCAGTGTCGCGACGCCCTGCTCATTGACTTGCAAAGGGATTTCGAATGGCTCGAAGGACTCGATCGCTGGATGAACATCGGCGTAAGGCGGCGCGTGCGAGCAGCCGCAGAGGGCGATGCTCACCAACCCCAAGGCGGACCGCACAACATCGTTGTGTCTGCAGTTCATCCATCCCTCTCTCATGGCAGCGGCAGATGTGCCATCCTCTCGCTTACCTGGGCGTAGAGCAAATCGCGCCAGCCGCCGCCGAGCTGAGCCGGCAGTGGCTCGAGGCGCAGATCGAGCGGCGCGACGATGACCTCCAAATTCTGCAGCCCCGCATCCGCGACGGCCACGAAGAGCAACTCGGCGACGGCGTCTCCCATGGCGATGCAGCCGACCGAAGCGTCGCCGCCGTGGATGAAGATGTCGTCGCCGAGATTCGTGCGCCCGTCCCGCACCGCGGCCTGGCGATCAAACTCGTTCGGGTAATTCAGTTCCATCGAGAGGTGAAATCGGCTGTTGGGATTCAGGCTGACGATGCGGTAGAAACCTTCGGGCACCTGGCGATCACCCTCGCGCAGTTTCGGGCCCAGCGAGCCGCTCGCGCCGAGGATCGGATAGATTGCGATGCATTGCGTTCCACCGGTGGCTGTCGGCGCGTAGATCTGGAGCACACCTTCCTGTTTGAGCACGAGCAGTGTCAGACTCGCCGGCGGGTACGCGACCCCCATCTCGGCGCACTGTGCAACAAAGGTTTCGCGCACCCGCGGGCCGAGTTCCGCCAATCGCTGCTCGACCGTGACCCGGCCGCGCAGGCGCGTGTAAACGCCATAGGCGCGGCCGCGGACCGCGCTCGAAGACGCCAGGAGCGCCAAGCCGGCGAGTGCGAGCAGCACAAGGCTGATGATGGCTTTGCGGTTCATGTGTGCTCTCACCTGCCGTCTGCACTGCCGCCTGGTTCGCCGGCTGGTCCACTGACACTATGTCCAGCGGTCAGAACGGGCTTCAGGATTCCAAAGCTGCCCTGAAACCTTCTCTCCCGATACACGACGAGTACGATCGCGCCCATCCAAAGAACTGCCAGCACGATCGGCCAAACGGCTCGGCCGCATGCATATCCCACGAGGCCTGGAATGACAGCGTAACTGAGGCCAATGACGAGCAGCAGCAGCTTGTCGAGAACCTTCCACCACAGACTCCGGTGCTTCCAGTATCGGCGAAATCGCTCCTCCGCCGTGCCTTTCGACAGGTCGAAACGCTCCGTCAAGTGCAGCGCCAACGCATCGGGAATGCGCGGCTCGTACTTCTTGAACTGCGCATAATGCAGTAATCGAGTTCGGCTTCTCGACTTCAACCGACATCTTCCAGCTCCCCAACTGATCTCATCGATCTCCCACCATTGCACGCGCCAGCGACTGGCGGTTTTCGGAAGCCAGCCGCATTGCGTGCACGCATAGGCGATGCCGCGCCGCGAGATGCGCAGAGTGTACTGCGGGATGATCGACGCGAAGAGGCACAGGAGCGCGGGAAACCAGGACACGGCATGCAAACCCAAGACGTAATCGGCCTTGGAGTCGAGAGAGAGGGAGGTCGCCTGCCAGATGAGCACTGCCGCAAGGTTTAGCAGCAAGACGGCGGTCAGGCAGCCGCACACCCACTTGCGGCGATCGCGGCGCGCAAAGCGGCTTTGGTACACAATGGTGCCCGGCCGCTTCTGTGCGGCACGGCGCTGATCGAGCTTGCCAATTCGCAGTTTCACTGTTTCAGTATGCCCGCGCCGCGGCGAGTGTGCATGTCCGGATTGCGGCTCGAGGGGACATGCATTTACCGCCGCCGAAACAGGGCCGCATGCTCCATGTTCCGCGCACCGCTGCCCCGGCTAGCATCATCAAGCCATTTCGGCCCCGGCACATCTGGTTGGGATCATCAAGGAGAGATGTCATGTCACGCTTCATTACGCTGTTGATTGCCGCCCTGTGCACTCTTGCAGTCTGCACTACCGCACCTGCCCAGCGCGTCGAAACTCCCAACGACCAGGAGGTGCTGCTGGTCAAGGCGGCGCTGGGCGGCGAGAGCCTCGTCGAAGGGGAGAAAGCGCTGAGCGCCTATCTGGCGGAACATCCGCGCTCGGATTACGTGCGCTTCGGTCTGGGCCTGACGCAGTTCTTCCACAGCGGCGAGGTGCTCTTCAGCCACCTCTACCGCTACGGCTTCCTGCGCGGCGCACCGTTTATGGAGTGGGTCGTTCCCATCAGCCCATCCTCCGTGCCACAAAACCCGCAGCCCGAGGAGCTTACGTACGCCAAGCTCAACGAAATGGTCGAATCGTGGCAGGCCGCGGTGGCCAAGAGCGAAGCGACGCTGGCCCAGATCACCGATGACCACGTGAAACTGCGCGTCTACATCGGCCAGGTGCGCCTCGACATCAATGGCGACGGCCAGGGCGACGACAGCGAGGCCATCTGGGCCCTGTTCAACCGATTCCAGGGCCGCTTCAACGCGAGCGAGGAAGGCGCATCGGAATTCGCCATCGCCTTCGATCGCGCCGACGTCTCATGGCTGCGCGGCTACTGCCACTTCATCATGGCGCTGACCGACATCGCCCTGGCGCACGACCGCGAAGCGCTCTTCAACCACTGCTCGCACCTCGCGTTCGCCAAGCCTCAGACGCCGTTTCCCTTCCTGCAGAAGGAGTATGAGTACCGCGACTACGAGTGGATGCCGGTTTCCGACTGGATCGCGTTCTTCCATCTGATGCAGTTCGACGTGCGCGAGCCTCAGCGCCTGCTCAGCGCGCACGAGCACCTCAAGACGGTCATCGCGATGGGTCGGGAAATGTGGACGCACATCGACGCCGAGTCGGACAACGACCGCGAGTGGATTCCGAGTTCGATTCAGAATTCGGTCATTCCCGGCGCGGAGGTGACGCCGGCGATCCGCGACACCTGGCTCATGTTCCTCGATGAAGCCGATCTCGTTCTCGACGGCAAGCGGCTTGTGCGCTTCTGGCGCATGCCCGAGTGGGACGACCGGCCCGAGGGCACGGGCATCAACCTCAAGCGCGTGTTCACCGAGCCGCGGCGGTTTGACCTGGTGCTGTGGATTCAGGGCACGGGGGCGGCGCCGTACCTCGAGCAGGGCACGCTGACCAAGCCGGGACTGTGGGGCCGCATGGAGGACGCGTTCAACGGCCGCGTGTTCCGCTGGGGGTTCTGGTTCAACTAGATCCGAATCATATTTGACCACAGAGACACAGAGGCACAGAGAGAGCCAGAAGAACTAGTTCAGAGG
Organism: Planctomycetota bacterium; assembly: GCA_963205185.1. Lineage (GTDB taxonomy): Bacteria > Planctomycetota > Phycisphaerae > Phycisphaerales > UBA5793 > UBA5793. Next base: position 9,744 of record CAUJHZ010000070.1, on the reverse strand, counting down.
CGGATGCGCTTGATGCCGTCGCGCAGGACGGCTGTATTGAAGTTGAGGAGAAGTCCCGTGCGAATTCCGGTCAGGCGCAAGTATGTGAGGATCTGTGCGGTGTGAACAGGTGCAAGCTTCTCGACCGTTTTGACTTCGACGATGACCTGCTGGTCAACCACAAGATCCAGTCGGTAGCCGAAGTCGAGTCGAACGCCTTTGTACACGACGGGCAATTCGATCTGCCGGCCGATCGTGCGACCGATCTGCTCCAGTTCCCAGGCGAGGCATCCTTCATAAGCGGATTCGAGCAAGCCCGGCCCCAGCACTCGATGCACTTCGATGGCGGCGCCGATGATCCTGTCGGTCAGCGCATCCCGCTCTTCTGGCTTCTCTGTGTCTCGGCGCCTCTGTGGTTCATCCTGCATTCTGTATTCTTTGCTCCATACGCCTGTCGCTCAAGGAGTCGGCATGGTCGCGGTGGTCCGGATCACCGCGACGATGATGGCGCCAATGACGACGGCGAGAAGCGTGAAACCGATGATCGCGTAAAGGCGCATGATCCGGATGCAGCGGAAGCAGAAGAAGTCGCGCGCGATGGGAGACTCGGGAAAGCGTTCGAGGAGTCGATAGAACATGAGCTTGCGCCGGCCGGGAGCAAGTCGGCCGCAACGCTCGCAATGGTCTTCAGTGGGTTCAGGCATTTTGTTCAATCCGTTACGAGCAGGGCTTCAGTCACAAGACCGTTGCGGTCCAGCCGCATCACGAGCCATTCGGAATCGATCGGAAAGGCGGAGTCTCGCTCGAGGCCGAGGTGGTAGACCAGATCGAAGTTCGAGAAGTAGGTGGTGTCATCCGGCTCGCCGAGAAGCACCACAATGTCCTCTCGACTCTTTCCAACTGGAGTGTGCGTGGCGAGGAAATCATCGACCATCCGCAGCCGAACGGAGTCATGTGAGTCTTCAGAGCGAGTCGCACGCCAGACCTCCGCATCGAACGGCATCGGAGTAAAGTCGATGCGCCACAGCATGTTGATCGCCACCTGCGCGCCGCATAGACACCCAACGATAGTAATACCCAACGCCCAGAGTGCAATCGTGACCCGTTTCTGAAACGTTGATCATCCTCTGTGTGACTCAATCACGCCTTTCCGTGCAAACTTCGATCTTGTAAACGACATGCTCGCGGCCGAGGTGGTCGGGGCGCGTACCGGTGCGGACGCCGCCGTTCTTTTCCATCGCGCGCTGCGAACGGATGTTGCCAGCGCCGACGAGGAACATGACGCGATCGACGTAGTTGAACGCATGCTCGAGCATGAGGCGCTTCATCTCGCGGTTGGTAGAGCCGCCCCAGTGCGAGCGGGCGAGAAAGGTCCAGCCGATTTCGAGATCGCCGCCGTCGGCTTCATCGTGCGAATGGAAGCGCGATGATCCAATGATGCGGCCAGTTGCGCGATCAATGACAACCAGCGCGCCGCCGGACTGCAGGCCCTTGTCAAAGAAGGCGCGGAACACCTCCGGCCGCCAGCGGTCGTGGTGCGGGTGCTGCTCCCAGATGAGCGGGTCGGATGCAACGGCGTAGAGCGCTTCGAAGTCGCTCTCGCGCATGGGGCGGAGTTCGATGCGTTCGCCAATGAGGTTGGGCTGAAGATTGAGAGCCATCAGCGACCAGATTCTAACGGAATGCGGCGTTGCCTCAAAGAGGCAGAAGACACAACGTGGAGAGACTCACTGTTTCGCAGCACGCGCCGCTTCGCTTGCTCGCCGCCTCGATGCCTTCCTCTCACCCTGCTGCGGCTTTGTCGATCGCCGCGATGTCCAGCTTCTTCATATCCATGATCGAGAGAAAAGCGCGTTCCGCCCTGGCCTTGTCCGGATCGGTGATGAGTTCCATGAAGCGGCGCGGCACGATCTGCCAGGAGACGCCGAACTTGTCCTTGAGCCAGCCGCACTGCTGCGCCTCGGGCACGCCGCCTTCGTTGAGGCGCTCCCAGTAGTGATCAACCTCATTCTGATCATCGCACATGATCTGAAATGAGATCGATTCGTTGAACTTGAACTGCGGCCCGCCGTTGAGCGCGATGAACTCCTGCCCGCTGAGCGTGAACGCAACGGTGAGCACTGAGCCCGGCTCGCGGCCGTGGATCTCCTTGCCGGCCTCGCTGTAGCGGCTGATCGCGCCGATGCGCGAGTTGGGAAAGATCGACGTGTAGAACTTCGCCGCCTGTTCGGCCTGTTTGTCGAACCAGAGACACGGAACGATCGATGGTCTGACCATGGCCGTGATTCTCTCCTTTTCGAGGTTGGCGCCCCAGCGCCCAGGCGCGCGGGCCGGCGATGAGATCCCCCCGTTCGTGGTGGGCGGGCAGGTTCCACGCTGAAGGAAGCAACCGGTTGATGCCGCAAAGCGATACGAGCAAAGGGGGCCATTTCCCCGTTCACTCAAGCCCGCCCGTACCGTATAAGTGCGAGAGGGAGGTTCAGTCATGAATCCGTCTCGCGCGCTTGTCTGGGATCTTCCCGTGCGACTGTTCCACTGGCTCTTTGCAGCCGGATTCGCGGCCGCGGCGATCATTGCCCTGGGTCTCGATGAAGACAGCCCCGTGTTTCCCTATCACGCGATCATCGGGCTGGTGCTCATGTTTCTCGTCGTGTTGCGCGTGATCTGGGCGTTCATCGGCACGCGCTACGCTCGTTTCGGCTCGCTCGCCTTCAGCCCGCGCTCGCTTGTGACTTACCTCGTCGGCGCATTGACTGGACGGGCCAGATCCTACGTCGGCGCCAATCCAGGCTCAGCGTACGCAGCCCTGGCGATGGCGCTGATTGTGGCGGCTCTGACCGCGACGGGGATCCTGCTGGGCATGGGTAACGAAGGCGTGAAAGAGGTACACGAAGTGCTGGCATACCTCATGCTCGCGGTCGTCGTGAGTCACCTTCTGGGCATCGCTCTCCACAGTGTGCGGCATCGCGAGAACATCGCTGCAAGTATGGTGCACGGCTTCAGATTCGCGGATGCGTCGGCCGCAATTCGCTCAGCGAGGCCACTGGCGGGCGCCGTGATGGTGCTTCTCACGCTGGGCTGGATCGCGATGCTGCTGGCGCGATACGACCCGGCGACACAGACCGCGAGGATTCCAGTGCTCGACACCGCACTGCAATTCGGTGAGTCCGAACATGAGCGCGCCAGTCGTCCGATCGGTGAGATCGATCGGGAACGGGAAGATGAAGAACATGAATGAGCGCGCCGGCGGTGCGAGTATCCAACCGCGGATCGACAACTGCTCTCACAAGTCCGCCCTTGCCATCCGCGCCCGGCGGCGAAACGTCGCGATGATCAGCCACACGCCACCGAAGAAGCCGACGGCATAACTGGCGCTGTGCGCCCAGCCGTCAATCAGGAACGCGACGTGCTTCTCCGCCGGAATGCGCGAGGCGAGCGGTTCGACCAGGATCATCCAACCACTGGCTGCGACGAACCAGCCGATCGCGCCGGCTGCGATCGCGCATACGGCCATGATGAGCAGCAGCGCGCCGATTGGCCGCAGCAGTTGCCGCGCATCGAGTTTCGCCCGCTTCCCCACGCGGGCGGCCACAGCCAGGGGCAGGCCGAGAAGTGCGCCCATCCACCACGTCGCGATGATCCCCCAGCCGATTCCGAGCAGCGTCGGATCGTCCGTACTGAAGACAGGCGGGTGGCCGATGGTGAAATACTCGACGCAGATGCGCGCGGTGATTTGATCGTGAATGATGCCATAACCGACCGCGGCGCCGATCGAGAGGAGGATGATGGCTATGAACTGCATGACCTTGGTTCAGTCACACTCTAGCCAGGTCTTGCCCGCGCGCCACTCGACGCGCGCTTTGCCGATGCATCTCGTGTGCGGCCGGCCGTCGATCCGCCTTCCGTCTTCTTCGTCTGCGCGGCCGCCTGCGGGTTGCCGAGTTCGCTGTTGAGCGCCACGGCCCGCTTCACCAGGCGGCGCACCGTTGCAGCGTCGATCTTCGTTTCCTGCCGCATCTCCAGCGTGGCCATCTCGTATTTGCCGCCGCCCTTGAGGCGCGGCTCAATCTCGTTGAGCCTCCTGCCGCGCCAGAAGCCAAACAGCACGCGCTCATCCTCCGCGCGGATGAGCAGCACCGGACCGTTGCTGAAATACACGAGGTGCCCCCACTTGATGACTTCCTCGAGCCCTGGCGCCGCGTTGCGCACCGCCGTGCGCAGCGACCTGACGCGCGACAGCCGCCAGCCGTCGAGTGCGGCGACGTACGCGTCGGGATCGGCGGCGGGTCTGGTCTTCTTCATATGGCGGCGGCTCCCGGCAAACTTCGGCCAGCGATCAGCCCTTGCGACGCTGATACATGAGGGCGTTGAAGTCGATGTCATCCTTGATTGGCGAACCGAGCTGGCGCAGGATGTTGAGCGCCTGGGCCCGGTGGTGAACCTCGTGCAGCGCCAGCTGGATGAAGATATCGCCGGCGCTGGCGGACACAATCGTCGGCGGTTCATCGGGAGCGAGCGCGCGATACTCGATCACCCGATCCCAGTTGCGCTCGCGCTCGATCGCCGTGCGCGTCCGGCCGGCCTGTTCGCTCCATTTCGCTTCGAGCACGGCGAATACCGGCGGATTCTCATCCCGGATCTCCCACGCGCTGTACTCCGGCACCGCACGCTCCTGAAGCCGCTCGATGTAATACCACTCACTGATGAAGGTGTGAGTGAGCACCGCGGCAAGCGAGCCCGGGCCGATGGGAAATCTCCGGCGGTACTGCTCGTCGCTGAGCAGGCGCACGGCACCGAAGAGCCGGCCGCGAGCGAGGACGAGATAGTCGTAGGTGCGCAGAGGGTTCATGGTGCATCGAAGCGGACATCCGCCGCCGCAACAAGTGTCACGCGATCGGAAAGCTCTTCGTTGATCGCCCGGGTGATCTGCTCGGCGGTCTGCGTTTCGCTGTTGTACGTGCCGTGGCCGTCTTTGATGAGCGTCACTTTCAGGCCGCGCTGCAGCGCGCCCAGCGTCGTGGCGCGAACGCAGTGCGGCCCTTCGAGGCCGGCGATGATGAGATGATTGATGCCGCGGTTCTCCAACTCCTCGGCGAGCGGCGTGGAGGCGAACGTGTCGCAGGTGGTCTTGTCAAAGTACGCATCGTCCGCGTGGGCGCCGATCGCGGGATGCAGCTGCCAGCCCGACGTGCCGTGCTCCAGCGGCGTGTCGGGCCCTTCGCCGTGGCGGACGAATATGACGGGAACGCCCGCGGCTCGGGCGCGCTTGAGAAGATCGACCCAGCGCGGGAGAAGCGTTGCAACGCCGACGACGGGCCAGTCGCCTTCGAGCAGGCCGACCTGGCAGTCGATGAGCACAAATGCAGTGCTGTGATTCACGCCGCTCCTCCAGACGCGGTACTCCGGTCGTCGACCCGCCCGCCGCATTCCGGGCACGCCGGGTGCGCCGCGCCGCGCAGGTCGTAGCCGCAGGCCGCACAACGGCCCGCAGCAAATCCGCCCCGCGGCAGCAGCATCGCCACGCCGACTGCGCCCAGCAGTGGCAGCCAGAGCGGCAACACATACGCGCTGGTCGTCGTTGCGCCCGCCGTCAGCCGCGCGCCGGTGAACGACCAGTCCGTCCACCACAACGTGCGGAGAAACCGCTGCGAGCCGTTGTACAGAATGCGACTGCCGCCCAGCGGCCGGCTGGTCCAGACGATCGCGCCATCGATGAGTTGCACGCGATTCAAATCACCCATCGGCCGCCGCGTGCCCGGCCGCCAGTAACTCGCGGCCCAGCAGAGGGCGATCACCACCGCCACACCGAACATGATGCGCCTTGCCATGCGGAGATCATACCGCCGCGGCGTCGGTGCGGCGGGTTGTACTGCGCCAGCGCCTGGCGACTTCGATGAGCACGAGAATCGGCGACCGGCGCACGCCGATCGTCATCGACGCGTCTCATCCCACAGGATCAGCAATCGCCTCTTCGCCGCTTCCAGTCGAGTGCAACGTGGATTCGCTGTTCGATCGAGCCGTTCCAGACCACACGCAGTCCCCGCGCCCGCATCGCGGCGACAATCTGGTGGCCGATCGAAACGGCGGCATCGTCGCCCCGGAGGACCGAGCCGTAATTCAAATAGACACCCTCGCCGTCCAGGGCGCCGTCCGTATCCTGCTCGTGGTAGAAGAGGTATCCGACGACCTCGCGCCCTCTGTCTCGCTGGGCCTCCATCTCCTGCATAATCGCGCCGCAACCGCACGTGCCGCAGCAGAGATAGTTCTGTCTGCACACGATACCGGCCTCCTCAAGATCCTCACAGGCTGCATCGAAACGATCACAGTCGGTCACGCCGGGCCACACAGCCATCTGTGACCGGTACTCGGCAAGCACCTCGTCGAAGATGCGAGACGCGATCGGCCGCAGCGTCTCGGTGTCGCACTCGTCGTCGACCGTCTCGAGAGCGGCCGGCACAATCTCGTTCAGCGGCATGAACGCAGCGAACACTTCGCGCCGAATCTGCCCAGTCACGCTTTCGATAGCTTCCTGCATGGATTCGTCGGTCATGACGTCCTCCTCAGTCGCTGCTGCTCTGCTCGTACGCCACCTTGAGCAGCTTCTTCACCTCGGCGCTGATCTCCGACGCCTTGGTCAGTGACAACTTGTGCGTCGCCTGGCCTGGCGCCTTGGCGGGAGTGAGCAGTGCGGACCTGGGCGCATCGGTGTACTTCAGCCCGACGTCGATGCGGGTCTTCGTCGTCGCGGCGATGGCGCAGAACTGCCGCCGGCGCACGAACGGCGTGTAGGATGAGCGCCCCTCGACGCTGATGTCATCGCCGAAGCCTTCGATGGTCGTGCGGAGTTTGTCAAAGATCGGTCGCAGCGCCGCCTTGTCGCCGGCGTACTGCGAATCGATGTACTGCTCCACATCCGGCCGCTCCCAGCCCGCAGCCCGCGCGGCGGCATCGGCAATCGCCCAGCGCGAATTCTGCGGCAGATCGTGCTCGCTCTTGAGCCACCGGCGCACCGCGTTCTGATCCAGCGGATCGACGCCGCTCTTCTTCACCAGCGCGACCCACTGTTCGACGGTGCGGCCGGTGCGCTTCTTCATCGACACAGTCACGGCGGCGATCATGTCGTTGGGGCTGTGCGGCATGGGACAATCCTAGCCGCTGTCCGCAGCCTCCCTCTCCCCTTGGGAGAGGGCTGGGGTGAGGGCCGAATGGCAAACAGCGCGGCCAGCGCGACATGCCTGGCGGAGTCCAAGCGGGTGCCGTGGTCCAGAGGGAGGCTCTGCGACCGGCGGGCCACGCCTTCGTGCCTTCGCCGTGGAGCAGACAATTGCTTCACTGCTCGGATGTGAAGCCGATCTCACATGCAACTCATCGCTGATTCACGTGCATCCATCATAATTCTCTTCCAGCCGCGCAAAGGCTGCCTCGCGGCCCGGAAAGGAGATCATCATGGCATACCACGCAGAGCGGATCGATGTCAATCAGGCGCGGCGGGATGTGCAGTCCGGCGCGGCTGTGCTCGTGTGCGCTTACGATGAGCCGGGAAAGTTCGAGCAGAACCACCTGCAGGGGGCGATGTCGCTGCAGGATTTCGAATCGCAGGCCGACTCCATCCGCAAAGACCAGGAGATCATCTTCTACTGCGCGTGACAGGAGGAGCACACCTCTGCCGGTCGGGCAGAACAGTACCACAATCGCGGCTACACGAACACCAAAGCCCTCAAGGGCGGGGTCGATGCATGGCAGGAAGCGGGACTGCCGGTTGAAGAGTAAGGGCGTGATGGCGCAGGTGGGATAAGCGACGCCTTGGGAGCGCATCCCACCGGGGTTGGAGGGGGATCTTCAGGCCGGGCGAGGCGCTGCAAACCTGCGCAAGAGGCATCAGCAACCGGCATCGACTCTCACTCGCGCACCGTCCCGCTGCTGATCCAGCCCATGCCCTCCTCGGGAAACTTGGGAACGAGGCGGCGGATGTGGGCGGACAGAGCGCCCGTGTGGTGCTGGATGTGGCGGATGTTGTAGAGGTGCATCTCGGCGCGGCTGAAGGGTCGGCCGAAGCCGCTCTCGCCCGCCAGGTCCGCCTCACTCTCTTCCGCGAGCACGCGGCGCACCTTCGCCAGGCAGTAGTCGGCGTATTCAAGCGCCCGCGACTGCCTCAGCCCCGGCGGCAGTTCGCCCTCGGGCAGCGGCTGACCAAACGGCCGGCCGCGACCCTCCATCACGAACTCGTGCGACACGAACTCCTTCCCGCTGCGGCCGAGGTAGACATCGGTCCACATCAGCGTGTGGAGCGCGACGACGCCGACCGGGTAGTTGGCCACCTTCCTCTCCCAGTGCTCGGCCGGGCACGAGGCGAGGGCGTCCTTGAACATGGACAGGGCGGCTTCGTACTGGCCGCGCAGCATCTGGTGGATGACGGTTGGCATGCGGGATGGTACGAGGTGTCGCCGCGCGGCGGTTTTGTGTTGACGAGCCGTCGGGCTGTGCGTGAAACTTGTGCCAAGTCCGAGCCGAGGGAACTGCCGCCCTCCCGACGCTACGGTCCGGGGCTACTTGTCAAGAGAAGATCGGCGAGACTCGCGGAGTCAATTTGGAGCAATTGCGATGACACGGCGAACGACCCGCCTGTAATCCAGGGATTGACGGCGAAGCCAAGCCGAGTAATCCCGCTGAACCGTGCGCAGAAGGCCTTGTGGTCGCGCAACACGAATACAAACATCTTCTGACCGTACATACGAGTCGGCCTGATCGAAAGTACCTCGTCCCACTGGACGCGTCCGGCATAGACCAGACTCGAACGGTCGAGATTCCAAGTGAGTCAATGGTCAGGCCCGGCAGCGAGTCCCACAGCCGGGCCACCGCCAAAACGGTGAAGCAGCCGAAGAACACGCCGCCAATGACGCCGATCGCCCAGAACACGAGGCTTGAAGCCACGATGATCATCCAGATGCCGGCAGCCGTCATGAAGACGGCAAATACCACAAAGGAAGCCACTGCGACCTTGTTCAGCGGAATCTCAATGGCAGCTTCCTTCGCGTCTGCGCGATCATCACTCATGCTGTATGCTACCCGCGATCGGATCGCAACGCACGCATCGCGTGATCGTCTGCGGGATCTGCTGGGGCCTGACAGATGGTCTGCGAACTGAATCGCTCATCGTCGCTGGGCCGGGTCGTACCCACTGATGACGCGGCGGCGTGAGGCCATGACGGGGTGATGGGGTGAATGGACGAGGGGGAGTCGCGAAGACGCGATGTCGCGCTATCGACCCCCGTCCATCGCCGTGTCACGCCGTCATCGGCATACCGCAACGTCGGCCCGCGGAGCGCGGCAATCCAGCACATGGCGGCAAAGAGGCTCAAAATGGCACAGAAATGCGCCCAGAAGCATCTCCGGCGCAGAATAAGAGTCTCCCGCGACGATTTAGAGTCTCCGGCGCAGAATTAGAGTCTCCGGCGACGATTTAGAGTCTCCGGCGACGAATAAGGATCTCCGGCGCACGGGGAGACTCTCCCGCGACGAATAAGAACCTCCGGCGCACGCGGAGCGGCTCCGGGGCAGAATACGGGCCTCCCGCGACACGAGAGACTCTTCCGAGGCGCTCCTGGCGCAGCGGCAGGGTCTCCGGCTAAGAGCCCCTAACACAATGGCACGCGGCTTGCTAAGTGCCGTGCAGTGCAAGGAGGCACGCACATGGCCAAGCCGCTTCTCGATGATGAACTGTGGAACCTGATCGAGCCCATCATTCCCGTCAAACCACGGCGAAAA
>CAUJHZ010000069.1 GCA_963205185.1 Planctomycetota bacterium | reverse complement strand
TGCCTGTCGCAATCCCAACGGCCGTTCTGTGGCTTCGCGATCACCGTCGCGCGCCTGGTCTGTGCCGCAAGTGCGGCTACGACTTGCGCGGGGCGAACCACAAAGTGTGCCCGGAGTGCGGCGCGGCGGCGCCGCGAGAGTTGAGCGGTAGAACATGAAGCGGCGGCTGCGGAGCATCCTGAAGTGGGGCTGCACGGCAACGACCGTGCTGCTGCTGGTCGTGTGGGTGGGGAGTGCGTCAGTGCTGGTTGGGAGCCCGCTGACAGACAATACCTACGTTGCCGTCGTGGAAGGCCGCGTTGAGTTCGGCTGGTTGAGACCGCCCGGCGCTTGGAGTGACGACGGGCTCCTTATCGAAACGAATGATCGTCCGGTGATTCGATGGTGGTTCGAGCTTCGCCGGCACTCCGCCCCCCCGGTTGCCGGATTCGAGGTGTCCGTTCCAGTCTGGGTCCTTTCAGCACCGACAGGCGCTCTCGCGATGTGCCTATGGTACCGCGACCGCCGCCGCGCTCCCGGCCTGTGCGCCAAATGCGGCTACGACCTGCGCGGCACGGATCACGTCGTATGCCCGGAGTGCGGCGCGGCTGCGCCGAGAGCATTGAAAGCAGAGAGTTGAGCAGGAGAGAGCAGGTCGGTGGAGCCGGTTTCCCTCATGGCGCTTTGCGCGGCTGCTCAGCCGCTGGCTTCGCCGGCTTTGATGAGGCCCAGCCGCAGGAGGATCGGGCCGAAGCATTCGAAGATGGCGATCGTCGCCAGCAGCAGGCTCGAAAGGCTGGCGCTCCATGCGAAGTCGTGAAAGAGGCTCTCGATGGTGGTCGCCAGGGCCAGCGAGACGCCGGCCTGCGGGATGAATGCCGTCCAGATCCAGTTCCGCGCTGGGGTGGGCATGCGGAAGGCGTGGCTGCCCAGGGTGATCCCCGCCCACACGGCCGCCGATCGCAGAGTGACCAGCGCCAGCGCGAGCGGCCAGAGTTCGCGCAGGGCTGCGAGATCGATTTTCGCCCCGGCGATGGCAAAGAAGATGCAGTAAACCGGCAGGGAGAGTTCCTCGACGGAGTGGAAGAGTTTTTCGCTCTGCTCCGGCCAGAGGTTGGAAAGGATGAACCCGGCAGACAGCGCGACGAGCAGCGGCTCGAAGTGAGCCGACTCGCTCACGAGCACGATGCCCAGCGACATGGCCAGCACGAACAGGAGCATGTGCCGGCTGAGGCGATGCAGGACGGTGGACATGAGAGCGCCCAGCAGCGCGCCGCCGCCGACCGAGCCGAGCAGGTGCCAGGCGAGGTCTCTGACAATCGTGCCCTGCGACGCCGCCTCGCCGCCAAGCAGGAGACTCACGCCGATGCCGCTGGCGATGGTGAAAAGCACAACCACGACGAGGTCTTTGACGACGGTGACGGCGAGGCCGGTTTCAGACATGGGTCCGCGGCTGCGCAGTTCGCTGAGCATGGCGACGAGGACGGCCGGCGAGTTGGAGGTGGCCAGCACCGAAGCCATGAGGCAGACGACCAGGAGTTCAGCGCGCGGCAGTTCGCCGAGGAACCCGAGCACGCCTCGGCCCAGGTACAGCCCGATGAAAACCGTCGCAAGCACCGCGACGATGACGATGCCGAGCATGCCAAGCACCGTGCCCAGGCCGCGGCGGAGCAGTTCGACTTTGATCTCGCCACCGGCGGTCAGGCCGATCAGCGCGATGGCGAGCGAGCTGAAGATGCGCAGGTGCTCCATCTGCAGTTTGGGAAGGATCGGCCGGATGTCGGATGTGAAGAGCGTGATGAACGACGGCCCGATGAGCACGCCGAACGCAAGATAGCCGGTGATGCGCGGCAGGCGGAGCAGTTTGAAGACCTTGCCCGTGAGCCAGGCGCCTACGAGGATGAACGCGAGCGTGGTGGTCGTGGCGACGAGGTCGTACTCGGGCGCGGAGAAGGGGCGGTCCATCGCGTCGAGGTACCGAGCCGAGGCGTAGCCGGGCGTGAAGTGGCGCAGCAGGCCGATGGCCAGCAGCAGCATGAGCAGGACCGCGAGCAGTCGTGCGAGGGTCTTCAAGACGGCGCTCCTGCACTCTGGGGGCGCGGCGACGGCGCCGTCGAGGACTCGCCGCGCCACCATGAAAAGGCAAAGGGCAGCAGCTCGCTCAGCGCGCCCACGAGCAGCACGACGGTGAGCAGTTCCTGGTTCAGCGGCGAAGGCTCATCCACGACCACGGCCACCCCCAGCGCCACCGCTACCAGCGACTGGCGCATCGGCGCCAGATAGAGCGGGCTCGCCGCGGGCAGCGCCTGGTGCTGGCCGCGCAGGCTCCAGCGCATGAGCGGCGACTTGACGGCCAGGCGGCTGAGCACCAGCGCCGCCACCAGCAGCCAGCCCCACACGCCGATGCGCGGATCGGCGAACACTCCGGCCAGCAGCGCAAAGAGGATCGCCACCGTCTGCTCGGCGCGGAGGACGAAGCGGTCGAACTCGCGGAGCTTGGGTCCGCCGAGATTGGTGATGACGATGCCGCAGAGCATCGCGGCAAAGAGCGGCGAGACGCCCAGTTCCGAAGCGATGCCGCTCATCAGCGCGATCATCGCGATGTAAACGACAAACATCTCGCGCCGCTCGCGCCCGGCCTGCTGGAGGAGGAATCGGCCGATGATGCCCATCGTGCTCGCAAGCAGGACCGTCGCCAGCAGCCGCAGCGCGCTGGTGGAGAGCGAGAATCCCACTTCGCCGATGTTGTTGCGCGTGGGAATGAGAATGAGCAGGCCGTGCAGCGCCACGGCGGTGATGGCCGCGAGCCCCGCGCCGGCCTGGACGAGCACGGCCAGATGCATGCCCGAGGCTTTGCGCTCTTCGCCCAGCGAGCGCGTTTCCGCGGCCCAGCCGATGCCGGCTGTGACGAGCAGGCCGATGGGCGCCATCCACCATGCCGGCGCTCGGTGAACGAGAAAGAACGCGAGCACCAATGCGCAAAGGCCGCCGATGAGAACGATCGCGACAAGCGCATCCAGCAGCACCCATCTCCGTACGGCAGTAGGGACGGCGCGGATGAGGGCGCCGCGCGCCTGCAGGCCGATGATTGCGCCGATCCACCCGAGACCGAACGTGAGAGCCGGCCGCACTTCGAGCAGCATGTCTTCGGTCACCACGTTCGCGCCCCACCGGCCGAGCAGAAAGCCGATGAGCACGGCGAGCCAGCCGCCGCTCATGTAGCGGGCCATGAGCCGGTGGCGCTGAAAGCGGTAGAACGACTTGCTCGTCGCGGCCAGGGCGAGCATCGAGAGCACGAGCATCGCGGCGAAGATGCGCAGCGCGCCGCTCCCCGCGTCTGCCTCCGCGGCGAGGCTGAGCACCGCGCGCCACTGGTGTTGGTCGATGGGCATGGCTGCGTGCATGTCCAGATCACCTGCTCAGGTTCGAATCGGACCCCACGACTCATCCACCGGCAGCGAGATCGCGATCGGCTGCTGGTCCGGCTCCATGTCATCCACGTAGCGGCGAAGTTCCGCGATTTCGTCGAGATTCGTCAGCGAAATGACGACGCGGCTGCCCGTGTGTTGCGGCAGCAGGGCCGCCAATCCGGCGAACATCGGCATGTCCTGCCGCAGGATCGCGCCCAGCCCCTTGGACTCGACCACGGTCGCGCCGGTGATGCCCACGTCGAGCATGCCGGTCACAAGTTCATCCAGCGCCGCCTCGCTGCGCGCAATGAGGATGAGCAGGCGCACGTTGGACTTGCCGTCTTCATCCATGCGAGCGATCCTCTGCGAGCAGATTCTCGTAGAGTTGGGTCGCATCGTCGGAGGCCCGGAGGCGGTTGCGGGCCGGCTCGGCGCGAACGATGCGGGCCAGCCGGGCCAGCAGGCGCACGTGATCCCACGGGTCGCTCGTCGGGCCGAACATGCAGAAGATGAGATCGGAAACCGGGTGGTGCGCCACGCCGAAGTCGACGCCCGGCTTGAGCAGCGCGACGGTGACCATCGTCTTGTCGATCTCGGCCGCCAGCGCGTGCGGGAAGGCGACGCCCTCGGGAGTCGAAGTCGGCATCTGCTTTTCCCGCGCAATGAGCCGCTGCACCAGCGCTTCGCCGCGCAGCGCGGGAATCATCGAATCGACCGCCCCGGCGAGGCGCCGGAACAGGTCATCGCGCGACTGGACATCGTCGAAGATGAAGGTCAGTTCAGGCCGGATGTAGGGCTGCAGCGCCATGGCAGGGCAGCATAGCGTCCCGGCGGCGATCTGAACAGTTCCCGCCCGTGCCGGTGCTGTGCCCGGCGCGCCGGCCGTCATACCGTCAGGTGAGGATGATCGACATCGTTCACAATGACAACCTCCGGTTCCTCCAGGGCTGCGGCGACGGGTCATTCAATCTCGTCTACATCGATCCACCCTTCAACACCGGCGCCAGTCGCGCGCACACACGCCTCCGAACGGTGCGCGACGAGCAGGAAGGCGACCGGACCGGCTTTGGCGGACGCCGGTACCGCACCGAAGCCGGAACTCGCACGTCGTATGAAGACGCGTTCGACGACTACCTGGGATTTCTCGAGCCGCGAATGGTCGAGGCGCGCCGGGTGCTGGCCCCGGACGGCTCCCTTTTCGTGCATCTCGATGCGCGGGAAGTCCACTACGTGAAGGTGCTGCTCGATCGCATCTTCGGGCGCGAATCGTTCATGAATGAGATCATCTGGGCCTACGACTACGGCGGCCGGTCGAAGCGGCGCTGGCCGGCCAAGCACGATTCGATCCTGTGGTACGCCCGCGACCCCGCTCACTACACGTTCAATTACGAGGCGATCGATCGCGTGCCCTACATGGCGCCCGGCCTCGTGGGTCCTGAAAAGGCGGCGCGCGGCAAGACGCCCACTGATGTGTGGTGGCACACCATCGTCCCGACCAACAGCAGCGAGCGCACCGGCTACCCGACGCAAAAGCCCGTAGGTTTGCTCGAACGCATCGTGCGCGTGCACTCGCGGCCCGGCGACCGGCTGCTGGACTTCTTTGCCGGCAGCGGAACGCTGGGCGAAGCGGCGCGGCGACACGGCCGAGCGTGCACTCTGGTCGATTCCAACCCCGCCGCCGTCGAGATCATGCGCCGCAGATTCGCCGCGCCAGCGAACACTCCACCTCCCACCGTACAGGTTGGTGCAGCCGGCCGCAGCGCGACGGTCGCGAAAGGAGAACCGAAGTGAGTTTGGCACATCACGTCGTACCGCTGGCGGTTTCGCTCGGGCTCCTGGCGACCGCACCGTCGCTTACCGCCCAGACAGACTTGCGGCCCCTGGCGGAGCAGCCTCATCACGGTCTGCTCGTGCGCGATGATGCGTCGGGCCTTCTGGTGGGCTGGATTCTGCCCGGACCGCTCAACGGTCTCGGCTTCACCTCCGACGTCGTGAACCGCGGCGATCTCATCCTTGCCGTGAACGGTCAGAAGATGGACCGCGAGGCTCTGGATCAGTTCATGCGATCGGCCAACCCCGGCGATCGCGTGACGCTGCGCGTGCGGCACACGGCGGGCAACCCTGAGACAGCCGTTCCCGCCGCTGGAGCGGGCGGCGATGAAGCGGATTACGAGATCACACTTGCCTCGCGCGAGCAGTGGTCGGGTCCGATCGCGCACGTGCAACCCGATGCGCCACCCTTTGATCCGGAGAAAGTTGTGCCGGAAACGCCGCAGAGTGGCATTCTGGACAACTACATCCGCGCGCAGGTACGGGAGCAGGACCTGGCCGAACCGATCGACAAACTGCTCGACTATTTCCGTACTACCGTAGAGAGCAGCGCCGGCGCGAACATGCTGTCACGCGTGCGCTACGGCTTTCACCGGCCGGGCCGGCTTGCCGAACTGGAGCGGACGATCACTTCTCCGCTCAGCGCCGTGCCGAACGATCCCGCGCTGATTCTGCAGCAGGCGGCCGCAAACCTGGATTGCCCGCCTCCGCACCCGCCGCCGCCGGTCGATTGCGGCGACGTACTGCAGACGCTTGACCATGCTGCGGGCGCCATTGAGCAGGCGAACCTCCATCTCGAAACCGCGTTCGGCGGCATCGATGCGAGTCTGCGCGAATCGCTGTCGCTGACGATGATTGACATCACCGACACGGTGGCGCAGGACCTCTACATTCACGGGCATCCCGAAGCGAAGCGACTCATCGGCGGCCTGCGGGCCAGTCTCAGCATCGATTATCATGCGCTGCTGGCCGCGGCATCGAATCTTTCCGGCTTCATGCGGCCCGGCAACGCAGCGCCTGCGGATGCGGCGAGAGTGCCCGTGCCCGATGCACTCGCCGGCGCCGTGCAGGGAGAGATCCTCGGCGCGCAACAGGTTGGTGAAGAGTGGATCATCTACGGCGGTCCGGCCGCCAATTCGTATGACATGACGCGCATCGCCGCGGTCATCGACTCCGGCGGCAACGACGCGTATCGATGGCCGCAGGAAGCCCGGCCCGATGCCCAGTTGATCGTGGATTTCGCCGGCGATGACTCGTACACCAGCCCGACTCGCGGACCCGCCAGCGCGCTGCTTGGCGTGAGTCTCATCGTTGATCAGGTGGGCAACGACCTGTACGAAGGCGCTGAGCGCTCATGCGGCGTGGGTGTCATGGGCGTCGGCCTCATCGTCGACAGGGGCGGCGCGGACACCTACCGCGGCACGCGCTGGTCGATAGGCACAGCCTTCTACGGCCTGGGCGCCATCATCGACAACGGCACCGAGAGCGACACCTACATCGCCGAGCTGATGAGCCAGGGCGTCGGCGGGCCGCGCGGCTTTGGCGCCATCATCGATCAGAACGGCCGCGACCTCTATCGCGTGAACGGGCCGGCGCCATCGGCCTACGGCACGCCCGCGGTGTTCGTCGGCTTCAGCCAGGGCGTCGGCGTCGGTGTGCGGCTCTACGACTCCGGCGGCATCGGCGTGATCTCCGATCTCGGCGGCGATGACCGCTACGAAGGCGGCGAATTCTGCCAGGGCGGCGGATACTACTGGGCTCTGGGCATCCTCAATGATCGCAGCGGCAACGACCTTTACTACGGCAATCGCTACGGCCAGGCCTGGGCGGCTCACCAGGCGCTGGGCATACTCGCCGACGATGCGGGAGATGACACGTACTGGACGATGACCGCTGCCAGCCAGAGCGGATCGTGGGACATCAGCGCAACGCTGCTGATCGACCGCGCCGGCAACGATTCGTATCAGGCCGACGGGCTGGCTCAGGGCGCGGCAGCCCAGCAGGCGATTGCCTGGCTGGTTGATCTCGATGGCGTCGATCGCTACGTCGCGCCGGCGGGCGCGACGCGCGGCCAGTCTGGCGGCAACGATTATCACTTCACCGAGACCGGCTGTTACAGCTGGTCGGTGCTCCTCGACGCCGGCGGCACGGAGGATTTCTATTCTGCCGAGCGGTTCAACGGCCAGACCGAAGCAACCGGCAGCCCGAATCACGAAACCCCCCAGGCCAGCCCGCTGCACGGTTTGTTCATCGACACGAGTGAACGGGTGATGCTGGAGTTCAAGTGGTAGGATTGACCCGAGATGCGCATTCAGCCGGACATCCCTCGCGCGACCGCATCAGACGTATCCCTCATCCATCCGACGCATCACTTCACCTTTGCGACTCCCGAGACTCCGCAGTCAATTGCATTTCATCCCGACGACCAGACGGCGTGGATCCACTCGGAAACCCTAACGGTTGACCTGTGGCCGCTGACCGTCGAGTATGCGCGCTATCCGGCAGGCATCTTGGCGGCGATTTGCGTTGGTGTCCTGCTCTGGCGGTTGGTGAGACTTGTGAGGCGGCCTCAGTCCAAGGGGCGTGTCTATTGCCGCAACTGCAACTACGACATTACCGAGCAACTCGTAGAGGGGCGACTCGCTTCCAGCGCCGACCGCGCCGCTGGAGCGTGCGCACGTTGCTCGGAATGCGGATCGCTATGCACCGACGCAAGGATCGCCAGGGGGCGCACGCTTGTCCGGCGGTTGGTGGGTCCGGTGAGTGTTACCGCCGCGGCGCTCTTGGTGTTCGCCTTCTTCCTCGCGATCCAAGGGCACTGGCGGCAACGGGCGCTCGAGTGGTTCTGCTGGCCATCAGTGCACGCGCGGGAGTTGGCGGCCCGACACAACTGGATCTGGCTGCGCCAATTCGAGGCTTACGGCGATCAGGTGATCGACTTCAGCTTGCGGTCTGGACAGCCTCGCCGTGTGCTGCATCGAGACTGCTCGCCTACACCGCAGCTTCTCAGCGTATCGCAGAATGGATCGGCACTGTTCATGGTCGGTCAGCATGGGATCATTCGAATAGACACGAAGAGCGGGCGCGTAACACGTCGCGACTCTGACTTTCCCGGAGTGTATTGTCCGGTGGACGCTCCCATCATTGTGCACGAGGACGCAAAGACCGGATACGTCTTTTATGCGGGCTTCGATCCGCAACAATCAGACAATGTAGTGATCAAGTGGAACCCGGAGAGCGGCCACATTGTGGACCTGTTCGCGCAGGCAGTCTTGCCACGAAGCGCCGGCCGCACGACCGCAGAGCAGCGTGTCTTTCCTCTGGGCGCGAGCGCCTCTGGCGCTTGGCTTTCGGTCGAGTTCGGTGGCGTTGGGTCCAACGTTCGCGATCGTGCGGCACGAGTATTGGATTCGAACGGCGTTCAAACTGCCTGGTTCTCACTCGAGGTCACAGCATTCCATGAGCCTGACGATGGGGTAGTCTCCGGCGGAGAGCGCGGCGATACGATCTACTACTTATCCGACTACGGTCGCCGAATTCGCGGATTCGACCTGACTCGGCTGAGCACCCTCGGAACGCTCGACTTGCCTGCAGCCGCAGGTACTTGCCATTCTCTGGGTGTCTCACCGGATGGTCGATGGCTGTTCGCGGCATGCGATGACATTTGGGTGCGAGATACCCTCACACAGCGCTGGGTGGCGCGGCTTGCGGCTGCCGGGACAGTCGGCATGGATCATCTCACCGTATCGCCGAGCGGTCGCTGGCTGTCAGCCCGTGGTGGTGGAGCCTCGGCCGCGGCGACTCCGGCTGGAGCGGCGGCAACGTCAAATCTGTACGTCTGGGACCTCTCGTCGCTCAACCGCGATCCTGTCCCCTGACTCCAGCCTGGAGCCGGACGTAGTGTCGACAGAGACGTGAGGGGTTCCGGAATACTTGGTGACGAGCACGTTGGCTGGCTGCGATGGCGCAGGGTCCGCCGAATGCCGCCGAAACGGCGCGGGGACTGCAATACGCTCAGGACCTCGTCATCTGGGATCTCTCCTCGCTGCCGATCGATTTGCGACCATGACTGGTGGAAACGATCGGACGCCGTTCATGCCATCCGGGAGAGGGCAACATCGCTTCTCGGCGCTGGCAGAACTGCGTGTATACTGAATCGGCCGCAAGATCGTCGCTGCAAATCTGTACCCCGGAGTCTTCATGAACATGCGCTGCCTTCGAATCATTGTTCTCGGGCTCGGAATCGCGAGTCCCGTCGCCTCCGCTCTGGCCCAGCCTGGAACGCACGTGGCCGAGCGGGGTGAAGGCCAGGCGCCGGTCTGGCCGGAACTCAGCCGGCCGCGGGTAGCGGCGGACAGTCCGTTGCCGCCTCGCTTCGATCCGCAGGGGCAGCGTCCAATCATCATGCTCACGGGCTACTGGCCGCCGTCGAACGAAGCCCTTCGCCGCTTCAGCACCAACCCGGATCAGAACCCCGATGGCTGGCTCGGCTCGAACTGGGAAGGCAGCGGATACGACGTGATGTCCTATTTCCCCGAGTTCAACCCGCGCAACTGCAACAACTGCGGCCGGGGCATGGGCGATCTCGAAGTCGATTACCAGGACACATCAGAAGACTTCTGGCGCATTGCTGATTCGCTCAAGCCCATCGCCATCATCACCTTCAGCCGCGGGCAGATCGATTTCAGTTGGGAGGTGGAGTTCAACCAGTACAACCGCCTCGTATGGATCAACGACTACACACCGCCGTATCAGCCAACGCCCGCCCCGCCCGATGATTCGGTGCCGGCGAACCACCTGCGCACCTCGAAACTGCCTGTCGAAGAGATTGCGACGGCGGTGCGCAACGCGAACCTCGGCCTGAATGCGTTTGTGTGCTACGCCCACGATGGCGGCGGCTTTCTCTCCGAGTTCGAGGCGTACCACGGCGTGTGGTATCAGGCGATCCACAACTCGCCCGCCGATCCGGACTGGTGCATCGCCGGCGGGCACGTGCACGTGGGAGGCTTGATTTCGTGGGAGACGGCGCGGCTCGCCGCGGAGGTTACGCTGCGCGAAGTGATCCGCCGCGTCGATGACGTCGTGGCGACCACGGTCGTGCAGGAAGACATCGGATACGGCGGGCCGGGCAGCGCGAGGCTCGCCGTCGCGGGTGATGCACTCGGGCCCGGCGGCCTGGCGGACCTGATGATCTACGACGCGCCGGCGAACGCGGAAGTGGTCCTGCTCGGATCGCGCCAGTTCCGCCCACGGAACTACGCGGGCGGCACGGTCGTGCCGCTGCCGCCGAGCATCGTGAAGCGCGTGACGACCGATGAGAACGGCAGGTACTTCCGGCCCGGAATCATGGGCGGCCGCGGGCCGTACTCGTTCTACCTCCAGGCGATCTGCGAAGATCCGGGCCAGCCGCAGGGCAAGGCCATCACCAACGCGGTGCGGCTGGAGTTTCTGCGCTGAGGCGCGGACATGAAATGAGTGCGCAACCAGAATCGAACGTAGGCGGCATACGACTCGTCGCGCCCGCTTGGCGGCGGCCCCGGTATCGCGTCGCACTGGCGATCGTTGCAGTTGTGTTGCTGCTGGCCAGTTGCATCGGCCTCGGACGCTGCACGCGGATGCGTGTGCTCTCCTCGTTGGCAGCGGTTGACGAAACGTACACTTCGCCGGGGGGTACGAACGAGATACGCGTTCTGATCACAGATCAAGGCGCACTCGGGTACGGCGGCATCTCCGTATTCCAAAAGACCGCACTTGGGTTTCGCCGTGTCTATTTCCATGCCCCGGCCGTCGCCGACGACGACCCGGCGCGAGTTACATGGGTGAGCGAAACCGAGTTCGAGATCTGGATCGAGGATCCGCATTCGAGGAGGGGGAGATGGAAGCAACGAATCCTGCTCGAGATGTAGGCAGGCGCGATCTCGGGCCAGGTTTTCGATCGGCCGGCATCTGCGACAGCTTCTCCGCAAACAGCAAGACTGGATAAGCCGCGCGGGTTGAGCGAACATTCATGGCCGCTCCAGAGTATCACTCATGCAGCCGCTGGCGGCACTTCCCAATAATGGGGGAACCGGCGCCACGCGGCCCGATGATCCTTTCAGAGGTTCACTCATCCATGATCTTCGATCCCATGTACTTCGTCTTCCTGGCGCCGGCGATGATTCTCGCCCTATGGGCACAGGCAAAGATCAGCAGCGCGTACGCAAAGATGAGCCGCGTACCGGTGAGCAGCGGCTTGACGGGCGCCCAGGCCGCCCAGCGCGTGCTGCGCGATGCCGGCTGCTTTGACGTCGGCATCGAGATGACCCAGGGCATGCTCAGCGACCACTACGACCCGCGGCACAAGGTCCTGCGTTTGAGTCCGCAGGTGTTCTCCGGCCGCTCGATCGCGTCGGTGGGGGTGGCTTGCCACGAAGCGGGCCACGCGCTGCAGCACGCGCGCAACTACGGCCCGATGGCGATCCGCAACGCCGTGGTCCCGGTGGCCAGCATCGGAAGTGGCTTGTCGTGGATCCTCATCATCGCCGGCATGTTCATGGCGATCACCGGCCTCATCTGGGCCGGCATCGCGCTCTTCTCATCGGTCGTGATCTTTCAACTGGTCAACCTGCCCGTGGAATTCGACGCAAGCAAGCGAGCCCGCGTGGAACTGCTTCGAACCGGCATTGTCTCACATGCTGAAGATGCGCAGGTCGGCAAGGTGCTCAACGCCGCGGCGATGACGTACGTCGCCGCCACGCTGACGGCGGTGCTGCAACTGCTCTACTTCGTCTCGCTGGCCAGCGGACGGCGCGATTGAGAACCGCGAGGAGCTGAAGCCGCAGCGAACTGCCCGCTACGATGGGCGCATGGCACAAGGGTCGAAGAAGCAACCGCGTCGCCGCAGATGGGCCGCGATCGTGCTTGCTGCAGTGGGAGCGGCGCTGGGCTACCTGCTGCTCTGGCCGATCGACGTCGATCCACTCGGATGGCAGCCGCCGACCGAGCCGCCGCTTGCAGGAGCGAAGCCTGCCGAGTTTGACCTCTCGTCAGTCAAACTCCTCGGTCAGGGCGCCAGTGACGGGCCGGAAGACGTGGCCATCGACGCACAGGGGCGACTGTACGCGGGCATGCTCGACGGGCGCATCATGCGCTTCGATCACGATGGCACGCGCGGCGAACTCTTTGCCGATACGGGCGGTCGTCCGCTCGGCCTCGACTTCGATCCCGAGGAGAATCTGATCGTCGCCGACGCATTCAAGGGGCTGCTTCGCATCGGCAATGACGGCGCCATCACCGTCCTGGCTGTCGAGCACGACGGCGTGCCGTTCATGTTTACCGACGATGTGGATGTCGCGCCAAGCGGGATGATCTACTTCACCGACGCATCGAGCCGTCACGGGCTGTATGACTACGACATCGACTTCATCGAACAGCGCGGCTCCGGCCGTCTGATGCGCTATGACCCGGCCACGAAGGAGACGGAACTGCTGCTGGGGGAACTCAACTTCGCCAACGGCGTCGCGGTATCTCCCGACGAATCGTTCGTTCTGGTCAACGAAACCGCCCGCTACTGCATCCATCGTGTGTGGCTCACAGGAGACCGCGCCGGCCAGTCGGAGAACTTCATCGACAATCTTCCCGGCTTCCCCGATGGCGTCTCGTGCAACGGGAAGGATCGGTTCTGGGTGGCGATCGTTTCGCCGCGCTCGGCGGTGCTGGATTTTGCCCATCCGCGGCCGTGGCTCAAGCGGGCCATGTGCCGCCTGCCGCGCGCCATGCTTCCCAAGCCGCAGCAGTACGGCCTCGTGCTCGGACTCGATCTCGATGGCGCTGCTGTCGAAGTTCTGCGCGATCCGCTCGGCGAGCACTTCTCGCTGATTACCAGCGTCGAAGAGGACGGCGGCGTGCTCTACCTTGGCAGCCTCTCGCGGCCGAGTTTTGCCCGCGTGTCTCTCCCCGAGCCGAAGTGACGATGGCGCGGGCGCCGCGTAGAGTTGCCCAGCCTGGTGAGGTGCCCGAGCGGCTGAAGGGACCGGTCTTGAAAACCGGTGTAGGACTTGTTCTTACCGTGGGTTCGAATCCCACCCTCACCGTTTTTCTCGCGGCTCGCGTGCGGCCGCACGAGATTGCATGACGCTGGCGCTGTTTCGGTCCGTCCTGACAGGAACAATGCCAGTGGAGGAAACGTGGCGGGGGCGTTCCGGCGTGTTGCGTGAATGCGGCGGCGCGGCTCCAAAAGAGGAGAGAAGAACATGATGCATCGCTATCCGCGAAGGCGCCGGCTTGCGGCGCTGGCTGTAACCACCGCTTCATTCACCCTGGTCCTGACCTGCCAAGTCGATGCGCAGATCACCTCACGCTACCGCGTGCAGGAGATTCCGATCATCAGCAACCACGACGGAAACCGCGCGCTGGCGATCAATGACTTTGGCGTGGTCACCGGCTACCACGCGACGGCGTTCGATGTGCGCACCGCATTCCGCTATCGCGCCCATACCGGCCAATCCACGTTGCTTGATCCGCTCGCCGGCGACTTCGAGACCGAGGGTTACGACATCAGTTACGTCGGCACCGTCGTCGGCGTCTCCGACATCGAGCCCGTGCGCTGGATCGGCTCCAATTCGAGCGCCACGGCCATGGGCGGCTCGACCCGCTCGGCTGAAGGAATCAACCGGCTTGATCACATCACCGGCTACCGCGACACCGCCAACGGGCCGCGCGCCTATCTGTGGTCGTCGTCGGGCGGCTTTGTCGATCTGCCCACGCTCGGCGGCAACCAGGGCTTCGGATACGATGTGAACAACAGCGACGTCGTCTGCGGCGGGGCGCGCATCCTCAACAGCAGCACCCTGCATGCATTCATCTGGAGCAGCGGCGGGGGGATCACCGATCTCGGCACGATCTCGCCGTTCACCGATTCCGTCGCCAACGCGGTGAACGAACACAACCAGGTTGCGTGCGATGCGTTCAACTTCAACGGCTTCGCGGATGAGCGCGCCTTTCTCTGGGAAAACGGCGTGCGCACCAACCTCGGCGTGCTGCCCGGCGGCGCTTCCGTCAGGGCCAACGATATCAATGACGACGGCGTCATCGTCGGTGACTGCTACTTCAACGGCTCCGGCAGCCGCGCCATCATGTGGTACCGCGGGCAGATGACCGATCTGAACGACCTGATACCGCTCAGCTCCGGCTGGACGCTGCAGGTGGCCACCGGCGTCAACAACGAGGGCGAGATCTGCGGCTACGGCGAGAAGAACGGCCGCACCCAGGGCTTCGTGCTCATTCCCAACTACACGCGCGGCACGATCATGTGCAACAACTCCGACGAAGATCGCATGTACGTGCTCAATCCGGACACGGGAGATTTCCTGCGGACGTTCAGCACGGCCTTTGCCGACGACGGCGTGGAGATCATCGATGACGATCTGAGCCCACTGCAGGGCGGACTGCTGTTGCTCGCGGATCGGGCCTCGGGCACGATCTTCAAGCTCCAGGAAAATGGCGATCTGTTCGGCACGTTCGGCACCATTCCGTCGGGGCAGTTGCGCGGCATCGCCACTTCGTTCGGCGACTACATCGTCGGCGCGACGTCCACCGGCTTTCGCGCCTGGAACCGTTTCGGCACGCTTCAAACGGATACGGTCAGCGGCAACTTTTACGACGTCTTCCTGCTCGCGCTCGGCGGCAATCACAAGTACTACGTCATGAGCGAGATCAACGATGACGCCATCGAAGGCTATCGCCTCAATCTGCGCTTCTTCGGCCGCACGACCCGGGGCGCCATCGACTTCCCGCAGCAGATCACCACGATCAACAACAACAATCAGTATGCGATCGCCGCGTTCAACGCCGGCCGCATCCAGAAGGTCCGTGTGACGACGGGCCAGTTGCAGGGATCGTTCGCCGTGAACGGCTCGCCGCGCGGCGTGATCCAGTTGCCGTCGGGTCATCTGCTCGTGAGTACGACGACCGGCCTCCACGAATACCAGGTCAACGGCACGTTCGTGCGAACCGTTCTGGCAGGCGGAGGATACCAGTACCTGAGCAAGTGCTACAACTTTGATCCTTGAACCCGAGGGCAGATTGCGGCGTACAATCGCCGCCTGCGGGCGTAACTCAATGGTAGAGTGTCAGCCTTCCAAGCTGAATGTTGAGGGTTCGAGTCCCTTCGCCCGCTCTTGATGTCCGCCACCGGTCAGCGCGACGACTCGCCCGGCAGCACGGGTCGGTGCAGCGCCTGCGCGGCGGCTCGGGCGGCGGGTTCGGAGGCGCGACCGGCTTCGGGCCGCCATCGCAGCGCGTCGTAATCCTGCAGAGCGATGAGTTCATCCACGGTGTACTGCCTGCCGCATTCCGGGCAGGTGCAGTCCGTCTTGCCCACGAGCGAGTAGCCGCATTCGGCGCACTGCACATTCACCATCCCGGCATGCGAGTGAATCTCCCGGCCGCGCAGTCCCGTGTAGATGACGCTCGCGACGTAGAGGATCGTTCCGGTGATGCCCGCGACGATCAGCGCGCCGATCCAAAGTTCGTCGTTGGGCAGGCGGCTGGCGATGAACACCGCCAGCAGAATGACGACGAACCAGATCGCGGCGACGACAAACAGGCCGCGCAGCAGCGGCCCCATGACCGCGTGCCCCACCCACAGCCACGCAAGAAGCAGAACCCAGAGCAGCGCGCCGAACGCGAGGATCGACATCGCAACCTCTTCCTGCACGCGATGGTTCGGCGCCGAGATCGCGATCGCCACCAGGCACAGCGAAAGCGCTGCGCCGAAGCCGGCGACACTGAGCACCAGGCGGCCGAAAAACGACAGTCGCCCCCGGCGCAGATCGAGCCACATCGACCGTCCGTCCGTCGACGCCGCGAAGAGGTTCCACGGCATGTGCCGCTCCTTCCCGGTCCAGGGTGCACCAGCGCGGGCAGAGACACGGCTCACATCGTACCGCTCGGCGCTCTCGCCTGCACTTCTTGTTCGGAACCCGCTCAGATCGGTTGCAGAGGATTCGGCTTCGGCGGGGCGCACTACCATACGCCAGCATCACTACTGAAGGAAATCGACAGATGACCAAAATCGCCCAACCGGACCATCCAATTCATGATCTGCTCACGCGCCGCTGGAGCCCGTACGCGTTTGACGATCGGCCAGTCTCGAAGGATGATGCCCTGGCGCTGTTCGAAGCAGCGCGATGGGCAGCGTCATCCTACAACGAGCAGCCCTGGCGCTTTGTCGCGGCCCTGCGCACCAATCGAGAGGGATTCGAGCGGATCCTCTCATGCCTCCTCGAGGCAAACCAGCAGTGGGCCCGGCACGCGGGCCTGCTGGCGCTGGGATGCATTCGCACCACGTTCAGCCGCAATGGGAAACCCAACCGCGTCGCTCTGCATGACCTGGGCCTGGCCGCGGCGAGTCTCACGTTCGAAGCCACGGCTCGCGGTCTGTACGTGCACCAGATGGCGGGCGTCGATCTCGACAAAGCGCGCCAGACATTCAACGTCCCCGATGGGTTCGAAGTGGCCACGGGCATTGCCGTCGGCTATCGAAAGCCCGAGGAGCAGATCACCGGCGACTATCGCGAGCGCGACACCGCCGCGCGGCCGCGCAAGCCGCTGCACGAGTTCGTCTTTGATGGCGATTGGGAATCGCCTGCCGCCTTTCTCGACTGACTCCTACTGGAACGTGAACTGCACGAGATTGCTCACCCGGCACGTGGCGCGTTCGACAGACTGGATGCGCACAGTCCGCCCCGATGCCGCCTGCGGCACGTTGAGGTTGAGAGTCGCTTCGCCGTTGCCGTCGACGATGGCATCGCCGGCGATGGTCGGCTGGCTCATGTTCACGACCACGCCGTTGCAGCCGGGCACATTGGTCGTGCCGCCGCGCAGGCTGTAGATGAAGTACACGCGCCGGCCGGATGTGCCGTTGGTCGTCGTCAGGCGGTTCTCCTGACCGGCGATTCCGGGCACCGGATCGAGCAGAGTGATTTCGAGGCTGACATCGGCGAGAAACGCGCCGCGGCCGTGCGTACCCGCCACGAGCGTTGACGCATCCTTCCACAGCAGTTCGTCGATGGGGACGGTGCCCGGCCCCTGCGTCGAAGCGGACCACGTCGCACCGCCATCCGTCGAGGTGAAGATGCCGATGTCGGTGCCGGCATAGATCCAGCCGGGCATGGTCTGGTGCGCTTCGAGTGCACTGACCGGTGCGCTGGGCAGCGGCCAGTCGCCTCCCGTGCCGCTGATGGCCGTCCACCGGCCCTGGGCGACGTCGAACATCCAGATGTTGTCCGCCTCCCAGCCCATGAACGAGACGTAGACGATGTTGGGATTGGTCGGATCAACGACCATGTGCGACACCCAGCGCGCCGGCGGGTTCGTGTTGCCCAGGGTGTCGATGCGCGTCCAGTCCGGCAAGGCATCCTGGCCGTTGCTGGTCAGGTAGATCTGGCCATTGTTGTGCCCGACGTAGATGCGATTCGAATCGCCGGGCGCGACGGTGATGGTGCTGATGTTGCGCGGATCGTTCTCGGCGAAGTGATCCTGCGGCAGGGGAGTAGCGAAGGGATCGGGCTCAGGGCCGAAGCCAATCGCCTGCTTGATCACCGTCCAGGTTGGCGAGCCGGCCTTGACGTTGTTCGTGCGCCACAGCCGCCGGCAGCCCGAGAGCATGCGGTTGGCATTGTTCGGGTCGATGATGAAGTGGGGGATGAAGTTGCAGTTGGCGCGGTTCGTGTCGCTGATGCCGCTGTGGATGTACGACCAGTTCTGCCCGCCGTTGGTCGAGCGGAAGATCTGGGAGTAGTAGATCTCGCCATAGAGGTAGTTCGGATCAGCCGGATCGGCAGCGCAGAATCCGCCGTCGCCGCCGAAGGTCATCTGCCATCCCTGCGGATTGCCGGCGTAGCGCAGCGTGCCGTTGTCCTGCGTACCGCCCACGACGACGCTGCCGTTGGCGCTGACTGCCACGCCATAGAACTGAGTCACACCGAGGTTGTTGTTCAGATTCGTGTAGGACGAGCCATAGGCGTCGGGCACGCGGCTGATGCCGCCGTCGTGTCCGATGAAGAGTGTCCGGTTGGATGAGCCGTCGTACTGCGGGTGATTCACTACGACGTGGAAATCCGGATGCATGCCGTTCCAGACCCGAGATGACGACGTTCCGCCGTTGGTCGAGCGATAGATGTAAATGCCGCCCACGACCAGCGTTTCCGAATTGAGCGGATCAACCCAGATCGTGTTGTTGTACCCCGAGTAGGTTCCGATGCTGCTGCCGCGCAGCGCGTATGTCGCGCCGCCATCAACCGATCGATAGATGCGGATCGTTCCGCCGTCGCTGACCGAGGCGTACACCATGTTCGGCGTGGCGGGTGCGTAGGACAGTTCCACCCGATCGGGCGCAGGAATTCCGGTTGCGGTTTGCCACGTCGAGCCGCCATCGGCCGAGTAGTACGGTCCCGGATCGTGGTGATCACCGCCTGCGACGAGGCGCGATGAATCGTTCGGATCGATGCGGATGTCCAGCGTGCCGAAACTGGCCGTGCGCGTCCAGGAGGCGCCGGCGTCGATCGTGCGATAGATCCCACTCGCCGTGGCCGCGTAGATGGTGTCCCGATTCCTCGGATCGACGACGAGCCGGTTGACGAAGTACCAGTCCTCATTGGCGGTGCTGGGCAGCTGGTTCCACGTCGTGCCGCCATCGGTTGTCTTGAACACGCCCGCGCCGCGAATGGCCGCGGTGTTGGACGAGCCGTCGATCGTGTCGAAGAAGCCTTCACCGGTGCCCGCGTAGAGAACGTCGGGATTGGTCGGATCGATGGCCATGCAGCCGATGGAGAGCGATGGCATGAAGTCATCGAGCGGAAACCAGGACGCGCCGCCGTCAGTGGTCTTCCAGACGCCGCCGCTCGCCGAGCCAACCCACATCGTGTTCGGGTTGCTCGGATGAATGATGACGGCGCGCAGCCGACCGCCGATGTTGCCGGGCCCGAGCCATGTCCAGGCATCAGGTGAGATGCCGGCGCCATCCAGGGGGTTGTCGAGCAGCCGATCGCGCTGGTTCTTGGCCCGCATGAGAGCGTTGGCCGGGATCGTGCCGTCTTCGCTGAGGCGCTGCTGGTAGCGGAAGCGCGCAGCGGCGAGCGGCTCGTCGTGCTCGAGCCGCTCCGACTCGTCCGACCCGAGAGACGCGTCCCGACTGGCGCAACCGATCCACAGGGGCAGCAGCGCAGCCAGAGCTGCGCACAGACCGACAGAGCGACGTAGCAGCATCGAATTCCTCCTTGGCCGGCCACATCGATCAACCGTCTGAAGCCGGTGGACCCATCATAACGGATTTTCAGGGGATCCGAAGCGGTTCGTGTCCAAATCGAGCGTAAAGCCGAAGCGATCGGTCGCCCGAGCGAGCGACGGGCGACCTTCGGCAGCCGTCGAAATGGCGCAATCGTTCCGAAAAACAGGCATTTGCTCATGCAAAACACGGCAATTGCGTGTATCTTGTTCTTGCCGCCGCCGGCTCCCGGGCTGGGGCGCGGGCGGGATGGCCAAACGATCAGCAGGGGAGGGGAGTCATGGGCTGGTTCAGTCGCACGCGGGTCCGATATGTCGTAAACGCGATCGCAGTGGGGGCCGGGCTCGTGATGCCGGCGGCCTCACCCTGCCTGGCGTCGGGCGGTGCGGAAAACGTCCTGCTCATCATCAACCCGATGGACAAGGATTCGCTGCTGGTGGGCAACTACTACCGCCTCCGGCGCGACATCCCCGAGAGCAACGTCCTCTATCTGACGGCGGCGACGGCCAACTATCAGCAGTTCGCCGATGAGAACGTCAGCGCGCTGCTCGGCGCGCTGGCCAACCGCCAGCTCGGCGACCACATCGACTACATCGTGGTCGCGCCTGGAAGCGACTTTTTCGTCAGCGCCCCGGGCCTGGTGAGCGATTCGTGCTCGCCGGTGACGCGCTTTGCAACGAGTTCGGCATTCACGATGGCCCACATCACGGATTCGGTCCGGGTGGGGGGCAACTTCTCCACGCGCACCAATCGCTATTTCAGCGCCAGCAACGTGCCCATCGGCTTTGACAGCAACATCGCCTGGTTCAGCGGCGAACCGAGCGAGCGCTCGGATGCGGAGCGCTATTTCATCGGCGCCATGCTCGGCTACACGGGCACGCGAGGCAATACGGTCAGCGAAGTGCTCGACATGATCGATCGCAGCGTCGCCGCAGACGGCACGCATCCGGTGGGGACGTTCTACTTCATGAAGACCAACGACGTGGCGCGAAGTGGGCCGCGCGACGGGCTGTATCCCATCATTGTCAGCGAAATCCTCGCGCGCGGCGGGCAGGCGGAGAACCGCTGCTGTGATCCGTTGCCCACGGGCGAGCAGGATGTGATGGGCATTCTTACCGGCGCTGCCACGCTCGACATCGAAGGCGCGAACATGACGATCCTGCCCGGCGCCTACTGCGACCATCTGACGAGTTACGCCGGCACGTTCGACAACGGTTCGCAGACCAAGATGTCGCGCTGGATCGCCAATGGCGCCAGCGGCACCACCGGCACCGTCGAAGAGCCGTGCAACTACCCGGGCAAGTTCCCGCAGGCGCGGATGCAGCTGTACTACTACCAGGGACTCACGCTGGGCGAGTCGGTGCTGCGCAGCGTCGCCTACATCCCGTATCAGTTGCTCCTGCTCGGCGACCCGATCACTCAGCCGTTCACGTACATTCCGCAGGTGGATGTGGCTGATGCGCCGGTTGACCCCGTCTCCGGCGTGATCACGCTGACTCCCACCGCCACGACCAGCCACCCGACGGCGCGCATCGATCATTTCGACCTGCTGATCGACGGCGTGCTCGTTCAATCCGTCGCGCGCAATCGGACTTTCTCACTGGACACGCGCCGATACGCGGATGGCTATCACGATCTGCGCGTGCTCGCGTACGACGATTCGGATGTGCGCGCCACCGGCCGGTGGGTGGGCAGCATCATGATCAACAACAACATCCGCACTGCATCGATCAGCTGCAACCGTGCCGCGGGCAACTACGACAGCCGGTTCAACTTTACCGTCGAAGGGTTCGGCACGCCGATCGCCGAGTTTCGCGTCATTCTCAACGGCCGCGTGCTCGGAGCCACGACGCAACCATTCGAGCCGATTCTCATCTACGGCGCCACGCTCGGTGCCGGCGACGTCTACGTGCAGGGCGAGGTGCTCTACACCGACGGCCGCAAGGTTCGCACGGAGCCTCTCCACGAATTTGTGTGGGATGATCCAGGTGAGCCGACGGTGATCACGCCGATCGCGCACAGTTTTACGAAATACGTCCTGGCGGGCGAGCCGTTCCTGCTCGAATTGCCCGGCTCGTTCAATCAGTTCTCGTCGAGCCTGGGATACGAGATCCTCACGCCGCCGAGTCAGTCCACGATCATCTCGACCACGCCCGGGCCGTACCGCGTCTGTCAGGCGGATCCGAACGCAACCGGCACCGACTCGCTGACCTTCCGCTGGACGCACCCCAATGGCGACTCGAACACCGCGACCGTCACGCTGATCTACCAGGAGTGCAATCTCGGCCAGCCGCAACTCGCGGTCAGCCGCCTCATCGGCGGCCAGACCGGCCGATTCACCGTCACCTGCGCCTGGCCCAATGAGCAGACACACCTCGGCTACAGCCTGCAGGGCCTGGGGAGCACGTACGTGCCTCAGCTCAACGTGACGATCGGGCTGCGAAACCCGACCCAGGCGGGCAGCCCGAAGATGACTGATGCCAACGGCACTGTCACATGGACGCTTCCGATCCCCAACATCAACCCGAGGACGGTCTGGTTCCAGGCCGCCCAGCGTGCCGCCGTAAGCAACGTCGTGGAGACGCAGATCGAGTAGAGCCATGTGCCAGGGCCTCGGACGAAGCCACCGGTGGATTGCGACGTAAGTCTGGCAATTGCAGCAACGTACGAGGCATCGCCGGCCTCAGCCCCCTGCCGTTTCGCGGCCTTGGTACATCGTCCTATAATACATGTTATGTTAAGTGCCGCTGGTCAGAGACTTGGGGCGGCCACGCCGACCACCCCTACACATGGTACTCCCATCGGACGTCCGACCTCAACCGCTTGAACGAGATTCGCCAGGTATAACCTCTGCCCGCCGCCTTGCCCGCCACGCGGCCACCCGGCATCGCGTCGAGCAATAGAACGCACATCCCCGCCGCATCGGACACCCGCAACGCTGGCACCTCATCCAGTCCGGGAATAGCCACATCTGACCTGGCACGTCATCGGCTGGCACAGCACCCTCGACTGGGCCCGGCGGCGTCGAGCCGCGGACCCAGCAGTCACCCAGGCCACCCGCGTGAGAATCATTTGCCAATCGGCGAAAACCCCCTCACGCAGGTGGTCAGGGTGAGGTTTGGGGCCCGGATCGAGCGTCAGAGAGAGTGAAACCGCCAAGCGTCTGAAAAACCAACCACTTACGACGCCAACACACCCGCTATGCGCTTCACTCACCGCCCCTTGTTAGAGAGGGGGCGGTTCGGCGGTCGGAGCTTCCGCTCGACGCCCGCTCGACCCGCCCCCGCGAGATGGTCCATCTTGCCCGCTACGCGGCCGTCAGACGCCGCAGACGCTCCCTGACGGCCTCAGGCACGCCAACCCACCCCGGCGACCCCTGACACCCCGGCCACAGAAGATCGCGGCACACCTGCTTTGCCGCACGATACCGGCGCCGCACTTCAATCGACGACAGCTGCTCACGAACCGCGTACTCCAGCTCCGAGTCGCCGCACACGGCAACCCGCCACAGCACATCGCCGTACACGCTTCCAATCGCCCTCACAAGCCAGCCAGGACAAACACCGTCCCACCCCTCACTCCACCCGCCCCCCCCGGCTTCCTCGAGCCGGTACTTCCCGTACCTAGCCACGTATCGATGCCACGCACTCACGCGTCGACACCGATTCGAAACGATCATGACCAACCGCCGATTGGCCGCCCACCTAAACCACGCGCACACTTGCGACGGCGTCTCCCCCTTGAACGCCTCTACCGTAACATCACGCCCACGCTCCCACTGCTGCTCCACCCATACCATCTCATCATGGAACGCATCAACCACGTCGCCCTCGTCCACCCCTCGAAACTCCCACCGCCGAAGCAGTGCCCACTTCGCACCATTCCGATCGAATTCCTTGAACACCTGCACGTAGAAATCATCGAACGATGAATATAACATCACACACCTCGCGCCTGTGCGGACCTAACGTAACGTATTACATTCTCAGTGAGCATACATGTTATGTTAAGCAGAGCCGGATAGGGCTCCAGTTTCCGAGGTCGCGCGGGCAACCCATCCATCGCCGGCTCTCCCGGCGAGCAACGGGCTCGCTTCCATATACTCGCCACATCCAGCACTTGGGGAGAGTTCCGCTGATGCAAAGATCCGCCCGCCCGCTCATCTCCATTCTGCTTCTGGTCCTGCTGAGCGGCCCCGTCGAGGCCCAGGAAGGCGCCCGCGCCGCCTCGCCATCTGGATCAGTGCGCCTGGATTTGCGCACAAACTCGTTCATCGACCTGCATTTCTACGTGCGGGCGCAAGGCGATCAACCGTTGGAATCGCGCGGCCATGCGTTCGCGGAAGGCGACGCGGCGCATGAGTTCGACGCCGCAATCGATGCCGCGGCACAACTCGAGTCCGATCTCGGCGGTGAGCGCGGCTGGGGGCTCATCGAACCGCTCCTCGCCGGCTACGCATCAGCCGCCGACGCCATGGCGGCGTGCGGCAATCTGCCCGAGTCGTTCAAGCCCGCATCCGGCGGCGCGGTGAGGTTGCGCGAGGGCGCCATTCGCCTCGCCGCCGCCTACGCCGAAGTCGAACCTGCGTTCATGGAGGCAGTCTGGCCGCAGCATCGAGAGCAGATCGAGCAGGCACGATTGGGGCTGGCGCACGATCTCCTCGCCAGGCAGGACGAGTGCTACGAATTCATCACCACCGCGCTGGCGATGACCGTGAGTGATCTGACGATTCCGGTCTACCTCGTGGCCGAGTCTCCGGCGCCGGGCGGGTTTACCCACCGTCAGCGCGGCGGAGGCGGCGTTTGCTTCGTCGGCGTCGAGCACGCGAGCGGCTCGCTGCTGGATGAAGTTGTGCTGCACGAGTCGATTCACGCGCTTGATCTTGCCACGCAATCGCAGGACACGGCATTACAGCTGCTGCGCGGCCGACTCGTCGCCAACGGCGTGGCTCGCACGGACGCAGCCTGGCGCGACGTGCCGCACACGCTGATGTTCGTGCAGGCGGGTGAAACGGTGCGGCGATTCATCGATGACACTCACCGTGACTACGGCGATGCCGCCGGCTATTACGACAAGGTGCCCGAGGCGGCGGCGTGCGTTCGGCCGGCGTGGCGGCATCATCTCACCGAGGCCACCCCCGCCGCGCAAGCGGTTGATGAGATCATCGCGGCGTTTCTGGCCCGGCGGCAACTGCAAGAGCCGTGAGTCGGCCGGTCGGGCGGCGGGCCTAAGATCGCCTCTGATTGTTCCGACTGCGATGCCTCACGCCATCCACCAGGTCACCGTGTATTGCGCTTCGAGCCAGGACCTCGATCGCGTCTACTTTGACGCGGCCGAACGGCTCGGCCGGGCTATTGCGCGCTCGGGCCTGATGCTGGTGTACGGCGGCGGGAGTTTCGGGCTCATGGGCTGCGTGGCCGACAGTGTGCACCGCCACGGCGGGCGCGTGCATGGGATCATCACCGAAAAGCTGGCAGCGCTCGAGTACGCCCGCGAGACCTGCGATGAACTCGAAATCGTGCCGACGATGCGCATTCGCAAGCAGCGCATGGAGGAACTGGCCGACGCGTTCATCGCCCTGCCCGGCGGCGTGGGGACGTATGAAGAACTCTTCGAGATGCTCGTGGCCCGAAAATTGCAAGACCACGACAAGCCGCTGATTGTCGTCAACGTCAATGGATACTTCGATCCACTCATTGCCATGCTGCAGCGCGGTGTGGATGAGGGCTTTATGACGGCCGATGTGGTCGCCCTTCTCGAGGTGGTAAGCGAGCCGGAGCAGGCGATCGAACGCCTCGGCTGACCATGATTTCCACCCGCGCCCTCTCAATCGGCGCGCACTTCGCTTCCCATTCCGGTATACTGGCTCTGAGGACGACGAAGCTCCTCGCTTGTGAACCGAGCGCCTGAGTGGCCGTGCTGAGAGGCAGCACGAGCAGGTGCCGCGAGCGCGACTTCGGAGTCACGCAAGGAGTTGTGAAAGATATGTTCAAATGCATGACAAGAGGATTTGTCGCGGCGGCGTTCACCTTTGCGGCCGGCTCGGTCGCCCCCGGACAGGTGATCCTCATGAACGACGCGACGGCCGATACCGTTCAGGTGCTCGACCGCATGACGGGCGATCCGCTCGGCACTTTCGATGTGAGCTTCTCCTCGCTGGGAATCGCCGTGATCGACGGCCCCGGCGGCACGCTGCTCATGAGCGACCAGTCCGGCGACACGATCTGGCACATGAATGCGAATGGCTCGCTCATCGGCGAGTACATCAGCGCCCCCGTCGATAACCTGCGCGGCATCAACCTGCTGCCCAACGGCTATGTCGTCGGCGCCGCCGCCTCGGGCATCTACGCCTGGGACCGCAACGGCGATGTCCTTTCACAGAACATCCCCGGCGACTTCTTCGACGTGTTCTACGTGCAGAACCGCCTCGTCGCCAGCGATCTCGGCGATGACACGGTGGATGTCTACAACCTCAGCGGCCAGCTGATCGGCGGACTGCCCAACGGCACGATCGATTTCCCCGAGCAGGCGACGCTCATCAACACGACCAACGGCCCGCGCGTGGCCGTCGTCGGGTTCACCGCGCAGAGTGTCACGATCATTACGCCAAGCGGCACCGTGGAGTCCACGTTCCCCATCACGGGGTCGGGTCGCGGCATCATCCAGGCCGGCAACGGCAACCTGCTCGTGTCGAGCAACTCGGGACTGTATGAGTACGGCCTCGACGGCACGCTGGTCCGCACGATCATGACCAGCGGCGGGTTCCGCTACCTGCACCTCTCGCGCAATTACGCGCCGTAATCGCTCTGGCGGCGAGATCAATCGTTCCCCGGGGGTCGGCCCAGCGCCGGCCCCCGCTTTCGTTGCCACGCCGGCGGTCGCTAACATTGGCACATGTCCGGGCGCAAACCGCTTGACAGCATCGGCCTGATTGCCGGCCAGGGCAGGCTTCCCCTGCTCGTGGCGGACGGCATCCGCGCGGCAGGCGGGCGCGTCGCGGCGATCGGGCTGGCAGGTCAATTCGATGCGGCTCTGCCCGGGCATTGCGATTCGTTCCGCGAGGTGGGTCTGACGAGCCTGGGCCGGTGGATTTCCACGTTCCACAAGTGGCAGGTGCGCGAAGCGATCATGGTCGGCCGCGTCTCGCAGAAGCGGAAGTTTGCCCGACTTCAGTTCCTGCGCCACCCGCCGGATTGGCGGGCCATCTTGCTGTGGTATCGTTATCTGCGCCACGACCGGCGCACTCCGGCCGTCCTCACGGCGCTGGCGGAGGAACTGGGTCGCAATGGAGTGACGCTCATCGACAGTCGGACGTACATTTCGGATCATCTCGCGTCGCGGGGACTGATGACGCGCACCTCCCCCACCGCCGAATTGCAGCGCGACATCGATTTCGGCTGGCCGCTGCTCGAACAGGTGCTCGCGCTGGGCGTGGGGCAGGCCATTGCCGTTCGCGGGCGCGATGTCATCGCCGTGGAAGCGGCCGAAGGAACCAACGGGATGATCGATCGCGCCGGCGCCATCTGCGGCCGGCGGCCCTGGCTGCTGCTCAAGGCTTCCGCGCGCGATCACGACATGCGCGCGGATGTGGCCACCATCGGCGTGGAGACGATTGAGCGCTTTCACGCGGCGGGCGGCCGGGCTGTCGCGCTGGGCGTCGGACGCGTCATCCTGATCGACAAACCGCAGGTCATCGACGCCGCGAATCGACTCGGCGTCGCGATCGTGGGGATCGAGTAGTCGGCCGTGGCGGAAGGACCCTACGTCGGGCGCGGCGGGCTCAAGCTCGAACACGCCCTCCGCGAGTTCGGAGTGGATTGCACCGGACTGGTCGCGGCGGATTTCGGCTGCAACATCGGCGGCTTCACCGATTGCCTGCTGCGACACGGCGCCCGACGCGTTTATGCCGTAGACACCGGCTACGGAATGCTCGACTACAACCTGCGGCGCGACGGGCGCGTTGTGGTCATGGAGCGCACCAACGCACTGCATGCCCCGCCGCCCGATGAACCGGTGGATCTGGTGGTGATCGATGCGGGGTGGACCCCTCAGCGTCTGATCGTGCCCGCGGCGCTGCGCTGGCTGGGTGGACGAAGTGAGGGGCGGATCATCACGCTCATCAAACCCCACTACGAGCAATCCGCAAGCGGGCAACATCGCGGCCGAAAGCCTCTGCAGCGCGGCGTGCTCGAAGATGACGACGCCGCGCGAATAGCCCGCCGTGTCGCTGACGATCTGGCGGCAACCATCGCGCCGGTGCTGGGTCTGGTGGTGTCTCCGGTTCGCGGCGGGGCGTCGAAGGGGCGGCGCGGAAACCTCGAGTTTCTCGCGCTTCTGGGCGCAGCCGGCGAGTTCGAATAACGCCCTTCGGCGGGCCGATTTCGCTCGCCCTGCACAGCGAAAAACCACGTTGCCGGGCCTATTATCCATGAGCCTGCGCCTCCCGTCGCGGGCACTGGTTTTCAGGTCCAGAAGCGACCGATCGAGGCCCTCCATTCATGGCTGAAACCCCCACCGCCCCCCTGCTTCCCGACCAGCCGAATCCGGATCAGATCGTCGATCTGAACATTGAACGGGAACTGCAGGATTCGTACCTCACCTACGCGATGAGCACCATCATGGACCGGGCCCTGCCCGATGCCCGTGACGGTCTCAAGCCTTCGCAGCGGCGCATCCTCGTTGCGATGAACGACCTCAATCTCGGCGCCCGCGCCAAGCACCGCAAGTGCGCCAAGATCTGCGGCGACGTGAGCGGCAACTACCACCCGCACGGCGAGGCGGTCATCTACCCCACGCTCGTTCGCTTCGCCCAGGACTGGGTGATGCGCTACCTGCTCGTGGACAAGCAGGGCAACTTCGGCTCGATCGACGGCGATCCGCCGGCGGCCATGCGCTACACCGAAGCGCGCATGACGGAAGCCTCGGGCGACATGCTCGAGGATCTCAAACTCGACACGGTCGATTTCAAGGCCAATTACGATGACACGCGCCAGGAGCCGGTCGTCCTGCCGAGCAAGTTCCCCAACCTGCTGGTGAACGGATCGACGGGCATCGCGGTGGGCATGTCGTGTTCGATCCCGCCGCACAACCTCGGCGAGATTTGCCGCGCCATCGAGGCGGTGATCAACAATCCTGAGATCTCGCTCAACGAGTTGATGGAGATCGTGCCCGGTCCGGACTTTCCCACGGGTGGGATGATCTGCGGCCGCAGCGGCATTCGCGCCGCCTACGCCACCGGGCGCGGCCGGGCCGTGGTGCGCGGGGTGGTGCACGTGGAGGATCGGCCCGGCGGCCGGCAGCAGCTCGTCATCGACGAGATCCCCTACCACCTCGTGCAGAACTCGCTCATTGAAAAGATCACCGACGCGGTGAAGAACGACCGGATCAAGGACATCTCGGCGATCCGCAACGAATCCGGCCGCAAGAGCCGCACTCGGGTGGTGCTCGAACTCAAGAAGGGCGCCGATCCGGCGATCGTCGAGAACCAGCTCTACCAGTTCACGCCGCTGCAATCGACGTTTTCGATCATCAACATCGCGCTGGTCAACCACCAGCCGCGCACACTGACGCTGCGGCAGATGATCGACTGCTACGTCGATCACCGGGTGGAAGTGATCCGCCGCCGCACGTCGCACCTGCTCAAGGAAGCGCGCAAGAAGGCCCACATTCTCGAGGGCCTGATCTATGCCGTGTGCGACATCGACGAAGTCATCAGGCTCATTCGCAGCAGCGCGACGCGCGACGAAGCCATCGACCGGCTCATGGAGCGGCGCTTCCAGATTCCGCCGGACCACAAGTATGCCCCGCGCATCCCGCGCAAGCTGCTGGCCCGCGCGGCCGACGGTGTCGCGCTGACCAGGGTCCAGGCCGAGGCGATCGGACGCCTGCAGCTCATCCAACTCGTCGGGCTGGAGATTGAAAAACTTACCGGCGATTACACAGCGATCGTCGGCGAGATCGAGGGCTACGAAGCGATCCTCGCCGA
This sequence comes from Planctomycetota bacterium, assembly GCA_963205185.1. Taxonomy (GTDB): domain Bacteria; phylum Planctomycetota; class Phycisphaerae; order Phycisphaerales; family UBA5793; genus UBA5793. Next base: position 6,106 of record CAUJHZ010000069.1, on the reverse strand, counting down.
CCACCGGCTCGTGCTCGACATCATCCGCGAAGACGTGATCGAGATGCGCGAGAAGTACGGCGATGTCCGTCGGAGCAAGATCGTCGAGTCCGCCGAGGACATCAACGACGCCGATCTCATCGCCGTGGAGGACGTCGTTCTCACCATCAGCCACGAAGGCTACATCAAGCGCCTGCCGGCGGACACTTACCGCGAGCAGGGACGCGGCGGGCGCGGCATCAAGGGTTCGGAGAAGAAGGACAACGACTTCATCGAGCACCTGTTCGTGGCCTCCACGCACGATGACCTGCTCTGCCTGACCGACACCGGCCGCATGTTCAAGATCAAGGTGTACGAGGCGCCCGAGATGGGCCGCACGAGCAAGGGCCGCCCCATCGTCAACTACATCGACCTGCGCGATGGCGAGCGGGTCCGCGCGTTCATTCCCGTCAAGGATTTCGAGCAGCGCGAGGATTACCTCGTCTTCGCCACGGCCAACGGCACGGTGAAGCGCACGGCGCTCAAAGACTATCGCAACGTCAATCGAAGCGGCATCATCGCCATCAGTCTGCGCGAGGGCGATGAACTCATGAGCATGGTGCTGACTTCCGGCGAGAACGACCTGCTGCTGGCCACGGCCAACGGGATGGCCATCCGCTTCAACGAGCAGGATGTGCGCGTCATGGGCCGCACCGCTGCCGGGGTGCGGGGCATCAACCTCGAGGAGGGCGATCACGTCATCGGCCTCATCATCGCCGACGATTCGTGCGATCTGCTTACCGTAACCGAGTTTGGTTACGGAAAACGGACCGCAATGGCCGAATATCTGGTTCAGTCCGATGACGGCACCACGCGTGTGCAGTCGCGGGGCGGCAAAGGTCGCCGCGACATTCGGGTCTCGCAGCGCAACGGCCGGAGCGTGGCTATTCTGGCCGTGCGCGAAGAGGACAGCGTCCTGCTGGTGACCGAGTGGGCGATGGTGGTGCGCATTGCGGCCAGATCGATCAGCCGCATCGGGCGCAACACCCAGGGGGTTCGCGTCACGAGCCTCAAGGAAGGCGATCGCCTGATCGCCGTGGCAAAGGTTGTCGAATCAGACAGTGAGGACGACGAAGGCTGACAGTCCACGCTGACTTGCCGCCCGAGCGAGAGTCCGGACAAGGGTTGGTATGGCGATCCATGAGTGGTCGGAGCAGGTTCTGGTGGTCGATCTCCAGAACGAACCGCTCCTGAGCGATGATCTTCTCGTCCTGGCCGAGCGGCTCGAAGCGCGCGCCGACCAGCGCGATGTCGTACTCAATTTTCACGCCGTGGGATTTCTCAACAGCTCGAACATCAGCCAGCTGCTGCGCGTCCGCGAAGCGGCGCGCCGCCGCGGCGGTCGGCTGTGCCTGTGCTCGATCAACTCAAGTATCGCTTCCGTGCTCGAAGTGACGCACCTCGACCGCCTCTTCCACCAGGAAGAAGACACCGCCAGCGCGCTCGCCGCCCTGCAACTGGCGGCCGACGCCGACTCGTGAGGTGAGGCTCTGAATCTCCCGCTGCGTCGAACCTGAATGCCGCTTCACCGGTACACTTGGCTGCATGCCTCTTCATTCGTCAAACGGGAACGGCCGAGCCGGGGCAGATGGCCGCGAACTCATCGCCACGCTCTCGGGCCTGACCAAGACCTACTACAAGCCCGACGGCTCGGTCCTCGTCGAAGCGCTCAGGGGCATCGACCTCGAAGTGCAGCGCGGCGAATACGTCGCCATCATGGGTTCTTCCGGCTCGGGCAAATCCACGCTCATGAACCTCCTGGGCGCGCTCGACCGCCCCACCTCTGGCCGCTACGTGCTCGATGGCGAGAATGTCGCCGAACTCGACGACCTCGGCCTGTCCACCATCCGCGGCCGCAAGATCGGCTTCGTCTTCCAGGCGTTCAATCTCATTCCGGCCCTGACCATCCTCGAGAATGTCGAAGTGCCGCTCTTCTACCAGGGCATCCACCCCCACGAGCGGCACCGGCGCTCCAAAGAAAAACTCGAACTCGTCGGCCTCGGCGACCGCCTCAACCATCGGCCCAGCGAACTTTCCGGCGGCCAGCAGCAGCGCGCCGCCATCGCCCGCGCCCTGGTCAACGAACCGGCCATCATCATGGCTGACGAGCCGACCGGCAATCTCGATTCCAAGACCGGCGAGGCGATCCTCGACGTCATGCAGAATCTCCACGAACGCGGGCTCACCATCTTCCTCGTCACCCACGACGACAAGGTCGTCAGCCGCTGCGAACGCATCGTGCGGCTGCGCGACGGGCGGCTCGACTCCGACGAAGTGCTGCGCCGGACCGGAATCCTGCGCGATCAACTGCCCGCCACGCGCAGCATCGAGCCTGCCGCCGTATCGTAAAGGCGCATGCGGATCATCGGCATCGATCCCGGGTTGAGACTGACGGGCTACGGGTGCGTGGAACTCAAGCCCGGCCGCGCCGAACCCACGCTCATCGAAGCCGGCGTCATCCGCCTCACCGCCTCCGAGCCCGTCTCCAACCGCCTCGTCGAACTGCTGACTGACCTCGGCTCAATACTCGATCAACTCGGGCCCGACTGCATGGCGGTGGAAAAACTCTACGCCCATTACGCGCACCCCACAACCGCCATCAAGATGGGACACGCGCGCGGCGTCATCCTCCTCGCCGCCCGCCAGCGGAACATCGAAATCGACGAACTCGGCGCCACCGAGATCAAGAAGTCCATCACCGGCAACGGGCACGCCAGCAAACGACAGATGCAGATTGCCGTGCAGGCCCAGTGCCGGCTGCGCGAGATGCCGCACCCGCCCGACGTGGCCGACGCGATCGCCATCGGATTGTGCGCCGCCCGCCGCCTGATCGGCCGCCGATCCGCGGCCCTGACGTAAGAGGTTCATTGATGCGCTATCTCTGCCTCGACATCGGCGACAAACGGACCGGCGCGGCTCTCGGCGACGATGAGACCTGGATCGTCAGCCCGCTGGGGATGATCGAAGTGGCCGCCGAAGCGGCGCTGCTCGATCGCATCGCACTGCTCATTGAAGAACACGAGCCGGATGAACTCGTCGTCGGCCTGCCGCTCAACATGGATGGCACGCACGGCCCGCGCGCCAAGAAGATCGCCGCACTCGCCGAGCGCCTCGCCGAGGCGGTCCTGCTGCCGATTCATCTTCAGGATGAGCGGCTCAGTTCGTTCGCCGCCGATGAGGCCATGGCCCGCACCGGCCTGACGCACAAGCAGAAAAAGCAGCGGCGCGATGCGCTTGCCGCAGCCGCCATCCTCCGCGGCTTCTTCGAATCGCGCGGCGCCGCCGCCTCGCGGACGGATCGCGACGCCCCCCCTACCGTTGGGCCGACATGAAGCGCCTCCTGCTCCAACTCACCGTCTCCAATCTCCTCCTTCTGGCCGTGGTCATCGTCTGGGGCCACTTCATCGCCCGCGATTCGTCGTGGAGCCGGCAGTTCGATGTGCTCGTGGGCATGGCCGGGCTCTTTTCGCTCACCGTCCACTCGATCATCTACACCTATTTCATCGCCAGCGGCAAGTTCGTGCAAAGCGCCATCGAAGAGCACGGCTACCACGACGCCACCGCCCGCCAGCGGGCCAAATCCTACAAACTCAAGGCCTTCCGCTACGGCTTTATCGCCATCGTCTTCACCTCCGTGGCCATGATGCTCCACTTCTGGTCCGGCGCCTCGGCCGGCGAAGGGGCCATCTGGCGCGGCTGGGCGGCCATCAGCGCCTGGCTCGCCCTGTTGGTGAGCCTCTACGCCGCAAAAGTCGAATGGAAATACATCGGCGCCAACAGCGTCTTATCCGATGAGATCCTCGAGGCCCTCGGCGACCGCTCGCAACCCGGGCCGGCCGCCGCGACGGGGTCGCACTAGAAAAGGAGCCGCATCGTGGCGTGGTTTGCATCGATTCTCATCGCCATCGCACTGATCGCCGGCCAGCCGCCGGCGGGCGCCGCCGCAACTGAGCCCCCGGCCGCGAGCGAGCCCTTCACCACCGCCGAGCAACTGCTCGACGCCGTCGCCGCTTCCGACGCGAAGATCGACACGCTGCACACCACCATCCGCTACGAGACCGTGCAGGACCTGCTCGATGACAAGCAGGTCCGCAAGGGCACGGCCGTGCTGCACATCTCACCGGACCGCAAACTCAAGCAGTTCCGCGTCTCGTTCACGCAGTTCATCAGCAGCCGCGGCCTCGAAGAGCAGAGCCGCGACTACATCTTCGACGGCCGCTACCTCGTCGAGCGGCTCAACGACGAAAAGCAGTTCATCAAGCGCGAAGTCGTCCGCCCCGGCCAGGAGATGGACCCCATGGCCATCGACGGCCCGCTGCCGCTTCCCATCGGCCAGAGCCGCGAGTCCATCCTCAAACGCTTCACCGCCGAACTCCTCGAACCCGAGAGTGATGAGACCAGCCGCCTCAAGGGCTGTTACCGCCTGCGCCTGACGGCTCGCAACGCTGATGATGATCTGGAGATGGTCGACCTGTGGTACGACTCGCAAACGCTCCTGCCCGGCCGGGCCCTGATCACCGAGCGCAGCGGCGACACCGTGCAGGTGGACCTGGCCAACACAAAGGGGAACCAGGCCGAGGTCGATCCAGCCGAGTTCAGCACCGCCACCCCCCCGCTCGAAGACGGCTGGCGCATCGACATCCGCCTGCTCGAAGACGAACCGGCCCGCTGAACGACTCCGTCCTCCGTCATTCCCGCGAAGGCGGGAATCCACGAACGTGCAACAACGCGCCGCGAGGCCGCAAGGCCAAGAACGAGCCGCGCCCGTGAGGAAGCGGTATTCGCCGCCCCACCAGTCTTCGCCGCCCGCTTCACGCTCTCCCGTTCAACTCTCGACTGCCTGGCCTGAGCCCGCCCTATCCTGATTCGGATCAACGGATGCGGCGAAGCCGGGAACCGAGCCCCACGCGTCAGCACGGGCGTTGGATGTTCGCCTGCATCATGCGCGGCCGAATGTGCGAGTGCGTCCGACGCAAGCCCGAAGTGCCCCGCGCAGGTCAGGTGCAACCTGACACTTCGCCCTGTCCCGAATCGGATCAAAAGATGCGGGCAAGCCGGGAACCGAGCCCCACGCGTCAGCACGGGTGTTCGACACTCGACTGCATCATTCGCGGCCGAATGTGCGAGTGCATCCGACGCAAGCCCGAAGTGCCCCGCGCAGGTCAGGTGCAACCTGACACTTCGCCGCCCCACCAGCCTTCGCCGCCCGCTTCACGCTCTCCCGTTCAACTCTCGACTGCCTGGCCTGAGCCCGGCCTATCCTGATTCGGATCAAAAGATGCGGCGAAGCCGGGAACCGAGCCCCACGCGTCAGCACGGGCGTTGGATGTTCGTCTGCATCATTCGCGGCCGAATGTGCGAGTGCATCCGACGCAAGCCCGAAGTGCCCCGCGCAGGTCAGGTGCAACCCGACACTTCGCCGACCCGCCAGCCTTCGCCGCCCGCTTCACGCTCTCCCGCTCAACTCTCGACTGCCCGGCCCGAGCCCGGCCGAAGGCTCGACTCTCCCGGCACAGCCGCGCCGCACTCGGGACACACCGCGTGCTTCGCGCCTCGCAGGTCGTAGCCGCACTTGCGGCACAGATCAAGCAAGCGACGACGGTCGCGAAGCCAGAGATACGATCCAGGCGCGGCTGCCAAGAGAGCGAGGAGCCAGATAGGGATCTCAACGCGGCTCATTCGGGGAAAGAGCGGGTCAGGGATGCGGAACCACCACCTGAACGCCTGCGGACCACGCTCTGACGCCACCCAGTATCTGCCTTCGGTTGGCGAATCGTAAACGGCAAGGGTCAGCACTCCGTTACCAAAATGCACGATGAGAACGCTCCCCTTGAATCCGGCATTCCACCACGCACTGCCCACCCACACGACCAGCAGCAGCACGGTCGTTGCCGTACAGCCCCACTTCAGGATGCTCCGCCCGCGCCGGTTCATGTTGTCCCGCTCGACTCTCGCGGCGCCGCCGCGCCGCACTCCGGGCACACTTTGTGGTTCGCCCCGCGCAAGTCGTAGCCGCACTTGCGGCACAGACCAGGCGCGCGACGGTGATCGCGAAGCCACAGAACGGCCGTTGGGATTGCGACAGGCA
>CAUJHZ010000068.1 GCA_963205185.1 Planctomycetota bacterium | reverse complement strand
GGGCACACTTTGTGGTTCGCCCCGCGCAAGTCGTAGCCGCACTTGCGGCACAGACCAGGCGCGCGACGGTGATCGCGAAGCCACAGAACGGCCGTTGGGATTGCGACAGGCAGTACGAGTGCCCAGAGTGGTATCGAGTTGTATGAACCTTCTAATACGAACCACCAGCTAATGCCGGGGTGGTCGTGCCGACCGAAGAGCCAGATTGCGCGCGGACCGCCAGTCCCGCCCCTAGGCACGATCTCCAGGGCACCGTGGCTTATTGCGGTTCCGAAAAAAGGGTCGGCACTCAGATACATTGCGTGCCACCACGCACTCCCCACCCACACAACCAGCAGCAGCACGGTCAGCACCGTCCCGCTCCACTTGATCGTGCTTCGCAGCCGCTTGCGCATCACCCGATCATATCACGCCGCATCAAGCAGCCGCCCCGCGCTCCGCGCTCCGCCATCGAATCGCCCCACCACCACGCGCTCCGACTTCAGCGCGCTCGGCGCTGCCTCCAGCGCCCTGCTCACTTCATACTTGCCGCACGCCCCGGGCGGCAGCATCCGTCCCTCGTTGATCTGCTCAATGTACCGATCGCGCAACTCCCGCGCCGCAGCGACCAGTTTCGGGTCGTTGCACCGCCGCGTGCGCGCCTGCTCGGCCTTGCGAGCCTTCTTCTGGGCCGCCTCCGCTGCCTTCTTCGCCTTGATCTCTTCAGCGCTGAGCACGGGTGCGAACCACAGCCCGCCCCGCGACACCGAGCGAGGCTTCGCAGCCGCCTTGCCCTTCACACCCCGGGCCGGCCGCTTGCGCTTCGCAACCTCCCCAGCGGGCAACGCGCTCACCATCTCCTCCACGCCCGGCAGCACCGCAGGCTTGGCATCACTCCAATGCGTGCCCGGCGGGATCGGCAGCGCGATGCGATTCTCCCGCACCGCGCCGCCGCTCGTCTCGCTCGGATACCAGTACGGCGTCTCGGCATCGCCCTCGCGAACCCGCCTCTGCCAGAAGATGTGAATGCGCGGCTCTTTCTTCGCCCCGCTCCGCCGCGCCCCCGTCCGGAACGCCAGCGGCACAAACCCGAGACTCTCCCAGAAGTAATTCGCCTCCAGGTCCTGGGCACACCAGCAGCAGAACAGTTTGCAGCCGTATGGCGCACGCTCGAACACCGCCTTGATGAGACTCGCGCCGATCAGGCCGCGCTGATGGCCGGGCGACACGTTGAGTTGGTAGATCACGCCGCAATCATCGCGCTTGAAGTAGCGATCGGAAGAGATGCAGTAGCCGAGGGGAGAGGCATCCAACGAGCCGCGACTGTAAGGGAGCGGGACACGATCACCACACCCAGCGCCCAACCCGCTTCCTGACGGGCGCGGCTCGTCGGCTCGCGACTCCGCAATCAACACCTGCCCCTTGCGGATGTTCCCCTCCAACTGCTGTCGCGGGAACCAGCCGACCATCCTGCTGTGCTCTCTCTGGAGCGCATCGATAAACCCCAGGTCCGACGCCACCGCAGTGCGTATCGAGATGGCTTGACGCGGCGGTGGCAGTTCGATCGCCCCGTAAGTTTCGTCGTGGAGGGAGAGTTCGTTCATCGTATTTCACCTCGTTCCCACTGTATCATTCCCGCGTGTATTGCCTGTCCTGTGGTTACGATCTGCGAAACCTCACCGAGCATCGGTGTCCGGAATGCGGCCGCATCTTCGACCCGAGCGACGACCGGACGTTTCAATCACCCGCTTCGCCGCGCCTGCGCCGCATCGTCAGCATTGGCCTGCTCATCTTCGCGGTCTCCGCGATCGGACTGCCGCTTCTTGCGTGGTTCATTTAATTGGCCCGATCAGGCTGACAGACCTCCCCACAGAGGCGACCGAGACGACCCGATCCCCGATTTCTACGATCCGTGCATGGCGGACTGGAAGCAAGCATCAACGTGGATCGCCGCGTTGCTGTGCTCGCGTGGGTCTGGGCGTGCTTCTGGTGGTTCGCCGACTCAGCATTCCTGCGGTTCCTCGTCGCATGGTGGGGATCCATGCTGATTGGCACGGTATTCGTCCTATACAGGCAATATCGCCCCGCCAATGACCGCTGATGCATTTCTTCGCGCCTTGGTGGTCAATGCCCTTCGAATCTCACCATACAGGACACAGCGAAGTCACGGGGATAAACTCGTTCATGCAAAGGCCCAGGCCCAAACCCGACTGGATACTGGTGGGAACCGGCCTCGCCATGGCCTGCATCATGCTCCTCGACTACCGGTTTGACCTGTTTCCGCCAGACGAGCAGCACGGGCGCCTGAAGTACCTCATCGTCATCGTCGCAATCAGCATCGTGGCGTGGCGAGTCGGCGTGAACACCTATCGGAACAAGCAGCGCGCGATCGAGTCTCACCGCAAAGATCGCTGAGAGCGCAGAGGGGCCGGGCCTGTCGTGGATGACCCGTTGCGATTCTCCGCGCCCTCTGCGCTCTCTGCGGTAAGAACACTCATGCCGCCTGCGCCACGCCATCGCTGATGACGGTGTACTCGGGCGATGCAGCCGGGCTCGACTCCTTGCGGGCGTTGAACCAGAACGCAGTCAGCCAAACCTTGCTCGCCGCCGGGACCGATGCGGGCAGTTCCACATCGAACACGGTCTTCGAGACGTTCATCGCAAACGACCACTCCGCCGGGTCGGACGGCACGGTATCGCCAACGTGATAGACGATGGTTGCGCCCTGCACGCCAGCCGGCTTGCCGCGCGAATCGGGATTCAACTGGTCGCGCAGCCGCACCTTGATCGTCTTGCCGAACGTGGAAAGGATCGACAGATCGGGCGCGGTGCTCGGCGCCGCCACCGGCGTCGGCCCGTCCGGGATGCGGATGCCCAGTTGGCCGCGCATGGTGTCGGTCGTGCCGGGAAACGCCTGGACGATGTCCACGAGTTCCCACGCGCCGTTGGCATCGTTGAGCAGGCTTTCCCTGGCGACGTTCTTGGCGTTCACATTCGCCTTGGAATTGGTGTTCGGGTTCGTCGCGATGTTGTACGCCGAGACGAACGCGTTATGCAGCACGTTGTAGCCCGACGCCTGCGCAGCGTCCAGGCCATACGTCGCCGCCGACGACGTGATGAGCGTATCGAAGTTCGTGGACCACGTCACGAGGTCCGCATCCTTGCGTGGCGGAAAAATGGGAACAGGCATAGAACACTCCTTCTCGGCTTGTGCCGAAATGATGACGCATGGCCGCACGCGACCATCGCGCGCCGCTTCCGCGTGTGCTCTCCCGCTCCCCGATCAGGTGATTGTCACGGGCCTGTTTCGGCGCATGATTGGAGGCCATCCAGCCCGATGCGCGAAATTCTGGCAAAAAGGGCCAAAAAGTGCCCGTCGGCCGCGCCGTCGTGCGAATGAGACTCTAATTCGCAGAATTAGAGTCGCGGAGCGCGAATCAGACTTTCGGCGTACGAATATGGATCGCGGAGTGCGCCCGAGCGATGCGGCGTGCAAATTCGGCCTGGGGAGGGCGAACCGCGCTCCCGGAGTGCGCCCGAGACTCGCGGCGGGCGAATCAGTCTCGGGGAGTGCGCGCGAGGATCGCGGCGGGTGAGTGAATGACGCCCAGAGCGCCCCGCCGCGCGTGGAGCGATCTTTGCCAACCTCCAAAAGCGCCGACGGCTCCGCCAAGAGGGGGCAGGCGGAGCCGCAGGCGGCGAGACGAGACCCTTCGCGGCGAATTGGGACGGGGAACGAGTCCTATCGCAGCGCTACCCCGATCATTGACGCCCCCGCGGCAGCCGAGGCAGGGCAATACGCCCGTCCCCCCGTGGGCGTTTGCCTGCTTCGCTGCTGGGAGATGCGGGGGCATCAGTGTTTGCCGACCAGAATGGTCTCATCAACCAAGTCGGCCGTCGCCAGGTGCTCGCGGCATTCAGCGATGGCCTCATCGCGCTGCTGAGCCGTGCTGAATGTATCACTCGTGGCGAGATAGTTCCCGCTCATGTCCGTCATGTCAAAGTAGTGCTTGTCGGGTCTTGGCTCGTGCCGCTGGTAGTGCGCATCCTGCGGCGAAACGAAGCGGCACATGTCCACGGCGTGGACCGCCGCCTCGCGGGTGGCATAGGTCCCGCTCTGGATCAGGCGCGGCCTCGATTGGGCGCTTGCCACAAACCAGAACCCCGAATCCCCGGATTGACGGAGGTGAAACACCGCCATGAATGCGCCCCACAAAGTGGTAGCGAGAGAACCGGAAACTGTAGGGCCCCGTCAGCAGCCTACCCAAATTAAAACCGCCGAAATGTGGGGACGTGGATCAGGGCGGTTTCCCTGTTCCCGTCGCCCCGCTGGCAGCCGATGATTCATGGTCCCACAGATGGATCTTTCCAGTCAGCCACCCCCGCCCGGCCCGCGACGCCCGGCGGGCGGTGGCGCAATCGCAGAGACAGCGGCCGCGCGAGTCCGCTCACCAGAGCGCGCTCCGGCACGCGGCCGGCTGTCGGGCTTCGCCCTACCTAGCGACTGCTCATTATCGCAGAAGTTCGAGGATGAGACTCTTCGTGACCGCCCATAGCAAACGAGCGTCGGCTAGTTCGACACCGGCCGCTTTCGCATGCTCAACTTCAGGATGAATCACGTTTCGGTAGTCGCGGAGTACGCTGCTCACGCGCTTTGCCGCGTTGCCAATCCAGCCGATCTCATTACCGACCTCGATGTAGTCGTTCAGCGTCCACTTCTGCAGCGGCACTTTTTTCCCGTGTGATTCAGGGGCGCGAGCCGCATCAATAAGCAGACGCTTGTCAGGAAGCTCCTTTTGCCTCGAAACAAACAACGATTCGAGGAGCCCTCCCATCATCACGACGGCTGCGAGGGGGGCGCCATTCGCGAGGCAAATGACGCACTCGCGCCAGCGCCGCACGCTGATCTGCTGCATCTGCAAGTCCGAAATGAGTGGGGTGAAGTCGGGAGGGGTGTCGCTCGCCACCTCTGGTGGCGTGACTTGCGGCAGCCAGTCATGGATGATTTTCCGCGAGCCCTCTTTTAACGAGAAGCCTCGCTTTCCTTCCGATGCGAGTCGCGTCTCGCGGATTCGAGCACCCAACACGGTGCTATTCGGCGTGCCGATTCGGTGCTCATCCAATAGCCTAGCCAGTTCGCCGGCGCTCTTGACGACTCCCGGCTTCTGCTGGTCAAAGTACCACAGGAGCATGAGCGCCTTATGGGCATTCGTTCGATCCATTCCGCGAACGATCTCGCAAAACTCTGTCAACGTGAGGTGCATACCTACTGCGCCTCACCCTTGCTCGAAATCTGCCCCATTTCGTGCCGGACGTGGTTCAGTCCGATGGTTGTAACTTCGACCCGCTGCAGATCTGCGAAGCGCAGCCAAGCCTTGCTCCCCTTCTTGCCTTCGCGAAGATTGCGCAGCGTACCGCCGAGATCGCGAGGAATCGGTTTGCCAACGTGAGTAAACGCTGCAAGCACGTGCCCCGCTCCGAATTGATCCTCCTTCGCCACTTCCTGGAAAAAGTAGCAAAAGAGCAAACAGCGCTCCTCGTCTGTCTTGGGACTCTTCGCAGAATGAAGGTCTTGCAAGGACTCCGCGCCTTCCGGATAAAAGTTCACGTCTCCCGGTGCAGTGATCGCGGCGTTTCGATCGGTGCTCCCCTTCGGGCTGCGCTTTCGACGCTCGGCTGGCTCCTCGGTCCCATCGGAGGATTCACCGTCCTCGCGGTGACGCTGATCCGGTTCAGACGGCGGGTCGAACAAAAGTGGTTCAGAGGAAGCTTCGTTGGCCACCCGCTTCGGTGGAGAGGTGAGCACTTCGATCGGGCGCTGCATCCTCTCAAACGTCGCCAGTGCTTTCTGGACGGTTTCATCGCTCCCTTCGAGTTCGAAGTATCGCACTCTTGCGAGTTTGTTTCCGGAGTTGCCGTCTGTCACCCGCTTGGCCATGGCTGCCTCTCGCTTTCGATATTTGGCTCGGATGCCAAACAATATCCGAGCGCCCAGGACGTGGCAACTGCTCGTCGCGATTCGTCGACCCTGTGCCGCGCCTCCGCCGAGAAAGGTGGTCAGGAAAGAGGAGAGCCGAGCAAATCGGGCCGATATCGCCCCCATGCTCGCCCTTTCCATCCGCCAACCCTATGCCGAATTGATCCTGCGCGGGGTGAAGACCATTGAGTACCGCTCCCGGCCGACGCGGGTGGTCGGGCGGCGGTTCGCCATCTATGCCGCTCGCACCTGGGGAGGCTTTGCCGGGCTTGATCCAGCGAGACTCGGCCAAGGCGAGTCGAATACCGGCCCCCATCCCGGCCTTCCCCCATCGAACTGGAGGAAGGAGCAGTTGCCCACCGGCGTGCTCGTCGGCTCGGCGGTCATCTGCGACTGCATCTTTAAAGACGGCTGGTGGCACTGGCATCTCACTGCGGTGCGGCGCTACAAGCGGCCCCGCGCGCTGCCCAGGGGCAGCCGGCCGCAACCCGTGTGGTTCCGCGCTGCTTGAAGGTTCAGGACAGTTCCTCGGCCAGGGCGATGATGATGGCCGCGGGGCCGCGCATGTAGCAGAGGCGGTAGAGGTTCTGGTACTGGACAACCTCGCCGATGAGTTGGCCGCCTTTGGCCTTCAGACGGGCGACGGCGTCATCCACGCTGTCAACGGCGAACATGATGCTGCGCAGCCCCGCTGCGTTGGGCGGAGCGGCAGCCGGCTCGATCGCGACCAGCGGCGGATGGTGGAACTTCGTCAGTTCCAGCCGCCCGTGCCCATCGGGCGTGCGCATCATCACGATGTCAACCCGAATGCCCTCGATGCCGTTGATGCGATCCACCCATGGGCCCTCGATCGGCGCCTTGCCTTCGATCGACATGCCCAGCGCGGCAAAGAAGTCGATCGCGGCAGAAAGGTCCTCGACAACGACGCTGATGTGATCGAGTCGTTTGATCATTATGTTCGAGTCTAGTCGCGGCGGTGCGTGATGGGGTGAGCAGTTGATTGGGTGAGCGCGTGTCAGGCGCGGGTGCTCGTCCGCTCGCGCGGCCGGCGCCGGGAGAGTCGAAGCAGAGCGGGAGAGCAGGAGAGCGAAAGCGGATTCGCGTTGCCGCGTAAATGTCTGAAGTCAGCCCCCACCCTGCCCTCCCCTGCAGAGCCGGAGGAGGGAGCCGCGCGAACACCCGCTGACACTGACCCACTCACTTCCCGCAGCGCCAGCCGCAGGGTCTACGATCTTCCGGCCGCGCACAAAACTCGCGCGGAAGCAAGGAGTTCGCATGCGCGCTGTGCTCGTCGAGCGTCAGGGAACACCGGTACATCGCAACGTGCGTTTCGCGGACGACTGGCCGGAGCCGCGCGCTGCGGCTGGCGAAGCCGTCATTCGCACCCAAGCCTCGGCGCTGAATCATCTCGATCTCTGGGTCGGGCGCGGCCTGCCGGGCGTCGAAACCTTTCCGCGCATCGGCGGCTCGGACGGCTGCGGCATCGTCGAATCCATCGGCCCGGGCGTGGATGAGGCGTGGCTCGGGCGGCGTGTCATCATGAATGCCGCGACCCCCCTGCCCGTGGCGGATCACCCTGATGCGCGGCCGGTTCTGGCGGACATCAGCATGATCGGCGAGCACAGCAACGGCGCCAACGCTCAGCGCTTCGTCGCTCCGGTGAATCAACTGCTCGACGTCGGCCATGATTGCGATCCCATCGAGGCCGCGGCGTTCGGCCTGACGTTTCTGACCGCGTGGCGCTGTCTCGTGACGCGTGCAGAGCTGCGCGCCGGGCAGACGGTGCTCATCACCGGCATCGGCGGCGGCGTGGCGCTGGCGGGCCTGGCGATCGCCCGCCACTTTGGCTGCCGCGTCATCGTCACCAGCCGGCATCAGGGGAAACTCGACAGGGCGGCCCGGCTCGGCGCCGATCACGGCGTCCTCGACTCCGGCGAAGACTGGTCGCGCACGGTGCGCGGCCTCACGAACAAACGCGGTGTCGACGTGGTCCTCGACTCGGTCGGCAAGGCGGTGCACCTCTCGTGCATCAAGTCCATGGCGCGCGGCGGCGCGCTCGTCACGCCCGGCTGCACCTCCGGACCGGCGGCGACGACGGATCTGACCCGCATCTTCTGGAACCAGCTGCGCCTGCTCGGCTCGACAATGGGCGACATGAATGAGTTCGCCCAGGTGACGGCGCTGTTCAAGGCCGGGGCACTGCGGCCGGTGATCGACCAGGTCTTCGACGCGGCCGACGCCCCGGCGGCTTACGAGCGGCTCGAGGCGGGCGAGCAGTTCGGCAAGATCGTGCTGCGCTGGTCCTGACGCCTGCCGCGACGGGTGAAGTCCCGATTCGGCGCGGGCGGCGGCAGGCGGTCCGTGGTGCTCGCCGCCGGCGGCTATCATCCTCGTCTTCCCCCAAAACGCACTTCCATCGAGCCACGCGGCTCAAGGAGAGAGACATGGCTGAAGTCAACCCCAATCCTCAGCAGCAGGCCGGCCCCGGGCAGGTCATGGTCCACGTGGACGAGACGCACGCGCACACGACCTACGCCAACGCGTGGCAGATGAACGCCGGGCAGGATGAAATCATCTGCGATCTTGGCGTTCAGGTGCCGCGCATGATGGGCAACCAGCAGGCGATCAGCTTCCAGGTGGGCGCGCGGATCGTGTTCTCCCCCAACAGCGCCATGCGCTTCGCCGCGGCACTGCAGCAGGTCATCGCCCAGCGCGAGCAGCGCCTGGCCGAAGCGTCGAAGCGCTGAGTACCGGCAATGGCCCACGCACCCGCACGCTCCGCTGCTGCGCCTGCCGACCGCCTCGCGGCCGAAGGCGGGACTCCCGTTTGCCGCGAGCTGATCCCGGTGGTGTCAGCGCGGCTTGGCGAAGAGGAAATCAGCGCCGCCGTCGAAGTGCTGCGCTCGGGTCAGTTGCGCCAGGGAAAGAAATGCGTCGAGTTTGAAGCGGCTTTTGCCGCCGCGACCGGCGCCGGCTTTGCGCTGACCACGTGCAACGGCACAACGGCGCTCCAACTGGCGTACGAGCCGATCATCGGGCCGGGTGATGATGTGCTCTGCCCGGCCTACGGCTTTATCGCCACCGCCTCGATGATCCTCGCGCGCGGCGCGCGGCCGGTCTTCTGCGATGTTGATGAGCGCACTTTCAACATCGACGCCGCCGACGCCGAGCAGCGCCTCACGCCGCGCACGACCGCGATCGTGGCGACGCATCTCTACGGCAACCCCGCTGACATCGACGCGGTCGAAGATCTTGCCGACCGCCGCGGCCTGAGCGTGGTCTACGACGCAGCGCAGTCGCACCTGGCGACGTGGCGCGGCCAAGGCATCGGCGCTTTCGGCCACGCGACCACCTACTCCTTCTACCCGACCAAGAACATGACCACGGGCGAAGGAGGGATGATCACGACCAACGATGAAGAGTTGGCCCAGCGCATCGCCCTGCTGCGCGACCACGGCATGGAGCCCGGCAAGCGCTATCACCACGTCGCGCTGGGTTACAACTACCGCCTGACCGACGTCGCCGCGGCGATCGGGCTCGCTCAACTGGCCAGACTCCCCGAGCGCACGGCGCGGCGGCAGGCCAATGGCGCCCGGCTGACCAGCCTGCTCAAGGATGTGCCGGCGGTGATTACGCCCCTCGCCACCGAGGGCGCCGGCCACGTGTACCACCAGTACACGATCCGCGTGCAAGTCGATCAGTTGCGCTGCGATCGCGATGAGTTCGCCCGGCTGCTCGCGGCCGAGGGAGTCGGGTCAGCCACGCATTACCCGCGGGCGATTTCGGATCAGCCGATCATCGCCGAACTCGTGCCCGAGCGCGAGCCGATGCCCATCAGCGAGATGCTGGCGCGCCAAGCGCTCTGCCTGCCGGTGCACCATGATCTGACCGCAACACAACTGGATCAGATCGCCGAGGCCGTGGCGAAAGTCGCAACGGCCATGCAGCGCTGATCCCGTACGGGCCGCCGTGCGGAATGCAAGCATCCGGGGACGTTTGACTCAGGGAGACGCAGTCGCACAATCCCGAAGATGAACCGGTACCGGACAGATGCTCTCCTGGCGATCACCGACCCTCGCATCGGCCTTGATCCGCTCGAATCTGATATCTGCACTCGCCTGTGGCGCGCACGGACAGCATCGTTTAGCGTCATATCCATATTGACACTGGCCGCATGGTTCGCCGCCGCTGGTCTCAACCCCGGCGGCAGATCAGTGTCAAATTCAAACTCGGCGCCGGGCATCTGGATGTTACCACAGGTTGTCGGTTGCGCGTTGCTCCCTGTCGCGATACTCATGGTCGGTTCACCGACTTGCATTGCGGTGCGCCTCAAGGGCCGCCGATCGGTTCGGGGTTCCGTGTCGGGTACTCCACCGCGATTTGGCATACGTCTTCAAAGAGCATTGTTCCTCGCGTATTTCGACACCGGCTTCGCAGGGCTGGCTCTGTCATTGACCCTACCCGTTCCAGTGTACATGTTGAGCGTGGCTCTGATCATGCCCGGGTACGGAGGGACATGGAGTCTCTACGCCGTCATGGCCTGGTGCGCCATCTGGATCGCCAACACGATGCGCCTCTGGTATTACGCGTATCGAGTGACCCCAAAGCGATACGCGATGCACCAATGCATCGCGTGCGGCTATCCGCTGCCGAGTCACTTGCGCAATCACAGCCTCGTTTTCGCGTGCCCGGAATGTGGAACTTCTCGACGCTGCGAAAGAGCAGTCGATCGCACGCGATGAAGTAACTGGTAACAACCAGAAACTGTGGGGTGGGATCAGCGACGCTCCGGGAGCGCATTCCACCACGGCCATCGACACCGATCGAGCAGACTGACGATGAAGAAGTACGTCCCGCTGGCGATTACGCCAGCGGCGATAACGTGGCACGGGCGATGGTATCGGTCGCAAGTACGCGGCAGTCGCACTTCCAACATGGTGGAATGCGCTTCAAGAGCAGCCCTTATCCCACCCTGCCTCGCTCAACAGACGCGAGCCCGGCGCTCGCTTCACGTCACCCCGGCAGCGCCGTCAACTCCGATTCGACCTCGCGCATCAGGCCGCTCATGCGATCGGCGCCGAAGTCAAACGCGAGCCCGGCCGTGGCCCACAGTTCAGGCAGCGGGCGCGAGCCGCCCAGCGCCAGGCCCTGCTGGTACTTCTGCACCGCCTGCTTCGCATCGCGCCGGTAGTTCACCCACATCTGCAGCGCGCCGATCTGGGCAATGCCGTATTCGATGTAGTAGAACGGCACGCCAAAGAGATGCAGCTGACGCTGCCAGCCGCGATCGAGATAGGCGTCCAGGCCCGACCAGTCGATCTCGTGGCCGAAGCGCCGGTCCAGGTCGCGCCACATCTGCGTGCGCTGCTGGCGCGTGTGCGTCGGGTTCGTGTAGAGCCACTGCTGGAATGCGTCGATCGTGGCGATCCACGGGAGGATGCCGATGACGCCTTCGAGGTGCTGCCGGCGGGCGCGGTTCGCTTCGTCGCGGTCATAGAACTCCTCGAGGAACGGGTGCGCGAGCAGTTCCATGCTCATCGACGCGACCTCGGCGAACTCCATCGGGTAGTGCCGGTAATGCAGCAGCGCATCGTTGGCGCAGAGCATCGAGTGAAATGCGTGGCCGCCTTCGTGCAGCAGCGTAATGAGATCGCGATGCAGACCCGCCGCGTTCATGAAGATGAACGGCTGACGGATGCGGTCGCGATTGTACTGGTAGCCGCCGGGCGCCTTGCCCTTGCGCGAATCGAGATCGAGACACTCGGGCTTGCGCAGCGCGGCGAACATCGCGCCCAGGTCGCGGTCCATTTTCTGGAAGATGCGCTCCGTGCCTTGCACGAACTCATCCACGCCTTCGAACGGGCGCAGCGGGTCGCGGCCCTTGACATCCACCGCCAGGTCCCACGGCCGCAGCCGATCGAGGCCGAGTTCCCCGCGGCGCTGGCGGTCGAGTTGCCGCATCAGCGGCACGACGAGCTTTTCGACGGATTCGTGGAAGGCGAAGCAGTCCTGCGGCGTGTAGTCGAAGCGCCGCATGCGGTCGTGCTGGTAGTCGCGGAAATTGTCGTAGCCGGCGTTGCGCGCCATCTGGTGCCGGTGCGCGATCATCTTGTCGAAGATGTCATCGATGCGACCGGCGTCCTGCAGGCGGCGATCGCCGATGGCCCGCCAAGCCGCCTCGCGCCGCGCACGGTCCGTCTCTTCGAGATACCGCGCCATCTGCGGCAGCGTGCGCGTCTGCCCGGCGAACTCGCAGGTCATCGCGCCGCAGATTTCCTGGTACTGCTGATCGAGTTTGGCCAGTTCGACCTCGATGGGCACGTTGGGCTCGCGGAACATCTCCACGTCGCGCCGCGCATCGCGCACGAGCACCTCGTAGCGCTTCGCATCCAGCTGTCCCACGGCGGGCGAAGCGATGAGCCGCTTATCCAGTTCAAAGGCGATCGGCTTGTACTTCGGCTCGATCTCCTCGACGAACTGGAGGAACGCCCGGCGCTTGCTCTCGCTCTCGGTGTCGCAGGTCATGGCGATGTAGCGGTTGGCTTGGGCTTCGCTGATGGCCGATTCGAGTTCGCTGCGATCCAGCAGCCAGCGTTCGAGTCGCTCGGCGGTGTCCAGCGGCCGCTCGAGCAGTTCGCGCGTCAAAGGCTCGATCTCCGACCAGTCGCCGCAGTCGATGTCGGCAGGAACGAAGGCTGTTTCGAGGGAGTGGGTCACGTGGTCTCCCGGAGGTTGAATCCGCGGATAGAAGAGACAGAGGCAGTGTCTAGCGTAGGCGCGTCAAACGGCGACTCGGACGCCGCCTCGGCAGGGCTTTTGCCCATCAGGGTGAAGTGCTACAAAACGGAAATCTCGCCGCGTGGCCGCGTCTGGACCGTCGGGAAGCCGCCAAGTTCCGGTATGATCTGCACAGAACTTGATCAGGAGCACCGCGATGACCCGCCTACAGCGACCGCTTGCCTGGTTCGGCGTTTTCTGCACACTCCTGATCCTGATGGCGCACGAGGTAGCGACAGGCCAGTCATGCGTCAATTGGACCGAAGAGACGTTCGAGAACCCGTCCGCCCGTTACGACCACGCGACGGCGTATGACAGCGCCCGGGGGGTGACAGTGCTCTTCGGCGGTCTATCTGAGACCATCGAGCTGTACGACACGTGGGAGTGGGATGGTGCACAGTGGCGCTACGTGTTCGCCGAGGGCCCGCGACCGCTGCGGGGCCACGCCATGGCATTTGACAGCCGGCGAGGAGTCACGGTCCTCTTTGGCGGAAGATACCGGAACAACACAACGGCCGGCATTTGGGAGTGGGATGGCCAATTCTGGGCCAACCGAGGCCGAGTCGGTCCCGTGAAGCGATGGGGCCACGCCATGGTCTTCGACGAAAGGCGCGGCGTGACGGTGCTGTTCGGAGGAACGGACTGGATCGATGGTGAACTGGTCGCGTACAGCGATACGTGGGAGTGGGATGGAACGAACTGGACCCAGGTGTCAGACACGGGTCCACCCGGCCTCGCCCGCCACGCGATGGCGTACGACAGCGAGCGCGGCGTGACTGTCCTCTATGCCGGCGAAAAACTCAACGGAAGATACTGGCAGAAGACCCGCGACACATGGGAATGGGATGGTTCGAACTGGACGCTGCGCGCCACTGATGGCCCCCTGAACGAAGCGGGTCATGCCATGACCTATCACGCTGCTGGCCATGCAGTCATCATGCGCGGCGCCGAGTGGCCCAGCACGTGGGCGTGGAACGGCGAGCGTTGGCGGTTGCTCACCACATCGGGTCCGTCGAGGCGGTTCGATTTCTCAATGTGCTACGACTCACAGCGTCAACGCACTGTGCTGTTCGGAGGATGGGACATCTTTGACGAAACATGGGAGTTCGACGAAAGCGGCTGGCGCCAGGTCGCGGCCGCCGGGCCGCTTGAGCGTGCAGCGGCATCGATGACGTTTGACTCGCATCGCCAGGTTGCGGTGTTGTTTGGCGGCGGTTTCGGCCAGCTCACATACGACGACACTTGGGAATGGGACGGCCAGAGGTGGCAGTTGGTATCGCAACGCGATGCTCCACGACGTGAAAACCACGGCAGTGTGTATGACAGCGCACGCCGCCTCACGCTGGTCTTCGGTGGTGAAGAAGACGATGAGTGGACCAACCTCAAACCGCCTGAGACATGGGGATGGAACGGCTCCAGATGGACCATGCTCGCGGCAACCGGTCCGCCGAGTCGAACTGCGTTGAGCATGGCGTACGACTCCCGGCGCGCCGTCGCTGTCCTCACCGGCGGATCGGGTCACATCCAAAATTACGATGACACGTGGGAATGGGATGGGCAGACATGGCGCCAGGTGGCCGCAGGCGGAATCCCGGCTTTGTCGGATGCTGCGATGGTGTTCGATGAGCATCGCCGCGTGTGCATCCTCTTCGGAGGCATTACGAGTGGCGGCTACAGCGGCGAAACCTGGCAATGGGATGGGCAGTCCTGGACACGCGTCGCAACTTCAGGCCCGGCGCCGCGCGCCGGACACGAGATGGTTTACGATCCGGAATATCAAGCGATCTTCTTGTTCGGCGGTCGCGACGGAACGCAGCAGATGGATGACACGTGGCTCTGGAACGGCGCGGCCTGGAGCAGGCTCAATGCAACTGGTCCGGAGTCTCGCGTCTGGTCCGCCATGACCTTCGACTCGATTCGACACGAAGCGGTGCTCTTCGGCGGATACGAAGGCTACCAAAGTTCGCATCGCGACACGTGGACCTTTCACGTCACCCGTCCGCATCTCGGGCTCACGACTAGCTGCCCGGATGGCGGTCAAGCGTCTCTTCAATGGAGCTGCGCTACTGCCTTTGGTCGAATAGCAATCGTCTTTGCAACGCAGACGGGGCAGGTCATCATCCCCAATGGACCGTGCGCCGGCACGCGACTTGGCTTGGGCGGGAATCAGATCCGGTTGCTGGCAACGCTGAACTCTGATGCATCGGGCAACGGCGCTGTCGCAGGAGCCATTCCGCGCCAGGCGTGCGGCATGTACCTGCAACTCGTCGATGCCACGACGTGCGCGACCAGCAATGTCGCCCGTATTGAGTGATCGGGCCGCGGCGGTCGCAATCACGGATGGTGCTCTCCGCTGCCTGTCCCAGCCGAGGGTGAATCGGGACAAGCCGAGGCCCCTTTTCATGCCACAATAAAGGTGGACCGGTTTCTCGTGAAACCGCGGCCCCCGGGGCCCCAACAATCTGTCAGGCGGGCACGGTCCGGCGACCGCGAAGGAGACACAGTCATGGTTGATCCCGACCTTCAGGCGATACTCGAGTTCCTGAGCAGAAACGAACACGTCGTGGTGATGTCCTTCCTCGTCGGCGGAGGCGTCATCTGGGTTGCCCTGGCTTCGGTCGTCGAACTCTTCAAATCGGTTTCGCGCGAGCGCACGCGGCGGGAGATTGCCGCCTACATTGCCGAAGGTTCGATGACGCCCGAGCAGGGCGAGCGTCTTCTCCGAGCCGGCGAGAAGAAGAGTTCCTGCTGAATCACATCAGCACATCGATGAGCCGACCCGCTGGCGAGACATAGGCTCGCACCACGCCGGGCACGTGCACGACCTGCACTCCAGCCGGCTGGTTCACCGCCGGCGGCTGCCACTCATAGGCGTAGCCGACGGTTTCCTGCCATCGCGGGCCGGAGGCTGAGCCCACCTGACTCTCCACTCCATTGAGACACTTCTCAAGTCGCGCCTCGGCGACGTCGAGGTTTCGCTGCGTCTGCGCCAGGAGCCGCTCGAGGCGGATGCAGTTCACCGGCCGGGCAGCGGAAGATCCGTGAGCGTCGTACCCGCGCGGGAGCGAGGAGTCGGTCGTCGGCGTGAAACAGTCGCGAGCACGTCGGTCGAGCAGCGCACGGCCAACGATGCGCTCGCGCCTCAACGCGAGCAGGTCGGGTCCAATTCGGATAGCCACGTCGCGCGGCAGCCGGAGCAGCAGGCGGATTGGTCGCGGCCGCACGGCGCGAAACGGCGGCGGCGGCGGCGGTGGCAACAGCCGACGGCCCAGGCGGCGAATCGGGCCGCCGCGCAGCAGATGATGGACAGACGGTGCGTCAACGCGCATGCTCTTTCAATCAAGCACACGGCAAGCCTCCCGCGCCGCGCGGGCCCGGGCGCGATAATGTCGGCCGCGCCGCTTCGCCAGGGCCCCCTATCCTTGGTTCTCGCCGATGGGGTGGATCGGTCTGCACCTGATGTTTCGCCGACGCGACGCCCGCTGTGACGAACTTCCACATGCTCCGCACCGATCTGCTCGATTACGACCTGCCGGCCGAACTGATCGCCACCGAGCCCGCCGGGCGGCGCGACGCCGCGCGGATGATGGTGCTCGATCGCAGTGGGCGCACCATCGCCCACGAGACGGTCGCGAGCCTGCCGGACTATCTGCAGCCGGGCGATGCGATGATCATGAACAACTCGCGGGTGATCCCGGCCCGCTATGTCGCGCGCCGGCTCGATACGGGTGGACACGTCGAAGGGCTCTTCCTTCACCTCGCGGGTGAAGCGGATGTGGCAGCCACGCTGCTGCGCCCGGGCCACCGCGTGCGGCCGGGTCAGCAGTATGTCGTGGAACCTGCAGGCGGCGAGTCGGAGGGCGCCGTTCTCACAATTCTCAGTCGCGTCGAAGATCACTGGCTGGTGCGGCTGAGCGGACCGCTTTCATGGCGCGAACTGCTCGAGCAGGCCGGGCATGCCCCGCTGCCGCCCTACATCCTGCGCCAGCGGCGCCTGGGGGGAGACGCTGCTCTCGATCGCCCGGCAGATCGCGAGCAGTACCAGACCGTCTACGCCGGTCCGGAGGGCGCCGTGGCCGCCCCCACCGCTGGGCTGCACCTGACTGCTGAACTGATCGCAGCATGCCGCAGCCGCGGCGTCGAAACCGGATTCGTAACGCTGCACGTCGGGGCGGGGACGTTCAAGCCGGTTGAGTGTGAATTCGTCGAGCAGCACCCGATCCACGAAGAGTGGTTCTCCATTCCGCAGGACACGATCGAACTGCTCCAGCGCCGGCGGGCGGATTCGGGCCCGCTCGTGGCAATCGGCACCACCACGGTGCGCGCTCTCGAGAGCCTCGGCTCGTCATTGCCGGCCGCGGGCGAAAGCGTCCCGACGCGCCTGCTCATCACCCCCGGATATCAATTTGGAAGAGTGGACGCGCTGCTGACCAACTTCCACCTGCCCCGGTCGTCGCTCATGGCGCTTGTGGCGGCGATGATCGGCGTCGAGCCGCTGCTGCGCGCCTACCGCGAGGCGATCGATCGCGGATACCGGTTCTACTCTTACGGCGACTGCATGCTGATCCTCCCCTCGCGGCAGGACGCCTGATGGGCAAAACCCTCAACGGCGTGTCGATTTGGCGAATCCTGCGGCAATCCGGTTGCCGGCTCTGTCCGATACGTCTATCTTGTGAGTGCGCAAGGGCGCCCCTTTCGCGGCTCGTGAGCCGAGGGTGCGCCATGCGAAGACGGAGATCCAGCCATGAGGGACGCCCTTCCCTTGGCGCTACAACGCTGCGTGACCTCGGCCCCGGCTGTATGACATCTCCTCCTGTCGCTTTTCTGTCCTGCCTCGCGCAGTTGTCCTCGATCCGCCGCCACCGGAACGGTCGATCGACGTGAATTCATCCGGCTCGAAGGAGTACGTCCCATCGCACATCGACGTTTCATGAACCCTCGCGACCAGCAGTTTCGCAGGGAGCGCATCAACGACATGATCCGGTTCTCGCCGCTGCGCGTGATCGGTCCTGACAATGAGCAACTCGGGGTCATCCCGCTCGAGGAAGCCAAGCGCCTGGCGCACGACGCGGGGCTCGACCTCGTCGAGATCTCGCCGGACTCCCGGCCGCCCGTGTGCAAGATCATGGACTTCGGCCGCTACAAGTACGAGCAGTCCAAGAAGGAAAAGCGTTCGCAGGGTGGTTCGAAGAAGAGCGAACTCAAGGAAGTCCGGCTGGGCCGCTCGCTGAAGATCGATCCGCACGACGTGGAGATTCGCGTCGAGCAGGCCCGGGGCTTCATCCTCGATGGCCACAAGGTGCAGTTCGTCCAGCCGATGCGCGGCCGCGAGTTTCAGTACCGCGACCAGGGCATTGCGCGGCTCAAGGAGATCGAGCAGCGGTTTGCCGATATTGGCAAGGTCGAGATGCCTCCCAAGTTTACGGGACGGGCGGTGATCATGATCATCGCCGGGGACCGGTCCAAGATCCAGGCGTACAAGAAGGCGCACCCCGGAAAAGAGACGGAAAACGCCACTGCCGCAGTCGAAACCAGCGAAGAGGAATCAAACTGAGGGATTCGGCCGGATCGTGCAAGATGCCCGCGTCGTTTTCGTTTTGCACAGGAGCGTGGCTGCAAACAACCGATATCAAACCCGTACAAGAGGGCGTCAGGATTACCAGCGTGGGGACCGTTCCGCTTGGCGCGATTCGCATTTATCTCGGACGTACACGGGAATCTCCAGGCCCTTCAGGCCGTTCTGCGGTGCATTGACGAAAAGGGCGTGGACGCCACGCTCTGTCTGGGCGACGTGGTCGGCTACGGCCCCAATCCCGCCGAGTGCCTCGATCTCATCGCCGAGCGCGATATCTTCACCGTTCAGGGCAATCACGATCTGAGCATCATCGACGACGTCGAGGCGCACCGGTTCAACCCGACGGCCCGCCTGTCGCTCGAGTTCACGCGGGGCCAGTTGAGCGAGTCGCATCGCGAACTGATCGCCGCGATGCCGCGCATCGCCGACCTCGACGACGTGACCATGTGCCACGCTTCGCCCGTGAGCGACGGCTGCAGCGACTACATCCACGACCAGCAGATCGCCGCTCTGGCGTACGGCGGGTTCACCAATCACTGCCTGTTCGTCGGTCACACGCACATTCCCATCGCGTTCGGCACGCCCGAGATCGGCTATGCGGCGGTGGATCCCAAGAACGTGCGCGTGGCGTTTCTTCCGCCGAATCTGCCGCTGCGACTGGATTGCCGTTACCGCTACATCATCAATCCTGGCAGCGTGGGCCAGCCGCGCGACGGCAACCCGGATGCGAGTTTCGGCATCCTCGACGTCAGCCAGCGGACCTTCACGGTGCACCGCGTGGCGTATCCCGTCGAACAGACTCAGGCGGCGATCATTGAGGCCGGCCTGCCCAACTTCCTCGCCCACCGCCTGAGGCTGGGCGCGTAGCGCCCGATCTCGCCATATCGCCCGCAGATCGCCCCTGGCGGCCGCTTGCCCTGGCATGGGGCCGACCGCGACGCCGAAAGTGCGGCAGCAGCCACCGGCGGCTTTCCATCCACAAGCGGTGCGATATTCCCTTTTTTTTCAAAAATGGGGTTCCAATCGCAATCAAGATCGGTTATTCTGGTGGGGAACGTCGGCAATGGTGATTCCGCGGGGGTCGGGATCGGATTGACGGTAGCTTCGAACTCCCCTGCGAATCTCAGTGCGCGGAATTCGTTCGGTCGTCGGGCGCGATTGTCGCGCGCCGGCAGAACGTGGGTTTCTGCGGGCGCCTGCGGGCCGGGGTTGGCCGGCAGGTTCCGAACTGAAAGGAAGATTCCAGTTTTTCAGAAGGAGCGGATTCGATGAAACGCAGTATTTTCTGTCTCGGACTGACTACGGCAGTCGGCCTGACCGGCCTGGCCACCTCGGCGATGGCCCAGGACTGGTCTGACAACTTTGAGAGTTACAGCAACGGCCAGGTGCTCTACCACGTCGGCGGCTGGAGCGGCTGGGACGACCTCGAGTCGGTCGCGGGCTCCTGCACCACCGCCCGCGCTCATGCCGGCACCAAGAGCATGCTCTGCGAAGGCGCCGATGATGCCATCCAGACATTTGAGGGCCTGACGAGCGGCTCGGGCACGATGAGCGCGTGGGTCTACATCCCGATCTCGCAGTTTGTCGCCGACACCTTCTACATCGTGCAGAACGAGTACAACCACGGCGGCCCCTACCAGTGGTGCATCGAACTCTGCTTCGACTTCGAAGGTGACTCGGGCGGCGGTCCCGGCACCGTTGCCGACGACTTCCGCACCGAAACCAACTTCCCGCCGATCCAGTTCGATACATGGGTCGAAGTTCGCTGCGAAGTGGACATCGATGCCGACACGATCACGTGCTACTACGGCGGCACCGAAGTCTCGACCGGCCAGTTGTTCATTCGCGGCGGCGCGGCCGAGATCAAGAACCTCGACCTGTACACCACCGGCACCTCGACCTACTGGGATGATTGCGCCGTGACCGGCCTCGGCGGCGGCGGCGGCTACACCTGCACCATCTCCGGCACGTGCCCCGGCCAGGTCAACCTTGCCTGGGACGGCGCCCCGCCCAGCACCCAGCAGGGCATCGTCTTCGCCCGCAACACCGGCTCATTCGTGGTTCCCAACGGCCCGTGCATGGGCACCCAGCTGGGCCTCGGCACCAACCAGCTCCAGTTGTACAACACCATCGGCACCGGCGCCAACGGCTCGGGCAACGTCAATGCAAACGCCAATCAGGGCGCGTGCGGCGGCTTCGTACAGCTCGTCGCCATCGGCAGCCCCTGCCAGACCAGCACCGTCGCCCAGGTTCCGTAAGGACTCGCGGCGTATCTGGCAGTCGCATTCGTGACCGCTCGCCTCACCCTCGAAGGAGGGTGAGGCTTTTTTTGCGCGCGCGACGGCGGGACATCCAATTACCCGACGACGGCAACGCCCACGCGCGATCGCTCAACCCGCGCGCTGCGGCGACCGGAGACTGTGGGTCATGTCCGCAGAATGCTGGCTGGACGAGTACGGCGGCAGCGTGTGCCGATTCGCGCTGCTGCGTCTCGGCCGGCGCGAGGCCGCCGAAGACGTCGTTCAGGACACCCTGCTCGCGCCAGCAGCAGCCCGGGCCAGGGACGGGGCATCGGCTTGTTGTCCGCGACGCGCCCGCCGTCAGGGCAGCTCGGCTCCATCGAGCAGCGGCCGGATCTCAGGCGAGCGTAGCGCCGCGTCAAGTTCGGCAATGCGCTCTTCAATCTCCTTGATTGCCGCCGAGTAGTAGTGCTCGGTGTGGAAAAAGAGCCTGGCAACGTCGGCGTCGAGAATGTTCGTCTGACCCTCTTTGGTCTCGGGCATCATGAGCACCTTACCCACGCTGAAATTATCCAGCGTGGACTGGCTCTGCCCGCCGTTGGCCGCGATGACCTTCTTGAGCATGATGGCGCGGCGGAGTCGCACGAGATCGGACTGGTCGTTGAGCACGATGCTGAACTGCTTGCGTCCGTCGGGCAGCGGCTGGTTCAACTCCCACAGCAGTTTGCCCCATGCCTTTCGATCCGGACAGTCGAACACCGCCAGCTCCGGAATCGGCTCGGTACCCAGGTGGAGTGGGTCATCCGATTCCCGATCGTAGTGATACGTAAGCACGAGCGCTTTGTCCGGGTTCTGCTTCAGGAAGGACGCGTAGTCCTTGCCCTTGCCCAGCTGGGACATCGTGCGATCGAGGAACTGCACGGAGTAGCCGCCGAACTGCTCGGATTCGAGGTAGATCAACCGCTCGATCTGAATCTGCCTGCTCAGGTCGTGATCGGTGCCGGGCACGTCCAGACGCTTGATCAGTTCGTAGATCATGCGATGGACAAGGATGTCTTCGCCGGGAATGCGGCCGTGGATGAACTCGCTGAACGGCTCCATCTGGGCCAGCCGCGCATCCTGCCGTACCGCGCGTGCGGCAAGGTTGCTGTACGTGACCATGCGCCGATTCTCGGGCAGGAAACGCAAGTCGAAGACGTCTTCAGCCCGCAGGCGGTACGAGTCGCGGAACAACTTGTTGCCGAAACTGTCGAAGAGATCCTCGTCCTTGGGCATCGGCCCGGCGACGTAGATGTCTTCGGGCAGTACGTAGGGCGTGAGCACGATGATCACTTCGCGCTTGAGCCGCTGCGTCCGCTGAGCCTGAAAGAGCAGGCCGACGATCGGCAGATCGCCCAGCAGCGGCACTTTGTCCTTGGTGATGGTGAGATCGCGGCTGACCAGTCCGCCGATGATGAACGGCGTGTTGTTGTCAATGCGGGCGTATGTTTGCACGCGGCGCGTCGAGATCGTCGGCGCGGTCGCCAGCAGATCGCCGTCGGTGGATCGAATCTCCAGATCGCGCCCCGGCACTACCGCCGAGACGACCGTGTCGATGAGCATGCTGATCTCGTCGGCGCGCTCGGTGATGCGCGGCCGGACGTTGAGCAGAATCCCCGTCGGGATGTACTGGAAACTGAACGAGAGTTTGTTCGAACCCGTGGCCGTGCCTTCCTGGCTGGTCGCGATGGGAATGTCCTCTCCAACGCGGATCGTCGCCTGGCGATTGTCGATCGTCAGCACGCTGGGGCGCGAGAGGATCTCGGCCTTGCCTTCGCGCACCAGGGCGCGGATGCGCGCCGACCAGTCGCGCGGCACATCGCGCGAATCGACGCGCGAAAAGTCAAGCGTGTCCTCCAGGCCACCGGCGACGAGTTTGCCCAGGACCAGGTCGATCGGCCCCTCGCGGAACTGCCACTCGATGCCGAGATCGTCCAGCCCATCCTGGCTGATCTCCAGCACCATGCCCTCGACAAAGATCTGCCGGGCCGGACGGTCGATGTAGTCCGTAAGCAGGTTGCGCACCCGGGCCAGTTGCTGCGGGTTCGCCGGGTGATAGAGCACCAGCAGCCGCGATGACGGCGACGAGACGAGATCGGGCGAGAGCGGAGCGGCGGTGTTGGGCAGCACCGTCACGCCGAAGTTGCCCTGCACCGTTCCCGAACTGCCCACCAGCCCCGTCTGCTCCGGACTGGGCGAAGGCAACTGCACGACGAGCGGGAGCTTTGCGTATTCGATCTGCTGCGGCACCTGCGCAGCGTTGGCGACCACGTTTACACCCAGTCCCTGAAGCGCCGCCAGCGCGCTGGTCGCGTCGATGTAACTGAGCTGAATCACGTTGCGGCTGAGATTCTCCGGCGTGAGATTGGCGCGCATGGCGTCCAGCCCGGCGACGAGTGCTTCCACGCGCGTCTGCACCTGGGCCAGATCCGGATTCACCCCCCACGGCGCTTCGACGCCCGGACGCTGCAGCCCCACCGCCCAGATCTGCGGCGGCTGAGAGAGAAACGTGCGATACCCGAGCGCCAGAATGCTCTGGCTGCCGTCGGCAGCGCCTCGGCCCAGCAGAGTGAGATAGTCGATCTCCTCGGAGAAAGGCGGCAATCCTTCGATCGAATCGACCGCCACTTCGCCGTAACCCTGCTCCGTTTCGAAAGCCAGGGCCAGGTTTCGAATCATCTCCCCAAGTTCCGTGGTGCTCAGACGCGGCACGGTGGTGAGCCGGCCCGCATCGGGCGGCAGCGCCGGCGCCGGCGATTCGGGCTGAACGTCGACGGCTTCGACCTGCCGCTCGGCCAGGGACACGCGATCCGACTCGCCGTCAGCGATCGACTGCGCGAAGGCGATGTCCTCGCGCGAGGGCGAGAGTTGCCCGCCGGAGTTCGTGAGCCGCGAAGGCGCCTGCGCACTCTCGCTGCTGTCGATGGCGCTGCGCAGGCGCATGGCGTCTGCTTCGGCGGGATCGGCAACGAGCAGGCCGCCGCTGGCGCGAGCCGATTCGATGCCGTACGTGCGCGTCGAGGTGCTCTCTGAAACGCAGCCGGGGTTTGAGAGGCTGAGCAGTGCACAGCCGAGGGCGAGGATCGACGTGATGGTGGTTCGAGGAACCTGGAGGTGCGGCTTTGATTCCACTGCGGCTCTCTGTTGGGCGGGTTTCTCGGAAGTGACGGGCGACGCCTCCTCTCTCTCCTCCGCCGGCGCATTGTTCTTCGCCCCCTCGCGCACCGTCGTAACCAACCGGTCGGGAACGGGAGAGCGCGCCGGGATCTCGCCCGTCCCTCGCAAGGGGGTCTCCTTCAGATCGAGCAGCGCCGACTCGCCAGGCGGCCCGTCGAAGACCACTCGGCCTTCGCGGATGACGACGACGCGATCAGCCAGTTCGAGCAGTTCGGGCTTGTGCGTGATCAGCACTACGGTCCGCGTGCGGAACCTGGACAGGATTGCCTTGATGATGGTGACGGACGATCGGTTGTCGATCGATGCCGTCGCCTCGTCGAGCACGAGCAAGAGCGGCTGCTTGAGCAGCGCGCGAGCGAGGTTGATGCGCTGCCGCTCGCCGCGCGACAGGTCGCTGCCGTTGGGGCCGATGCGGCTGTCGTAGCCATCGGGCCTCTTCTCGATGAACCGGTCAGCGCCGGTCAGGCGGCAGACGTCAGCCAGCTCTTCTTCCGTCGCATCCGGCCGGGCGTAGCGCAGATTCTCCGAGATCGAGGCGTCAAACAGGAACACCTCCTGGAACGCAATGCCGATCGCGCTGCGCAGTTTGCTGATGGGAAGCGAGCGCACATCGTGCCCGTCCACCAGCACCTGGCCCGAGGTCGGGTCGATGAAGCGCGGCAGGAGGTTGAGCAGCGTGCTCTTGCCCGAGCCGCTGGGCCCGGTGATGGCCACCCGCTCTCCGGGCCGGATGGACAGGCTGATGTTCTTGAGGATCGTGCGGCCGTGGCCGAAGGCGAACGACACGTTGCGGAACTCAATGGCCCCCAGCAGGGGCGCCGCAGTGACCTGTCCGGCGATTTCCGGCGAGCCATCCGACTCGGCGTCGGGCTGGTGGAGCATTTCGAAGACGCGATCGACGCAGGCGGTGGTCTTGGAGAGGTGGCTCGTGCCGCTGATGACTTCCTGCATGGCGGGATAGAGCATGCCGACGTAGCCGAAGAACATGATGAACGTGCCGCCGGTCATGTGGCCCTTCATCACCTGCCAGGCGCCGAAGCCAAAGAGAAAGACCGTGCCCACGCCAACGAAGAGATCCCCTACCACCTTCTGCATGAACTCGAATCGCTGCGTGCCGATCTGGCTGTGTCGGCTGGCGTCGATGGCGCGGTGGAAGTGCGCCTTCTCGCGCCCTTCGCCGGTGAAGCCCTTGACCACTTCGACGCCGAGGTATTTCTCGATCACGTTGCCGTACGCCGCGGCGATGTTCTCCTGCGCTTCGGTGTGCCGCCGCTTGATCGGCCGCTTGAAGAACCAGTACGTGCCGAAGTGCAGCGGCAGCACGATCGAACTCGCCAGCGCCAACCGCCAGTTGACCGCATAAAGGATGATCAGCAGCACCTGCGCCATGAGCAGGTTCAGCAGCAGCGTGGGCAGTTTGTCCTGGATGAAGAACTGGATCTTGAACGTGTCATCGAGCAGGCGCGAGCCGACCTTGCCCGGCTGCTGCGCCTTGTAGAAGCGCAGGCTCAGCTGCTGGAGGTACTCGAACAGCCGCTTGCGCATCGAGAAGCAGACGTCTTCGCTCACGCGCACCGAGAGCATTCTGCTCGGATAGAACAGCGCGTTGCGGATGACGTAGATCAGGCCCAGCAGCGGCAGGATGGCCCACAGCAGCGTCCAGTTGCCGCCCGTGCCGTCCTCGTGCGGAAACACGTCGTCGATGAGCAGTTTGACGGCGTACGGCAGCGCGAGATTGGTCGCCACCAGCAGCGAGAGCAGCACGACGACCAGCGCCAGGCGCCTGGCGTGCGGACGCAGCAGATCGGTCAGACGACCGCCCCCCAGGTCCGTCGGCTTCTCTGCTTGGCGGTTCATTCCTGTCTGGACATTCCTGCGAACGACTCGCTCAGTTCATGCGCTCCGTCAACCACGACCGCGGCAGACGCGGAAGTCCGCCGTGGCCTTCGTCGGTCGCCAACAGCCCTGGCCCCCCACGTAGCGAGCCGGAATCCGCCTCGCACCGGCAGCGAAGAGTTACGCTGTCTATCGGCGTTGTCCCACCACCTCCCATAGTAGATGCTTCGCCGCAGCGCCGCAGGGATCATGGCGGTTTTCCAAGGTCCGAATACGCGGCCGCGGCATTCGTCCAGCGGCGCATCGCTGCCGGCGCCAGCCGCGACTCACGCGGCACGCATTGCCGTTTCACCCGAGCGTGAATCCGCCGCCGCCGCGCTCCACCCCTCGACGCGCGCATCGCACCGGTCAGACCACGGGCCGACTTCGCCGGTCGCATCTGCCCAGCGGGCCCAGTACACGATCATCCGCGGCCCATCGGGCAGTGGAAACTCCACCCGCATGGGGCTGCTCGTGAACGACCGCAGATACCACGGCCGCTCACCGGGCAGGCGCGGAATCGGCCGGCCCGGCTCGATCATCTCGATGAACAACTCCAGCCGCGCCGCCCCGCGCGGCTTGGCCCGGCTGCGCGTGCCGAACTGCTCGCGAAACTCGATCACGTGCGCTCCGCCTTCCGATCGGACGTAGCGCAGATACGGCCCCTGCTGCGGGCACGCTCGGCGACGCGCCCGGCGCGGCTGCTCGCGCATCTCCACCGACATCTTCGCCGTCGAATCGATCTCGGTGTTCGCTCGAATGAGCGCCCCATACTTGCGCACGATGCGCTCGGCCCGCGACCTGGCCGCATCCTTCTCTCGGATCGCCTGCGTCGTGCGCGTGCGCGGCCAGGTCGCCAGCGCCAGCCGATGACGAAACTCCGTCACCGCGCGGCTGATGATCTCCGCATCGCCTTGCGACAGAAAGTAACGCTCGGGCGATCCGCTGATGCCGTCCGAGAAGTTTCGCGCCATCTGCGCAAAGCCGCGGTCCGAATCGGGAATGAACTTTCGTGCCATGTCCGGCCCTCTTCATGTCGATGTGAAAAACAGGCCGCGCCCGCGGCCGACGAGGCTCGCGCTTCTGGAGGCGGTATTGGATGCACTCATGCGACAGCAGCAGCCAAATCTTCGCTTGGCGGCCACTCCATCGCTGAGCCCCGCAGCCCTAGTCGCGTTGTCGGCCAATAACGCGCTGCGCTTCAGTTCGATTTCGAGAATCGCCCGCCCGCGCCGCAAGTCATCGCGTCTTCGCCAGGCGTGGCGCGACGCGCATCGGCAGTGCCCCAGCCCGCTTGCGGCGTCAGCGATACCGCTCCAGTCGCCGGCCCGCGCCTCCGCAGCGTGATCCAACCCAATCCGAGAGCCGAACCGTCCCGCCCGGGAGTCCCCGCGCCACTCCCGGGAGTGATCGAGTGATTTTGCTAATGGAACGTGTGCGAGAGCAATCGCGGCGAGCGCAGGCGCCTGATGCCCGGGCCATGTTGCGCGGCGAGTCAGCGTCTTTGCGAAAGGAACCGCCGCTTTCATCCGCTGAGCGAGTGATCGGGCAATGACCCCCGTCGCCGTGCGCTTCTCCCGCGTTCATCCTGCAAGCGGACAGACGGAAATAACAAAGCCGCCGCCCCTCTAAGCGTCCGCAACGGCCCCGAGCGCTCTTGCACCGGATCAATTCGTCTCCGCAATGGCTCAATTGGCGCCAGCGAACCCTTGAGCCGCCGCATCGCGCTGCTGCATGGCGACTGGTTGGGGGAAGTGGTCCAGCGGATGGTTCTGCTGCACGCCGGCTTCCCGCTACGGCACATCGACCGTGAAGTGGTAGTTGTACGACTGCACCACCGGGCTGCCGGTTACGCCGACGCAGGCAAGGGTGGTGTCGCCGGTGCGGATCGGCGTGATGTGGTACTCGTAACCGTCTTCGAACGCTTCTCCCATGTTCGGCGTGATGACAATGTCG
>CAUJHZ010000067.1 GCA_963205185.1 Planctomycetota bacterium | reverse complement strand
GCCGAGGATTCGAGCAGGATTCGCAGATTGTGCACAACTGGGCATGAGTGTGGGGAACCTCGCCGCCGGCAGCGCGCCATGTGCTAGGCATCTGCTAGGAATCGCCGAACATCGCGCCGTGTTGGCCCACGTTGGGCCGGGTTCGTACATGGGCCGATGCCTCGCATCGAGCAACCCGGGCGCGCCGTGGGCCAGGGAGGGCCGCCGTGTCGACGCCGCGTGAAGTACAACCCGTTCGACCAGACTCACGGCAAGCCGAGCGCGCCGCCGGGCTCAACCCCGCCGCTCTATCCGTGACCGACACGGCGCGCACGTTGACGCGCGTCGGCGGCCAGCCGGTGAGCGAGGCGATGATCGAGCGCGACATCGGAAACGGCGCGCCGACCAACGCCGACGGCACGATCAACCTGGTGCACTATGCCGCGTGGCTCGTGCGCGACATGGCCGAAAGCGCCAGCGCCAACGGAGGCGGCCGTGGCGATTGACCCGCGCAGCCTCAAACCCGGCGAACTGTGCCGCCTGCTCAACTCGACTCCGCTGGGCGAAGTGATCAGCGAGCGGCAACTGCACCGCCACCGCACCCGCGCCGGCTATCGCATCGGCGACGGAAAGGCCGTCGATCTGCTGCGCTACACCGCGTGGCTGGTGATCGAACGGCATGCGCGCCTGGCCGGCGAAGATGCTGACGAGGACGAACCGTTCGATGAACCGATCGACGCCGCGCGCACCCGCCACCTGCCCGAGTCCTTCACCGGCCGCTCCATCGACGCGCTGTCCGAGATCGTCCATCCCGGCCGCAAGGAAGCGTGCCGCCGCAACTTCCGCCTCTTCTGCGAGACCTACTTCCCGCAGACGTTTCACCTGGCGTGGTCGCCGGACCACCTCAAAGTCATCGCCCGCATCGAGCAGGCCGTCCTCGAAGGCGGCCTGTTCGCGATGGCCATGCCCCGCGGCAGCGGGAAAACGTCACTCTGCGAGATCGCCTGTCTCTGGGCGCTCCTCTATGGCCACCGCGAGTTCGTCTCCCTCATCGGATCCGACGAAGAGCACGCCGGCCAGATGCTCGAATCCATCAAGGCGGAACTCGAGAACAGCGAAGCCCTGCTGCACGACTTCCCCGAGGCGTGCTTCCCCATCCACTGCCTCGACGGCATCCACCAGCGCGCCGCCGGCCAACTCTTCGAAGGCAGCCAGACGCACATCGGCTGGACGGCGCACGAGATCGTCCTGCCGACGGTGCCGGGTTCGCTGCCATCGGGCGGCATCATCCGCGTCGCCGGAATCACCGGCCGCATCCGCGGCATGAAGTACAAGCGCCCCGACGGCCGAAGCGTCCGCCCCTCGCTCGTGCTCATCGACGATCCGCAGACAGACGAATCGGCGCGGTCGCCCTCGCAGTGCGCCACGCGCGAACGCATCCTCGCGGGCGCGATTCTCGGTCTGGCGGGCCCGGGCCGGAAGATCGCGGGTCTCATGACACTCACCGTCGTGCGCCCTGACGACCTGGCCGACCGGTTGCTCGATCGCGACAAGCACCCGCAGTGGCAGGGGCAGCGCACGAAGATGGTCTACTCCTTCCCGAGCCGCGAGCAGTTGTGGGCCGAGTATGCGCGTCTGCGCGCCGAGGGCCTCCGCGCCGATGCCGGGATCACCCGGGCCACCGAGTTCTACGGCGAGAATCGCACCGAGATGGATGAAGACGCCGAGGTCGCGTGGCCGGACCGGTTCAACCACGATGAACTCAGCGCCATTCAGCACGCGATGAATCTGCGGCTCCAGGATGAGGCCGCATTCTGGGCGGAGTATCAGAACGAACCACTCCCCGAGAGCACGGCACTCGATGAAGACCTGCTGACCGCCGAGCAGATCGGCGGCAAGGTGAATGGCCACGAGCGCAGCGAGGTGCCCATCGGTTCATCGCTGCTCACGATGTTCATCGACGTGCAGGCCAAGGCGCTCTTCTGGCTCGTGGCGGCCTGGGAGGAGGACTTCACGGGCAAGGTGATCGACTACGGCACCGAGCCGGATCAGAAGGAGGCGTACTTCACACTCCGCGACATCCGCCGCACACTCGGGGCCGCATCGCCACGCGCCGGGCTCGAAGGCGCGGTCTATGCGGGTCTGGAACGCCTCACCGACACCATGCTCGGCCGGGAGTGGAAACGCGACGACGGCGCGATGGTCCGCATCGACCGGTGCCTCATCGACGCGAATTGGGGCCAGTCGTCGGATGTGGTCTACCAGTTCTGTCGCCAGAGCCGGCATGCGAACCTGATCATGCCTAGCCACGGCCGGTACGTCGGCGCTTCGAGCATTCCCTTCAGTGAGTACAAACGCAAGCGCGGCGACCGCGTCGGCCTGAACTGGCGCATTCCCGTCATCACCGGCAAGCGCGCCGTGCGCCATGTCGTCTTCGACACGAACTACTGGAAATCGTTCGTGCACGCGCGCCTGGCGGTGCCGATGGGCGATCCGGGGTGTCTGTCGCTCTTTGGACGAACCGGCGGGCCATCGAATCGCACTGCGACCAATCACCAACTCCTCGCCGAGCACATCACGAGCGAGTACCGCGTCAAGACGCAGGGCCGCGGCCGGACCGTCGATGAGTGGAAACTCCGAGTCGATGGCCTCGACAACCACTGGCTCGACTGCTTGGTCGGCTGCGCCGTCGCGGCTTCGATGCAAGGCGCCGTCCTCTACGGCACAGATGTGCAGCCGGCGCCGCGCCGCCGAATCCGCCTCTCCGATCTCCAGGGAGGGCGACGTCGATGAGCGAGACGACGACGAGGCCGAAACGCGAGCCCGAACCGCGAGGCATACGCTGCCCCAAATGCGGCTGCGGACACTTCGAGGTCATCTACACCCGCCGCATCCCCGGCGGCGCGATTCGGAGGCGGCGGGAGTGTCGGCACTGCGGGCGAAGGGTGACGACGACGGAGCGGATGGGTGGTTAGATCAGCATAGGTTGGGTCGAGACGCCGGCTGAAACGTCCCTGAAGTCTCAGCGATCGCTCGGGTGCATGGCGGGCGGCGCCTGCGAGTGAGTCCCGACGGGCAAGTCGTAGCCCACGACGACGGATGAGGGCATGATGGGGTATTCGACGCGGCAGCGGAAAGCGTGGAACAGGGCAGGATTCCAGCCGAGTTGCCGGCACACCTCGCGGAACATCTGGGGGTAGCCCGGCACATCAGTGGTGTCGAGCATGTGTGAGCCCTGTCCAAGGTGAGCGACGGAGCAGTGCTCGAGAATCCTCTTCTGATGCTTGTCGAGTACGCCACCGAATAGAATGGGATCGCCGCGCGGGTTCGCGATCATGTAACCCCGAGGCGCCGGCAGCGTAGTCCCGTGTGTGCCGGCGGCAATGATCAGGTCGACGATGAGCGTGCGGATTGGCGCCTTGATGAGTACCGACGCCCCGAGCGTCGGCTCCTCCTCTTCCTGGTACCTCGGCACATCCGGGCGATACAACTCGGCGACGAATGCGGTGACGGCGTGGCGCTGTCCGAGATCCTCGGGTTCGAGTTCGACCACAAGGTGACCCCGATCGTTCACGAGGGTATGCACTTTCGGAAGCGGCTGCGTGCCGAACTCCGTCAACAGCGTGCATCCCGGCGCGGTGATGTCGTTGGAAGTGAGTTGATGCCCCAGTGACACGATGGCTTCGGACTTCGGGCCTCGAAGATAGTCTGAATAGGCGGCCGTGCTGCAGAGTTCGATCGGGGCGTCTCCGCGGATGCGACAGATCTCGACGGCGCCGGAAATGGCGAGCATGTCGGCTCGCTGGGGCGACGACGGATGGAAGACGAGCGTGACGAGTTTGGTGCCGACCTGCGTTCCCCAGATGTGGCTGTTGGCCTCGAAGGCGGCGCGGCGGTAATGGACTTCATCTTTCCAGTCGGGCTCGCTGTTGAGTCCGGTCACAAGAGAGTTGAAGGTCCGTCGAGAGCCGGCGACGTCGCGGACCAGATCCTCAAACCGGGTCGCTGAGCGAGTCAGTTCCGCCACAGACTGCGGGCTCACCCCCTGCTGCTCCGCGGCGCGGACGAGTCGGCGGATTGCCTTCATGCCTGGCACCGTGTCCGCAGCCGCGATGAGATTGCGGCTGTGCGCGACCCGGAATACCTGCCACGCGAGCGTGCCCGGGATCGCCAATGCTCTCTGGAGGTCTGTCGCCTTCTTCATGGCGGAACCCGCGCCGGTCGCCTGCGCGACCGCCTTGATGAATCCCTGGCAAGCCAGACGCACGCTTTCAAGCACCTCGTGAATCTCGGCGTCGAGATGTTGGGACTTGCCGCGACGGTTCGCAGTTGCGGTTGGCGAATTGGCCTCGACTGGCTGGCGGGTGGGCATGGCATGTCAAGTATAGCCCACGCGGGCGAAGAAGGTGGAAAAGCACAGATAAAATGTACCTAAAGACTCTTGCTTTCAGATGAATCTCAGGTAAAATTTGGTATTCAGGTCGCTTGGGGGGCACGTTCCGGCGTTCGGACCGTATCGCCGCCCGAGACATCGAACACCTCAACCGCAGGAGGAGAGGCAATGAACCAACGTCAAAAGGAAACTCCCATCAGCCCGCGAGGCTCCATCGGCATCAGTGTCGGGTTGCTCTGTGCTGCCGTCTTGGCCGTAGGCGCGACGACCGTCCACGCTCAGCCCTGTCAACCCGAGTGGGTTGGTACCTTCAGCGGGCATCCACTCGACAGCATCGTCACCTCTTTCGCCACCTGGGACGACGGGGGCGGCGCAGCGCTCTATGTCGGCGGCCTCTTCCAGCAGGGCGGCAGCCAGACACTCAAGCGCATCGGCAAGTGGGACGGCAACAACTGGTCGCCCCTGGGAGTCGGACTCGATAGCACCGTCTGGTGCATGAACGTGTTCGATGACGGACTCGGCGGCGGCCCGGCGCTCTATGTCGGCGGGCAGTTTGTCCGCACCGACGATGGCAACCTGCTCCTCAACCGCATCGCGAAATGGGATGGATCAACGTGGTCGGCGCTCGGTACCGGCATGAACAACCTCGTCAACGCACTGGCCGTCTTCGACGATGGAAACGGGCCGGCGCTCTACGCAGCAGGAAACTTCACGACGGCAGGAGGCGTGACTGTCAACCGCGTGGCGAAATGGAATCCTCAGAGTCAAACATGGTCGGCGCTCGGTAGCGGCACCGTCGGCGTCAACAGCACCGCGCGCTGTCTCGGCGTCTACGACGACGGCAACGGAGATGCGCTCTACATCGGAGGAGACTTTGACCAGGCGGGCGGGGCGCCGGCCAGTCGCGTCGCGAAGTGGAACGGCTCCACATGGTCCGCGCTGGGCAATGGACTGAGGGATGAGCCCGTTCGCGCCATGGCCGTCTTCAACGATGGCGGCGGCGATGCGCTCTTCGTCGGCGGCCAGTTCACTCTCACCGGAGACTTCCTCGCCGTCAATCGCATCGCCAAGTGGGATGGCTCCAACTGGTCCGCCCTGCGCGACATCAACACGAACGAGCCTGGCGTGAGCGACTGGGTGCGAGGCCTAAACGTCTTCGATGACGGAACCGGTGCCGGACCGGCGCTCTACGTCGGCGGCGACTTCTTCGAGGCTGGCGCCAACCCCGCCTCAAAAATCGCCAGGTGGAACGGATCCGAGTGGTCCGGGCTTGAAAGCGGCATGGACGCCCAGGTCTACGCGCTTCAGCCCCTCGACAACTCGCTCTTCGTCGGCGGCACCTTCGGGCAGTCCACGGGCGGCGACAGCCGCATCGCCCGCTATCAGGGGTGCGTCCCCAGTTCATGCCTTTCGCTAGACGTCGATAACCTCGTCGCGGGCCAGGTGGCGACGTGGACGATCAGTGGCGCCTTTCCCGGAGAGCAGGTGGTGGTGGTTTACGGCTTTGATGCCGGCTCTTCGATCTTCAGCGGACTTCGAGGGTACTGCGCCTCATTCGGCATCGCGGGCATCAACCGACCCGCCCGCGTCGTCGGCGTCGCCTTGGCCGATGGTGGAGGCGTCGCCGCGATCACTCGCGAGGTCCCGGGCAACGCTGGAGGAGTCGCGCTCAAGTTCCAGGCCGCCATGCGCGGAACCTGCCCGGAGGAGTGCCTTTCCGATATCCTCGACGCGGTCGTCGGGAACTGATCCTCCCGCGTCGGTTGCGCGACCCGGCATCATTTCCCATCGGGGATGAACCACGAGTGGCCGCCATGTTCCCACCATCGAAAGGCCCGTCCTCTCCATCGGGGGCGGGCCTCTTCATTCCTCGAACGTGCGGGGATTCGGCCTGCGTCGTGCGGTTGACTTTGCGGCTTTCACATCTCAACCGTTGGCGTGCTGCCTCGTGCGGCATGACGCAATGGGTCATCAACCCATCCGCCAATGTCCGATGCGTGGTGTCCTGGCGCGAACCGAAAGCGTGGAAGTCGCTAAGTGAGTTCTACCCGTGTAACGACTTCGCACCCGTCCCTCCCCATCCGCAATCCCTGAGCGTTTCATCCGTCCGTACCTGACGGATGGACCATGTGCTACCACCTCTGGATGACCCCGCGCGACTCGTGATCGAGTTGCGCTTTGTCCCTGCGCTCGACCGTGAAGACGCGGTGCAGGAGGCGTGGGTGGCGCACCTGGAGGGGCGGCCCGTGTCCACCGCGGTGAACACCTATGCCCAGCGGCAGCGCCGCTGGCGCAAGCGCATGGCGGTTCTCATCGACTTCTACGAGGACAAGGGATGGCTGAGACCGACATCGAGCAGGCGATCAAACAGAGCGCCCAAGGCCCGGCCAAGGCGGCGGGCGACTCGGGCAGCGTCGAACAGCACGGCCTCGCCGAGCAGATCGAGGCCGACCGCTACCTCGAGAGCAAGAAGGCGAGCCGGGGCAAAGGGCTGAAGGTGAAGTTCGTGCAACTGGAGCCGCCGGGTACGGCGTGATGATGCTCAAACGTCTCGTCTCATCGTGGTTTGGCGGAAATGGCGGCAAGGCGCCGGCCGCGCCGTCGCGCCCGCCGGTGCGGATGGTCCGCGCCAAGTTCGACTCGGCGCAGACCACGACCGACAACCGCCGCCACTGGGCCAACGCCGACGGCCTGTCGCCCAACGCGGCGCTCTCGCCCGAAGTCCGGCGCATCCTGCGCAACCGGGCCCGATACGAAGTCGCGAACAACTCGTACGCCAAGGGAATTGTGCTCACACTGGCCAACGACACCATCGGCACCGGGCCGCGTCTCCAGATGCTCACCGGCGACACCAGGGCCAATGACATTATCGAAAAGGCATTCGAGCAGTGGAGCAAGGCGATCGACCTGCCGGAGAAGTTGCGCACCATGCGGCTGGCCCGGGCCGAGAGCGGCGAGGTCTTCGGCATTCTCACCAGCAACCCGGCCGTCCGGGCGCCGGTGCAACTCGATCTGCGACTTGTCGAACCCGATCAGGTGACGAGTCCGCCCGGTCGATTGCTACGCATCGGTGAAGCGGACGGCATCACTTTCGACTCGTTCGGCAACCCCGTGGCCTACACGATCCTGCGCCGCCATCCGGGCGACGGCGGCACGTGGGGCTTCTCCGGCGACTTCGACACGGTGCCCGCGGCATCGGTCGTTCACTACTACCGTGTCGATCGGCCCGGCCAGTGGCGCGGCATCCCCGACATCACCCCGGCCCTGCCACTGTTTGCCCAGTTGCGGCGCTACACACTCGCGGTGATCGCGGCGGCAGAGACGGCCGCGGACTTCGCGGCCGTCATCTACACCGACGCCCCTCCCAACGGTGAAGCGGAATCCCTCGAGCCGATGGACATCGTCGAGCTCGAGAAGCGTCTGGCGACGGTCCTGCCCGGCGGCTGGAAACTCGGCCAGGTGCATGCCGAACAGCCCGCGACGACGTACGCCGAGTTCAAGCGCGAAATCCTCAACGAGATCGCGCGTTGCCTGAACATGCCTTTCAATGTCGCGGCGGGGAATTCCAGCGGGTACAACTACGCCTCCGGCCGGCTCGACCACCAGACCTACTACAAGTCCATCCGCGTCGAGCAGAACCATCTCCAGACGGCGGTGCTCGATCGGATTCTCCGCGCCTGGCTTGATGAGGCGGTACTCGTCGAGGGCCTGCTGCCGCAGTCGATGCGGGCGATCGGCGTCGCTACGCCGCACACCTGGTTCTGGGATGGGATGGAGCATGTCGATCCCGCCAAGGAAGCCACGGCGCAGGCGACACGGCTGGCCAACCACACGACGACACTCGCCACCGAGTTCGCCCGCCAAGGTCGAGACTGGGAAGAGGAACTGCGCCAGAGAGCGCGTGAAGTGGCACTGATGAAGGAACTGGGACTGACGCCGGCGCAGGCACAGCCGCGCGCGGACAACCCTGACGACACAGACAAGGAAGAGGACGATGGCCAAGAGCAAGACGCCAACGCGATCAGCCGCATCGCAGCCTGAACAGGGCGCGGCACAGACCATCGAGATCACTGCCGCAGCGCAGATCGACATCGAGGCCGCGGCCGGCGAGGGAACCACGGCATTGCCGCGCTTCAAGATGATCGCCTACACCGGCAGCGCCATGCGAGTCGCGGGCTGGCGGCACGCCGTCATCCTCGATCTGGCGGGACTGAACATTCCCTCGCAGATGCGGCCGATCCGTTTCAGCCATGACCCGGCCTCGGGCGTCGGCCATACCGACGCGATCCGCATCGAACAGGGCCAGTTGATCGCTTCGGGACTCGTCTCGCGCGACACGCCCACGGCCCGGGAGATCGTCACCTCCTCGAAGAACGGTTTCCCCTGGCAGGCGTCGGTGGGCGCGTCGGTGGAAGAGTTCGAGTTCATCCGCGAAGGGCAGAAGGTGCTTGTCAACGGCCGCGAGTTCGCCGGGCCGGTGAATGTGGTCCGCAAAGCGACACTGGGCGAGATCAGTTTCGTGGACCTGGGCGCGGACGGAAAGACCAGTGTGAACGTCGCGGCGATCGCTGCGACTCAGGAGAACATCATGGACGGTGACACGAAGGACAACGGGACCGCCGGCAACAACGGCACGGTGACACAGCCCAAGGGCGAATCGACCGATGACGCGAGCAAGGTCAACGCCAGCGCCATCGAGGACATCCGCGCGCAGGCGCTGGCCGAGACGAGCCGCATCGCGGCTGTCCGCCGCCTCTGCGCCGGACAGCACAACGAGGTCGAAGCCAAGGCGATCCGCGAGGGCTGGGATGCAACTCGCACCGAGCTGGAGATCCTCCGAGCCAACCGGCCCAAGGCCCCGGCGATCCACGTCCACGACCAGAATGTCAGCACCCAGGTGCTCGAAGCGGCGTGCATGCTCACGGCTGGACTTGATGAACCCGAAAAGCACTGCGAAACGCAGGCGCTTGATCTGGCCGCCAAGCGTTTCCGCGGCGGCATCGGGCTTCAGGAACTGCTCCTCGAAGCCGCGTGGGCGAATGGCTACAGCGGCCGTAACTTCCGCGACAGCCGCAATGTGCTCAAGTTCGCCTTCAATCCCGGCATCGAGGCCGGTCTGAGCACGATCGACATCGGCGGGATTCTCAGCAACGTCGCCAACAAGTTCCTCCTCGAAGGGTTCTTCTCCGTCGAGCGGACCTGGCGGAACATCACCGCGGTCCGCAATGTGAGCGACTTCAAGACCGTCACGTCCTATCGACTCATCGGCAAGGATCAGTACGAGGTCGTCGCGCCCGGTGGCGAACTCAAGCACGGCAGCCTCGGCGAGGAGCAGTACACCAACAAGGCCGACACTTACGGCCTGCTGCTCTCCATCGATCGGCGCGACATCATCAACGATGACCTGGGCGCCATCACGACGGTGCCGCGCAAGTTGGGTCGCGGATCAGGCCTGAAGATCAACGATGTCTTCTGGACGATCTTCCTGGCCAACACCGACTTCTTCAAGGTTGGCAACAAGAACTACATCAGTGGCGCCGACACGGCCCTGACCATTGACGGCCTGACCAAGGGCGAAGTCACCTTCATGGACCAGATCGATGGCGACGGCAAGCCCATCGGCGTCATGCCCGCCATCCTGCTCGTGCCGACGGCACTGAGCGCCATCGGAACCCAGCTCTTCAAGAGCATGGAACTGCGCGACACGACGGCGAGCACGAAGTACCCGGTGAGCAACCCGCACCAGGGCAAGTTCCGCGTCGAGGTGAGCCGGTATCTGAGCAACGCCCAGTACACCGGCAACTCGAGCAAGGCGTGGTATCTGCTGGCCGACGCCGCAGACCTGCCGGTGATCGAGGTCGCATTCCTGAACGGGCAGGAGTCGCCCACGATTGAAACGGCCGAGGCCGACTTCAACGTGCTGGGAATCCAGATGCGCGGGTATCACGATTTCGGTTGTGCGTTGCAGGATCCGCGGGGCGGGACCAAGAGTAAGGGCGAGGCATGATCGGGCGCGGAATCTGAGTGATTCGGTTCCAGCGACACAGGTGAATCAGGAGTTTGA
Source organism: Planctomycetota bacterium (assembly GCA_963205185.1). Classification (GTDB taxonomy): domain Bacteria; phylum Planctomycetota; class Phycisphaerae; order Phycisphaerales; family UBA5793; genus UBA5793. The sequence goes on along the minus strand of CAUJHZ010000067.1, from coordinate 113,749 downwards.
ACATGACACAGGCAACATTCGTCTCGCAGGGCTGCGCCATCGACTACACCCCCGGCAGCGCCGTCGCCGCCGGACAGGTGGTGGTCCAGAGCACACTACCGGGCTTTGCGCGCACGCCGATTCCCGCCAATGCGCTGGGTTCGCTGGGCGTGGCGGGCATCTACGACATCGTCAAGGTGACGGGCGCGATCAACGCCGGCGTGGCGGTCTACTGGGATGCGAATGGCGATCCCGTGGGCGGCACGGCCGGGACCGGCGCGTTGACGACCACCTCGACGGGCAACGCCTATCTCGGCAAGACGGTGCGGGCCGCAGCGGAGTCCGATGCGACCGCCCGCGTGATCGTCGACCACTCGGTCATCGGCCTCCAGAGCGTCCTGACGGGTGCGATTCCCGACCCCGGCGACGCCGGCGCGATCCCTGTCGCGCAGTCGGGATACGTGCCGATCGTGACGGCCGGCTCCGAAACCCGTACCCTGGCGATCCCGACCTTCGTCGGTCAGGAGCTGCTCCTGTTCATCAAGACCGACGGCGGCACGTGTGTCATCTCCGTGGCGTCGGCGATCAACCAGACCGGCAACAACACCATCACGATGGCGGAGGTGAACGACTCGATCCGCCTCCACGCGATCGACAACAACGGGACGCTCGTCTGGCGCCTCGTGTGCAACGATGGCGCTGCACTCTCAACGGTGTGATGCATCATGTCCGCAGATCTGCTCGCACAGGGATTGTCATGGCTCGAAGATCAGCGTCACCAGCACCTGACGCGTCTGGTGACGTACCAGCGCGGGGGCAGCGAGGTGGAACTGGCGGCCACGATCGGCCGCACCGTCTTCGAACAGGACGACCACGCGGGCGGGCTCACGCGCATCGAATCGCGGGACTTTCTCATTCGCGCCGCCGATCTCGTCCTCGCCGGTGATACGACGCTACCCAAACCCGGCGATCGGATCGTCGAGACCGATTCGATCTCCACGTACACCTACGAGGTCATGGCGCCGGGCAGCGAGCCGCCGTGGCGCTACAGCGACTCGAATCGCGCCACACTTCGCATCCACACCAAGCACGTGGGCACGGAGGAACTGTGAGCAGCACGATCCTGATCATCGCCGACGCCGTGGTGGCGAGTCTCAACGGGACCTCGTTCTCGATGCCGTTCACGGCCGAGCGCCACCTCGTGCCCAGTCTCGGACTCGAAGACCTGGCGAACCTGCACATGACGGTCGTGCCTCGGAATGTGGCGCGGACTGCCTCGGGCCGGCGCGATTCGTGGCTCGACTGCACCATCGACGTGGGCGTGCAGAAGAAGGTGGCGGGTGATCCGGACGCCGACGCACTGATCGCGCTGGTGGAGGAGATCGCCGAGCACCTGAGTCACCAGCGGCTGGTGGGAGCGCCAGAGGCGGCATGGCTCGCCACCGCGACGGATCCGCTCATTTCGCCCGAACACCTCGATCAGCAGCGCGCATTCACGAGTGTCGTGTCGGTCACCTACAGGGTGAGGACATAGACGAAAGGACCGTGACCCATGGGCTTCAAACTCGGCATGGAGGCCGTCCTCAACTACAAGGCGGACGGCCAGGGCGCCGGCGGAGCATGGCTCGAACTGACCAATGTCCGCGATGTGACGCTCAATCTCGAAGCGGCCGAGGCGGATCTCACCACGCGGGCGAATGCGGGCTGGCGCGCCAACGTCGCCACGCTCAAGTCCGCCACCATCGAATTCGAGATGGTCTGGGACACCGCTGACGCCGGCTTCACCGCGATCCGCAATGCCTACCTCAACAACGCCATCCTGGGCTTCCAGGTCCTCGACGACACCGGCGGGCAGGGATTGCAGGCCGACTTCATGATCAGTTCCTTCAGCCGCAGCGAGCCGCTCGAGGAAGGCATCACCGTGTCTGTCACGGCCAAGGTCGCCTACTCAGCTGCGCCGCCCTCGTGGATCGGAGGTGCATGATGCCCACGAGTACCCTGTCACTCTCCGGCGAGATCGGCGGCGCGCCATTGGGGGCAACGCTTCAACGCACCGCTGACGGCTCCATCCGCCAGGGCCCGATCACGCTGCCGGCCGCCGAGGCGGGCACACTCTCGACCCGATCCACCGATACCACGGGCGTGCTCACCATCGCCGGCACGACGCTGCAGATCGGCGACGTCATCGACATCTACTGGGATGGCGGGCGGCGCTACGACGTGGATGTGGATGGCGTGGCCGGCGACGACGTCACGTTCTCGGGCGGAGCGGGCGATGTGCTCCCCGTCCAAGACAGCGCCGTGACGGCGGCTGAGCAGGTTTCGATCGTCCTCGCGTTCACCGGCGATGGACTCGTTGCCGTCGGCGCGAAACTCGGGGAGCGAGGGCACATCAGCATTCGTGACACGGGGGTGACCGCGCTGTCGATCGACCTCGTGAAGAACGAGACATGGTTCTGGCTCGACGGCCAGCAGATCGTGAATCCGCTCGCGGGCGACTCGGTCGACGGCCTCATGGCGAGCAACGCATCGTCGTCGGCGACGGCGGTGCTGAACCTTGGTGTGCTGTACGACTCGACGCCGTGATGGGCGACGCCACCATGAGCATTGAATCGATCATCGCTCGAATCCGCGGACGACTCGGCGCCGTGTGTTGTCGCGCGGGGTTCCACGGACTCTGTGTGGACGTTCATTCGCCCCATCTCTACTGGAAGTGCCCACGATGCGGTATGCGCGGCGTCATCGAGAACGTCCGTGGATCCGGTTACCAGCCGCTTGATCTGGAGTGGCTGGACGGCAATGGAAATCTGCCGTGCCAGCAACTGGGCAATCTGAGTGGCCGTTACCCACGCTGAAATCATCGCCAAATGCCGCCGAATCCGCGCAGCGATTGGTTAGCAATCAGGAGACGCCGCCGGTGAAAACCTTTAAGGACAATACGGGTAACGAGTGGACCGTCGAGATCAACGTCGCGGCGCTCAAGCGCATTCGATCACTGACCGGCACGGACCTGCTCGAAGTGATCAGCGGCGGCGACCTGCTCGAACGCCTTATGCGTGATCCGGTTCTGCTCTGCGACATTCTCTACGCGCTCGTCAAACCTCAGGCGGACCAGAAGCAGGTCAGCGACGAAGCCTTCGGCGCGGCGATGGCCGGTGATGCCATCGACTCCGCCACGGCGGCGCTGCTCGATGAACTCGTGGCTTTCTGCCCCAGCCCGAGGGACCGGGCCAACCTCGGGCGGGTGCTGCTGGTGGTCCGGCGAGCGATGGACAAGGCGCGCGACGTGGTCGAGGCCCGTCTGGAGGGTGGCGAGATCGAACGGATTGTGAACGAGGCGCTGAAGGCGGCGACCTCTGGCAACTCATCTGGCGCTGCGCCGGCATCCTCGGCCTCGATCCCGCCAACCTGACACTGCGCGACCTGCTGGCAATGGCCGAGCAGCGCCAGCGCGACGAGTGGGCGAGGACTTCATCGATCATGGCGCTCATCGCCAACATACAGCGGAACCCGAAGCGGCAGCGGGCCGCCAGGCCGAGCGATTTCGACCCGTTCGCGCGCAAGGCAGGTTTCATGAAGGCGGATGTGTCGGTACTCAAGGAAGTGTTCATCGAGGGGCGCATGCCGAATCACGCCCGGGAGTAGCATGCTCGACCTGCGCATCAAGCAGATGTTCTTCGACCGGCCCAAGGTGAGGCGAGCCGTCGATGCCGCTCGTCGCAGGGTACTGAGCAAGGCCGGCGCCTTCATCCGCCAGACGGCACGCACGAGCATTCGCAAGCGCAGGGGCACGAGCAAGCCCGGCCAGCCACCGCACTCGCATGTGGGCCTGCTGCGGCGCTTCATCCTGTTCGGCTATGACCGGCAGAGCGAGTCCGTAGTAATCGGTCCGGTCGGAATCAGGGGATCGACTGCACCGCGTGTGCTCGAGCAAGGTGGCACGACGACAGTCACGCGCCGGCGGCGCGGCAAGCGGACAGAACGGCGCGTGCGTGTCGCCGCGCGACCCTACATGAATCCGGCGCTGGAGAAGGAGCGGCCGAAGTTGCCGGAACTCTGGCGCAACAGTGTGAAGGGGGCGTAGGCGATGGCGAACACCCAGGGCATCCGCGCCGGTAAGGCCTTCGTCGAGATCGGTGGTGATGATGCGCGTCTGCTGCGCGCTTTGAAGCGCGCCCAGCAGCGTCTCAAGGCGTTCGGCGCCGGTGTGCGTCAGGTCGGCCTGCGCGCCGTGGCCGCGTCCGCCGCGATCCTCGTACCACTCGCCGGCGCGACGAAGATCTTCGCTTCCAGCGGCGACCAACTGGACAAGATGGCCGCCCGCACGGGCGTGAGTGTCGAGGCGCTCTCTCAACTCGGATTCGCCGCCGAGCAGTCCGGCGCTGACATCGAGACACTCGAGAACGGCATTCGCGTCATGCAGCGCACCATCAATGATGCCCAGCGCGGCTTGTCCACCGCGACCGACGCATTCGCCGACCTCGGCCTGAATGTCGAGCACCTCGCGGCACTCTCACCCGAAGCGCAGTTCCAGACGATCGCCGACGCCATCGCCCGCGTCGAAGACCCGTCCAAACGCGCCGCGCTGGCGATGCAGCTGCTTGGCAAGTCCGGCACGAAACTCCTGCCACTCCTGGGCAACATCCGCCAACTCCGCGCCCAGGCCGGCAGCCTCGGCCTGACGATCTCGACCAAGGACGCGTCGAGCGCCGCGCTGCTCACCGACACACTCAACATCCTCTGGCGGACGGTGCGCGTGGGTGCGTTCGTGATCGGATCGGCCCTGGCGCCGACGATCATCGACCTGAGCAATCGGATCACCCGGATCATCATCGCTGCGAGCGAGTGGATCAAGGCGAACCGCGACACCGTCGTGTGGGTCGCCAGAGTCGGTGTGGCGGTGGCAGGTGTGGGCGGCATTCTCATCGCGACCGGCCTGGCGTACACACTTCTCGGCATCGCCGTCGGCGGGCTGGCGGGCGCGCTCGGCCTCGCGGCCGCGATCATCGCCAAGGTCGGCGTCGTGCTGGCGGCGATCCTCTCGCCCATTGGACTGCTCATCGGTGCCGTCGGCCTGCTGGGCAGAGCCGTCATCATGTGGTCCGGCGCGGGTGGTGCGGCGATCCAGTGGCTGCGCAGCCGCTTCGATCAACTCGGCAAGTTTGTCGGCACTGTGATCGGCGGCATCCGCGATGCCATCGCCGGCGGCGACATCGCGCTGGCCGCGCGCGTGCTGTGGGCCGGGCTTCGCGTCGCATGGGAGCAGGGAATCCAGCCATGCCGCCAGGCGTGGATCGGCTTCAGCGCCGGCTTCCAGCGAACGGCCATCATCGCGTTCTCTGGAGTCCGCAAGGCATGGATCGAAGTCCGCGACTGGTTCGAACGCAACTTCCCCGACTTCACCGCCGGCCTCGCCAAGGGCTGGGCGAATCTCGCCGCGGGCGTGCAGCGCATCTGGGCGCGGGTGACGAACTGGCTCGCTGATCGTTTCACCGAGGTCATGGGCTTGCTCGATGAAACGCTCGATGTCGAGGCCGCCAAGGCGCTCAACCGCCGCGAACTCGACGCCGATCTCGGCGGCATCGAATCGCAGCGCAAGAATGCGATCGACGAAGCCGAGCGCCGCCGCAACCGCACCGACGCCGAGCGCGAGCAGGAGAAGGAATCGGCGCTCAATGCGGTCGATGCCCAGCGAGCCGAGGCGCTGGCCGATCTCGACGAGCAGTCCGCCGAGCGTGTGCGACAAGCCGAGGAAGCGCTGGCCCGCACGAAGGAGGAACTCGATGCAGCGCTCGCCGCCGCCCGCGAGCGCCGCGAGGAGGCGCTGGCCGACGGGCAGGACGCGGCATCACTCGCCCTTCAGCGTCTGGCTGACTTCGGCGATCAACTCGATGCCCTCACCAGCCGCGTCAGTGTGCGCGGCACCTTCGACGCCTCGGCCGTGCGCGGCCTTGCCGCCGGCGATGACAGCGCCGAACGCACTGCCCGCGCCACCGAGCAGACCGCCCGCCACACCAAGCGCCTCGTCGAGGCGTCCAGCAAGGGATTGGCCTTCGGATGAGCACGGAAGTTCAGGAACGCGGGATCAGCAGAACGACCAGCAGCGGCCGGAGTCCATCGACCGAGCGCCTCTACTGGGTGCGCGGCACGAGCGATGATCTCGAGGCGCTGGCGGCGCTCGAAGCCGAAATTCCGTCCTTCTACGGCGGCCTGCCGCTCTACCAGGTGCGTGTCGAGGAAGCCGGTCCTGATCTCTACGACGGGACTGTCACCTACCAGGTCGATTCCTCCACCGATCCGCCCGACACCGGCGAGAGCACCTTCACCTTCGAGACCGGCGGCGGCAGTGAACACATCACCCAGTCATCGGCCACCATCGCTTCATACGCGCCGCCGGGCAAGACCGCGCCGGACTTCAAGGGTGCCATCGGTGTCACGGCCGACAGTGTCGAGGGTGTGGACATCGTCGTGCCGGTATACCAGTTCACGCAGACGCACTACCTCGACGACAGTCTGGTGACGCCCACATATAAAGGTACGCTCTTCGCCCTCACCGGCCGGGTCAACGATGCGGCTTTCGAGGGCTTCGCCGCCGGCGAATGTCTTTTCCTCGGTGTGAGCGGCTCCAAACGCGGCCAGGGCGACTGGGAACTGACCCTCCGCTTCGCTTCTCGGCCCAACCGCACCGGCCTGAGCATCGGCGACATCACCGGCATCGACAAGAAGGGCTGGGAGTACCTCTGGGTCAGGTACGCCGAGGCAGAGGATGCAACGGCCGGCGCGATTGTGAAGCGCCCGATCGCGGTCTATGTCGAGCGTGTCTACGAGAGCGGCGACTTCACGGCACTGGGGATCTGAGCATGAGCGGCGACACCCTGCGCAAGGTGAAATCCGGCGACCCGCTGCATATCCCCGCAGGCGCCTACAACGCCTTCGTCGATGCGGCCGTCGATCTGCGCCGCCGCCAGCATGAGGAATCCCGCGAACCGCAGCGTCTGCGCCGTGACGGCGATGTCATCCTCGTACACAACTCGACGGAATCGACGGTTGGCCGCTTCGGCGTTCTCGGCATCACCGACCCCATCATCCTGCCCGGTGATGCCCTCGAACTCGAGCGTGTGGCCTTCACTGCCGTGGTGCCGCAGGCGGAACACGCCGGCAAGTTCGCGATTCTGTTGGAAACCGCTGCGCCCGGCGCGATCGTCCGCGCCGCGATGGGCGGTGTCGTGCCCGTCAAGATCGGCATGGCCGATCCAGATGACCAGTTCGCGGATGTCTCGCCCGGCCTGACTGATCGACTCCAGAGCGGTGAGAGTGGGGCAGCACAGATTCTCTGGGTGGAGACCTCCATCAGCACCGTCCGCCAGGCCTTCGTCCGCCTCCCAGCGGCCGGAGCGTCAGTGTGCCTCGCCAGTGCGAGCGGACTGGCATTCGACGCTGAGGGGTGCCTCAAGATCGACACGGCCGTGAACAGCAGCGTTCAACTGACCCTCGTCACTGGCGTCACCCACGCCATCGTAGGCAACGCCCTGCGCATCACGGCCCAGCGATCGATCATCACCCTCTCGCGCAACGTCGCCGGTGTCGTCGTGGGAGTCGGCGCCACGCCGACGACAGATCAGACAAGCGATGTCAACTTGGAGAGTTGTCCCTGATGCCGCTTATCCTCGGCCCATCCGGCAACACGCTCCTGCTCGGCCCGACCGGCCTGCCCGCGTCTAGCACGAGATGCTGCTGCTGCAAGGAGGGGATCGAGTGCCCGCACTGCCTCTGCTGCGAGTGCTGGATCTGCGGCGATGGGATCAAGTACGCGCTTCCCACCGCCGGCTGCCATAACGCGAGCGGCAAAGCCTGCCTGACCGTGACGCTCAGCGGCCTGACGTTCGTGACCAACTGCCGCACATTCCGCAACAACAACTGCGTGGCCGCGCCGGGCACATGGGCGTCGTACAAATACCTCTCCGCCGCCATGCCCGATCTGGTGCTGCCGTTCAACTACAACGACGGTCCGCAAACCCCCATGCGCAACCCCGATTCGGCGTGCAGCGACATCGACCCCAACACGGTGTGCCGCCAGTGGAAGATGTGCGTCGTCCTCCCCGACACCGGCATCGACGCGACGCAGTACAGCAACGCGAACTGCACCGGCACGGCAAACACCTTCAATGTCCTGATTCTCAGCGCCGTCCTGAACTACCAGGTCGTCGGCACGACGCGCCGCTTTGTCCTCTGGGTCACCGCCTCCCCCGCCGGCACCATCCCAATCCCGATCTTTTTCGGCGCAGCGAGTTTTGACGCGCGGCAGTGCGCCAACTACTCGACGTGGCCGCTGGTCATCCCCAACGGCCTGAGCAGCACCGCCTGCCTGTGCGGCGGTTCCGGAACGGCCATGCATCCGGCGGCTACCGGCGGTACGGCGACCCTGACGATGGCGTGCGACACGGATTGCAGCGGGTTCGACGGCGGTGCGGGGCTTGTTTCGGTCGAGGCGTCGGGGCCGCAGATTGCGGCGCATCGGCTGGTGGACGCGGCTGCGATCGATCTCGCTGATGCGCGGGAGGAGCAGCGCCGCAGGTGCCGGAACTGCCGCAAGCAACCGACGGCCTGAGGCCCAGAACTAGCGATCAACACCGAGTGCGCAAACGACTCCCAATGGGCGTGCGCCGGTGGTATCTTTTCACCACCCACGCAGAACTCTCGACCATACCGTCACATGTAGACGCCTCTTCGACCATAACGAAAACGGGCTGGAAGGTCACTCGCGGCGGCCGAATGTCACCACTGTATACGACACGTCAGTGCTTCAAGGGCAGAAAGAGCGAACCACCGAGGCGGGCTAGTATCCGCATCGAGGAGAACGGATCAGGAGGTGAACGATGCTGGCCTGGGCTGTGGTTGTTTTCTTCCTCCTTCTGGTTGCGGTTCCTGTAGCCGTTGCAGTGCTAGCCAAAGGTGCAACTCGAAGAAGTCATGACGCCAAGTCGAGGCCCACTGGCCGTGCCGATTCAAAGCGTGTTGTGCCAATGCCGAAGTCTCGCGAGAGCCGACCGACCGCTGAGCAATCGGGGCTTGCATCCCCTCTGGCCTGGTACGGACCCGGAAGTTTGCTCAAAGTGGCGGGGTTCACATTGCGCGACCCGCTCGTCTACGCGTCCGCGAATCCCTCTCAACGCTCCAACTGGGCCACTGATCCATCTGAGATCCTGCTTCATGCAGAAGTTCGCAGGCCTCGTGGAGCTTTGGCGGACATGGGTTACTGGCCGTGGTATTCGCGACTCGAACCGGAACATCGGTACTGCTATCTGGAGTGGCTGGCTTCGGGCAAACAATCGCTTCCACGGTATGAAGGGTTTCTGTTCCTCTACTACTACGGCCTTGAGCGCCGTCGGCTGGTCGATGAGGCGGATCGCGATTGGGTGCTTCGCGAGGTTTTGCGACTACGAAAGCTCGACGCGCCGAGATGTGGCACTCGCGACGGCGCGTCGTTTCGCAGGTACACGTCCGCACTGCTCTGGTTTGAAGTGGCCGTGGCGCCGGAACTCACAAGTGAGACCAGCTTCTCGGCAGTGTGTTCGCTTACAGATCAGTGGACGGAGTCGACGCTGACCCCCGCGCTGGCCTGGGTGGCTCGGCATGGCAAGCCTCTTCCTGCCGATCTCGCCATTCGAGTCGCGCATGCCAATCCCGAGAGTGTACAGAGTGTCATTCGAAAGCGACTCCCAGATGAGTTTGATGCGCTGTTCGCGAAGCGGTACGCGGAGAAGTTCGACGCCGGCCTCCAGTTGCGGGTGTCAAAGCGCCCACGACAGCATGCTTATCGCCCGGCGAGTGGCGGCTTGAGCGAAGTGTCTTGTACGGTCGCCGATCCCATGGGAATCCCGAGCCAATTCAAGCCTCTCGCCGAGATCTGGAACTCATGCGTCAACGACCTTCGGAAACTGAGCAAGGTCGGAGCGGCCGCCCATTCGGACGAACTCACCGTTGAGGTCTGGGAATCGATGCCGCCGGAATTGCGACAGGGTGTCGATCATCCGTTGGCTGCGGATGTCCATTCGATGGTGCTGGAAGGCTCTAAAGGTGGTGGTGAGTGCATCGTCCCCGCTTCGCGTCTCGTGTCGCTGCTTCAGCTTGAGAAGCGCGCCAAACTCACGCCGACGCAAAGTCGCAGACTTGCGGAAACGGTGGAGCACACGGGGTATTCGATCGAGCCTGATGCCCGTACGACAGGGCGCACCTATGGGTGGAACGAGCCCGTCGCGGTGTTTCTTCGCACCGAGGAAACGCCCGTTGATCCCGGTCGCTTCATCGCCGCGGCCTGCATTCTTCAACTCGGACTGGCGATTGCGGAGGCGGACGGCGAGATCGACGAGAATGAACTCCGCCAATTGACTGAGGGAGTCGAATCTTCATTCCAACTGCCAGATCACGAACGACGGCGGCTCGAGGCGCTCAGAGCGGTACTCATCAAGTCTGGTGCCGACATTGGCCCAATCGCCCGCAAGATCGAGCACGCACTCTCGCCCCCGGCCCGGCAGTCCGTAGGCCGCCTCCTGGTGGCGATCGCTGCGGCGGACGGAAGCATTGATCGAAGCGAGGAAGCCGCGCTGCGAAAGTGCTATCGAGCCCTCGGCCTGGGCCCGGAAGTCTTGGAGCAGACTATTTCGGAACTCGCTCCTCTGGCCGATGACGCGATGGTCACTGTGCAGGCAGGGTTCGCCCCTGCAGCTCGCGGCGAAGCCATCCCAGCGCCGACGCCTGCTCGACTCCAACTCAATCGTGAGGCGATCAGCGCCATCATGGCTGAAACGCGCGAAGTGGCACGACTGCTGGCTGATGCGATGAAGGTGGACGAGGAACCCAGAGATGAAATGGAGGCGGCTTTCGAGCCAGCCGCTGAGGAATCGGCGGTGGCGACACTGGTTGAGCCGACGTCGGGGCCGGCGGGCCGCTACGCGCAGTTCTACCAAGCGATCATCGATCGGGATCGGTGGACTCGCGCGGACGTGGACGCGCTGGCACGCTCTCATGGGCTTATGCTGTCAGGCGCGTTGGAGGCCGTTAATGACTGGGCCTTTGAGATGTTCGGCAGGCCGTTGATCGACGAAGTGGGTGACGAGTTCACCGTCGATCGAACACTGCTCTAGGAGTGCACATGTCTGTTCCGATCCGAGAGAAGGAGCGTTCGGCGATCTTGAGCGCGTTGGGGGCCGGGGTTGTACCTGCGATTGGCTTGCCGCACATCCAGGTGGGGCGTAAACCCGAGGTTGCCGCCCTCCTCAACGATCTGAATCGAGTCGAGCAGGGCGGTGCATCGATCCGGTTCGTCGTTGGCAGGTTTGGGTCCGGAAAGAGCTTTTTTCTTAACCTGATACAAACAGTGGCGCTGGAGCGCAAGTTCGTCGTGGCCCGGGCGGACATCACTGTGGATCGGCGCCTGACAGGATCCACGGGCGTCGCCCGCGCGCTTTACACTGAACTTTCGCGAAACATCGCAACCCGGTCGAAGCCGGAGGGCGGTGCGCTGGAGAACATCGTCGAGCGCTGGGTTGCGGATCTGGCCCATGATGTGAAGTCTTCCGGCGGGACGGATGCCGATGTCGAGAGTCAGATTGTCCGCACGCTCAAGCCGCTTCAGGATCTCGTCAGCGGGTATGACTTCGCCGCCGTCTTGAGCGCCTATTACCGTGGGTATGCGGAGCATCAACCGGAACTGCAGCACGCGGCGGTAAGATGGCTCCGGGGCGAGTACTCGACCAAGACCGAAGCGCGATCAGACCTGGGCGTCCGATCGATCATCGACGATCAGTCCATCTACGACTACCTCAAGCTCATGGCGGCATTCGTCCGCGGGGCTGGTTACTCGGGGCTCCTCGTGTGCCTTGACGAACTCGTGGTGCTTTCGCATCGGCTCAACAATCGCCAAGCGCGAGATCGCAACTACGAAGCGATCCTTCGAATTCTCAACGACTGTCTCCAAGGCTCGGTGGAGGGGCTTGGTTTCCTTTTTGCCGCCACGGACCATTGCCTCCTTGATCAGCGCCGGGGCTTGTACAGCTACGAGGCCCTGGCTACACGATTGGCGATCAATCGCTATGCGGGTGACGGCTTGGTGGACCTCTCGGGACCGGTCATCAGCCTGGCCAACTTGACGCCGGAAGACTGCTTCGTGCTGCTGCACAACATTCGGCGCGTGTTTTCCCGAGGTGCCGAGGAAGAGAAGTACCTTCCCGAGGAGGGCATCGTTGCCTATCTGGAGAGTTGTCACCGCCGGATGGGGGCTGCGTACTTCCAGACGCCGCGTGAGACCATCAAGGACTTCATCGGGCTTCTCAACGTGTTGGAGCAGAATCCCGGAACTGAATGGAAGTCCCTGGTGGAAGGAATCACGACGACAGCAGTTTCGCAGGAGGAGCCAGCCACGGAAGGCGATGATGGCGATCCAGCCACAGAGAAACCTTCCAAAGATGACGATCTCGCGTCATTCAAGTTATAGCGGCCAGCGCGCATGTCGCACGCCTCGCCAGAGTCCGGTAGTCATTCGGCGTTTGCTCTGCTCGCCACAGAAGTGCAGCGCCAGCTCTATCGTATGAAGTGGACATCCTTGCGGCCAATTCAAGTAGACGCCATCCGTGCCTACCTGCAAACCGATTCCAATCTGTTGATTACAGCAGACACTGCTGGAGGCAAGACCGAAGCGGCATTTCTTCCGGTGCTCTCATCGATCAGCGTCGAGCCAACCGGCTCCATCCGTGCGCTGTACGTGGGACCACTCAAAGCCCTCATCAACGACCAGTTCAGTCGCTTGGAAGAACTGTGCACGTACCTGGAGATGCCTGTCTATCGCTGGCACGGCGACGTGCCGGCCTCCCAGAAGAAGGCTTTGGTGCGCGAACCTGGCGGCGTGCTCCTCATTACGCCAGAGTCGCTTGAATCGATCCTGATCAATCGGACGTCGGCGCTGCATCGCCTGTTTGGTGGACTTCGAGCTCTGGTCATCGATGAAGTGCACGCATTCCTGGAGAACGAACGTGGACTGCACCTCGCCAGCCTGATCTTGCGCGTACGTCGATACCGGGCACTGCAGGAGCCTCCATTCCGGGTCATCGGGCTGTCGGCAACCGTTGGGGACGTGTCGATCGCCAGACACTACCTGGCGCCTGGCGACGCGGACGCGGTAAAGGTGATCTCGGACGACAGCGCGGGAAAGGAAATCCAGTTTCGACTCCATGGCTACATCAAGCAGGCAGAGACCGAGTCGGCGGAATCGGACACTGGCGACTCTGAAGGGTCAGAAGCGGACGGTGACACCGATCCGGAGACCGCCCAGGACGCCGCGCAACTCGCAGCGATGTCGACCATCGCGGACGATCTCGTCGAACACTGCCGGATGCACAGCAACCTGATCTTCGCCAATGCGAAAGGCGACATCGAGATCTACGCCGATCTCGCCAATGAGAAGTGCCGTAGGTCGGGATTGCCCGAGACGTTTCTCGTCCACCACGGCTCGCTCTCGAAGGAACTGCGAGAGGATACCGAAGCGACCATGAAGAGTGGTCATCCCATGACGACCATCTGTTCGAGTACGCTGGAAATGGGCATCGATATTGGCTCGGTGCGCCTCATTGGTCAGATCGGCGCGCCGTGGTCGGTCGCGTCGCTCAAGCAGCGCATGGGGCGCAGCGGCCGCAAGGACAATGAGCCGCGGCGACTGCGGGTGTACGTCATGAGCGACTCCCCGTCGCAAGAGCGGGATCCCGTCTCCCAATTGCCGCTGGATCTGCTCCAGGCCACCGCAGCTTGTGAACTGATGCTCCAGAAGTGGATCGAACCGCCGCGGCCAGCGCGACTGGACCTTAGCACACTCACGCATCAGATCATCAGCACGATTGCCGAAGTTGGGGCGATCGAGGCGGGCCCACTCTTCGAACGTCTTTGTCGCAATGGTCCGTTCACGGGATTCACGACACCGATGTTCGCGCGGCTGCTGCGTCAACTTGCCGGCCAAGACGTTCTTGAGCAGGGTCCGGATGGCAATCTCATCCTCGGGTTGGTGGGCGAGCAGATCCGCACTCGCTACGACTTCTACGCTGCTTTCGCAACCAGTGCCGAGTTCTCGATCGTTGACGGGAGCCGCGTGTTAGGTACGTTGCCACTTGACACCCTTCCCAAGGTCGGCGAACACATCGTCTTTGCCGCGCGCCGGTGGCAGGTCGTGGACATCGACACCGGCAGGCTCGTCCTATACGTCAAGCCGGCGCGTAGGCGCAAGCGTCCTCGCTTCATGGGAAGCGGCGGTGAGATCCACGCCAAGATCCGTGAGCAGATGCGCCTCTTGCTCATGAATCCAACTGATCTCGTCTACCTCGACTCGATCGCGCTGGAGTCGCTTCATGCAGCCAGAGCGGTGGCGTCCGATCGTGATCTTGCCAGGCGCCATGTCCTGCCGCTGGGGAAGCACCGGTCGCTCTGGCTGACATGGGCGGGAACGACAACGCAGCGAACGCTTCTGGCCCTTCTGGCTAGCATGGGGATCGAAGCCATGGATCGCCAGATCGCCATCGAATGCCGACTGCCGGATGAATCGCTGCGTACGAGGCTGCGCGCGTCGGTTGAGATCGAGCTGAATCCGCTGCGGTTGGCGCATCACGTGGTGCCCAAGCAGTTCCGCAAGTTCGATCATCTTTTCGATGAGGCCATTTTGGACGAGTCGATCGCTCTGGACCGGCTCGATTGCGCGAGCGCGCTACAAATCCTGCGCGAAACCGCGGCGATGCCTGCCGAGTTGTAACGGAACGAGTCCCTTGAGTAGGCCACGTCCCTTCCGCCTGAAGAGGTCCTTGCGCTTGGGGCGTGCGTGGTTGGACTGATTCTGCGGAAGGCATCTCGAAGATGGCGATGAAGGGGCAGCCCGAAGAGCTAGCGGCGGCGAGAACCGTGATCGGTCGACCCGGCCGGCGTGGGTACCTCCAAATCGGCAAGTTGCTCAAGACGTGATGCCGGCTCAAGCAGCGCGTGATGCAGGGTTTGACGAGTCGTCCAAGGGGAACGCAACCCGAACCGGGTAGAATGGATGCGAACCGCCGTCGGAGAACCGCGTGTCCGAGACGCCTGAGTCCAAAGCCCGTGCCCTGATCGACGCCCAGCTGGCGGCAGCCGGCTGGATTCTGCAGTCGTTTCGCGACATGAACCTCGGCGCCGGCGTCGGGCTCGCCGTCACCGAGTTCCCCGGCGCCCACGGACCCGCAGACTACCTCCTCTACGTCGATGGGAGGGCCATCGGCGTCGTCGAAGCCAAGCCGGTCGGACACACACTGAAGGGCGTCGAGGGCCAGTCGGCCAGTTACAGCGAGGGTCTTCCTGCGTCACTGCCGGCGTGGCGCCGCCCGCTCCCGTTCCAGTACGAATCCACCGGTGAGGTCACCCAGTTCACGAACTGGATGGAACCGCATGCCCGGAGCCGCGACATCTTCTCGTTTCATCGGCCGGAAACACTGCGCGAGATGGTGCAGCAGGACAAGCCTCTTCGAGCCTGGCTGCGAGAGATGCCCGCCGTGCCGGAAGCGGGCCTGTGGCCCAAGCAGCACGTCGCGATCCAGAGGCTTGAGCAGTCACTCTCTCGCGGCAAGCCGAAAGCCCTCATCCAGATGGCCACGGGATCGGGCAAGACCTTCACGGCCGCCAACGCTGCCTATCGCCTCATCAAATTCGGTCACGCCCGCCGCGTCTGCTTCCTCGTCGATCGGACCAATCTCGGCACGCAAACGCTCAAGGAGTTTCAACAGTTCCAGCCGCCCGAAGAGCGGCACGCTTTCGACAAACTCTACAACATCAACTTCCCTCGAAAGAACCGCTTTGATCCTGTCAATCGCGTCGTAATCACGACGATTCAGCGCATCTATTCCGTGCTGACCGGCCAGACTGAACTCGCCGAGGAGGATGAGGAGCGTTCAGCCTTCGAAGGCCCGGGTGCGTTCAAGAAGCCACCACTTCCGGTCGCGTACAACGGCGCCCTTCCGCCTGAGTTCTTCGACGTGATCATAGTCGACGAGTGCCACCGCTCCATCTACAGCGTATGGGGCGATGTGCTGAAATACTTCGACGCATTCCTGATCGGCCTAACCGCCACGCCGAGCAAGCAGACGATCGGCTTCTTCGACCAGAACCTCGTCATGGAGTACACGCATGAACAGGCCGTCGCCGATCGCGTGAATGTGCCCTACGACGTGTATGAGATCAAGACTCGCATCACTGGCCAAGGTTCGACAGTCGATGCCGGCTACTACGTCGGCAGGCGCAGCCGCCGGACGCGCCGTGAGCGTCAGGAGGAACTCGAACAGGACCTGGCGTACGGCTCGAATGAACTGGATCGCGCTGTCGTTGCTGAAGACCAGATCCGTACGGTGATCCAGACCTTCCGCGATCAGCTCTTTACCGAGATCTTCCCCGGTCGGACGGTGGTGCCCAAAACCATCATCTTCGCCAAGGATGATTCGCATGCCGACGACATTGTCCGAATCGTGCGTGATGAGTTCGGCGAAGGCAACGACTTCTGCCAGAAGATCACATACCGCACCGGGGTCATGCGGCTGACGCGGAAGGTTCCCGATCCGGCCGCGCCCGGCGGCGAGCGCGAAGAGGCCTACTACGAGAAGATCAAAGGCAAGACCGGCGAGGATGTTCTGGTCGCCTTCCGGAACTCATTCAATCCGCGCATCGCGGTCACGGTTGACATGATCGCCACCGGCACGGATGTCAAGCCCGTCGAGATTGTCTTCTTCATGCGCTGTATCCGAAGCGCCAACTACTTTGAGCAGATGAAGGGACGGGGCGTGCGTGTCATGCCTCCAGATGCGATCAAAGGCGTCACGCCCGACGCCCGAAGCAAGACGCGATTCGTCATCGTCGATGCGGTAGGCGTGTGTGAACTGACGAGGAGTGAGAAGGGACCCATCGACCGCCAGCCGAGCAAGACACTCAAGCAGGTTCTCGACTACATCAAAGCCGGCGGAACCGATCCCGATGCGGTCTCGGCACTGGCAGGCAAGCTCAACCGCCTCTCCGCGGAGATGACCGAGAAGCAGCACGACGACATTCGCGCCCACGCGGGCGGCAAGGGTGTGGACGAACTCGTCGGCGGACTTGTGGCTGGCATCGATGAAGGCAGCGTCGAGACAAAGGCCAGGGAGATGAATCCGGGCCTGGCCCTCTCGATGCTCACCGATCAGCACCTCGAAACCGCCGAACAGGCGCTCATCAAAGAGGCGGTCAAGCCCTTCTACGACCCGAAACTCCGTGACCTGCTCCTTCAGATTCAGCACGACAACGAGCAGACGATCGATCGCGTGAGTCAGGATGAGGTACTTTCGGCCGGCTACTCGCAGGCCGCGCTCGACAAGGCGAAGGCCAAGATCCACAACTTCCGAAGGTTCATCGAGGACCACAAGGACGAACTGACCGCCCTCCAGGTGTTTTACGGCCAGGCCACGCCCGATCGGCTCAGGTTCCGCGATCTCAAGGCCCTCGCTGAGCAGATCGCCCGCCCGCCGGTCTCCGCCACGCCGGAGGAACTCTGGCGCTGCTACGAGGCTCTCGAAGCGGCGCAGGTCCAGGGCAGGGGTGGGCAGATCATCACCGACCTCGTTTCGCTTATCCGTCACACGCTGCGCCCGAGCGAGCCGCTGACCCCGTTTACGGATGTGGTGCGGCAGCGATATGAAGCGTGGCACGCCCAGCAGGCGGCCGCAGGCGTCACTTTCACCGACGAGCAGCAAAGATGGCTCGACAAGATCGCCGAGCACATCGCCACCAGCCTCACTATCGAGATGGAGGACTTCCACGACGGCTGGTTTGGCCAGCGCGGCAACCTCGGCAGGGCCTACGAACTCTTCGGCGACCGCCTGCCCGTCATGATCGCCGACATGAACAGGTCGCTGACCGCATGAGCAGCAATACCCGCCACTACTTTGTTGACGAGCACGGCGACGGCACGCTCTTCGACCGCAAGGGCCGGGTCATCGTCGGCGCCGAAGGCTGCTCTTCTCACTTCGCTCTCGGAGTACTCGATGTCCCGGATCCCAAGGGCCTGTCCGATCGTCTGGTGGAACTTCGTCGATCGATACTGGCTGATCCGTACTTTCGCGGCGTCGAGTCGCTGAGGCCAGAGCGCCGCAAGACCGCCTTGGCATTCCACGCCAAGGATGACCTGCCGGAAGTCCGCATGCTCGTTTTCCGCCACCTCGCTGGCGAGGATGTTCGCTTCCAGGCCGTCATCCGCGACAAGATGTCCTTCGTGGCGCAGGTTCGCAACCTGAACCAGCAGAGCGAGACCTACCGCTACACCCCTAACCGTCTCTACGACGAAATGGTCAAGCGTCTTTTCAGGAACAGGCTTCACCAAGCCGACGGCTACCGAATCTGCTTCGCCAGCCGAGGCCGGGCCGACCGCTCCGCTGCGCTTAAGGCAGCGCTGGAACGAGCGCGTGCGAACTTCCGCAGATCCTGGGGAATCGATGCAGACGCGCCGATCGAGGTCTCCTGCGTCCCTTCGGCGGCATCCGGCGCTTTGCAGGCAGTGGACTACTTCCTGTGGGCGCTCCAGCGCGTCTATACGAAGGGTGAAGACAGGTTTCTCAGCATGCTCTGGCCGCGCATCAGTCTGATCGTGGATGCGGACGACCGCCGGAAATCGCAGGCGGGACGGTACTATGCCCGCGAGGAGCCCCTTACGGCGGAATCGATTAAAAAGGAGCCAGGGATATAGGGTCCGCTTGCGCGGGCCACACGGCATGGAGCCGAGTTTCGTCCGCTGGCTCTCTGGAGTATATCGGCATGACCAACGCCACGCCACAACCCCGACCACGAGTCTGTCGGCCCACCTGCCAGCGACGGAGCAGTATCGGCAAGGCGTACAGATTCTTCGGCGACCGCGTGCCGGGCATCATGGCCGACATGGAAAGGGCGCTGACGGCATGAATCCCACTGGCTTCGCCGACCAAACCGCGCCGGACTCGCTGCCCAAGGGTTGGACGTGGGCTGCCCTCGCTGAGATTGCTCGAATCAACCCAGCGCTCGATGTGCGGATCACTGACGATGCCCGGCAGGTGTCGTTTGTGCCGATGGCCGCCGTCGATGAAGGTTTCGGGGGCGTGCAGCGCCCACAGGTCCGAGACTTTGGCCAGGTGAAAAAGGGCTACACGCCGTTCCAGATGGACGACGTGATCATGGCGAAGATCACTCCGTGCATGGAGAACGGCAAGGGAGGCGTCATTCGCGGCAAACCCGGCGAGGTGTTCTTTGGTTCGACCGAGTTCCATGTGCTGAGAGCGAGAACGGGCGTTCTACCAGCGTGGATCGGCTCCTTCCTGGCCCAGGAGCGGATTCGCCGCGCAGCTCGGCTCGGGATGCAGGGTTCGGCAGGTCAACTCCGTGTTCCACAGGAGTTTCTCGAGCGGCTCCACCTTCCGCTGCCGCCATCGGCGGAGCAGCAGCGCATCGCCGACCGGATCGACGAGTTGTTCACCGATCTGGCAGCGGGTGTCGCAGCGCTGAAGCGGGTGAGGCGGAACCTGTCCCGCTACCGGGCGGCGGTGTTGCACTCCGCAGTCACGGGCCGACTCACCGAAGCGTGGCGGAAGCAGCACGGTCCGCCCGAAGAGCCGGGGTCGAAACTGCTCGAACGCATCCTCGTCGAGCGCCGGCGGCAGTGGGAAAAGCGCACGTTGGCGAAGTATGAGGCCAAGGGCAAGGAGCCGCCGAAGAACTGGCGAGATCGGTATCCCGAGCCGGCGCCGCCGAAGCCGTCCGCTGATGGCTCGCCCCTCCCGCCGCTACCGGAGGGGTGGTGCTGGGCGTCAATGGACCAATTGTTCTCAACGGTTCGGAACGGAACCGCGATTGTCCCCCGTGCTGATCAGGGAATCCCTATTCTACGCATCAGCGCAGTGCGCCCTTTGCGCGTTGATCTTGAGGATGTACGTCACCTGACAGAGACAGAGGCCCAGCGCGCCGACGCTTGGGTGGAGGGTGGTGACTTGTTCTTCACTCGCTACAACGGAAGCACCCGACTGTGTGGGGTCTGCGGGCGCGTGGTGGAGTGCGACTTCCCGCTCGTGCATCCGGACAAGCTGATCAAGTGCCGCGTCGTCGATGGCTTGGTGAATGGTGAGTTCGTAGAGATTGCCGCGAATTCTGGTCATTCGCGCGCCACGATCGAGAGTCGACTTCGAACAACCGCGGGGCAAGTCGGTGTGTCGGGAACGGACGTCAAAAACACACCGATACCTATGCCGCCTCTGGACGAGCAATCAACGATTGTCGAGGCCGTGAACGAGAAACTCTCGCAGATCGACGCGCTCGAAGCGGAGGTCGAGCGGGGACTCGCCCGGGCCTCACGTCTGCGGCAGGCGATTCTCAAGGCTGCATTCGAGGGCAAACTGGTTCCGCAGGATCCCACCGATGAGCCCGCGAGCGTCCTGTTGCGCCGTATCAGTAAGGAAGCCACTACCCAGGCCGCGAGTGGGTATCGGGACAACGGCGCGGTGCGCCGGAAGCGAGCACAACCCATAAGACCAGTGGCGAAGGCAAGGCAAGTCGCTCGCGCACTGAATGCCCGGTGTGCGGAGAGGAAGCGCAGACGATGAGTCGCAACAACGGAACCTCAGTCACCGCCGCGGCTGCTAGTCCGACCGCCAGCCAGATCGGCACGCGGGTCTGGTCCTACGCCGGCGTGCTCAAAGACGATGGTCTCTCGTACATGGCCTATGTGGAGCAGTTGACATTCCTGCTCTTCCTGAAGATGGCAGACGAACTTACGAAGCCGCCATACAACCAGAAGAGCCGTATCCCGAAAGGCAAGGACGAGAACGGGAAGTCATTCGACTGCGACTGGCCGAGTCTTCTGAAACTGGATGGCGCCGAGCTGTACGCGCACTATCGACGCCTGCTCACGGCGCTCAGCGGGCAGAAGGGGCTGCTCGGCACGATCTTCAAGGAGGCTGAGTGCAAAATCAAAGACCCAGCCAAACTGCGCCGGCTCATTGGTGATCTGATCGACCGCGAGAGGTGGCTCAGTCTCGACCTGGACGTCAAAGGAGTGATCTACGAGGAACTGCTCAGCCGCAGCGCCGCGGAGAGTACCGGCGGCGCCGGGCAGTACTTCACACCGCGGCCGATCATCCAGGCGATCGTCGAGGTCATGCGGCCTGCCCCCGATGACACAATCATCGACCCGGCTGCGGGAACCGGTGGGTTCCTGACGATGGCGTACCAGTGGGTCATCGACCAGCACGCCAGGGAGATGGACAAGGACCAGAAACGACGCGTGCGGGAATCGCTCGTGATCGGGCAGGAACTGGTGCCCGAGACGGCCCGCCTGTGCGCGATGAACCTGTACCTACACGGAGTTACAGGTGGAACGGGTGAGCTCTCGACACCCGTGATCAGCGGCAGGAACAGTCTCGACACGCCGCCGAGCACACTCTATTCGATGGTCCTGACGAATCCGCCGTTCGGAAAGAAGCAGAGTCTCAAGACGGTGAATGAGGAAGGCGATCTCGACAGCGAGGATGAGGTCGTTGTGCGGCAGGACTTCTGGGTCTCGACCGCAAACAAGCAGTTGAACTTCGTGCAGCACATCTTCAATCTGCTGAAGGTGAATGGCCGCGCGGCAGTCGTCGTGCCCGACAATGTGCTCTTCGAGGGTGGACCGGGGCAGAAGATCCGCGACCAGCTCATGAAGCAGTGCGATGTGCATACGCTGTTGCGGCTGCCGACAGGCATCTTCTACAAGCCGGGCGTCAAGGCCAACGTGCTCTTCTTCGACCGCAAGCCGCCACAGGAGAAGCCGTGGACCACGCGACTGTGGGTCTACGACCTGCGGACCAACAGGCACTTCACGCTCAAGCAGAACACGATCCGGCGCGAGGATTTCGACGAGTTTGTCAAACTGTTCAAGCCCGGTGCGATCCACCGGCGCAAGGCAACGTGGAGCGAGTCGGGCCCTGAGGGTCGCTGGCGCTGCTTTGAGTACGATGACCTGCTCAAGCGCGACAAACTCAGCCTTGACCTCTTCTGGATCAGGGACGACAGCCTGGAGGACAGCGCAAGCCTTCCGGACCCGGATGTGCTCGCCGCGGAGATCGTCGAGGATCTACAGGATGCGATGGAGCAGTTCGTCGGCATCTCGGCAGCGCTCTCAGACGCTGCGCGGACAGAAGCGGAGAAGTGAGACCGTTTCGAGGATCGGCTAGCCGGAGACGGAATCGAGATGGCACAAAGACGTCGGCAGGACGCAGCAGTCTGGGACGAATTGTTTGAGTTTCTGATGACCGTGGCATGACATCTGAAGCTGCAATCCTGCGTCGCTTCTCTGGGCGGCATATGGTGTCGACCGCGTCGGTACGTGTGGGGAGGACCATGGACATTCCGGCTGAAATCCCGGTTCAGCCGATCGAGAAGTCTGACGGGAGAGGCCACTTGACATCTTGGAAGGTATGTGTTAGGGTATTGGATCAGCGAAAAGAGGGAGTGGCGCATGGAGAGGGTTCAGCTGGCGAGACTCGTGCAGTGGTCAGTTAAGTTACGTGGCCGCAAGCGCTTACAGAAGGTGGTCTGCCTCCTTCGGGAGGCCGGTTGCCAGATGAACACAGAGTTCTTCCTTCACCATTATGGGCCGTATTCGCGCGACGTCGCGGAAGCGTGCGATGCACTCGCTGCGGCGGGTCTGCTCGAAGAGTCGACCAGCCAGAATCCGGCGGGTGTCGAGTATGCCTACGAACTCACGGATCGGGCCGGTGAACTTCTCCAACAGGCTGCCCAGCATCCGAAGTTGGGGCCAGCGCTTGCTGAACTCGAGCGATTCCAGCCTCTCGCGCAGCGTCTGCTTTCGGAGGATGTGGCCACACTGGAACTGGCATCGACGATCGCGTTCATGCACCGCACACACCAGGACTGGCACACCTCCGCCCAGAAGGCATGTGAATTTAAAAAGGTTGACCCGGCCAGCCAAAGCGCTCGCGACGCGGCGATGCTGGCGCGCGAAGCGGTGGAGTGGCGACGGTAGACCGTAAGCGGAGAGCACCGCATGCCGGAGAAGATCTTTCGCGATCCGCTCTACAATTACATCAGCATCGACCGGAAGCGAGACGGGTGGCTGCTGAAGTTGCTCGATTGCCCGGAAGTTCAGCGACTGCGCCGGATTCACCAGCTGGGAGTGAGCCATTTCACGTACCCCGGTGCCGATCACAATCGGCTGCTGCACAGTCTGGGCGTCGTGCACCTGATGCTCGCGGTGCTGCGGCATCTCGAGAACACCGCGGATCGAGGCGCCATCGAAACGGCCCGGCCGGCACTGCTCGCGGCGGCGCTGCTGCATGATGTGGGCCACGGACCATACTCGCACCTGTTCGAGCCATGCCTTGGGATTGACCACGAGCAATGGTCCATGCGGATCATCCTTGATCCGGAGTCCTCCGTCCACAAGGTGCTGCGCAAACACAGTGTGTACCTGCCGCAGCATGTGGCCGACCTGATCGATTCGGACAACAACGAGCATCCGGCCTGGCAGAAGTCGCTTCTCTCCAGTCAACTCGATGTCGATCGACTGGACTACCTGCGGCGGGACAGCCTGTTCACCGGGGCAGGGTACGGCCACTTCGACTGGTTTCGCATCCTCAATACCGTTGAACTGATCGACGTAGGCGGAGGCACGCTCGACCTGGTCTGGCCCGAACGCGCGGCATTCGCGATCGAGGAATACATCTTCGCGCGGTACTACATGTACCAGAATGTATACCTGCACAAGACTACTCGCGGTTTCGAAGCCTTGCTGCAAGCGATGTGGAGGCGAGGGAGGCAGCACTTCGATGCTGGGTCGCAGGCGGACTCGGTTCTCGCGATCCGTGAGTTCTGGGCGGCCGAGAAGCCGACCTGTGCCCAGTACCTGCGTATCGAGGAGTACACTGTGCTTCAGCAGATTCAGGCATGGCAGGACCATACCGATTCCGCGCTGAGCGACTTGGCGAGACGATTCCTCACGCGCGACGGCTTCGTCAGGATCAAGCCACCTCCGCCAAAGAACGAACTCTCGATGGATGATCCGGAGTGGGAGGATGCACTTCGAGGGATCGTCACCAACGCCGGGTTCGACCCGCCGGAGATGTACTGCCTTGCGGATACGCTGAAAGCGAAGTACAAGCGGCCGTACCAGCCAGAGAGGGAAGGGGACGAGCAGAGTGTGCGAAATGCCATTCGAATCATCGATCCTGAATCGGGTACTCCCGTCGAGATATCTCGGCTGATGAAGCGATTAGGCCCGATCACAAAAACCGATGTGGATCAGCGAGTGTACTATGTGCCCAAGGCAGTGCGCGACGAAGCGAAGGAGTTGGCCGCGACCTGGCCGAAATAGGCGGCTGACCGAGTAGTCCTGGCAGAAATCGGGGCTTCGAGCGATCACGCCGCCACCCGGCAGTAGTGTCGCAGCACCCCGCCCAATCAGGTTCGGCATCGGACGGCGCCGTTGAGGGCCGCCAGTCGCAGCGGAGGCGGCGGACCCGCCGGCGGCCGGAAGTCGATCGCCGAATGCGGCCGCTCCCTGTTATGGTGCCTGACGTACTCGGCCATGAGATGGTCAAGGTGGCTGGTGCCCATGACGATAAACCGGTCGACGCACTCGGTCTGCACCGTCTGGATGAATCGCTCGACGTGCGTATGGAGGTTCGGCGCCCGGTGCGGGAGCCGAACAGACGTGATGCTGTGCGCCCGCAGCGCGCGTTCAAATGCTCGGCCGAACTTCTTGGACCGCGGGCGGCGCCGGGAATCGAACCAGCACGTACAATCGTCGCGCATGGCGGGCGCATTGGTCATTCCGTGCCACATTCGCACCCGGTGGGACCTGAAGTGTCTGCTTCGGTTACTCGAAAGCGTGCGCGACCAATCCACTCTCTTCTCTCGTGTGTACGTTGTGGATGACGCCAGCCCTCTCAAGTACTCCCTGGCAGCCCGCGACGTGGAACACGTGGCCTTGGAGACAAACGGCGGACCTGCCCGAGCGCGGAATGTCGGCGTCGCCAAGGCGCTGGGCGAAGGTCACGAGTTCGTCTTCTTCACAGACCACGACTGCATACTTGACCGTGACTGGCATGGTCATATGGCCCGCTTCCTGTCGGACACCGAGTTCGCCGCCGTGGGAGGCATGACCTACTCGTGGGGATCAACGCTCCTGGACCGTTACCACGAGGTCAACGGCACGTTGGCCGGGAAGTGGCTGCTACCGGATCGGCGGGAACTCTGGTACATGCCGTCCCTGAACTTCTGCATGAAGGCGTACGCTGCGCAGCAGTTCCCGTTCGATGAGCGGTTTCCGCACGCGGCCGGCGAGGACGTGGACCTGTGCCTTCGGCTGCGAAGCAAGTACCGCATCGGGTTCTGTCCCGCGGCTAAGTTGTGGCATGATTTCGGATACTCGAGCACGCTCACGGGGTTCTGGCGCTTCATCAAGCTGTTCATGAAGTACAAGAGCTCCAGCGCGACTCTGTACGAGGGACACACCGTCCTGATGTGGGATGCCTCTGAATCCATTTTTGAGGGGAACAAGCATGAGCCTGGTCTACGACTTGAGGATGAAGCGACCTGGGATCGGACGAGCAGTACGCGATTATCTCGGGGAGATCAGGCACTTCGCCTGGAGAGTGGAGAACCCGCTCTTGTGGGTGCCGCTGGTCACACTGAAGTCCATCGAGTGGTCCATCTACCGGTGGTACAAGACGCCCCTCCGTCGCTTCTACGGTGTGAAGGGCAATGAGTTGATCTACATGATCACGAGTGCCTGCAATGACCGGTGCCCGAAGTGCGCGATCTGGGAGCGCCCCGAGCCCAAGAGTCAGCATCTTGATGTTGCCCACTTTCTGCGTTGCCTTGAAAGGCTGCACCACAACCTGTACCAGGTCACGCTGACGGGAGGCGAACCGCTCCTGTTCAAACGCGACGTGGTGAAGATCGCCGATGAGGCCCACAGGTTGAGCGTGCCGATGGTGATGGTGACGAATGGGCGCGGGTTGGACGAGCCATTCCTGACGCGCTATCAGCAGCAAGGGCACGTACTGGTGATCTCCGTGGACTCGGTCAACCGCGAGAAGTGGAACGAGTTTCGGGGTACGCAGACGTTCGACATCGTCATGCCCAAGATTGAACTGGCCCTTCGCATTCTGGGCGACCAGCTCCGAATCCAGTCCGTTCTGTCAAAGGAGTCGCGGGAGGAAGTCCCGAGAGTGGCGGCGTGGTGCAAGGAGCGCGGCATTCGGCACAATGTCCAGCTCTATCAGGATTTCGGGGCGAACAACTGGACGTACGCAGTCGAGCCCGCGCAGATGGCGTCGGACGGGGCTCCCTGCGCTGCCCGCAAGAACATCTGCATCTACCCCAACGGCGATGTCGTGAAGTGCTTTGATCATAGGAGGATCCCAATCGCGAGAGAACCCCTCGGGAACATCGCGAAGCAGGACATTCTGGAGATTCTGTGTACGCGGCGCTCGACGGAGGTCTCACGGGCCATGCGGGATTGCAACTTCCCCTGCAAGCAGATGTCGTGCAACAAACCGCAGGCGGCGCTATTCCAGTGAGCACCGTACCCCCCGGTCTCGATCTGATTCTCCTCAAGGGAGCGCCCGGCGTCGGCAAGTCCACCGTTGCGAAGTTCCTCTCCAGTCACTTCCCGTCAGGCGCACGGATCGAGGTGGACGTCCTGCGAAAGATGGTGATCGGTGTGAAGTGGACCGACCAGGCGGAGCACCGAGCGGTGCTGACGCTTGGGGCACAACTTGCGGCGGGGTTCCTTCGGTCGGGTTTCTCTCCGGTCATACTGGTCGATACGTTCAGTGGCGACAAGGTGGGCGACTTTCTGAATGCGTTTCGCGCCGAGCACCCACAGGGGAAGGTGTGCGTGATCGGCCTGCACGCATCTGATGATGTGCTGCGAGCGAGAGTGCTCAATCGCGAGGCGGACGGCTTTCGCGATCTGGCGGTAGCGATGCGGATCAATGGTGAGCTAGTCCGCGACGCAAGGTCCTTCGAGAGGCTGATCGACACGACTGACCTTTCACCAACCGAGGTGGCACAGGCCGTTCTGGCGGCCCTGCACGACGTCGGAATCCCATCGCGAGAGTATCCCGTAGCCAGCGGGATCGTGCCGACGGAACCGGTTCCGTGATCGCCGCGACCGACTGCGGACGGGAACCGTTGGCCTTGAGCTGGCACGGGACTCGCGCACAGTTAACCACCACCCGCCGAGTTCGTACGCGACTTGCGGTTAACGCGGCGCGAGCGCGGGATGCGCGTACTTCAACGCACACGGCCGAAAAGCCGGCAGGTGGGGCGTCGCCGGCAGGCCGGTTTCTGAGGCGCCGGCACCCGATCGACCAACCGCGTTTTTGACAGCGCCACAGCGGTCGGACCGGCTTGGTTAACGCGGCGCGAGCGCTATCATGCCCCGTCCCCGATTAGCCAACGGTTCGAAACCGTTCGGATCGGGGAGTTCACGACGCCGCCGCGAGTTTACGGCGGCGTTCTTGTTGACAAACCGGGCTCTCGGACCGGTCGCCGCGACAGGCACGCAAAGTTGCGTCCCCGTAGAGGTTTGCGAACGCATGGCCGGTCGGGCGGCGCTCTCTGTTCCGAACTGCCCGATCGGCGCCCCGATCCAAACCCCGGGGGTTCGGATCGTCAATCGACCCCAACCCTCTCAAACTCTCACCCTCTCTGGTTGACAACCGAGTTATTTAACAGCAGGGTTCGGATCGGACCCCGAGGCGAACACGGAAATACCTGCGCGCGAAGTCCGGGTTGCCAGGTTGGGTGTACGCGGAAGCTACATTCAGGGGCGGTTCGAAGCGGGCGCAGGCAGTAGCCACGCAGCTGTGCGGCCTTTCAGTGTGGGGCGATCGGCGCGGCGATCTCCGGCTGGGCGCGGAGTGCGCCATCCTCCATCTCCAGGACGCGATCAAAGACATCGAGCGCGCGATGGTCGTGGGTGACGACGAGGACGCCCGCGCCGTGTTGGTGGCCGAGATCGCGGAAGAGTTGCATGACCTGCCTGCCGCGCTCACCGTCGAGCGCGGCGGTGGGTTCGTCGGCGAGCATGAGGCTGGGTCGGTTGGCCAGGGCACGGGCGATGGCGATGCGCTGCTGCTGGCCGCCGGAGAGCGCCCTGGGCAGGTGATGCGCGCGGTCGGCCAGGCCGAGCGTTTCGAGCAGTTCCATGGCGCGGCGGCGGGCCGCGCTGCCTCTGACGCCCGCGATCTCCAGCGCGACCTGCACGTTCTCGCGCGCCGAGAGGAAGGGTATCAGGTTGGACTTCTGGAAGACAAAGCCGATGCGCTCGCGGCGGTAGCGGCGCACGTCCACGAGCACGCGCGAATCGCGGTAGACCGGCGTGCCGTCGAGGATGACTTCGCCCCGCGTCGGCGCATTGATCAGTCCGACGATGCCCAGCAACGTGGACTTGCCCGAGCCGCTCGGGCCCAGCAGCGCCACGACCTCGCCGCGGTTGAGCGTGAAGGTCACGTCGCGCAGGGCTGTCACCTCGGTGTTGCCGCTTCCGTAGATCTTCGTGAGCCGGCGGGTTTCGATCGCTGGAGAAGGCGAGGAGGCGGGCGCGCTCATGAGAGCACCTCGTTGGGCTGGACGCGCATGGCCTTCCAGATGCCCAGCACGCTTCCGGCGAGGCAGAGTACGGCGACTGCCGCGGCGAGCCAGGCGAGCATCTCTCCGGTGATGATGACGCGGCGCGGGAAGAAGGGATACACCTGCATCCCCACGAAGTACGCGATCACGTATCCGATCGCGCCGAGCAGGAAAGCCTCCTGGAGCACAAGGCCGAGGATGATGCGATCGCGGGCGCCGATGAGTTTGAGCATGGCGATATCGTGGATCTTGTCCAAGGTCAGCGTGTAGAGGATCAGGGCCATGACCAGAGCGGAGATGAGCACGAGCAAGGCGCGAAAGAGCCCGATCTGCCGCCGGGCCCGGTCCACCGGCCCTTCGAGCAGGAGGGAACGCTGCTCATCGCCGGTGTAGGTTGAGACATCGGGCCAGCCTTCGAAAGTGGCGCGGACGACGTTGCCATCCGCTCCGGGCGCCAGATCGACGAGGACCGCGCTCACCATGGGTGGGGCAATGGCGGGCAATGTCGACGCGGGCTGGCGGGCGCGATCGAGCAGCGCCGGCTGTGTCAGCGCCAGGTCGAGGTCGTGGGCCCGCGCGCGGCGCGATTCGCGTTCGAAGCGCACGGCCTCGGGCGAAAGGTCGAACTGAATCGACTGTGCGTCGCGGACCGTGAAGAACGCCAGGCCGTCGCCGCCGGTTCCGACCATGTGCCTGGTGATTCCCACCGCCGTGAAGACGTCGCGCCCGAGTTGCAGTTGCTCGCCAACGGCGATGCCCAGTGACTCATCGGCAATGAACTCGAAGCGCCCCTGCGCCAGCGGCCGGCCGGCGATGAGGGGAATCCACCCTCCGCGGTCCTGAGGCCACGCCAAGCCGACGATCACCATTCGCATCGGACGCCCCCGGTGCGTACGTTGAATCGTGTGCGTGGCGAATCGGCGCGCGTTCTCCACGCCGGGCACCGCCAGCGCCCGGTCCTCGAGGCTGGGTGACAGGCGCGAGACTTCTGCAAAGGGGCCGCGGGTCTCCGCCTGAACGAGCCAGAGATCGGCGTCGAGTTCATCCACGAGAAGCGTGGCATCCTCGACGATGCCCTGGTAGATGCCGCCCATGCCCATGACGATCATGAGCAGCAGGCCGATGCCCACGGCGGTGAGGCCGAAGCGCCCGAGATTGTGCCGCACGTCGCGCAGAGCCAGGTTCATTGCAGCGCCACCTTCCGGCCGGCGCGGAGCATTCGTTCGGCCGCGACATCGGCGGGTCGCAGAACCACATCCCCGGCTTCGAGGCCGCGCGTGATCTCGACGAACGCGCGACCGCGCAGACCGGTCTCGCACAGCCGCCACTGCGCCCGCCCCTCTTCATTCACCCACACGCCGCCGACCCCTTCGCGGGCGAACAGGTATTCCGCCGGAATGGCGAGCGCCTGCGGAGCGCGATCGGTCGTGATATAGACCTCGGCGCGCTGGCCGACCGCCCAGGCGGCGGGCAACTCGTCGACGACGACCTCGACGATGAACTCGCGCAGTTCCGGATCAACTTCGCGGCCGAGTCGCGCCACGTGCCCGCGGTACTCGCGGTCCGGCTCGGAGCGGAAGACGATCCGCGCCGGTTGATCGACGTGCAGCGCCGCCATCGCCGTCTCGTCCACCCACGCCGACACCCAGAGCGTCCCGGTTTCGATCAGGCGGAGAATGGAAGATCCCGGCACAACGATGTCGCCGACCTCACGATCACGCCGAACGACCAGGCCCGAAAGCGGGCTGCGAATCACCGTGTCGTCCAGTTGGGCGCGCTGCAGGTCGAGCGAGCGCTCTGAGGCGGCCAGCGCGGCCCGGGCCTCGACGATCGCTGCATCCGCCCGCGCCAGTTCCGCCTCGGCGATGGCAAGTCGCTCGATGACGCGATCGCGCTCTGTTGGCGATGATGCGCCTCGAGCAAAGGTGTCGATCACCTGCTGGTGCTCCAGCCGGGCCTGAGCGAGCACCGCCTCAGCCCGCTGCCGATCGCTCTCGATGCGATTGAGCGCAGCGCGATTTACTTCGACGACGGCTGCGGCCACGTCGATTTGCCGCGTGAGGTCAAGATCGTCCAGACGCACGAGTACCCGTCCGGCTTCGACGGCATCGCCCTGATCGACGGCCAGTTCGACGATTCGGCCCTGAATCCTCGCGGAGACGGTGCTTGAGACCCGCGACTCGAGCGTTCCCGTGCCCATCGTCTCGACCATGAGTTCACGTGCCTGTACTTCGAACCCCTCCACCGGAACGGCGCGCCATCGGACCTGCCAGAGCAGCGCGAGCACGGCCGCCGCAACGAGGGCGGCGAAGATGGTTCGGCGGGCCAGTGTTCTGATCATGGAGTCCTCCGCTCCACACCGCGGCTGGAAGCCGAGGCGCACGGCAAGTCAATCGCGTTGTGGATACTCTGGTCGATTTTAGTCGCCGCCGGCCGGCCCGCATGCACCAGCGCAGGCCGACCGCCACGCCCGCGCGCCACGATCGCCCTGCGGTGATTGACACAGGGGTCTGGAAAGGTACTATATGTGGATAATCAACTCCGATAAACCGCGCAGTTCGGCCAATCCGCTTTCTTTCGAACGGCACGCACTTGGGGCAGGGCCGATGATTCCGCGGCGTGGGTCGGCCGCACTTGGATCTGCCTGCGGCAAGCCCCTTGGGAGCGTCGCCATGTTCCTGCTTCTCACGCGAGTCTTCACCCTTTGTCGGCCTTCTACACCGGGTGGAATGGCGAGACCGACGCCGTGGGCGGTTGGCTGCGCGCGCGGGTCATTCACCTCGCTGGCCGAGACCTCACACCCATGAGTCGCGCCGCCTTCAGGGGCACTTGGTGGCTGCCCGGCGGGCACGGACAGACGATCTGGCCGCTGCTCGCTGGCCGTGTCCGCCTTGACGCGCGCTGCGAGCGCCTCGATCTGCCCGATGGCGACTTCGTCCGGCTGGACTGGGTGGGGCGCGCCGGGCCGATCGTGGTCATTCTCCCCGGCCTGCAAGGGGACATGAAATCCTCCTACGTCCGGCGTCTGCTGCGACAGTGCGAGCGGCGCGGATGGCGCGGCGTGCTGCTGAACTACCGCGGACGCGGCGAGCCGAACCGCTTTCCGCACAGTTACCACTGTGGCATGACGAGCGATCTGCACTACCTCGTGCATCACCTGCGTCAGCGCGAACCGCACACGCCGATCGCGACGGTGGGGTATTCCGTCGGCGCAAACATATGCCTGAAGTGGCTCGGCGAGAGCGGTCAGCGCGGCGATTCGCTTCCGGTGGTCGCGGCCGTGGGGGTGTCGGCGCCATTTCACCTCGGCGTCGTGGCCGGGCGGATCGGGCGCGGCCTGTCGCGCGTATACCAGTGGTACCTGCTGCGCAGCCTCCGCCGCGACATTCTGCGGAAACTGCAGTTGATGGACCTCGGCCTGCCGCTCGATCGCGGGGCACTGCGCCGCATCCGAACCTTCTCGGTCTTTGACCGATGCGTCAGCGCGCCGCTCAACGGGTTTAAGGATGCGGAGGACTACTACGCCCGCACGCGCACGGATGTGCTGCTGCGGCACGTCAACGTCCCGACGCTGCTGCTTCACGCGCGCAATGATCCGCTCGTGCCGACCCATGTGATTCCCGAGCCGGGTGAGATGTCCGACAAGGTGACGCTTGAGTTGATGCGCAGCGGAGGGCACATGGGGTTCATCGGCGGCCGCTGGCCTTGGGCGCCGCGCTTCTGGCTCGACCAGCGCGTGCCCGAATATCTCGCCGGGTTCTTCACATCCGCCGCATCAATCGCGCCGTCGTGAGGTTCCGCAGCGCCTCCCGACGCGTGGCCCCTGCCGTGCGCAGCGCCTGCCGGCGCCTTCGCGCGCAGTTCTCCCCACACTTTGCGTAGTTAACCAGTAGCGGGCCGCACGGCCCGCCGAGCCAAGCGTCTCGGACGCTGTCGTCCACTCTCCGCCTTCGGAGCGTGCCGATGTACCTGCGCGATGATGATCCTGGTGAACTGACGGCCGGCGAGCGGCTCGACGAGATCGCCGGCATTCTGGCTGGCGGCGTGCTCGCCATGCACCGCCGGGGTGCCGATTTGGCGGCCCAGAACTGCCCCCCAGATGCGCCTTCGACTTGCCCTGACCCTGGCCCATGCTCGGACACTCATCGTCCCGCTGGTTCACGAGGTCGAGAGCGGCGGGAAGGAGGTGACGCATGGGATTGAACGTGGGCAAACTGCTCGCCGAACTGGAGCGGACGACCGGCACGGAACAGCGCCGACGGTATGCCGACGTGTTCGGCGAGAAATCGCGGTCGGGCAACCATCAATGACGTTCCGCACTCCGCGCGGGTGGACCAAGAGGCGATTTGACATTGTGGCGGATGGTGTCTTTTCTGATCATGGTGTCAGTGGGATAGTGGCCCTTGGAGAACCCGGGCGGATGGCACAGTACTCCCAGAAGCGAATCCTCAGGAGCATTTCAAAGCCCCTGCTCCAGCGCTATTTCGAGAGCCGTAGCCTACTCAGTGACTTCGAGTGGGACGAGTACGAGGACGGCGATCCGGCTCCGATCATCGGGGCTTTGGACGCGCTGGAGCCGATCACTCAGGACTCCGTTGATATCGACCTGATCACCGTCAACGAACTTGCTACCGATGGCGGGTCGCGGCTCATCTACGAAGACGCGGTGTTCTGGAAGCGCCGTTGGGCGCCTCAACTCGACGGCATGGCCAATGACTGCGAGCGAGCATTGCTCGCGCTCGTCGAGGATCGAAAGCTCGTGGAGCGCGTTCTGGGATACAACGAGATTGACCGCTTTGCGGAGAGCCGGTGGCAGCGATGGACCGTGGGAAAGCGACTTCAGGTGGAAGATGACGAAGAGCACCGTGATAGACTCGGCCAGACACTCCGTGCAATCTTTAGGGTTGAAGGGTACGGTAGGCGGTGTCACATCGAGACGGTTGAACGACGCGATCCCGACCGATTCTGCTGCTTCGCCTATCCCGAGAGCCGTCCTAAGACCGATCTCGGCTATGACGATCAGGATCACTTCATACGTCACGCAAGACGTACGGCTCGCGAGATCATTTTTGTCTATCGGAAGGAGGACGGCGTCCTCGAGATGGTGGCGGGTGGGGATAAGCAGCAGAGGGAGCAAATCGCAGAGGCGTTCTGCAAGGTGATGCTCGGGCTGAAGGCGCTCCCCGATCCTCAGTCGAAACCACCCTACGACCTGTCTGTGTTGAAGCGAGGCGACTTCACTTTCGAGACGAATCCTGCGGACAACATCGCCGGAGTCGAGATTCGACTTCTCCGATTCGATCTCCCGGGCAAGGGATATCGGCGACTGGTGCTTTCAGGTCGCGCGACACCGGATGTGCCTGATGTGCTTCGTGCGCTGGTAGATGAAGCCATCGACAAATCAAAGGTTCCGCTCTCGACACTCCACGTTTCCCAAGCGAAGCTATGTTTCAAGTTTCGCGGGCAGAACGGATCTCGTGGCAAGTCGCTGACATTTGAGATCACCTATCCGGACCGGTGCAATCTCAAAGACCATGGCTACGACGCGGTGGCAAAGAAGTATCTCGTGAAATGGGGGATCGCACGTGTCTGAGCCGCTGCCTGAGTTGCTGATTCGAATTGAGCATCTGCGAGATGGCGTGCTAACGCCACATGATGCGCGTGCATGGCCGCGGGAGTGGCTCGCGTCGATCGAAGCAGTGGGAATTCTCACGCCGCACGAGCAGGCGGAAGAGATCATCTATGACGGGTGCGAGCATGAGTGTGTGGTGCCGAACCTTGGATTCGAGGCGCACCCCGACGATCCGGAAAGATTGGTCTGCGTTCACCGGTGCCTGCATGGCTGCGGCGTCGCCTTCTTCGAACCCCGCGACTTTGAGCAGTGGCGATTCAGTCTGGTTGGACTGGCTCGGGCCGTGGCCACCGCGATCGACGCATCCGGTATCCTCATCGTAGATGTTCCGGGTCGAGTCGTGCTGGTCGGCGGTGCGGGTATCGGCGGACAGGCTTGCGAGGTGTTCCTCGGCTTCGGGCTGGGGCGTTTCGACGCGGCCGCCATCGCTGCGACCGCAGAGCGGCTGACCGCGTCGGAGCGTCCGATTGTGCTTTCCGTCGGAGTGAAGCCCGGCAACATCTGGTCGGTCGGTACGCGCCCGCGGACTGCCGTGCTCGCGGAGCATGCCGTTCTGGAATCCGGCTGCCTCAGCCTCGATCTAGCCCGCATCTTCCCGACACCGGGCGTGGTCGAGGTCAAGCCGAGCGATTGGCTCACCGTTACGGAAGCGGCTGAACTGCTGGCAGAAGATCTCTCGTGGCTGACCATCGAGAAGGCTAGAGCCAGGGTATCAAGGGCCGCCGGAAATGAACTTTTCAAGACCAACGGCCTCGAAGGAACATTGCGCAGGATCGAGCGGCACTCATTCAGCACGTGGCGCCTCGAACAGCGCAACAAAGATCTGGCGAAGGATGACTGGTAGCCACCTCGCTGCGCGGTGCGCACCGCGCTCCGCCGCGAAAACGACCGCAAAACCGCGCAATAGCCGCACCGCTTGCAATCCGCAACCCTCGTCCCTACCGTCGTTTACGAGTCTCGCGCTCGGGCAAGGTTCCTCTGTCGATCCGGTGGTTGCGGGTTCGAATCCCGTCCGCCTCGTTTCTGCAAGCCCACGGAGAATCCGGGGCTTGTGGTGCTTTTGGGGGGAACCCGGTCAACGCGAACACCCGGTTTCTCCCCCTCATCGCGCTCCGACAGCGTCGATACACTGCTCGCATGCAGATCAGCCAGCTGAACCGCTCGGCTGGTTGAACCCGCCGACTTCCCTCGATTGGCGGGCGCCGACCCGCCGGGAGCAAGACCATGAGCAGAGGATTTCTCCTTCTGACCGTCGCGCCGGTGGCGATCGCGATGCTGGGGTGCGCTGGAGCACCCGGGAGCGCACGTGCGCAGGATGGCGAGCAGGAAAGTCCTCCGGAGCAGGTTTGCGCTGTGGATCTCCGGCATGCCGGCGCCATGAAGGACATCGTGTCCAACGTACTCCTGCAGAACGAGAAGCGACCGGAGGCGGAGGTACGCGCCTTTCTCAAGGATGCGGAGAAGAGATACGCGACAGGCGAAGATCTGATGCGAGCCGCCGCGCTGCATTTCAGTATCGACGAGACGACGATGGCGGTCGAGGTCGAATCCCTCCGCCACATCAACTGCTCGCACGGCCGGAACGCTGGCCAGCAGGGTGGCGATGAGGATGGGAGACGTGGAGTGGCCTCTCTTGAACTTTCGGCGTTCGCCCGCGACGTGGCGATCCACGTCATTCTGCACGAGTTGGGACATGCGCTGGTGCGCGAGTTCGATCTGCCGATCCTGGGCAATGAGGAAGTGATGGCGGACGCTTTTGCGACTCATTTTCTGACGGCGCACATGCCCGATCAGGCTCTGGATGTGCTGATGGCGCGGACGACTTCGTTGATGATCGAGGCTCGCGAAACGCCGCGCGACCAATGGCCCGTCAGAGGCGAGCACGAGAGCGATGCGCGCCGGGCATTTCAGATCGCTGCCTGGGCCATCGCGGCGGACCCGGCGAAGTACTCCGCGTTGGAGAGGGTGGTTGGGATGACGGAGGACGATGTCCGCGACGCGACGGACTACGGGACCGAACTCCACCGATCGTGGCGGCGGATACTCGCACCGCTCATGATGCCCGCGGGTCAGCGGTCTGGTGAGGGGCGCGTCATCGTGGAGGACGGCTCGATCACGGCAGGCAGTGCATCAGAACTCATCCCCACGCTTGAATCGGTCATTGCCCGCTTTGACTGGCATTCGCAGGTGACGATCAGTTTCGTCGCCGGCGACGGCGGGGCAAACTGGAGCCGCGGCCGCCGCACGATTACGGTGAGCAGTCAGTACCTTCGCCGCTTCGTCGATCAGGGCAGGATTGCAGCGTCGAACGAATCTCCTGCCCCGTGATCATGGTTGTCTCCACGATTCGTTGATACCAGCCAGCCAACGGTCCGATTCGGCCCGGCTGTAGTCATCGGTCAAGATTGCTCCTCATGATCGCCGAACCTGCGAATGTCTGGCCCGCCGACGTCGAAGCGCGCATTCTGCGTGACCTCGCCGCCGTGGGCGTCCACGTGGAATACCTGCAGGACCTGTGCATGAAGGGTTCCAATGCGCCGGCGGCGGTTCCAGTGCTGATTCACT
Organism: Planctomycetota bacterium; assembly: GCA_963205185.1. GTDB lineage: Bacteria > Planctomycetota > Phycisphaerae > Phycisphaerales > UBA5793 > UBA5793. The sequence continues at coordinate 76,896 of CAUJHZ010000067.1, read as the reverse complement.
GGTTGAACGTGACGATTCATTGGGACATCGCGGATGTCATTTCGCGCATCTTCATGATGCCGTGGGCTCGTTGCGATGCCGTCGCCGACGCTTTGTGTGCGCGGTTTGCCTCAGCGCCCAATACGCCCAGGTGGCTGGCCGCAAAATGGTCGATGGGAAATGCGTTGTCGCTCTGCGCAACTCCCAAGCACTCCGATCGACTGTTGCGACTCATCGCGAACAGGGAGTACGACTACGCGCGAGGGATGCTGCTTGTGGCGCTTGTTCGAGCGAAGGCGCCGGGCGCTCTTGATGCGATTGCCGGCGTGATTCACGAGCTGCCCCACGAAGGTGTCTCCGCGCTCAAGCGTCTCAAGGATCCCGCAGCCATTCCGGTGCTGGAACCGTTTCTGAATTACTCGCAGGCGGACATCCGGCGAGCCGCCAGAGCGGCGATCGAACGGCTGGAGTCGCTAAAGAGGGACTGATGGCGGATCGATCCCCTCCCGACGGCCGCTGGAATCGGGGCGCTGCGCAGCATCGCCTAACCGTCGGCCGCATGGCCGACGAGTGGCGATCCATGAGGCAGACTTCAGCCAACGGAGCCGATCCCGCGCCGCCGTCGATCGGATGCGCCGGGCCTTGGTACAATGCTGCACCGCTCCCCGATGAAGAAACAGCCGCCGATCGTCATTTGTCGGCGGCCTCGGATGAGACGCGGCTTGGCCTTCAGCACCTGCCCACGCAAGCGTGGCAATCGTCCGGCTGCAATCAAATCGTGAAGTACTCAACGACCAGAAAGTTGCTCGGTGTGGTCGGCTACCCCTCGCTCGCCCTGACGGCTGTGTTTACAGTCGCCGGCTGCGCGTTCCCCGCACTGCACCTCGCGGCGCTGGCGACATTGCTCCTCGGCGCGAGCCTGGTCGGAGTTGGATCTATGCTCGTTGACCGCTCCGCCCGCAGGCGTTTGCGTCGAGGAATCTGCCCGGAGTGCGGGTGCGCTACGGAGCGCAGCGGCGGCGGCGACACCTTCATCTGCGGGCAATGCGGATTTCGCTTTCCCCCTTCGCGGACTCTCATACACTCCAAGGACGCCGCCCGCGACGAGACTCCCAATCGCTCGCACTGAGTACTCCACCGGCACATATTGAGCGTGAAGGTACATACCGCATGCCACTCAACCTGCCCCGGCTGCTGCGTCACTTCAGAGCCAACCCACCCGCTGCGGCCGAAGCGATCGATAAGGCGCAGGCCCTGCTGGGTGTCTCGCTTCCTGGTCAATACATCGAGCTCCTCAGCACGGCCGACGGCGGAGACGGGTTCGTGGGTGGCGGCTACCTGATCCTCTGGCGCATCGGCGAACTTGCCGCGCTCAATGACGCCTACGAAGTGCGCCGCCATGCACCGGGCCTGTTGCTGTTCGCCTCGGACGGCTGCGGCGATGCGTTCGGCTTCGACATGCGCGAAGCAGCGATGCCGATCGTCCGCGTGCCCTTCGTCGGGATGAACTGGGAGTTCGCCGAGGACGCCGGCCCGGATGTCGGCGACTGGCTCCATCGCCTGTCGCAGGTCGAGCCGCCGGCCGCCGCAGCCGGGCAGAGCCGCCAGGCCCACCCCGGCGGGGAGATCTTCGAGATTACCCCCATTCTGCTCGGCGGCGACCCCACTGACCCGGCCAACAAGGCGGTTCTCGCGAGAGCGGACCATGTCAGGGCGGTCGCGTTCTGGAACAGCATCATCCGGCAGGTCCCGGCTCCTGAGCCCGAAGAGCCAGCGCCGTAAAGCGGCCAGGGCACGACGCGATTCGATCCGAACATTGGGCCGGCGCGGCGGGCAGGGCGCAATTCCTGCCGAAGATCGCGGCAAAGCCACACCGCGCATAGCAGACGATAGCGTCTGCAATTGTGGACAATGTTGATAAACACGGCTCCGCGGCCCATCGGCGCGTCATCGCAGCCGCCTGCGACGGGGCATGAACTGGCGTCCAGCGGCAGGAGTGGTGCACAACCGGGCCAACGTGCCCTCAAACTCGCGCGAATACGGCAGAATCGGGGCAGGTCGTCCGGACGGCGGCACTTTTTCTGGTTTTCTTCGCGCTTAAATGGGGAACGTGCTGCAAATGCGGAACTATATATGGTATTATGCAGTCCCACGAATCGGTGGTCAGTGGCATGGGGCTGCCTGCTCGTGAACTGTCCGCCGTGGGCGCGGATGATCTATGGATTCGCACAATTCGCCATGCATTCCGCTGGAATCCCATTGAATCGCTGAGCATAAACCTCCGCAGGCGCGCTGACGGCGCGGATCGCCGTGACCGCCCGCGCACAGAGGAACGGCACGTGAGCAAGCCAAGACATCGCAGGCGGACCAGTGGGCAGCCGCGCCGCCCACGGCAGGATCCCGTTGAGCGCCTGGCGCAGCTGCAAGTCAGGCGAAAGGAGATTCTCGCCGAACTGGCGCGCCTCGATGACGTTTTTGATGGGCTCGACGGTCAGGGTGCTCCAAAGCGGGTCTGAGGCTGGCCCGCTCCCGCATCGCCCCACCTGTGGCCGCATGGTCGGCCGCACCGGCTGCATAGTTGTCCCCCCAACTTCAGTGGGCCGGTCGAAATCGACCGGTGGTGGCGGCGCGCTGCGACTGCGGCGTATACTAACGTGTGAACCCGGCCGCTCGGCCGGGAATTCTTCCACCGATGCATTCCCTGTTTGCGTGCACCGGCTCCAGGCGAAGAGATGTGAAACCGCAAACCGCATTGCAGAGGGCATGTCATCATGGCCGCACCCCGACTCACTCGGATTTCTACCGCTGAACTTCGACGCGAACTTGATCGCCGCGCCTCGCAACTGGGGCGCGTGGAGACGCGCCGGCGTCAACTGGAGAGCGAGCTGACGCGCATCGACGCCGAGATCGCCGCGCTCGGCGGAACAGCTGCTTCGGTCTCATCGAGCGGCACCCGCGCGCGCGGCCGCGTCGCCCCGCGCGGCGCCGGCCGGTCCAAAGCCGCCCGCACCCGGTCCATGAACAAGACCACCCTCACCGAGGCGCTGCAGAATGCGCTCAAGGGCAAGGTGCTGGCCGTGGGCGATGCCGCAGAAGCCGTGCTGCGCAGCGGCTACAAGACCAACGCTGAGAACTTCCGCACCATGGTCAATCTCACGCTGCTCAAGCGCAAAGACCTGTTCAAAAAGCAGGGCCGCGGCCGCTACACAGTGCGCTGAACCGAGCCGGAAGACAGATATGCGGCCGCTGATCCTGCGCGGCGCCCCATGCTGCCCATTGACGATGCGCAGCAAGACGCTGCCACTTCGTACACATCGCGATCCGCGCTCACTTCAGGCCAGTCCAGCCACCCGAAGGCGGCTGTAGCAACTTACGCGCGACGGGGCCGCTTCGGTGCGGGACGGGATCTGCCCCGACGGCGGCGCCGGGTGGTGTTACGATGAATCCTCATGCTGCTGACGATCGCCGCAACCCGATTCCCCGATGGATCCCCCGCCACGGATCTGGGTTATCTGCTGCACAAGAATCCGGCGCGGGTGCAGACGTTCGAGCAGTCGTTCGGTCGGGTCCATGTTTTCTACCCGCACGCGTGCGAACACCGCTGCCAGATCGCCGTGCTGCTGGATGTTGACCCCGTGGCGCTTGTGCGCCGGGGCGGCGCGGTGCGCAGCCAGCGCGGGCTCGATCAATACGTGAACGATCGGCCGTATGTCGCGTCTTCGTTTCTGAGCGTCGCATTGAACGGCTTGTTTGCCACTGCGATGAACGGTCGCTGCAAGGAGCGGCCCCAACTGGTGAGTTGCCCGACGGCACTCTCGGCTCGTCTCGCCGTCGTTTCCTGCCGCGGTGGCGAAGAGATGGTCCGCTCGCTCTTCGAACCCCTGGGCTACGAAGTGGCGATCACGGCACATCCGCTTGACGAGGCCTTCCCCGAGTGGGGCGAGAGCCGCGTGTACTCCGTGCAGATCGGGCAGACGACGACGCTTCAATCGCTGTTGCAGCATCTTTACATCCTCATTCCCGTCCTCGACAATGACAAGCACTACTGGGTTGGCCAGGACGAGGTGGAAAAACTGCTCGTTCGCGGGAAGGACTGGCTCAAGGAGCATCCGCACCGGGAATTCATCACCACGCGCTATCTCAAGTACCAGTCGCGACTCACTCGCGATGCGCTCGCGCGGCTGACGGAGGACGAGGATGATCTTGATCCCGATGCAGCCGAAGCGGAACACGCGGCGGAAGAAGAGGCGATCGAGCGGCCACTGAGCCTGAACCAGCAGCGGCTGGGTTCAGTCGTCAGCGTTCTCAAGAGTGCCGGCGCGGCAAGCGTGCTCGACCTGGGGTGCGGCGAAGGGAACCTGCTGCGACTGCTGCTGCACGACAAGCAGTTTGCGCGAATCGTTGGCGTCGATGTGTCACTCAGCAGCCTCCAGCGCGCGGCGCAGAAGCTCCGCTTCGAGCGCATGGCGGACCACTTGCGCAAGCGCATCAACCTGCTCCACGGCTCACTCATTTATCGCGACGACCGGCTCGCCGGATTTGACGCAGCGGCGGTCGTCGAGGTCATTGAGCATCTCGACCCGCCGCGCCTGCAGGCCTTTGAACGGGCGGTGTTCGAGTTTGCCCGGCCGAGGCTTGTCGTCATGACCACTCCCAACCGCGAATACAACGTCCGCTGGGAGACGCTCCCGGCCGGCGCGTTTCGCCATCGCGATCACCGCTTTGAATGGACGCGCGTTGAGTTCCGCGAGTGGGCGGGCCGCGTGGCGAGCCAGCACGGCTACCGCGTGCACTTCCTGCCGGTCGGACCAGAGGACACCGAGGTGGGCAGCCCGACCCAGATGGGAGTGTTCGAGCGCGATGCGCATTGCGCTTCGCTTGCGGGATCGGAGGCGGTGCGATGAACATCGACCTTCCGGAACTGTCGCTGGTTGTGCTCGTCGGGGTGTCGGGTTCGGGCAAGTCATCCTTTGCGCGCAGGCATTTTAAGCCCACCGAAGTCCTCTCATCAGACTACTGTCGCGGGCTGGTTTCCGATGATGAGAACGATCAGGCCGCCACCGGCGACGCCTTCGACGTGCTTTCCTACATCGCCGGCAAGCGGCTCAAGAACGGGCTGCTCACCGTCATCGACGCGACGAACCTGCGGCCGGAAGATCGGCGAAAGTACGTCGATCTTGCGCGGCAGTTTCATTGCCTCCCCGTCGCCATCGTACTCGACCTGCCTGAGCGCCTGTGCCACGAGCGCAACCGCACCAGGCCGGACCGCAACTTTGGACCCCACGTTATCCGCAATCAGCGCCTGGCGCTTCGGCGTCATCTGCGAGGGCTGCGGCGCGAGGGATTTCGCCACACCTGGCTGCTTGAGTCGCAAGAGCAGGTGGAGGCCTCGCTGGTTTCGCGCACTCCTCTGTGGAACAACCGAAAGCGCGAACACGGGCCTTTTGACATCATCGGCGACATCCACGGCTGCTTCGATGAACTCGTCGAGCTGCTCGGCTTGCTTGGTTACAAGGTCCAGAGCGATGCGCTTCGCGCGGAAGGCGACTGGCTCGTCACTTCGCCGGTCGATGAGCATGGCGCATCCCCTACGCTCATCTTTCTCGGCGATCTTGTCGACCGCGGCCCGAACTCACCCGCCGTGCTGCGGCTGGTGATGCGCCTTGTGGCCGAAGGCAAAGCCCACTGCGTCCCCGGCAACCACGACATCAAACTGCTGCGCCAACTCGGCGGCAAAAATGTGCAGCTCACGCACGGCCTGGCGGAAACGGTCGCTCAACTCGATGGCGAAACGCCGGAGTTCATCGAAGAGGTGCGGGTGTTCATTGACAGCCTCGTGAGCCATTATGTGTTTGATGACGGCCGGCTCGTGGTGGCGCACGCGGGTCTGAAGGAAGACATGCAGGGCCGCGGCTCTGGTCGCGTACGCGAATTCTGCCTCTACGGCGAAACGACGGGCGAGACGGATGAGTTCGGCCTGCCCGTGCGCTACAACTGGGCCGCGGAGTACCGCGGACGGGCCATGGTCGTTTACGGCCATACTCCCGTGCCGCAGGCCGATTGGCTCAACAACACCATCTGCATCGACACCGGTTGCGTGTTCGGCGGCTCGCTGACGGCGCTGCGCTATCCGACGCGCGAACTCGTGTCGGTGGCGGCCCACCGGCGGTACGCAGCGCCGGCGCGCCCGTTGCAGCCGGAAGCCGGCGTGACCGATCTCACGGCCCAGCAGCAGCACGACACCGCTCTCAACCTGGCTGATGTCGCGGGCAAGAGGATCATCGAGACGCGGCTGCACCGGAGCATCACGCTGCGCGAAGAGAACGCGACCGCTGCGCTCGAAGTCATGAGCCGCTTCGCCGCCGATCCGCGATGGCTCATCTACCTGCCGCCGACGATGTCGCCAAGCGAAACGAGCGAGCGAGAGGGCTATCTCGAGCATCCCGCAGAGGCCTTCGAGCATTACCGCACGCGCGGCGTCGGACGCGTCGTGATCGAAGAAAAGCACATGGGCTCGCGGGCCGTGGTCATCGTCTGCCAGGATGCGGAGGCGGCGAGGCAGCGCTTCGGCGTCAACGGGCCGCGCGACGGGACGGAGGACCTGGGCATCTGCTACACGCGCACGGGCCGCCGGTTCTTCGATGATGCTGATCTCGAGCGCGCCTTGCTGCAGCGCGTGCAGCGCGCCGTCAGCCAGGCGGGGCTGTGGGACGAACTGGCGACTTCATGGCTTTGTCTCGATTGCGAACTCATGCCCTGGTCAGCCAAGGCGCAGGCACTGTTGCGCGACCAGTATGCCGCCGTCGGGTCGGCGGCGCGGCACGCGCTGAGTGAAGTCGTCGCCGTGCTCGACGCCGCGAGCGCGGTGTATGGCGATGGCGCCTCACAACTGCGGCAGACATTCGAGCAGCGCCGCCGGATGGCCGACCGGTTCACGGCGGCGTACCGACACTACTGCTGGCCGGTCGCTGGAATCGATGATCTCAAGCTCGCGCCGTTTCACATCCTCGCGAGCGAGAAGGCCGTGTTTGCCAGCCGCGACCACCAGTGGCACATGGAGACGCTCGCCCGACTTTGCGCAGCCGACGAGCGACTGCTTCTCGCCACGCCGTTTCGCGTGGTGGATGTGAACGATGAAGCCGAAACCGCCGACGCTATCGAGTGGTGGTCGCAACTGACCGGACGCGGCGGCGAGGGCATGGTTGTCAAACCGTTTGAGTTCATCGCGCGCGGCACGAAGGGCCTGCTGCAGCCGGCGATCAAGTGCCGCGGCCCGGAGTATCTTCGCATCATCTATGGGCCGGAGTACACCGCCCCTGAGAATCTCAGCCGCCTGCGCAAGCGCGGTCTGAATCGTAAGCGCTCGCTGGCGCTGGCGGAGTTTGCCCTCGGCATTGAATCGCTCGAGCGGTTCGTGCGCCGCGAGCCGTTGCGGCGCGTGCACGAGTGCGTCTTCGCCGTGCTGGCCATGGAGAGCGAGCCGAGCGATCCGCGCTTGTAAGATGGGTTTTGCTCGCCGCGGCCAGGATGGGCCAGCACGCCGTCCTTTTGCTCTTCTCGCCAGGAAACAGGCGTTGGAACCTCGCAAACCTCCCGAGCCTCCGGCGGCTCTTCAGATCAGGGGGGTTTCCGCATGGGGGCTCGGGCCGGGGTTGTGGACAATTGATCAAAGCGGGCGTCGCAGACGGGATCAATCCGCCGCCGTGCGCGTTTCTGCGCCCATTGTTCCAACCGAGGAGGCTGTCATGACATCAACGATGAAAGCGTTTGTGATGCACGGCATCGGGGAAGTCGGCGTCGTGGATAAACCCTTGCCTCGGCCGGGGCCCAATGACGCCATCATCCGCACCACTGCAGCGCTCATCTGCACGTCCGACACGCACACCGTCGCAGGCGCGATCGGGCCGCGTTCGAATCTCACGCTCGGCCACGAGGCGGTGGGCGTGATCCACGCACTGGGCGAAGCGGTTGCGGCGGCGGGCAAGTTCCGAATCGGCCAGCGCGTCGCCATCAACGCCATCACGCCGTGCTTCCATTGCACCAATTGCCTGCGCGGCTACACCTCGCAGTGCCAGGGCATGCTCGGCGGATGGAAGTTCGCCAACGTGAAAGACGGCAACATGGCTGAGTTCTTCCACGTCAACGACGCGCTGGGCAACCTCGCGCCCATTCCCGATGAACTCAGCGACGAGCAGGCCGTGTACTGCTGCGACATGCTCTCCACGGGCTTTGTTGCGGCCGAGCACGGCAACATCCCCATCGGCGGCTCCGTGGCGGTCTTCGGCCAGGGGCCGATCGGGATGATGGCCACCGTCGGCGCGCGGCTGTGCGGCGCCGGGCTGGTCATCGGCGTCGAGAGCAAGCCCGATCGTGCCGCCATGGCGCGCAAGTTCGGCGCCGATCTCATCATTGATTACACGAAGGAAGATCCGGCTGAGGCGATCCGCAAGGCCACCGGCGGCGAAGGCGTTGATACCGCCATCGAAGCCCTCGGCTCGCCCAAGACCTTTGCGGCATGCGTGAGCGCGACGCGACCGGGCGGCACGATTTCAAACGTCGGCTACCACGGCGATGGCGATTCGGTGCCCATCCCGCGCCTCGACTGGGGCGTGGGAATGAGCGACAAGACCATTCGCACCGCGCTGTGCCCAGGCGGCGCCGAGCGCATGGCCCGGCTCATGCGGCTCATCCAGCGCGGGCGCGTCGATCCGCTGCCGATGACCACGCACCGCTTCCGGTTCGCCGACATCCGCAAGGCCTTTGCGATGATGCAGACGAAGGAAGACGGCATGATCAAGCCGCTCATTACTTTCTGAAGCGCTGCGCAAATGAGAGCCGGCGCGAAGCGGAAGGCGTGCTTCGCGCCGGCGGACGGCCGGGGCAGATGGGTCAGTTCAGGTTGCTCAGCGATCACCGCCGCCGAGTTCGGCCTTGAGCGCATCGAGCACGGCCCGGGCTTCTTCCACGGTCATGGCGCCGCTGTCCACTTCATCGCGCAACTGCTCGAGCAGGCCCATCAGTCGCTCGTGCAGTTGCCGCCTGCTGGCGTCGCGCGGCTGCGGCGCGGCTTGGGCGCGCGGCAGGGCGTTCTCCGGTTTGACTTCGCGCGGCGCTTGGGCCGCTTCCTCGGCGCGCCGAGCAAAGCGGTCGCTCAGAACGGGGATGTCAGTGAGGATCGGCACTTCGCCCTCGCCCTGATGCGCTTCGCGCTGGCGAACGATTTCGAGTTCCGCCTCGGCCTGGGCGCGGCGGGCCTGCACCAGTTCGAGTTCGGCGGCGAGGCGAGCCCGATCGATCTTGGCGCGCTGAAGCTCTGAGAGTTTCGCGTGCGCTTCCTCGGGAGTCAGTCTGCCGGCCAGGACGGCGGCGTGCACATCGCGCGCGACGACGTCGAGTTCCTTTGCGGCCTGATCCGCAGCGGCCACTTCCGCAGCCACCGCTTCGCTGTGACGGCGCAGAGCCAGGTCAAGATGATCGCGGGTCTGCTCGGGAAGGCTTTCGACGCGCCGCAGCGCGCCGAGGTATTCGTGCGCCTCGGCGGGCGAAAGGTCGCCGGTGTGCAGCGATTCGGCGATCTTCTTCGTGAGTGCCGCGACATCGGCCGTCGATCGATCGGCGTGAACTTCCGCCAGGCGAAGCAGCGGGACCAGATCTCCTTCCTCGATCGACTCGACTTCTTCCGCTTCGGCTGCGTCGGCGCTTCCGGCCGAGGCGCTCTTCTCGGCGTGATGCCTCACGCTTTCCGCTAACGCTCTTTCGAGCGTGGCGAGATGTTCGCCGATTTCGTGCTCGCTGATATGACCGGCCCGCGCCGCCTCCTGGAGATGCTGCTTTGCCACGGCGAGGTGGCGGGCCGTCATGTTGACCGATGCACCGCTCGACGGCTGGATGCCCTGGCGGCTCTCGAGCGTCGGCGAAGCCGCCGAGACCACTCGCCCGCGCGCCGCGAGGTGAGCGCGAATGGCGTCGAGGCGCGCGAGCGCATCTTCGGTGGACAGTTGGCCGGCGTCGATGCCTTCCTGCAGGCGGACGATGACGGTTTCGAGGTATGCGTCGATCTCCCGTTGTGTCGGAGGTTCGGTGAGCACGCCGCTCATTGCCGTGGCCTGTGCCAGACCGCCGACGGTGAGCACCGCCGCGGCGGCGAGCGCCGCCACGCCGGGCCATCGCGGCGCCGAAGTGTGAGAAGAAGCGGGAAGGGCAAGCAGTCGCGTGATGCGATTCATAAGCGGACCTCCATTGGCTGCAAGAGCGGTTTGAGGGGGAGTGATGCGAATCGATTCGAGGCGGGCGAGGGCTTCGGCCAGGATGCGCCCGCCTCCGGCGGCGCTCGCGGCGGCGTCGTCGCAGCAGTTCTCGCGTTCGATGCGGACCTGGCGCGAGATCCACCACACCGCCGGGTGATAGAACAGCACCGTTTCAACCACGGCCTGCACGGCGTTGATGACATGGTCGCCGCGCCGGATGTGCGACAGTTCGTGCGCGAGCAGCGACCTCAATTGGGCGGGCGTGAGCGAAGTGAACGCGGCCGCAGGCACGAGCACGACGGGCGCCAGCCAGCCGACGACCATGGGCGTCTCAGCCAGGCTGCTGCGGAGGAGCCGGATGGATGTGCGCAGACCAAGTTCGTCGCACAGGTCATCAAGCACGCGCTGCCAGCGCGGTTCGACCGGTTCAATGAGGCGAGTCTTGAGCCGGCGCGCTGCCAGCGCCTGCACCGCCAGGCGCATCGAGCACACCAGCACGCCCAGCAGCCAGAGCCAGGCGACGACGTCTGCCGGGCGAAGCGCGGCCTGTTCGCGAGGCAGCGCGGCGACAAGCCCTTCAAGATCATCCAGGTTCAGAGGCGTTGCCGCCGCCCGGGGAAGCAGGAGCGCCCACGTGATGCCAAACGCAAGCACGCAACCCAGCAGCCCCGCGCACGCGATGGCGTAGCGGGCCGGCGCCGAGCGATCGCGCGCGGCGGCGAGCGCTGCAGCGACCGCCCCCGCGATGATCGCGCCTTGCCAGGTGAAGTGGATAACCGCCCAGCCGAGGGCGGTGAGAGTCGAAGTGGCCGGTGTCAGGTCCCACATCATGAGTCACGCTCCTCGAGACGATCGAGCAGGTCGCGGATCTCCTGCAGTTCCTCCGGTGTTGACTTGCGCAGGGCCAGCGCCTGCAGCACGAGATTGCCCGGCGAGCCGCTGAACGCGCGATCGAGCAGATCGCGCAGCAGCAGCCGCTGCGTCTGCTTCTGCGGCCGGGCGGCGCGGTAAACCTGCGGGCGGACGGAGGCGTCGCGCTCAAGCAGGCCCTTGTCGGTCATGATCTGCATGAGTTTGAGGATCGTCGTGTAGCCGACATCCTGGATCTGGCTGAGGTCATCAAACACCTGCCGCACCGTGGCGGCCTGCCGCTGCCAGATGACGCCGAGGATCGCCAGTTCGGCTTCGGTCGGCCTGCGCTCTTCGCTCTTTCGCGCCATCGATCGCTCCTGCATGCTTGTTGGGCGACGATACACGAAACTTTTCGTCAAGTCCAGAGAACAGATTCAGAAATGACGAAGATTTTCGTAACTCATGGTACGGCTGCCGCGGACAGCGGTTGCACCCGATCAGATGACGAAAGCGGGCCGCCGGGGGCATTCGATATCCCGCCGCGACCGGCAAAGATTGGTCAGCCGGCCCAACAACCCCCTCGACCCGGAGACACCACATGGCCGCTCATCAGCTCACCCGTCGCGAATTTGTCCGCAGCGCCGCAGCCGCCGGCGCCGGCGTCGCTTTCTCCGGCCTGCCGGCGCTGGGTTCGTCGTTTCGGCGCGACACGAGGTTGCGCGTGCTTTCCATCGGCGTGATCGGCACCATCGGCGGGACGGACCGCAAGAACATCGCCGCCCATCCCGAAGCCGACATCGTCGGGCTGTGCGACATCGACGCCAATGCGCTGGCGCAGGCGGCCCTGGACCACCCCGAAGCGTTTACCTGCGCCGACTACCGCGAAGCGTTCGATCAGTACGGCGACAAATTCGACGCCGTCATCGTCGCCACCCCTGACCACTCGCACTGCGCCATCATGACCATGGCGCTGGCGCGCGGCAAGCACGTCTACGGCCAGAAGCCGCTCGTGCACCAACTCGAGGAACTTGAACTGCTCGGCCGGGCCATTGCCAAGCGGCCCGATCTCGTCACGCAGACGGGCGCGCAGCGCATCGAATCAGAAGCCCGCCGCGCCGCGGTGGACATTCTCAAGAGCGGCGGCCTGGGCAAAGTCATCGAAGTGCACATCGCCTTCGGCGGCGGCGCGCTCTCGGGCGGATACTACTTCGCCGACGGCGTGCTCGGCGAGCCGTGCGACCCGCCTGCGGGATTCGATTACGACCTCTGGCTCAACGGCGCGCAGTATGAATCCTGCCGCCCCAACATGGTCCAGCGCCAGTGGCGCTCGTGGTGGAAGTACGGCGGCGGGCAGATTGCCGACTGGGTCGTCCATCTCACCGACGTGCTCTTCTACGCCTTCCCCGAACTGCAGAGCCCGACGCAGGTGTGCTCGCGCACGCACAGTCGCGACGTTTCGAATTTCCACGCTGATCGCGTGCTCTCGACGCTGACGTACCCGGTCAACAGTCCGAAGTTCGCCAACAGCACGTGCAACTTCTACTTCTACGACACGGGCCTGCAGCCGGACCGCAAGCAACTCGGCCTGGGCGAAGGCGACTGGCCCGGCGGCATCTTCACCATCGTGGTCTGCGAGGGCGGCACGCTCGTGCTCGCGCCCAGCGGCCCGATCGAGATCTGGCGCCAAGGGCAAAAGACCGATGGGCTGGCGTGGCCGGGACTGCCGACGTATGACAAGTTCAGCCACTGGCACGCGTGGGTGGACAAGGCGCTGGGCAAGGACACGCCTCACTGCTGGGCGCCGTTCGAAGCGGGGCTGCGCTGCACCGAGCCGGGGCTGCTCGCCGTCAAGGCGTGCATGTATCCGGGCCAGGTGCTGAACTGGGACCGTGCGACACTCACGTTCACGAACCACGCGCAAGCGAACAAGACGATCGTGCGGCGCGAGTATCGCAAGGGATTTGAGCCGATCCGGGTCAGTTGAAACGCGACGGCCGGATAGACCAGCGCCCGCGGAGATGCCGCCGCGGGCGCTGTTGTGACTCGTCGCCCGCTCAGCGATCGGTGCGCAGTTCCGACTCCGGAACGATCGGCCTGGTCATCAGATCCTTGATCATCTTGAGAGTCGCGGCGTCGGGTTCGAATGGCGCACACATTTCGAGCGTCACGTCGACAAGTTCAACGTCTTCGCCGTGGTAGAGCACCTCCCCTGCGATGAGCGAGACGTTCGCCTGCCTGGCGATCCCGGGCATGTCCTCTTTGATCAGTGCGAGCACTTCCGGAATCGGCGCGCCGCTGAAAACCTGGCGGTGGATCTGATCCTGCATCGCCACGCCCTGCGACTCGAGTTCCTGCAGGCGCTTCTCGTCGCCGGCCGCCTTGGCGTCATCGTGCGCCCTGGTCAGTTCGTTGACCCGGGCGAGCATGCAGTCGGCTCTTTTGGAGCGGCCATACGCGAGCGCCACGCCGCGCGTATCGAAGATGCCGATGCGCGTCTTGGCTGCGGTGGCCGGGGCGGCGGCGGCGGATGGTGTTTGCGTTGATGCCGATCCCAGTCCGACGAGGCAGGCTGCAGCGCAGCAGCAGATGATGGTCAGTATCGGTTTCATGGTGTCCTCCTGTCTGGCGACCGGCCATGCGCCGGGCGCGTGTTGATGGTGACTCAATCAGGTGTGGCGCCGCTGCCGGGCGCGGCATCGTCATCGAACTCGTCTTCGCTCGCGCCTTGATCTGCACTGAGCAGCGCCATGCCGCTGGCCAGCAGCGGGCCGATGAACAGCAGCATGGCGCCGTCATCGATGAGCGGGGCGATACTGCCTGCTTTCAGTAGCGCTGGTAGCCGAAGGAACGCAAAGAGGCCAATCGACGCCGCCACCAGCAGCCAGCCGGCGATGCGCTCCTTGCGCGTCGCCAGCCAGCCCAGGACGAAGAACGGCACCGTCAGCAGTGGATGCAGCAACAGCGCCGCCCAACCAGTCCACTCATTGCCCACGTTGCTCAGGATCGTGAAGACTAGCCAGACCGCGCCGAATGCATAGAGAGTGCGTGCGGCTGTGCGCGCTGCGCCCCAGTACGACAAGAGCGAACTGAAGAACCAGGTGAACCACAGCAGCGCGAGCAGGAAGCTCGGCAGCCGCTCCGGGTGTTCGAATACGCCGCCCGAGCGGATGAAGGCCACCATCACGAATGCAACGAACCCGGTGACGAGGAACGCGAAGTAGCCGGCGCGATGATCGGCCCGGCGCTGAAACTCATCGCGATCGTTCAGCAAGCCGAGTTCGCGAAGCAGTCCCGGGCCCAGGGCCCCTGCGGCCGCCAGCAGAAAGAACCACCAACTCACGCCGGTCAGGAAGAACCCCGCAGCGACGAGCGCGCCGCCAATGAGCGTCGCCACCGGGAAGGGCCATCGAAATGTGGATCGCGGCTCACTCATGTTCATCACCGTCCTTCAACTGGAAGAGCGCCTCGACCGTCGCGCCCAGCACCTGAGCCAGTGACAGAGCAAGGGCCACCGAAGGGGTGTACTTGCCTTTCTCGATCGAGAGGATCGTCTGGCGGGTGACCCCCACCCGGTCCGCCAGGTCCTCCTGGGTCAGGCCGCTCATCAGCCGGTGCTGGCGAACGGCATTCTGGATGTCGTGCCGAGGCTTCATCCTCGCTAGTGTACAGTTTATTCGACATTCTGTCAAGTTTATTGTACAACTTCGCGGCGTATTTCAGGATTTCGGGGAAATCCCCACGGGGGGCCCGTCGCGGCCGCCGACGCTTCGCAAGCGGCCGGCGCACCGTCACGGCGGCGGGCTCAGCGGCCTGACCGCGAGACCCGGCGGCGGCCCGGATTGACACCCGCGGCGCCGCCCGCTACAAGTGGCCCATCATGCACACGAACCGAATCGGCGGCGCGAGTCGCACCCGCGGGATGGCGATCGTCGCGTTGGGCCTGCTCCTCGCAGCCGCGTCGCGATCGCTGTCTCAACAGCCGGGTGAGATGTCCGTGCCCGTGCGCGTCGATGAGCGCGTCGAACTCATGTCGATGGTCTTTCGCCTGGTGGGCGCGCGCGAATACCACATGGCCCCGGACACGGCACCGTATGTGCAGGAGGTGGATGCGCATTTCGCGCCCTTCAAGGACCACCCCACGATTCAGCTCGCCGCGAAATTGCGCGCTGAGCGCGGCATCAGTTACGACGCCGTCGCGTCGTACGCCGTGCATCTCAAGGGCGGCCCGCAACTGGAGCCGAAGATTCCCTTCGACGATCCGAAACTCCAACTCGAATCGCGCTGGTCGCCGCAGGCGGCGGCGGAGTTCCTCGCAGCGCTGCAGCAGTTCGCGGATGACAGCAAGGCGTTCGAGTTCTTCGACGCTCATCGCGACTTCTACGACGCGGCAGCACAGAAGCTCGAAGCCGAGATCGCCCGCCGGCCCTACCGGCAGTGGATCGACGGCTTCTTTGGCGCCTCGGCCGGCGCTTCGTTCACCGGCATCGTCGGCCTGCTCAACGGCGGCGGCAACTACGGGGTGAAGGTCGTCTATCCCGACGGCCGCCTCGAAATCCTGCCCATCATCGGCGCCAGCCGCTTCGATGAGACCGGATTGCCCATCTTCAGCGCTGAAGACGCCGGCACCATCACGCACGAGTTCTGCCACTCCTTCTGCAATCCGCTCATCGACGCCAATCTTGAGCAGATGCAGCCGGCGGCCGAGAAGATCTACCCATTCCGCCGGTCGCTCATGAAGCAGCAGGCCTACGGCAGCGCCCAGACCATGCTCTACGAATCGCTCGTCCGCGCCTGCACCCACCGCTTCCTCATCGCGCACGGCAGCGAGCGCGAGGCCGCGGCGGCGCTGCGCCATGAAGTGGCTCGCGGTTTCCTCTGGACGCCCGAACTCTCGGAACTGCTCGCCGAGTACGAGCAGTCGCGCGAGACATACCCGACGCTTGCATCATTCATGCCGCGCGTCGTCGCGTTCTTCGACGAGTTGGCGGAAGGCATCGACGATCGAATGGCAGAGCTGCCGCACGTCGTGCGACTCACTCCGCCCGACGGGGCGCGCGATGTGAGCCCCGACCTCGAAGCGATCGTCATCGAGTTCGACAAGCCGATGAACCCGGGCGGCATGTCGATCGTCGGCCGGCCGACGGACACCCCGCCCTCCACGGAGCGCGGGCACTTCGAGCAGGATGGCCGCGTCTTCGTGCTGCCTGTGCGCCTCGAGCCGGGCAGGACGTATCGGTTCTCAATCAACGGCATCGGTTACAGCGGCTTTCGAAGCGCCGGGGGATTGCCGCTCGATCCGGTGGCGGTCAGCTTCACGACCGCGCCGCGCTGAATGAAGTCACCTCTGTATCCGCCTGTCGGGCTCACTTCGGTTGGCCCGCGCGCCCGCCGGGCAATAGGATGAATTGAATGACCTGAATTCGGCATTTGGAGCCATCGATGAAGTTCGCCAATGTCTTCGTGGCCGTCATCATCGGCGCGACGCTGATCACCCTCGTGGTGATGATCAATTCCTTCCGTCCCGCCGTGGTGACCAAGCAGCCCAGCCCCGAGTTCGTCCGCGCCACGGGCAAGTGTGCCGAGTGCCACTCGCGCACGCAGTACTCCATCGTGCACGAGTTCGAACTGAGCGTGCATGCGGAGAAGAACGTCAACTGCCTCGACTGCCACAGCGCGCAGCAGGGTCAGAGTGCCCAGGAGCACTACGGCTTTGAGATCAACCCGCATGTGACGGCCGCCAACTGCCGCTCGTGCCACGAGCAGGAGTACCAGCAGTTTCTGCGCAGCCGGCACGCGGCGCCGTCGTGGGCGGCGGTGTCCGGAGCGCGCGACTTTACTGCAGAGCAGATCGCCCACGCCGAAAAATTCCATCCCGGCGCCGTCGATCGCCCGCCCAACGCCCTGGCGGCGCTCGAAGGCGAGGCGGCCATCGCCTCGGGCTGTGCCTCGTGCCATTCCGTCGGCAAGCCCAACGCGGACGGCACCATCGGCACCTGCACCGCCTGCCACACGCGCCACACGTCATCCGTCGAAGTCGCCCGCCTGCCTTCCACCTGCGGCCAGTGCCACATGGGGCCCGATCACTCGCAGATCGAGATCTACACCGAGAGCAAGCACGGCGTGATGTTCCACGCCCAGCGCGATCAACTCAACCTCAGCGCCCCGCCCAATGAACTCACCACGCGCGACATGTTCGTGCCTACCTGCGCCACCTGCCACATGAGCGGCCTCAACGGCATG
Source organism: Planctomycetota bacterium (assembly GCA_963205185.1). Classification (GTDB taxonomy): domain Bacteria; phylum Planctomycetota; class Phycisphaerae; order Phycisphaerales; family UBA5793; genus UBA5793. The sequence continues at coordinate 59,578 of CAUJHZ010000067.1, read as the reverse complement.
GCCGTCACCCACGACCCCTCGGACCGGCTTGGCTATTACCTCTTCGCCGAAATCACCGAAGAGCGGCCGGGCGCGGCTCGGGCCCGCGAGGAGATGAAAGCCGTCTGCATGCATTGCCACACCGAGACCATCGTGAACCGCGTGTACGAGCAGGGCGACGCCGTCGTGGAGGCCACCAATAAGAAGATCGCCGCCGTCCGGGCCACGATGGAGGCGCTGCGGGCTGAAGGGCTCATCGTCGGCGAGCCGTTTACCAATCCCATCGAGTTTGAGTATTTCGACCTGTGGCACTACTACGGCCGCACGGCCAAGCACGGCGCCTTCATGGGCGGGGCCGACTTCGTGCAGTGGCACGGCAACTACCCCATTCTCGAACACGCCGTGCGCATCGAAGACGAGGCGAAGAAGTTGCGGAGCGAACATGCAGCGCCGGACCAGTAGCCTGCTGCGCGACCACCGCGTGTGGGTCGAACTGTTCGCGCTGCTCAATATCGCCGGGCTCGCGGCAGACATCTATCTCGCGCACCAGATGAACTTCTTCGCCCATCACGCGGAGTACATTCCGCTGGGACTGTCTTTGGGCGCGCCGCTGCTGCTCGTGCCGGCGCTGTGGATGTACGCGCGCGGCCGCATGTTCGGCTGGTCGGTGCTGGGGCACCTCGTCGGCTGGGCGTGCATCGCCGTGGGCATCGCCGGGGCGATGTATCACCTCGAGAGTTCGTTCTTCCAGTCGCGCACGCTCAAGAGCCTTGTCTATTCGGCGCCCTTCGCCGCGCCGCTGGCCTACACCGGCCTGGGCCTGCTGCTCATCATGAACCGCATGGTCGATGCCGATGATCCCGACTGGCCGCTGTGGGTCATCCTGCTGGCGCTGGGCGGCTACATCGGCAACTTCGCCTTCAGCGTCACCGATCACGCGCAGAACGGCTTCTTCTACGAGGTCGAATGGGTCTCCGTCGCCGCCGGCGCATTCGGAGTGGCGTTTCTCATCCTCCCGTTTGTGCGGCGTCTCACGCGCTTCGAGATCGGCATGTGCATGCTGGTGATGGTGGCCGGGGCGCTCGTGGGCCTGCTCGGGTTCTACCTTCACGTCGCCGCGGGCCTTGACGAGCGCGATGTGGCGCTGATGACCCGGCTCATCTACGGCGCCCCGGTCTTCGCGCCGCTGCTGTTCGTCGACATGACCATCCTCGCCCTAATCGGCCTGGCCGTCCTCTACGCCGGCACGCCGCGCGACGTGCCGGCGACGACGGGGGAAGCGGCCCGCGGTCGCACGAGCGCGGCGGGCAATTGAGCGGCGGCGGCCCTCGCGGCCCTAATTATCGTTGTCGCGCTGATTCGTCGCCAGCGCCTTGACCACTTCGTTCGCCGCTCCGCGGGCGGAGGCGGGGTTCTGGCCGGTGATGATTCGGCCGTCCACGACCACGTTCTCTTTGAAGTTCGGCGCCGCGTCGAATTCGGCTCCGAGTTCGCGCAGCCGCGTTTCGAGCATGAACGGGATCACCTCCGCCAGGCGGCCGGCGTTTTCTTCCGCGTCCGTGAAAGCGGTCAACTTCCGGCCGGCCACGAGGGGCTTGCCCTGATCGCCCTTGAGTTGCACGAACGCGGCCGGGCCGTGGCAGATCGCCGCGAGCACGCCGCCCTGGTCGTAGATGCGCTGGGCCGCATCGCGCACGGCGCTGCTGGTGGGAAAGTCCCACATCGTGCCGTGCCCGCCGGTGAAGAAGATCGCGTCGTAGTCCGCCGGGTCGATGTCGGACAGCGACGTCGTGTCCTTCACCACGCCGTCGGAGGCGAACTTGTCGAGGAACGCCTGGCTGTCGGCGCTGATCTTGCGCAGACTCTTGGGATCGAGCGGCGCTTCGCCCCCGTTGGGGCTGGCGATGGTCACGTCAAAGCCCGCCTGCGTGAACACGACCCACGGCTCAGCCGCCTCAACCAGAAACGCGCCGGTGCGCTTGCCCGTGTCGCCGAGTTGCCCGTGATTGGTCAGCACGAGCAGGATCCGGCCGCGCGAGGCGCCTTCCGCTTTCGGCGGGTCCTGCGCAACGCGAGTTTGGGCTGCCGTCGCGCAGCAGCAAAGCGCGAGAGCAAGGCTCAGCAGCCAAAGGCCACGCAGAGGACTGGAGCATCTCGGCGGCACGGTTGTGCTGCGGTTCATACCCATGTGATCCTCCCGACTGAAGTGGGAATAACTCGATCAAGCAAATTGTATGAATCGCCAAAGCCTGATGACGTGAGCATTCCGCTCGCCCGCCTCTGCCGGGCCGGCGCCCCGTCCGCCGTCGCCCGATGTCAGCGAGGCCGCAGGACCGGTATGAGTCCCAGCGCCAGGGCGGCGCAGGCGGCGCCGAGGTCCAGCGCCGGCGCGGGGCCGTATTTGAGCCAGACCCAGCCGACGGCGACGTTGCCCAGCAGCGTGGCGAATCCCGTGAGCATGTAATAGACGCCCAGAGCCGTGCCGCGCCGCTCGGTTGGGGCGTGATCAACGACCAGCGCCTTGCTCACGCCGTCGGTCAGCGCCATGTACACGCCGTAGACCGGCAGCAGGAGCCAGATGAAGCGCGCATCGGTCCACGCAAAGCCGAGATAGCAGCCGGCGTAGATGGCCCAACCCAGCGCGATGAGGCGCCAGCGGCCGAGCCGGTCGCTGATGACCCCGGCCGGATAACTCATCAGCGCGTAGGTCACGTTGAACAGCGCGTAGACCAGCACTACCTGCAGCGGTGAGAGCCCGACGTCGCTGGCGCGCAGCAGCAGGAACGCATCGCTCGAGTTGCCCAGTGCGAAGATGAGCAGCAGCGACACCGTGCGCCAGTAGGAAGCGGACAACATCGCGCCCGTCGCGCGTCCCGCCGCCTGCGGCTTCGCCGGATCACCGCCACCTGCAGAACTTTCGCGCACCAGAAATGTAATGGCGAATGAGACGAGCGCCAGGCCGGCGGCGACGGCGAAGATGGTTCGGAACGCCCCACCGGAATCGCGCAGCGCTGCAACCGGCGCCGACTCCCCCCCTCCATCATTCAACCACCAGACGAGCAGGCCGGCGAGCAGCACGCCGACCATCGCCCCGGCGGTATCCATGGCGCGGTGGAAACCGAAGGCCCGGCCGCGCGCGGTTTCGTCCACGGCGTCGGCGATGAGCGCATCGCGCGGGCTGCCGCGCAGCCCCTTTCCAAGACGATCGACCAGTCGCCCGGCCAGCACCATCGGCCACGCCGCGGCCAGCGCGATCAGCGCCTTGCCGAGCACCGGCAGGCCGTAGCCGACGCGCACGAACGGTACGCGCCTGCGGCGCCGATCGCTGGCGACGCCGGCCCACGCGGTGAGCAGCGCGACGACGGCGGCCGCGGCGCCTTCAATCCCGCCGAGTTCGACGGTGGTCGCGCCGAGCACACCCACGATAAACAGCGGCATGAGCGGCTGCATCATCTCGCTCGACACGTCGGCAAAGAACGACACCCAGCCCAGCAGAAGGACCTGCCGCGGCAACCGGGCTCGACCTCCCGACGCTCCCAACGAACCGTGCGTTGTCATAAGCATCCTTCTGAGCAAGCCGGGGGCGCTGTGACCTTGTTCGCCGCGCTCGGCTTTCCGTAGGATAAGTCGGCCGCGGCGGCGGCACGGGAGTGACAGTGGCCGATCGGGAGCAGGACACCTTCTTTGACCTCTACCAGCGCCTCATCCACAAGGCGGCACTGGGGCGGATCGTTCCCCCCGGTGGCCTCACGCCCGCGGAATTGCGCGATCGCCTGCAGCAGAGCGGGTTTGCAACGCCGGCCGAATTGCAAAGGCTCACGGCCCTACTTGAGCGCTGCGTGTACGGCCAGGGCGGCAGCGACGCCGAGTGCCGCGACGGCGCCACTCTCGCCCAGCGGCTCGCGGCCGCGCTGCCCGACCCACCTGAGCCCGAGTCTGCTTCTCATCGCTTTGGCCGCATTGGCGCATGGTTGTCTCGATACCGCGCGCTTCTGGCGCCACTGCTGGTTGTGGCCGCGATTGCCTGCGGCGTCTACGCGCTGAGCCGCAGCGGCGGATTCTCATTCTCCTTCGATTCGCTTCGCACATCGACTGGCGCGAAGTGGTCGGCCGCATATACAACCGAAGCCAGAGCCACGAAGGCCGCTGCAGGAAGCTGGTCTTCGATGCCCAGCCAGCCGGTCTACCGCGAATTCGATCCTGATCCCACGCTCGACCCGGCCACGCTCGACTACGGCCGATCGCCTGACATGGATCTCGAGACCTCGATCGACGGCGTGTATGCACGGCGGGATGAGGGGTTCGATCCGCCGCTCTACTGGACGCATCGGCTGCATGTGTTCTCAACCGTTGACTCGGAGTATCAGTTTCATCCTGCACCGATGGTCGAGGGCGGCCCGCTGGGCCCCGCGCCGAAAGGGGGCAGGGAGTATCGCGCCGACGTCCAGGTCCTGTTCCGCTCAGCCGAGCCTGTGCCGCTGCCATCACCGGCGCCGGGCAGCGTCATCGTCAAGTATCGCACGTCACCCGACGTGCAGGTCGCATTCGCGCAGGACGGCGGCGACGGCCTCTATGTGTCGAGCAACCACCGCGGAAAGGTGAGGCTGCGCTACACGATCGTCGCGCCTCCGGATTACTCGTTTGCGGCGCTGCCGGAGGTTCCGTTCGAGCCTTCCGCGGCGCCGCTGCCGTCGAACGTCACCGCCGATGCCCAGCGGGTCGTGGCGGCGATCGGCGACTTGCCGGCGTCGTCCTACGCCGGAACGGTGCGCCGCCTGCAGTCGTATTTCGCCGGCTTCACCGTCGGACCCATCGACCGGTCGCGCCTGCAGCGCAACGAGTTCCTGACCGTCGCGCTGCAGCGCCGCGGCGTGTGCCGGCATCGCTCGCGTGCCTTCTTCGTCGTCGCCAACGCGGTCGGCATCGAGACGCGACTGGTGGAGAACCAGCGGCACTCGTTCTGCGAAGTCCGCCTGCCCGATGGCAACTGGCGGCGCATCGAGTTCCGCCTCGAGAGAGCCGAAGGCGCACCCGGCATCGGAGGCGGCGCCGGCTACGTCCCGCGCTACTTCCCGCTCTCATCACTATTGCCGATCTTCGGCCTGTCCATCTTGGCCGTACTCCTGCTCGCGCTCATCGGCTCGCGGCGCCGCGCGGATGTGGCGGCCCACCTCGTGCACGCGTCCGTCCCGCTCGACCGGTCGCTCGATCGTGCCTGGCGCGATCGGCGGAGCGGCGTCTCGTGGGAAGTCACGGCCGATCTTGTTCGCCTTGTGCGCATCACGCTCATCGACCGGCTCGATCTTCGACCGCAGCCGCCTCACGGCCTGCGAGCGGCGTGCAAGCGGCTGCGCATCCCGCAGGGCGCTGCGGAGTGCATGATTCACATCATGGAATTCGATCTTCGCTCGATCCATGCCCGGACCGACCCGGTCGTGATCGATGGCTGCTACTGGGATTGCCTCCGCATCATGCATCATCTCGAGAGGATGGGCCAGAGTGAACGACCGGAACGCGGCGAATCCTGATCAGTTCGCATCGGCAGCGGATGTGGCGCAGCGCATCTCGGCCCGCATCGCCCAGCGCGTCGTGGGCATGAAGACGGAGATCGATCTGCTCATGTGCGCCATCCTTGCCGACCGGCATGTGCTCGTCGAAGGCGTGCCCGGCGTGGGCAAGACGCTGCTGGTTTCGACCCTGGCGGGCGCAATGGGCTGCAGCTTTCGACGCATACAGTTCACGCCCGACCTGCTGCCAACCGACATCCTCGGCGGAAACGTCTTTGACCCGCGCGAGGGGACGTTTCGCCTCCATCGCGGCCCGATCTTCGCGCACGTCATCCTCGCCGACGAAATCAATCGCGCGCCCGCCAAGTCGCAGTCAGCCTTGCTCGAAGTCATGCAGGAGCGCCAGGTCACGATCGAAGGAGACTCGATCGTGCTTGAGCCACCCTTCTTCGTCTTTGCAACTCAGAATCCGGTCGAGCATGAGGGCACTTATCCCCTGCCCCAGGCTCAGCTCGACCGCTTCGCCATGCGCCTGCTGCCCGGTTATCCCACCTCGGACGAAGAGAAGCAGCTGCTGGCGGCGCATCGGCAAAGCCTTCCCGCCATCGAACCGGCAAGCCGCCCCGAAGAGATCCGTCTCGCGCAACGGGTCGCCTCGCACGTGACGATCTCCGACGAAATACTCTCCGTGATCGTGCGGCTGTGCGCGGCGACGCGCGAGCACCGGCACGTCGTGCTCGGCGCCAGCCCACGGCTCGGGCTCGATCTGCTTCACCTCAGCCGCGCCCGGGCGCTGCTCAGAGGCCGCAGCCACGTGCTGCCCGATGACATCAAGGCGCTGGCGATGCACGTGGCCAATCATCGCATCATGCTCACGCCGCAGGCCGAAGTCTCGGGCATGACCGCCCGGCAGGTGATCGATGAAGCCATCCAGTCCACGATCCTGGTCTGACCGGCGACTGGCGCTGGCGATGGCGGTGCTCGTTGCCGGCTCCGTGCTGACCGCCCTCGCTTTGCGCTCGGCGCTGCTCGGGGGCGTGTTTGCCGTCCTCTACATGCTCGTCGATTGCGTTGTGCTGGAACTGAGACGCGTGCGGCAGGCAAGCATCGGCTCGGTAAGATTGACCATCGCGCCGCTCGCCCGGCAGGACGCCGCAATCGTCGGTGGGCGATATCACCTCGGCGTTGAGCTGCATTCACTGCGATCCGTGTTCGATTGCCTCGTCGTACCGGTCGTGCCCGCGGGAGTGAGCCTGCTGCAGCCCGGCGGGTACTGCGGATCGCTCCATGCAGCTTCGACGCTCCATCTCGACTTCGAGTTCTCGATGGAACACGCCGGGTCGTATGTCATTCCCGGCGTCATCGTCCGCACGCGAAGCCTGCTCGGGCTGTTCTCGAAATCGCAACTGCTCGGCGATCGCCAGGAATTCGCAGTGGCGCCCGATTATCTCTCGGGCTCGCAACTGTACTCCGCATTGCTCCAGCGCCGCTCCCGCACGAGCGACATGGCGCGCCGGCACGTGACGCGAGGCGCCGGCTCGGACTTTCGTGAACTGCGCGAGCACCAACCCGAAGACACCGTCCGCCGAGTGGATTGGAAAGCGACAGCCAGGCGCGGCCGGCTGATGGTGCGCGAGTACGAAGAGCCGCGCGAGTTCACAATCCGGATCATCTTCGACGCGTCGATCGACATGTGCTTCGGCGCGCGCGAAAGCGGCGGCTTTGCCAATGCCGTAAGCCTGGCTGCCCGACTCGCGCACCTCGCGCGGGCTGAACATATTTTCCTGCATGTGTCACTCTATGACCAGTGGAGTGTGCAGCGCCAGCCGATGGGGCGCGGCGCCATGGGAATGCAGCGGCTCCTGAGGCGCCTGGTCGAAATGCCGCGCCAGGCGCTGCTCACCTCGTTGAATCACCATACACAGCCATCTGTTGAGTCGATGGCCCGTCGAGCGTGGCGGCGCTCGCGCCAGTTCTGGGCCGGCCGCAGTCTGCACCAGGTGCTCGCGGATGAGTTCGGCAATCACGCGACGCCGCGCAACGGCATGAACCAGTTCCTGGCACAGTTTGCGCCGGACCTGGTCGCCAACATGCCGCGGCGCTGTCCGAAGTGTCGCGCGATCGTCCAGCCCGATGAGGCTGGCTGCCGCCGCTGCGGCGCATCGGGTGACGGCCCGCTTCCGCCGCGCGCCGCTCGGGCCATCGAAGCGCTCGCGACTGGTTTACGCCAGTCCAAGGGGCGCGAGATGCTCGTGTTCATTTCGGCGTTCGCCGGCGGCGAAGCATGCGAAGAGGTGGCGTCATACCTCACCCTCGCGGCGTCGGGCCATCGCAGCGTTCACGTCGCCTGCCCCCAGCCGGTGACGATGCGCGGCTCGCGCTACATCCTGCCCGAGTCGCTGGGCAACTTCTCCACGCGGCTCGATGCGCTTCGCAACCTCTACCGTCTGCATCACGCGGCCCGTCACCAGGTTTTCTATCGCCGCCTCGCTGCGCAGGGTATCGGCGTACACCATATCGAGCAGCGGGAGGACCTCGACCGCATCATTACCGAGATTCTGCTCCATGAAGTGCTCGCGGCATCCGCCTGAGCTGCACGACCCGGCGGATCGAGCGCGATACCGTATCGCAGTTCGATCGCTCAGAATGCCGGAGGTCCACATGTCAACTCACCAATCGCGCGCCGCGTGCTTCATTCTTCTTGTCGCCTGCTGCATGGCTGCGTTCGCGCCGGCGGCACGGGCCGCCGATCCGATCTCGCTCGAGTCGCTGCTGCGCGAGATGATCGACCGCAAGGCCATCGCGCAACTGCCTGAGCCGTGGTACACGTGCAGCCAGGCGAGCAGTTACGACCGCAAGTCCACCAGCGCCAGCGACGCCGAAACATGGTTCGCGAACGGCGATGCGAACCAGTACATCCGCCAGGAAACCAACGGCGATCGCACCGAATGGGTGATGATGGACGCCGACGGCCCCGGCGCCGTCGTGCGACTCTGGTCAGCCAACCCCAAGGGTACGCTGCGCATCTACCTCGACGGCAGCGCGACGCCGGCGCTGGAGGCGCCGATGGACCAGTTGCTCGGTGGGACGTGGTCCGTCGGCGGCCTCACCATCGGCGAGCCCCTCTCAGCCACGCGCAGCCGGGGATGGAATCTCTATCTCCCTATCCCCTACGCGAAGCATTGCAAGATCACGAGCGACAGCAACGGCTTCTACTACCAGGTCAACTACCGCACCTACGAGCCGGGGACCGAAGTCGAGTCCTTTTCCACTGAAAAGCTGACGCAGGCCGCGCAGCGCCTCGACGCCGTGCAGCGGGCCCTTGCTGCAGCCGCGACAAAGACCGGCGGCCCGACCCTGCACGCCCAGGGGACGCTGCAGGCTACTGCCGGGCTCGAAGTCACCCTCGCGCCCGGGCCGGCCGCGGTGGAGACGATCACCTGCCGCATCAAGGCCGATGATTATGACGATGCGCTGCGACAACTGATCATCAAAGCCAACTTTGATGACGAGCCGACCGTCTGGGCGCCCGTGGGGGATTTCTTCGGCACGGGCATCGGCGTCAACACGTTCCACGACTGGTATCGCACGGTGGAATCCGATGGCGCAGCGGTGCTCACATCCCGCTGGATCATGCCGTATCAGAAGAAAGGCTCCATCAGCCTTGAATACCTCGGCGACGCGGAGATCGAGGCCCAGTTGACCGTCTCGACGACTTGGTGGATCTGGGACAACCGCTCGATGCACTTCCACGCCGCCTGGCGCCAGCAGGATCCGATCGCCACGCGCCCGATGCAGGACTGGAATTACATCGACCTGAGCGGCAAAGGCGTGTACGTCGGCGACTCGCTGGCCATAGCCAACCCGGTCATCGAATGGTGGGGTGAAGGCGACGAAAAGATCTACGTGGATGGCGAGTCGTTTCCATCCCACTTTGGAACCGGCACGGAAGACTATTACGGCTACGCGTGGTGCTGCCCCGATCCCTTCGCCGGGCCCTTCCACGCCCAGCCGCGCTGCGACGGGCCGGGCAACTACGGCCACACGTCCGTCTCGCGCGTGCGCCTGCTCGACGCCATCCCGTTCCGCACCGCGCTGAAGTTCGACATGGAAGTGTGGCACTGGAAAGAGTGCAACGTGGGTTACGCCGCCACGACCTTCTTCTACGCCCGGCCCGGCGTTTCGCACAATCGACCGCCGCAGCCAGACGAAGCGGCGCGGGGCGCGCTCCATCCGCCGCCACTGCCCCCGCCGTTCACTATCGCCGGCGCCATCGAATGCGAAGACATGAAAGTGAGCGGCCATTCGCCTGACCTCGCCTTCGGCCCGCAGGCGATGCAGGGCTTCGGCCGCGAAACGTGGAGCAATGATGCGCACCTGTGGGTGCGCGCGACCAGCGTCGGCGATTACATCGAGGTCGAGATCCCCTGTGCATCACCCGTTCCCGCCAGAGTGACGCTGCACGCGACGAAGAGTTGGGACTACGGCATCGTGCAGTTCTCGATCGATGGCGAGAAGGCCGGCGAGCCGGTTGACTTCTTCAGCGGCGCCCAGGGGGTGTGCAAGGCCAGCGGCCCGATCGATCTCGGCATGCACAGGCCCGTCGGCGGCAAACTGACGCTGCGAGCCGAAGTCGTCGGCGGCAACCCGCAGCGGGTTGATGAGAACGCCTATTTCGGCCTCGACTGCGTCGTGCTCGAAGCGGCCAAGTAGTCCCGGCTCGTCACGATGCCCCGGACCCGTTCACCTCGACGCATTGCGCTCGTTGGCATGCAGGCCTTGCCCGAGCCGGACTTCGACGAAGCGCCGCTGCTCGCTGCGCTGCGCGAAGCCGGGTTCGACGCGCAGGTGCTGCATTGGGACAGCGACGAACCGGCTCACGATCCTGCAGCCTTTGACGTCTGCGTGTTGCGCGCCACGTGGGACTACTACAGACGGCCCGATCGCTTCAAAGCGTGGCTTCGGCGCGCGGCGTCGGGATCGGTGCTCTGCAATCCTCTCGCCACGGTCCTGTGGAACATGCACAAGCGCTACCTGCTTCAACTGGCCGAGGCGGGCGTGCCGATCATTCCCACAATCCTCATTCAGCGGTGCGACATGCAGTCGTGCGGCAGCGCGCTACGGCAATCCGGCTGGCGCGATGTGGTGATCAAACCCGCCGTTTCCGCAGCCTCGTGGAACACGCGGCGATTCCGCATCGATGAACTGGACCACGCAGACGCGTTTCTGCTCGAGCAAGTCGCACAGCGTGACACGCTCATCCAGCCGTATCTGCCGGAAGTCGAAAGCGGCGGCGAAGTCTCGATTGTGTGGATCGACGGCCAGGTCACGCACGCCATTGCCAAAGCGCCTCGCTTCGAGGGCGGAGAAGAGTGCGTCCAGCCGCGCACGGTTGAGTCGCGGCACATCGCCTTCGCCCACCGCTCGTTGCGTGCCGCGCAACTCGAAGCCGTGTACGCTCGAATCGATGTCGTCGAACGCGCCGATGGCTCGCTGGTGCTTTCCGAACTCGAACTCATCGAACCGTCGCTGCACTTCAACCACTCGCCGGCGGCTCTACGGCTGTTGGTCAACGCCATTGAACGCCGGGCGCACCGACCTACGGCCCCGCGTCGAGAATGATGATCGTGCCCTGCGTAGGACACGTCGCCAGGCGCCGGCCATCGGCGCTCCACGCGAGGTTCCAGATCGAGTCCGCCAGCGGGTTGAGCCCGAGTACGACGTCACCGCGCTCGAGATCCATGATCCATAACTGGTCTGCCGCGATCGCGACGCGATTGCCATGCGCCTCGACCTGGTAGATGCCGCGTCCGCCTGTATCGCAGGCGTAGATGGTCTCGCCGCCGCGAGCGGGACAAATGCGCACCACGCCTGCAGAGTCGCCGGTGATCAGTCGAGAGTCATCGTCAGTGAAGCCGACCGCTTCGACGCGATCATCTGAATCATCAAACTCGGCAATCAATTCGCCGGTCACTGCATCGTGCACGCGCGCGGCGCCGTCATCCCAGCCCGATGCGATCATCGAGCCATCGTAACTGAAGCGGATCCGCGCTGGCGACGTCCCGGCTACGGACGCGGTGAAGAGAACCTCGGCCGAATCAACGTCCCAGACGACCAGCGCCGAACCGCTCCCGGCCGCCCGCTTACCGTCCGGAGAGATGGCGCAGTCGTAGACCCCGTCGCCGGCAGTCAGCGCCGCAATCTGCTCGTGGGTCTTGACTTCCCAGATGCGCACGTGGTTGTCCCATGAACATGTTGCGAGCCGCGAACCGTCGGCGCTGAACTGGGCGGCGTGACACGTCGAACCGGGGTGCGCTTGCCACTGGTCGAGCAACACTGCCGTGCGCGTGTCGAAGAGGCGCACCCAGCCGTCGTAGCAGGCCACGGCCATGGTGCTCCCATCGGGCGTCATGACGCATGAGTACGTTCCCGATGCTCCGGTCGCAATCGCCAGTTGATTCGCCGCATTCTGATCCGCTCTCCACAACAGCAGATGACCATCGAGCGAGCAGCCGAGCACCTGCTCATCCTCCGGCGACCAGGCGGCGCCGCGCAGGGTGTCCATCGCGCCGCGCAGCACGGTGGCGGGAGTCCAGTCGCTCGTGTTCCAGAGACGCACCGACGCATCGACCGATGCGCTCGCCAGCCGCCTTCCATCGTGCGAGAAGGCCACGCCCTCGACGTACCCCTGGTGCCCGCGCAGGCGCGCGATGGGTTCGCCCGATTCGATCTCGAAGATGCTGATCGTGCGGTCCTTGCTCGCCGCAGCCACGTATCGTCCATCGGGACTGATGTCGATGTCGTTCACCGCGTTGTACACGTCTTCGTCGGCCAAAGTGAAACGCGTGATTTCTGTCGCGTCCGGCGCAAGCACATGCACCAGCCCGTCCCACGAGCCGACCAGGAGCCTTGAGCCGTCGGGCGTGTAGTGAATGGCGCTGAGCGGCTTGACGCCGATGCGCTGCCGGTGCAGCACCTCGCCGCTCGCCGCATCCCAGATCCAGACCACCCCGTGCACGCCGGTGTCATCGCGCTCCCAGGCGCACGTCGCCACGTGAGCACCATTGGGGCTGAAGGTCGCTGCGGCAAACGCCGGATTGGACAGGTCGATGCTCGCAATGGGACTTCCCGTGGCCACATCCCAGGTCTGCGATGTCACATCGCGCGAGACGGTGACGAGTCGCTCGCCGGTCGAGTTGAATTCGGCGCGGTAGACCGCATCGCGATGACCTTCGATCGCGCGCAGCGGTTTCAGCGCGGGCCACGACCACAGTCGCACCAGTGCTCCCTCCACTGTTGCAACCACGTCGCCGCGCGGTGACATCGCGACGCGAATCGGAGATTCGGGAGTGGCGACCCTGCGCAGCGTCGTATCGGCGACACTGTTGAGATACTCCCACTCCCAGCCGCGCTCTTCCGGCGAGGTCGCATTCAGCCAGCGGCGCAGTTCCCGCGAGTCGCCGAGTTGAAGCGACTTTTCGGCGGCCGCAATCTGGGCTGGATAAGCCCGCGCCTGACCACGCACCCCCTGGCAGAGCATCAGCACTCCCGCGCACGCGGCCATGAGTGACGCCACATGTCTCACGACTTCCCTCCTTGCCGATTCGAGTTTGATCCTGATGCGTCTTTCCCAACCGAGCGGGGCCAATCGCCCGTCCCCGCCGCCAGCAGCCGCTCGATGTAATCGCGCAACGATGCCACGGCGGTGTCGTAGGCGTCGAAGTTGCGATAGGTTCTTGCCAGCATGACCGCGCCTTCCATCGTCACAAGTACGAACAGCGCGAGCTGCTCCGGATCCGCATCCTCCGGCAGCCGATGGCGCGCATCGGTAAAGCACTGCTGCACGGCGTGAATCCAGTTGTCGAAGTTGGCCGCCAGCAGCGGACGGATGTTGGGGTTGGTCTCGGTCAGCTCGATGACCAGGTTGCCGATCGGGCATCCGTGGCCGAATTCCGTCATGCGAAGCATCCGCCGATACCCATCGAGGAGGCCGAAGATACGCTCGATGGGATCGTCGATGCGACTCCAGATGGGGTCCAGCACCTCGGGTTGAAGGAGTCGCAGGCGCGTCTCGAGCGTCGCGGCAAGCAAATCTTCCTTGGTGGGGAAGAAGTGATACAGCGAGCCGGGCAACATTTCGGCTTCGCGGGCGATCTGCGCAAGACCCGTATTTCCATAGCCTTGTAACGCAAAGAGGTCCATCGCGACCTGGATCAGGCGGTCTCGCTTCGAATTGGAAGGCGTTTCGGCCATCGAGTTAGTTGGTTGACCAACTAAGCATACCGGAACCATCTGGCACTGTCAAGTCCACCAAGGTCCCGGCCCCTCCCCCTTCCACAGCGTCATAGGCCGTTGGCGCATCGGCACCCCGGCCACGACAACCGCCTCCGCGCGAAGCGCGGAGGCGGTTGGAAACTGATCTTCTTGCATCTCGAATACTGAGCTGCGGCTCATGCCTACCAGACTCTCACGTCGCCGCCTTCGATGCCCACGAACTGCTGCTCCGGGATCGAGCCGCCCAGGAAGTCGAGGATGGCCTGCGCATCAGGGTATTCGGGCGGAGCAATGAGCAGGTAGGTCACGCTGTCGAGATTCGCGCCCCGGCCGCCGAGATCGCGCACGCCGAAGAAGCCGGTCCAGCCGATCATCAGGGGATCGGGATGCTCGATGATCGGACCGGCCATGCACAGTGTGCCATCTTTGAGCGAGACCTGCGACGTGATCAGCATCGCGTGATTGGGCTGATCCGTGTAGTCGAACTCCGCCCAGCCGCGGATCGACTGGTCCGGATGGTTGATGCAGACGAAGGTGACCGTTCGGCGTTCTTCGCCGCGATATGACCAGGAGTAGCCGGCTGCGACGAGCCGGGCGGCCTGAGCCTGCTGGACGGCGCCGAGCGCGACCGCTGCGAGGACGATGGCACACAGTACGTTCTTGAACTGGAACTTCATGATTTGCCCTTCTGTTTGACTCTCCCTCGAGGGGCAGTTCGATTCGCCACAGAATCAGTTGAGCCTGCCGTCTCTACGATCGCAAAGCGTCAAACGCGGCCGAACGACCCCAGCGCGTTTCCCAGATTCTGGGATTTCCGATTTGGTGGGTTGAATGGACGGCGCCGAGACGATTACCGATCGTCTGCGTCAGCCGCAGGGTCCGCCAGCGCCGCTTCGTACGCTTCCAGACGGCTCTGGTACTCGCCAAGGAGTTCCAGTTGCACCGTATCTCGCACACTGGCAATGGCCAGCCGCTCGGTTTCGACCGCTGTGATCGTGTCACCTGTCTGATGCTGGGCTGATGCGAGGGTGTCCAGCATGCGGTGGAATTGCGGGTTTCTCGGCGCGCCGCCGCGGCTCTGAACCAGTTCGACGGCCCGCTCAGCGAACCGCAACGCCCGACTGGGATTATGAATCTCGTCGATCGGGCGCAGATGCACCCATGCCACGGTGGCGAGTTCCATCGGGCTCGCCGAGTCGTCATCTGCGTCAACGGTCAGATGGTCGAGCAAGTCGCGATACACGTCCGAGGCAGCTGCATCTCTTCCAAGCATCTCGTAGCACGTGCCAAGCCCTTTCATGGCAGCCCACAGAGGCGGCCGTCGTGATACGCCGGCGAACCGACGTCGCTCGTTCACGTCGGTCTCGTAGACCGAACAAGCGTCCTGGTAGCGCCCCATCTTCACATAGAGAGCCGCCAGTTGAGATCGAAGGTTGAGCGTGTGCGGATTCGCCTCGCCGATCAGTCCGGGAGCGATCTCAACGGTCTTCACTCGCAGCGCCAGAGCCTCCTCATACTCGTGCGTCAGTTCGCGCAGTCGAGCCAGGTAGTCCTGCGCGATGAGCGTCGCCGGATGGTTCTCTCCGAGGAGGGCCAGGCGCCGATCCAGTACTTCCTGGAGGCGCGTCGCGGCTTCATCGGTTCGCCCGCTCACGATTTCGGCGATGGCCACCTGTACCATGGATTCGAGCGTGTCCGGGTCGTCATCCCCCAGCACGCGTTTTCGCAGAGCCAGCGTTTCCCTCGCCAGTGGAACCGCCTGTTCAACGCTCCCGGCGGTGCCGTACACGCTCGCCAGCGCCGCCATTGAGCGGAGCGTATCGCGGTGTTCGCGGCCGAGCACGCGCCGTCGCCGCTCCAGGTTTGTCCGAGCCATCTCTTCCAGTGTCGCTCCCTGACCCTGCTGGCCCCTCAGAGCAATGAACGCTTGCACTGCATCGAGCGTGGCTGGGTCCTCTTCACCCAGTATGCGCGTGCGAATCTCCAAGGCGGTCGGGAGGTGCTCGTCAGCCAGGCTCCACATTCCGATCCCCAGGTAAGCCTGACCGATCACAAGGTGCAACTCCGCAGC
Source organism: Planctomycetota bacterium (assembly GCA_963205185.1). Lineage (GTDB taxonomy): Bacteria > Planctomycetota > Phycisphaerae > Phycisphaerales > UBA5793 > UBA5793. The sequence continues at coordinate 43,747 of CAUJHZ010000067.1, read as the reverse complement.
GATCAACTCATCCTGAATTTCGCCTCGGTCCAGTCGCCTGGCGGTGTCATCAAGGATCCCCTTGAGCAATGTGGTATCCTGGCCCCGGGCAAACTCGGGATTGATGCTGCCGAGCATGTCGGAGATCAATCGCTTGACCTCCTTGGCGCGGCTGAGTTCGCGTTCCTTCCCATGCTCGGCTTGCTCGGCTCGCGCTTTCTAATCGAGCGCCCACAGCATGCCACCGGTCGTGCCGGCAATGCCCAGCACGAGCACAGAAACCACAGCGGCGGCCGCGATCACTCCGGCGCGATTGCGCTTGACAAACTTGCCCAGTCGATATCGCGCGCCCGGCGGCCCGGCCGAAACCGGTTCGTCATCGAGGTAGTGCTGGATGTCAAGCGCCACGGCGTTGGCCGTGTCGTAGCGGCGGGATCGGTCCTTCTCGAGGCATTTCATCACGATCCAGTCGAGATCGCCGCGCAACGCCGAACAGAGTTCGCGAGGATCGACACACCGCTGCTGAGCCGTCTTGCTGGCACGATCGCCGAGCGTGTGCAGCCGCGTGCTTGGCCGGTCCGGCTCGGATTCGCGGATGATGCGCATCATCTCCGCGTAACCCTTGCTCATGAGTTGTTCCGAATTGAACGGCGTGGTGCCCGTAAGCAGTTCGTAGAGCAACACACCCAGGCTGTAGATGTCGCTGCGCGTATCGATGTCGAGGCCGCTCATCTCGGCCTGCTCCGGGCTCATGTACGCCGGCGTGCCGAGCATCTGCTGGTGCTGGGTAAAGAGCGTCTTGTCAGTAAGTTGCTGGTCGGTCGCCTTCGCGATGCCAAAGTCGATGACCTTGGGCACCGGCACGCCGTCGTGGAGCGTGATCATCACGTTGTTCGGCTTGATGTCGCGGTGGATGATGCCCTTCTGGTGCGCGTGCTGGATGGCATGGCAGACCTTGACAAAGAGGCCGAGCCGCGCCCTCGTATCGAGACGTTGCGTATCGCAGTATTCGAGGAACGGCACGCCGTTGATCAGCTCCATGACAAAAAACGGCCGGCCGCCCTGCGTTGCGCCGGCATCCAGAACGCGGGCGATGTTGGGATGATCCATCATCGCGAGAGCCTGGCGCTCGGCCTCGAAGCGGGCGATCACCTGCTTCGTATCCATGCCGGATTTGATGATCTTCAGCGCCACCCGCCGTTTGACGGGTTCGCTCTGCTCGGCCATCCACACGCTGCCGAAACCGCCCTCGCCGATCTGCTCGAGCAGCCTGTAGCGGCCGACCATCTGACCGGGTTGCTCTGACGCATGGCCGAAGCCGCGCCCGGAGCCGGTGCCATGCTGACCTGATTCGTCGGGGCTCATGTGGCGGGAAGGATCGTCCAGAAACGTGCCGGCGGCATCGTGTGCTCGCAGGAGCGAATCGACCTCGCGGCGCAACGCATCATCATCGCCGCACGCTCGCTCGAGGTACTCCGTGCGCTGGGCGCCCTCGAATTCCGCAGCCTTGGCAAAGATCTCGATTTGGCGTGACATGAAACGTCCCCGCTGCGCACGCGCCTGTCGCGCGGTCAATCTTCGCCCGGCAACTCCTGCAGGGCCCGGAAGAGCCAGGCGCGCGCGAAGGCCCATCGGCGATCCACCGTGTTAGAAGACACGCCCAGCGCTTCGGCCGTCTGATCGATTGTCAGACCGGCATAGAACCGGAGCCGGACGACCGCAGCCGCCTCAGGCACCTCCTGGTCCAAGCGTCGAAAGACTTGGTCGAACCCCAGGATTTCGACCCCGTCGCATTGAGCCAGGTCGGCCACACCTGACAGAGTCAGCCTCGATCGACCGCCGCCGCGCTTCGAGCGACCCCTGCTGCGGGCATGATCGACGAGGATCCGCCGCATCGCCTCTGCCGCAGCCACGTAGAAGTGCGCTTTGCTCGACCAGGGAACGGCCCGGTCGCCGACCAGCCTCAGATACGCCTCATGGACCAGGGCCGTCGCCTGAAGCGTGTGGTCCGGCCGCTCCTGGGACAGGGCTCGCTGCGCGATGGCGCGCAGCTGGTCGTAGACCAGTGGCAGGAGCATCGCCACCCGCTCCGAATCGCTCTGCGATTCGTCGAGCAGAATGGAAAGCGTCGCTGAACCGGCCGGTTCGGAGTCCACAGTATCAGTCCCCTGTCCAGAGCGCCACTGGGAGCATCATACCGGATACACTCGGGAGTTGGGGCCATTTCCCGACCGGCCAGGCGATTTGACGCACCAGGTCAGCCGTGGGCTCGCGAAGAATCGGGGTCCGATTCTCTCTGGTCCCGCCGCCGAACCGAGCAAGTGTTAACTGACCGTGCGCGATCATCCGCTGCCAGCCGGGAGCACTCTTCGCGCCGTGGAAAGGAACCACCCATGTCACTCGCCCAGATGCCGCGTCGTCACGCCACGCCCGCCGCCACCGGCCAGGCGCTGCTCCGCAACCCCCGCACCAACAAGGACTGCGCCTTCACCGTGCAGGAGCGGCGCGAGTTCCAGCTCGAAGGCCTGCTGCCGCCCGCCGTGCAGACCATTGAAGAGCAGGTGACGCTCGAACTCGAGCACCTTCGCGCCAAGCGCGATGACCTCGAAAAGTTCATCGGCCTCGATGCGCTGCGCGAGCGAAACGAGACGCTCTTCTACCGGCTGCTCATCGAGAATCTTCCCGAACTCATGCCCATCGTCTACACGCCCGTCGTCGGCCTCGCCTGCCAGCGCTACAGCCACATCATGCGCCTGCCGCGCGGCCTGTGGATCACGCCCGAGCAGATCGACCGCATCCCCGACGTGCTGCGCAATTCGCCCGACAGGAACATCCGCCTCATCGTCGCCACCGACAACGAGCGCATCCTCGGCCTGGGCGACCAGGGCGCGGGCGGCATGGGCATTCCCGTGGGCAAACTCTCGCTCTACTCCGCCGCGGCCGGCATCCACCCGTCGCAGTGCCTGCCCATCAGCCTCGACGTCGGCACGGACAACGCCGAACTGCTCAACGACCCGTTCTACCGCGGCTGGCGGCACCGCCGGCTGCGCGGACAGCCCTACGAAGAGTTCATCGAGGCGTTCGTGGAGGCCGTCGCCGAAGTCTTCCCACGCGCCCTGCTGCAATGGGAGGACTTCCACAAGAACACCGCGTTCCAGGTGCTCGATCGGTATCACCTGCGCATCACGAGTTTCAATGATGACATCCAGGGCACGGCGGCCGTGGCGACGGGCGGCATTCTCGCCGCGCTTCGCCAGACCGGCGAGCGGCTGTGCGACCAGCGCATCGTCTATCTCGGCGCCGGGGCTGCGGGCGTTGGCATCGGCCGGCTCGTCCGCGACGCCATGCGCGAAGAAGGTGCGACCGAAACCACCATCCGCCGCGCCCAGGCGTTCCTCGACAGTCGCGGCCTGATCTTCACCGAGCGCATGATCCGCGATGCCCACAAGCGGGCTTTCGCGTGGGATCGGCAGGACCTTGATGCGTGCGACCTGCGCGGCAACGGGCCGTTCGAACTGCTCGAAGTCGTCGCGCGCGTCAAGCCGACGATCCTCATCGGCACCACCGCCGAGCCGGGTGTTTTCACTGAAGACGTCATCCGCGAAATGGCCAAGCACGTGCAGCGGCCGATCATCATGCCCTTCTCGAATCCCACCTCCAAGGCGGAGTGCACGCCGGAAGAAGCGATTCGCTGGACCGAGGGCCGGGCGCTCATCGCCACGGGCAGCCCGTTCAACCCGGTTGAGTACAACGGCAGGCGGCACGTCATCGGCCAGGGCAATAACGTCTTCATCTTCCCGGGCCTCGGGTTGGGGTGCATTATCGCCGAAGCGCGACAGGTTACAGACTCGATGTTCCTCGTCGCCGCCCGCGCGCTGGCCGACTGCATCTCCGCCGAGCGGCTCGCGGCGGGCGCGCTCTACCCCGACCAGGGGGACCTGCGCCACGTTTCAAAGCGCATTGCCGTCGCCGTGGTGCGCGAGGCCAAGCGTCTCGACCTCGGCCGGCTGCTGCGCGATGAATCGATCGAAGAGGCCGTAGACGCAGCGATGTGGTACCCGCAATACGGCGATGCGCACCACCAGACTGAGTGACGGGTCCGCAACCGGCGGCGCCGCATCGCGGCAGGGGACCAGTTCCCCGGCGCGAACAGGGGCAATAGCCTTGCTTACCCGCCGTTGTGCGGACGGAGCATTCTTTGCCAACCACACCTTGCACCCACGAGGAGAAATCCAATGCGGACTTTCAGTGCAACCAAGCTTGCGGCGGTCATCGCCGGCGCCCTCATGACGACCTCTGCACTTGCCCAGGGCGGGCGCGAAGGCGGTCCGCCGCCGGGCGAGCGGCCGTTCGACGTGAACGCCATCATCGATCGCATGATGGAAAATGACGCCAACGGTGACGGCAAGCTCGCGCGCGATGAAATGCCCGGCCGCTTCGTCGAGCAGATGTTCCCCGTCGCCGACGCCGACCAGGATGGCTTCCTGACGCGCGAAGAACTCAAGACCTATTTCGAGAGTCGGCCGCGCGGCGGCGCCGGGTTCGGCCAGCCCCGCGGCGGGGAAGGCGGTCCGCCCGCCACGCTCGACAGTCACATGCGCCAGGCCGGCCAGGCCCTTCGCGCCCTGCGCCGTTCGTCTTTCACGGCCGAGACGCAGGCGGATGACCTCACGCGCATCGGCGTGATCGAGGCGTCGCTCGTCGGCGCCAAGCAACTCATCGACCCCGAGCACATGGCGCCGCAGGCGAAGGAAAAGTACGGCAGCGACACCGCCGCGTACACGCGCGACGTGCGCCTCGCCATCATCAAGGCCATCAAGGCCGCCATTGCTCTGGAAGAGACCATCATCGCCGGCGATTCGGCCGGTTCGAAAGCAGCGCTGGAGAAACTCCTCGCGGTCCAGAAGGAAGGCCACGACCAGTTCCAGAATGAAGAGGAAGAAGCGAACGAGCGCCCGGCGCCGGCGCCCGGCGGTCGCGGCGGGCGAGGCCAGGACGGCGGCGGGAACGGCGGCGGCTGAGACCCATCGCCGAATTGAGCCCACGATCCAGCGCGGCTCCGGCTTCCCGGGGCCGCGCTTCTTTGCGCAGGGCCTAACTCTCGTCGTTCATCTGGCTGATGAATTCGTTCGCTTCGGCGATCGCCGCGGTCATCTCTGCAATCAGCGCCGCCACGTCCTGCTCGATACCGGCCACTTCGCCCTGCAGCGACGCGATCGCCTGCGCGTTGAGGTTGTGCTTGAGAAAGAGCACCTGGTCGTTGAATGCGACGAGCACCGGCTCCATCTTCGACTCGGCGCGTTTCATCGCGGCCATCAGGTCGTCGTAGCGTTCGCGCGTCTGTTCGAGCGTCGCCTCGCTGCGCCGGCGAAGATCGGCGCTCGAATACTGCTCGAGTTCCGCTTCCCACTCGGTAAAGAGCGCCTCGGCGACACTTTCGATCGCGGCGATGCGATCGCGCACATCCTCGGCCTTGCCGTCGCATCGTTTGAGTTGCGCGTTGAGTTCATCGTACTTGGCCCGCAGTTCGCTCGACGGCACCGTCACGACGGAGGTGAACTTGTCCAGCGCCGTCTGGAACTCCTCTTTCGCCTCTTCCTGGTCATCGCGAGCCTCCTCGACGCGATCGACGAGGATCTCGCGCTTGTGCACGCCGAACGCCTCCATCGTTCCGTAGTAGGCCTTCTGACAGCCAGTGAGCGTCAGCGCCGCCAGCAGAATCGCGAGACCGGGCAGGTTATGGCGAAGCATGGAAGTCTCTCCTTCATCTCGGGATGGCCGGCGATGCGGCCGCCCATGGCTGCATGATCTGTAGCGCGCCTGGCCGATTCGTGCCGTCAGGGCGAATCACCTGTTTGGGATTTCTTCCTCTGCCGCGCGAATCGCCGCCTAAAACTCCCTGAACCACATCACTGCTTTGTCATTCCACCGCGCCCGGAGGACCGCGCGAGTGATTCGCATTGAACACCTCACCAAATCTTTCGACGCCGGCCGGACATTCGCGGTGCGCGACGTGAGCCTCGAAGTCAACGAAGGCGAGACCCTCGTGCTGCTGGGCGCTTCAGGCTGCGGCAAGACGACCACGCTCAAGATGATCAACCGCCTCGTCGAGCCGACGGGCGGCCGCATCGAAGTGGACGGCCGGGAGGTGCAAAGTGTCGATCTGCTCGAACTGCGCCGATCGATCGGCTACGTGTTTCAGGACATCGGGCTGTTCCCGCACATGACCGCTGCGGAAAACGTCGAGATCGTGCCGCGCCTGCTCGGCTGGAGCCTCGAGAAGCGGCGGCAGCGGTCGGCGGAACTGCTCGAACTCGTCGGCCTCGAGGCGAGAACCTATGGCCAGCGACTGCCGCGCCGTCTCTCGGGCGGGCAGCAGCAGCGCATCGGCATCGCGCGCGCCCTGGCGGCCGATCCCAAGTACCTGCTCATGGATGAACCCTTCGGCGCCCTCGACGCCGTCACGCGCGACCAGTTGCAGCGCGAACTGATCGACCTGCGGCGGACACTCAACAAGACCATCATCTTCGTCACCCATGACCTCTTCGAGGCGCTGCGCCTGGCCGACCGCATCGGCGTGATGAACGCCGGCCGGCTCGAACAGATCGGCGAGCCCGGCGAACTGCTCCATGCACCCGCCACGCCGTTTGTCACCGACCTGTTCGAGCACGCCCGGCGTCAGGCACAGCTGATCGAGGCGTCCACGTGACCCGATCATGCTTGTGCATCCTCATCGCGCTGTGCGCCATCGCCTCCGGAGCGCAAGCGCAGCGCACCGAGACCATCCGCATTGGCTCCAAGAACTTCACCGAGCAGGAAATCCTCGGCGAACTCATCGCCCAGTTGCTCGAGCGCGGCACCGATCTTCGCGTGCAACGGCGCTTCGGCCTGAGCGGCACCGACATCTGCCACACCGCGCTCATGAGCGGCGAACTCGACTGCTACGTCGAATACACCGGCACCGGCCTGCTCGACATCCTCAAGCGCGAAGTCATCAGCAACCCCGACCGCGCGTACCGCGCCGTGGCCGCCGGCTATCGCCGGCAGTTCGATCTCGAGTGGCTGCCGCCCATCGGGTTCAACAACAGCTACGCGATCGCGGTCCGAGCGGACAATGCACAAGAGTACGGCTGGAACACCATCAGCGACCTGGCGGCGGATGCGTCGGAGCTGCGCGCCGGCTTCACCTCCGAATTCATGGAACGGCCCGACGGGTACCCCGGCCTGGCCGATCGCTATGGCTTTGTGCTCGGGCGGACGATGGATCTCGATCCCGGCCTCATGTATGACGCGCTGGCGCAGGGCCAGGTTGATGTGATTTGCGCGTTTTCGACCGACGGGCGCATCGCCGAGTACAACCTGACGGTGCTCGAAGATGATCAGTCGTTCTTTCCGCCTTATGACGCCGCGCCGATTGTTCGCAGCGAGGTGCTCGCAGCGCACCCTCGCGTGCGCGAAGTGCTTGCGACGCTGGCGGGAACGATCGACGACGATTCGATGCGCCGGATGAACTACGCCGTGGATGTGCTCAAGCGCTCGCCTGCCGAAGTCGCGCGTGAGTGGATCGATCTGCGGCTCGGCTCGGTCGCCGCGCCGGAGGATCGGCTTGAGCCAGCCGCCGGCGACGAACGCGGCGTGCTGTCGCTGGCGGTCGAGCGGCGCGGCGAGGTGGCGCGCAAGATTGTCGAACACGCCGTCCTCACGGCGCTGGGCGTGGTCATCGCAATGCTCATCGGCGTGCCGCTGGGCGTTCTCATCCACCGCAGGGCTGCCGCGCGCGGGGTCGTGCTCGCGCTGACTGAAATCGTGCAGACCATCCCGAGCCTGGCCATGCTCGCGTTTCTCTTTGCACTCTACGGCCTGCTGGGAACGGCCCCGGCGGTGACGGCGCTGGTGCTCTACGCGCTGCTGCCCATCGTGCTCAATACATTCACCGGGCTGCGCGAGGTGCCTCGCCAGGTGATCGAAGCGGCCGACGGACTTGGCATGTCCTCCTGGCAGCGGCTGCGCCTGATCGAACTGCCGCTGGCGGCCCCGGTGATCATCGCCGGCATCCGCGCCGCCACGGTGCTCACCGTCGGCATTGCCACGCTCTCGACCTACATCGGCGCCGGCGGGCTGGGCGATTTCATCGCGCGCGGCCTGGCCCGCAACGACTCGCGCCTCACGCTGCTGGGGGCCGTTCCCGCCGCCATCATGGCCGTGGCGCTCAGCCTGCTCATTCGACTCGTCGAGCGGCTGGCCCGCCGAGCATGATGCCCTTCCCGGACTCTCCGCCGAACCGATCAATGGACTCCGGAACTCCAGCAGTGGTCGGCACGAACAGGCAGGATGGTGAGGCGCCGCACCGCTCAATCTGCGGTTGCGGCCTGCTTATCTTTTTGCAGGACTGACCGGGGCGCCCGGGCAGGGCGCGGGCGCCGCCGCGATGGAGACCCACGAAAAACGGCGTGGCCAGTGCAATGATCAACCGGCGCCGGGACATGTGCGCTGCAGTGTCAAGGGGTCGCGCGGGCACGACCGCGCCGACCGTCGCCAATCCCCGAGTGAACGAGGCCCGCCGCCGGCGGCGCCGCGAGGAACCCACTGATGAACGCCACGCCTGACCACTACCGCGCCCGCTTTCAACGAAATCAGCCTCTGATGCTCGTTTCCGCCCTTGCCCTGAGCGCCGCTCTGGCCGCCGACGCCTCGGCGGGCGATCGCCGCTATCGCGTCGTGCCCCTGCCGCTGCCCAATGGCGCCACCGGCCTCGATGGCGTGGGGCTCAACGGCTCGAACGAGGTTACCGGCGGCGTGCTCATGAACCAGCAGGTTCGCCCGTTTCACTACGCCGACGGCGAGGTCACCATTCTGACCGAGATCGAGGGCATTTACACGTCGGGCCACGCCATCAACGACAAGGCCCACATCACCGGCTGGATGTACGAGTGGGGCGTCATCTGGCCGCAAGCGTTCCTCTGGGATGGCCAGACCAATCACTGGCTCATCGACCCGCACGACAGTTACACCTACGCCCAGGGTCTCAACGAGCGCGGTCAGGTCGTCGGCTTCTACTACCCGCCCAACGGCCACGCCAACGGCAACGCCTTCGTCGTCACCGACGGCCGGTACGTCGATCTCGGCTACGGCCAGGCAACCGACATCAGTGAGAACGGCATCATCGTCGGCCAGAGCAATCGCTACTTCGGCGCGACGACGGTGTGGGAGCCCGGTCAATCAGGCTGGACGCCGACGTACCTCGACGGCCTGCTCGCCACGGCGATCAACGACTCGGGCACCATGTTCGTCGGCGCCGGGCCGCTGGTGTCCTACTTCGACACCGCCGTCGTCTGGACGAAGGACAACGGCCAGTGGGTGCGCACCGACATCGGCAACTGGGACCCCTCCGTCTCCAGCGCGATTTCCAACGACGTCAACGACCACGGCCAGGTCGTCGGGAACTACGAATCCTTCCAGGAGCCCAAGCAGGGATGGATCTTTGAAAACGGGCAGGTCACCTGGCTGAGCGATCTGCTCGCACAGGATTACTCGCAGTGGCACGTGCTCCGCGCCAAGGGCATCAACGAATCCGGCGTGATCCTCGCCGACGCCACCGACGACCCGAACATGTACGGCTCACAGACGGTGCTGCTCATTCCTGAAACGCTGACCATCCTCGGGCCGCGCGGCCAAGGCGCCGGCGCCACCAACGAACTCATCGCCGTCAGCGCCGAGCCCGGCAGCCGCATCTACTTCGTCGTCGGCTTCACGACCGGTTCGCAGGCCGTGCCCGGCTGCCCCGGCGTGAATCTCGGCATCGCAGCGCCGCGCCTCACCGGCAGCGCGATCGCCGACGCCGACCAGCAGGCCACGCTTCGCGTCAACGTACCCGGCGCCGCCCGCGGGCGCACCGCGTATCTCCAGGCGGTCGATCCGGCCCATTGCGAAGTGAGCAATGTGCTCCGCTACACGTTCCGCTGATCTGCTTCGCTCCACCCAATCCTGCACTTCTCATCCGCACCGCGAGCCCGCCTGATCGTCAGGCGGGCTCTTGCGTCAGGGCCGCGGAATCGATGCGCAGCGTGCACACAAGACCATCGGAGGTGAAGTCAAAGGCAGCGCTGCCGCCGAGTTCAAACTCGACCAGCCCGCGCACGAGACGCAGCCCCACGCCGAGTTCGGCCGGGCTCTGCGCCGGCGGCCCCCCGCTCTCCGACCAGCAGATGGAGACGCTGCCGTTGTCGCGCGTCCAGGAGATGTCGATGCGTCCGCCCGGAGTCGAGAGCGAGCCGTACTTGAGCGCGTTGGTCGCCAGTTCGTGCAGCGCCAGGCCCAGCGGCACCGCCGGGCGAGGCCGCACGAGCAGCGACGGGCCGCTGACGCGAATGCGGTCCGAACCCTCCACGATGAGCGGCGCCAGGCACAACTGAATCGTGTCGATCATCCGCACGCCGCTCCACTTGGCCCGCGCGAGCATCTCGTGCGTCCGCGCCATCGCCTTGATGCGATTCGCGAACCGGGCGCGGAACTCGTTGATGTCGCTCGTGCTGGCGGCGGTCTGATCGAGCAGGGCGAGCACCGACGCGAGGTTGTTCTTCACGCGGTGGTCGAGTTCCTGCATGAGCAGGCGCTGGCGCTGCTCGATCTGGCGCTGTTCGGTGGTGTCGAGGATCAGCACCTGCCGGGCCGGCTCGCCGCCGAAGTTGATCGTGCTGGCGATCACCTCGACGTCAATCTCGTTGCCATCGCGCCGCAGCAGGCGCTCGTCGCTATACCGGTGCGGGGCGTAGTCAGCGTCCAGTTGACGAATCCGCTCGCGTACCGTCTCGCGGGAATCGGCGGGAATGGTGACGTTGATGTGCTGGCCGATGAGATCTTCAGCCCGGTCGTAGCCCAGCAGCCGCGCCGCCGCCGGATTCACGAACTCGAACTTCATCCCGCGGTGAATCATCACGCCCACGGGGCTCGACTCGACCAGCAGCCGGTAGCGCTCCTCGCTCTCGCGCAGCGCATCGAGGGCGCGGCGGTGCTCGGAAATGTCGATGAGCACGATGTGCCAGCGCGTCCGGTCGCGATCCACGACCAGCGGCCGGCTGAGCGAGCGGATCCAGCGGTACGTGCCGTCGTCGGTCAGCAGCCGCGCCTCGCAATCCACCGTTTCACCCCGGGCAGCGCCGCGGGCGGCGGCCTCGGTGATGTGCGGCTGATCATCCGGATGCAGCAGTTCGAACAGCGTGTCGAATCGCTCCTCCACGCGCGCGGCCGTCTGCGGCCCGAGAATCATGTCCAGCCCCGGGCCGAGGTAGATGAGCGAGCGCGGCCGGCCCGGCGACGATTCGTACGAGTACACGACGCCGGGGATGTGTTCGGCCACGGCGCGCAGCCGCTCTTCGTTGTCGCGCAGCCGCTCCTGGCTCGACATGAGACGCGAGGAAACAAGAGTCACCCCTACCGCCGCCAGCAGGCCGAACACGAGAATGAGATGCGTGCCCATCTGCTGCACGCCCCCCGTCACCCCATCCATCGGCGTCAGCGCCACGGTCCACTGCCGGTCGGCAACGGCGAACGACGGCGAGAACGCGAACATCGCCCCCACGCCGCCGCCTGCGTCGGGTATCGAGTCATACAAGACCTCTTCTCCGTCGTAGACGACCCAGCGAAAGGACCCCTTGAGCGCGTCGGAAAGCGAACTCTCGATCAGCGCCGGCGCGAGAATGGAGGCGCCGATGAGGCGGTCGGGCTGAGTGCGAATCGGCAGATACGCGACGACTCCCTGCAGGCGGTCGCTCAGATCGAGCAGCGGAGTGACGCACATCGAATCGCTCAAAGCCGCCTGGCGAAACGCCTCGCGCGCCGTCGGGTTAAGGTCCACGTTGCGCCGCCGTCGCGGTCCGGCCTCATCGACCTGCGGCATCGTCCAGATGACGGCGCCGGTGTCGTCCACCAGTTCGAGCGCCACGATCCCGGGAAAGAACTCCAGGATCCCTTCCGACTGCTGCTCAAACTGCTCGCGCGAATTCACCTGCCCCCGGTCCCAGTCCTCGCGGAACTGCCGGAGCACATTGAAGCAGACTTCGACCTTCTCCTTGATCCGCACCGCCACCTGTTCGGAAGACAGCTGGCTCCGCAGGTGGATCTCCCGCGCATCCTGCTCGCTGACGACGCACCACAGCGCCGCAAACAGTCCGCCCACCACCAGAAATACCGTGGCCGGCACCAGCACCCGCGAGCCTCGAAGATGTGTTGCCATCCGCGCGTGGACCCCAAGTATGCACGAACGATCTATTCTCGCCTGCGATCAGGTCCGGTTCTACCCCGCTCGGGGGAATCGGGGCGGCTGGCCCGGTTCCGCCATCCCGGCCCGAACACGCCAGCCCGTCGGCGGACCTCCCGCTTGCGGGGAATATCCCGCCGCGACCCGCGTCTTCATGGCGGAGACCGCCCGAGGGGGCGGGCGCCATGCATTTCGCACCCACCGGAAGGAGCAGAGCGTGAGTGGCACACCAAATCGAAGGCTGACGTTGGCGGCGGTGATGGGCCTGGGCTTTTCTACGGCCGCCCTGCTGCCGGGCTGCACCAACACGTACACGGCAACCGAGTCCCGGCCGGCGCCCGGCCTCTCGTACACGCCCTCGGGAATCCACGATTCATATGCGCGATGGAGCCCCACCTCAACGCATCATGATTACCGCTATGGGCAGCCGACGCCCGGCCGGGATCGCTACGAGCGGGTCGCCGAGCAGCCGTTCGCCCGGGTGACCGAGCGGCCGCTGTCCACCTTCGCGGTGGATGTCGACACGGGCTCATATTCCAATGTCCGCCGCTTCATCAGCGACGGCGAACGGCCGCCCCAAAGCGCCGTGCGCGTTGAAGAGATGATCAACTACTTCTCCTACGCCGATGCGCCGCCCAGCGACGGCCAGCCGTTCGCCGTGCACACCGAAGTGGCCTCCTGCCCGTGGACGCCCGAGCATCGCCTCATGCGCGTGCACCTCGCGGCCCGCGAGGCCGACCAGGCACAGCGGCCGCCGGCCAATCTCGTGTTCCTGCTCGACGTGTCCGGCTCGATGGAGCCTGAAGACCGCCTGCCGCTCATCAAGAAGGGCATGCGCCTGCTCGTGGATGAGTTGCGCGATGACGATCGCGTGGCCATCGTTACCTACGCCGGACGCAGCGGCGTCGCCCTGCCTTCGACCGCCATAGCCCATCGCGGCTCCATCCTGCACACCATCGATGATCTGTGCGCGCGCGGAAGCACCAACGGCGCTTCAGGCATCCAACTCGCCTACGAAGTCGCCGAGCACCACTTCATTCCCGGCGGCATCAACCGCGTGCTGCTCGCGACCGACGGCGACTTCAACGTCGGCATGACCAGCGACCAGGTCCTGCTCGATCTCATCGCCTGCAAGGCCCAGAGCCAGATCTACCTCACCGTACTTGGCGTCGGCCGCGGCAACCTCAACGAAGCCATGATGGAAAGCATCGCCGATCGCGGCAACGGCGTGTACGCCTACCTCGACACCTTTCACGAGGCCCGCCGCGTGCTCTGCGAACAGGCGGGCAGCACCCTCGAAACCGTCGCCAAAGACGTAAAGATCCAGGTCGAGTTCAATCCCGCCACCGTCTCGGGCTACCGACTCATCGGCTACGAGAACCGCGCTCTGGCCGACCGCGATTTCAACGACGATCGCAAGGACGCGGGCGACATCGGCGCCGGGCACCGCGTGACGGCTCTCTACGAGATCGTCCCGGCGGGCCGGCCGGTGCCGTGGGGCGTCGATCCGCTGCGCTACCAGCGGCCGGCGGGCGAGCCGGAGTTCGTCACGTCGCAGCAGGGCCTCGAATCCGGTGAACTGTGCACCGTCAAACTCCGCTACAAGCAGCCCGACGGCGTGACGAGCCGCTACCTCGATGCTCCCGTGCGCGACAGCGACCTCGACTGGCGGCAGGCTTCAGACGACTTCCGCTGGGCCGCGGCTGTGGCGACGTTTGGCATGACCCTGCGCGACTCGATCGCCCGCGGTGATGCCGACTTCGACCTGGCACTCGAACTGGCCGGCGATGCGCGCGGCCTCGACGAAGCCGGCTACCGCGCCGAATTCATCACCCTCGTGCGCAGTGCCGAAAAAATCGGCGGCCGCTATGCGTCGAGTTTGCGTCGCGATTGAGCAATCAAGAACAAGCCCATAGCCGTCGGCGGAAGCCGACGGCTATGGACCAGACCTGTCGTTCCCAGTGCCACCGGTGTGATAGCATCTGTCGATGCTCTGCGTCCGCTGCCACTACGATCTGCGAGCTCACACTGAGGATCAGTGCTGCCCCGAGTGCGGGTTACCGGTGTGGACTACCAAGGCGATTGTGCTTGAGCGCAAGCAAAGGGTGCGCACCCACGTACAGTACTATGTTCTGGCATTGATCGCCGGCTGCGTTCCGGGCTTTTTTCTCTTCAACGCCGTCGAATCCGGAACAGATCTCGGCACAGTGATTGCGATCGGGCTAGGAGGGCTTTTGAGTTCCGCTGCCGCGGGACTCATCGGACGACTGCTGTTGACAGCCAAGGAGCCGCGACTGCTTGCCACCGCATTCGCGTGGCCGACGTGCACGCTCGGCGTGCTCGCCGTATTCGATGCGGTCTACTGGCTTTCGTACGGCGTCGTCATGCTCGCAGCCGCGTCACTGGGCGCGAGCATCGCTGACCGGCTCAAGCGACGTCCTACTGCTTCCTGAACTCCGCCATGTCCATCGTCTCCACTACCTCGCAGCAGCCGTTGCCGACGTCGCGCACGCGGCTGACCGTGCCGTCGGTGGCGCTGTAGGTGTGGAACTCGCGCAGCGGCGGCGAGTAGATGTGCAGCGTCACCAGGTTCTGACCCGCCGGCTGGAGATTCGAAATCTGGTGCGTGTCGCTGTCCTGGCTGGCGCAGATGTCGCCCACCTTGAGTTCGTGCGAGCGCATCGCCATCATCTGCCCGCATGGCGAGGGCTCGTAGATCGTCTCCACGCCGCGCCCCTGCAGCACGCGCACGCCGCAGGTCGTGTTCGTGTGATCGTGGATCGGGCTGCGCTGCCCGCTCTTCCAGCACAGCGCGAACACCTGGTACCACTTGCCCTCGCGGATGAGATTTCGCTTGTAGTGCTCGTCGCAGTACCGCAGGTGCTCGGCCACGTCGGCTGGCGTGACGTGCACGGCCCGCATGGCGCGTTCGAGTTCGGCGATGCCGGCCCGCCCGGCCAAGCCGTCGAGGAATTCAAACAGCGGCGTCAGGGCTTCGATTTCGGTGGCCGTCTTCAACGCCATGCGATGCTCCTTGGGCGGGTTGCGGACGCACTTACCGATAGAAGATACACGAAAAACCGTCCGACTCAAGCGAAAACCGCCGTCGGCGCCCCGAATTGCCCCGGAAGAGGCGGTCACGGCCTCACAGCCGCCGGATGATCGCCTCGGCGAATTCCGTCGTGCCCGCCGAGCCGCCGATGTCGCGTGTGAGTTCCTCGGCGCGGCCATCGGTCAGCACCGCGTTGTAGGCGTCCTTGATGCGCCGGGCCGGCTCGCGCAGCCCCAGGTGCCGCAGCATCATCACGCCGCTCATGATCACCGCCAGCGGGTTGGCGATGTTCTGCCCGGCGATGGTCGGCGCGCTGCCGTGCACCGCCTCGAAGATGGCGCACGAGTCGCCGAAGTTCGCGCCCGGCACGACGCCCAGGCCCCCCACCAGCCCCGCGCACAGGTCGCTGATCACGTCGCCGTACAGATTCTCGAGCAGCAGCACGTCGAACTGTCCCGGGTTCTGGACCAGCTGCATGCAGCCGTTGTCGATGATCAGTTCCTGGTACTCGATGCCTTCGCCCATCTCTTCATGCACCCGGCGGGCGCACTCGATAAACAGGCCGTCGGACATCTTCATGATGTTGGCCTTGTGAAAGACCGTCACCTTCTTGCGCCCGCGCTCCTTCGCGTAGTTGAACGCGAAGCGGGCGATGCGCTCGCAGCCTTTGCGCGTGGCGATCTTGAGGCTCTCGACCACGCCGGGCACGATCTCGTGCTCAATGCCCGAATAGAGCCCTTCGGTGTTCTCGCGGATGACGACGATCTCGACATTCTCAAAGCGCGTCCGGATGCCCGGCATCGACCGCACCGGCCGCACCGCTGCATAAAGATCGAAGGTCTTGCGGAGCTGGACGTTGACGCTGGCAAAGCCGGTGCCAATTGGCGTCGTGAGCGGCCCTTTCAGCGCCACACAGTGCCGGGCGATGGCATCGAGCGTGGCCGGCGGCAGGAGGTGCCCGGTGCGCTCGAGCGCGCCGGCCCCGGCGTCGAGTTCGATCCACTGGAGATCGGCGCCGGCTGCGTCGATCACCCGCCGCGCCGCGCCCGTGACTTCCGGGCCGATCCCGTCGCCGGGCAGCAGACACACGGTCTGGCTCATGATCTTCGTTCTCCCGCTTGCTTCCGGCTGATCAAGGCGAGGATCGTAGGGACGCGCCCGCCTGAATCGACTCGGGCTTTCCCTCGATCGGTCCGACCGGCTTCAGGCGCGCATGATGCGATACGTGCAGCGCCGGCCCTGGCTGAGCATGTGCTCGATGCGCTCGACCCGCACGCCCCGGCCCAGGCAGCGGCGGAACACCTCCAGTTCGGCATCGCACAGGCCCAGGCAGGTCTTCGCTGCGTCACAGATCGGGCAGTGGTGTTCGATGAGGTGGTATTCGCCGCGACCGACTTCGCGGACCTCCGCCATGTAGCCCTCGGCGCTGCGCATCGCCGCCAGCGCTTCGACGCGCCGCCGCAACGACGTCGATTCGCCCGGCAGCGCTGCCGCGTACTGCTGCGCCTGGTCGCGGGCCCGCACTTCCACGATGCGGTGCACGCCCTCGGGTCCGACGGCCTGGCGCATGGCTTCGAGCAGGCCGACGGTCAGTTCCGCGTGTCGATCCGGGAAGGCCTGGCGCGAGCGCTCCGTGAGATCCCACATCGCGGCGGGCCGGCCCCGACCCTGGGGCGGCTGCGTCGCGCACGCCACCAGCCCGGCGTCGGCCAAGGCCGAAAGGTGCTGCCGCGCTGCCACGCTGGTCATGTCCAGGCTGGCGGCGACCTCGGCCGTGGCGAGCGGGCCGCGGCGCTTGAGGCAATCGAGCACGCGCTGGCGCGCCGCTGAGATGGTCTCGGCCTCGGCGGCTGGTTCGGATGCGGAGCGGCGTTTGGACCTGGCGGCGCGCATGGCGGGCAATCGTAGCGGCGCGCGATGTATTTTGCAAACGAGTTGCTTGACTTATTCTGCCGGGAGCGTACGCTGAATTAGCAAACCATCACCTTTTTATATTCCGGAGGCTCCCATGTGGCTCGAACACGTCAACCTCACCGTCTCCGACCTCGAAGCGACAGCGAAGTTCTACGGCGAACTGCTCGGCCTGAAGATCCGCTGGCGACGCGAGCAAGGCTCGCCCGAGACGCCCGCCATCCACATCGGCGACGACCACTCGTATCTCGCCCTCTTCCAGGCCGACCCCGCCAAGTCCGGCCGCCTCGGCGAGCCCGATTACGGCCGCGTCGGCTTCAATCACGTCGGCTTCGTCATCGACGACCTCGACGCCAAAGTCGCCTGGCTCGCCCAGCGCGGCATCGAGACGGAGCTCATCGACGACTACGAACCCGGCCGCCGCGCGTACTTCATCGACCCCGATGGATTTGAAGTGGAGCTGGTGGAGTACCGGTAATGGCCAGCCTGGTCCGATAGGACGGAGTGGGGACCGCAGCATTGTGATGCCATTTGCACTGGAAAACACGGCCGTTTCTGGCGTATCA
This sequence comes from Planctomycetota bacterium, assembly GCA_963205185.1. GTDB lineage: Bacteria > Planctomycetota > Phycisphaerae > Phycisphaerales > UBA5793 > UBA5793. Next base: position 25,983 of record CAUJHZ010000067.1, on the reverse strand, counting down.
TCTTGTCCGGAGCGATGAATGCCAAGAACAAAGCGCTACAACGTGAGCGACGGCAAACTGGTCCTGACGCTTGAAGAAGCAGGTCGGGGCTGGTATACGGTAACCTCTCCGATGGATCCGAGTCTTCAGACTCAGGCTCGAACTATTGCAGAGGCGTTCGAAATGGCAAGAGATGCTCTCGACGAATTGCGCAGATACCGTGATGCGAAATCGGCAGCCCTCCGACGCCGTCGAGCGAGCGCCTGATCAGATCCCTTTGGGTTTTGGAATCCCAAGTTGTCTGCAGATTCCGCGTGCGGTGGGATTTGCGATTTCACGATGGCGCGGAACGGTTGACTCGTTCCCATTCGCAGGATTGCGCCAGACGTCGTGGCGACGTCCGTGGCGAACACGCTCACAATCATGATCCCGGAGATGGTCTTCCAATACGCGCCGTTTCACTCTTTTACCTCAGCCCGAAAGCAGGTATCAAAACGGGATGTCCTCTTCGTCTGGCCCCTTCGGCTTCGGAGGAGTTGGTTTTGCCAAAATGGAATCAATTCGCTTCCACTCGTCTTTAGTTGGCCGCGATGTCACTTTTTCGTTAAACGGTCCTGCGTCAAGTTGATGACGCGAACGGGGATCTTCGTCCGAGGTCAGAACTCCGCCAACCGCGGCGCGCGCGGGAACGGGATCACGTCGCGCATGTTCGCCATGCCCGTGACGTACATGAGCAGGCGCTCGAAGCCCAGGCCGAAGCCCGCGTGCGGCACGGTGCCGTAGCGGCGCAGATCGCGGTACCACCAGTAGCCCGCCTTGGGCAGTTTCATCTCGTCGAGCCGCCGGTCGAGCACCGCCAGGCGCTCCTCGCGCTGCGACCCGCCGACGAGTTCGCCGATGCGCGGCACGAGCACATCCATCGCCGCCACAGTCTTCTCATCATCGTTGAGGCGCATGTAGAACGCCTTGATGTCCTTCGGATAGTCCGTCACCACCACCGGCTTCTTGTGCACCTGTTCGCAGAGGTAGCGCTCGTGCTCGGACTGCAGGTTGTCGCCCCAGTTGACCGGGTACTCGAACTTCTTGCCGCTGGCCTGCAGTTCCTTCACCGCGTCGGTGTAGGTGAGGTGCACAAACTCCGAGTCGATGACGTGCTGCAGCGCATCGATGATGCCCTTCTCGATGCGGTCGTCAAAGAACTTCATGTCATCGGCGCAATCGGCCAGCACGGTGCGCAGCAGGTGCTTGATGAGATCGACTGCCAGCAGCCGGTCATCGCGCAGATCGGCAAAGGCGATTTCCGGCTCGATCATCCAGAACTCGGCCAGGTGCCGCGCGGTGTTGCTGTTCTCGGCCCGAAACGTCGGGCCGAAGGTGTAGACGTTGCTCAGCGCGCAGCAGTACGTCTCGACGTTCAACTGGCCCGAAACGGTCAGGAACGATTCGCGACCGAAGAAATCCTGCTCGAAATCCACGTGCCCGTCGGGCCGGCGCGGCAGGTTGAGCAGATCGAGCGTGCTCACGCGGAACATCTCACCGGCCCCTTCGGCATCCGAAGCGGTGATGATCGGCGTGTGCACCCACAGAAACCGCCTCGCATCAAAGAACTGATGGATCGCCTGCGCCAGGCGGTGCCGCACGCGCGCCACCGCCCCGAAGGTGTTCGTCCGCGTGCGCAGGTGCGCCACGGTGCGGAGGTATTCGAACGAGTGCTGCTTGGGACTGATCGGATAGGTGTCCGGATCTTCCACGTCGCCGATGAGTTCGATCGATTCGGCCTGAATCTCGAAGCGCTGACCCTTGCCCTGGCTGGCGGCCAGCGTGCCGGTGCAATCGACGCTGCAGCCGGTCGTGAGTTTGAGCACGACGGGTTCGTAGTTCGGCAGGCTGCTGGGCGCGACGACCTGGATCGGGTCAAAGCACGTGCCGTCGCTCACGTGCACAAAACTCAGCCCGGCCTTGCTGTCGCGCCGCGTGCGCACCCAGCCCTTGATGCGAATTTTTGAGCCGACCTGGCCGCTCTGAAACGCGTCGGCAATGAGCGTCCGATCCATGATGCGAAGTCCTCCGCTGGCAGGCGGGGATGATAGCGGCCACCAGCGCGGGGCGTGATTGTCGGGCGAGCCGGCCGGGCGCCGGGCGCCGTGGTCAAGCGACGCTATGGGAGCGCCGGCCACGCGGGCGCGCAGATCACAGCCGAATCACTCTCAGCGCGGACCGCGCATCGGCGTGGCCCGCCGGTCGCAAAGCCGACCTCTGGACCACGGCACGCGCCAACTCGCGGGTGCCCGCCCTACGCGCTCTTGCGCAGTTGCCGCAATTGGGCTTGCTGCTGGATCGTCACGCAGCGGCGGATCTGGTCCACGATGAACTTCTGGTGGCTGCGGTTGTGCCCAAACTCGAACGCCAGGCCGCAGTAGGTCTTCTGGCTCGAATCGATGTGCGTGTGCACCAGTTTGGCCGTCACCGCCAGTGGTACGGCGATCTCAGGCGGCAGCGCAATGCTCAGCCAGAACACGCGGTGCCGCGTCAGCGCCTGCGCATCACCGGGCTCGACGACGATGCCGATGCCCCCGCCGCCGATGTTCGCCAGCGTGGCCTTGAACGGCGGCCCCACTTCGGGCATCGTCAGGTGTTCATCGACGTTCTCGTACGTCGCTTCCTCGACGGGATTCTGCGAGGCGAGCACGCGCATCTCGTTGGTCTTTTCGGCCAGTACGACCGAGTCGGGGTTGAGCAGCGGCCAGCAGGTGACCTTGGGCAGCACGAGTTGCGTCGTCGATACGCGATAGAAGCTCCGCCGCCGACAGCGCTCGACGCTCTCGGGCACGGACACGCGGAACGCGCTGCCTGACCGCCCCGGCACCGGCGAGAAGCCCGCCGAACCGAGCACGCGCGTCGTGAACATCCACCGGTTCTGCCCGACGGCCATCACGACCACGAGTTCAACGCCCGTTTCCAGGTTCATGATCTCGCCGAGCGCCATGGGTTGCTCGAGCACGATTTCATCATCGCACAGGCTGAGGATGCGCACGCGCCAGATGAGATTGGACGTGCCCTCGTCGTCGGCGGCGACATCGGCGCCTGCAGCGCGCGGGAACGAGATTTCGAGCCCGCCGCCGCGCTCGAAGATCTGTTCGAGGCTGCGTCGCCACTGTTCGTTGCGAAGTCGGTTGGCCGGCAAGGAGCATCCCCTTTGGCGTGCTGGACCGCCGCAGCCCGCGCGGCCGAGCGCGCGGGCCTCTCATCGAAGTATCGGCGTTCGAGGCAGGTACTTGAGCGCCAGTTGGGGTGTGCGGTCGCCCCCTGCCGCGCCAGGCCGCGCCGACGTCAGACGGTCGCCGCCGCGTCCGGTAATGCCGCCGCCTGCCGCAGTTTCGTCTTGAGCCACATCAGAAACCGCAGCGAAAATGGAGCGCAAGAGAGCGTGTAATGCCCGCAGCCCATCTCGCGCCACTCGTGCGGCACCTCGTGCTGCTCGAACTGCGCCCGCAGCCGGCGCCCGGTTTCGACCGGAAACGTGAAGTCATAATGCGAGGTGAGCATGACGCGCAGCGGGCGCGGCATGTCGCGCAGGCGGTGCACGTACGTGGACGCCGAGAGCGGCCTCCAGACCCGCTGCAATCGCTCCATGTCGAGGTTGGGTTCGATCGACTTGCGCACGTGCCGCGTCGAGATGCCCTGCATGACGCACTGGGTAAAGTCGTCCCCGCACAGCACGCAGATGACCCCGGTCGGCCGGGGATCAAAAGCATCGAGCATGTTCACCACCGCCGAGCCGACGCTGAAGCCCACCAGCACGATGCGCTCGTGCCCGAGCTGCCGCAATATGCCAACCGCATCCATAGTGTCCAGTACGCTCTGCTGCATCGAGCGCATGGTTCGGCCCAGGTCCGAGCAGATGAGCGCCTGGGCGTATTTCCAGGTCTCGGGCTGGCGCTCATCCTGATAGGGCAGGCTCAGCGATGCGCCGCCAAAGCCGCACTGCCGTACGCTGGGCAGCAGCGTCTTGAGTTTCCAGCGCTCCGTGTTCCATGCGGGCACCGCGAGCACCATCGGGCAGCCCTTGCGCAGCGGCCGGTAAGCGATGTAGCCGGTGCGGTTGCGCACCTCGCTCGTCACGCCCCGGCTGGGATACTCGATCAGGCCGTCCTTCACCGTGAATGGAACATCGCCCGGAATCCGCGGCAGGAAGCGCTCCGGGTCGCTGACCCATTCATCCGCGACGGCCATGAGGCCTTCGATATCGTCCTGGCCGGCAATGGAGGGAAACTCGTCGCGCCAGCAGTCCGCACCCACGCGAAATGGCAGCGGCACGTGGTCGCGACCATAACTGTGCGCGAGGCGCACCTCCCAGTTTCGGATCAGCCGGCTGTACAACGGACTGCTGCTCCCCGTGCGGCGTGGAAAACGCCAATAGCGTAGGCCGACGCGGGCGGTTGTAGCGCCGCCGCCGGCTCGGGGATGCGGGCATTTCGCTCATTCGCGGGCTTACTCGACCGTCACGCTCTTAGCAAGGTTGCGTGGCTTGTCCACGTCGTGGCCCCGCAGGACTGCCGCGTGGTACGCCAGCAGCTGCAGCGGCACCGCCGTCACCAGCGGCTGCATCGGCTCGGGCATGTCGGGCACGTAGAACACCTCGTCGGCGTGCTGGCGGATCGCCTTGTCCCCTTCAGTCGCCACGGCGATCACCCGGCCGCCCCGGCTGCGCACCTGCTGGATGTTTGTCACGATCTTGTCGTACTGGCTGTTGCGCGTGGCGACAAACACACACGGCATGCCGTCATTGATCAGCGCGATCGGGCCGTGCTTCATCTCCGCCGCCGGCATGCCCTCGGCGTGGATGTAGCTGATCTCCTTGAGTTTCAGTGCCCCTTCCAGAGCCACCGGGTAGTTGTGCCCCCGGCCGAGGAAGAGCCAGTTCTCGCGGTCGATGTACCTGGCCGTCACGTCGCGGATCGCATCGGACTGGGCGAGAATCTTTTCGATCCGATCGGGGGTCGCCTCGAGTTCGGCCAGGTACTGGCTCACCTGGTCAGCCGAAAGGAACCGCCGCCGGCCGATGAACAGCGCCAGCAGCGTCAGCGCCGTCACCTGCCCCAGAAACGCCTTCGTGGACGCCACGCCGATCTCCGGCCCGACGCGCAGGTACACCCCTGCGTCCGTGCCGCGCGCGATCGACGAACCCACGACGTTGACGATGCCCAGCGTCAGCGCCCCGCGATCACTCGCCTCGCTCAGCGCCGCCAGCGTGTCGGCCGTTTCGCCCGACTGGCTCACGGCGATGACCACCGAGCCGTCTTCGATGATCGGATTGCGATAGCGGAACTCGCTGGAATACTCGACTTCGGCCGGGATCTTGGCGAGGTCTTCGAGCAGGTAGTCGCCGATCATCGCCGCGTGCAACGCCGTGCCCTGGCCCAGCAGGATGAACCGCCGCGCTTTCACGAGGTCGCGCGCATATTCGGCAATCCCGCCCAGCACGACCCGGCCCTCGCGCGAATCGGTGCGCCCGCGCAGCGTGTTGCGCAGCGCGTTGGGCTGCTCGAAGATCTCCTTGAGCATGAAATGCTCGTGCTCGCCGAGTTCGATCTCCTGCAGTTCGATTTCCAGATCCTGGATGCGCGGCGTTACGTGCACGTCGTCGAGCGTGGTCGTGCGGAACCCGTCGCGCGACAGCCGCGCCACCTGGTAATCTTCGAGCGCAAATGCCTGCGTCGTGTGCGCCACGATGGCGTTGCCATCCGACGCGACAATGTACTCGCCCTGGCCGACGCCGATCATCAGAGGCGAACCCTTGCGCGCGCACACGAGCACATCGGGCTCTTCCTCGCAGATGACGGCGATGGCGTAGGCGCCCGTCACCTCGCGCAGCGCCGCCTGCACTGCCCGCTCCAGCGTCATGCCGCTCGCCTTGTCGTACAACTCGGAGATGAGCATGCAGAGCACTTCGGTGTCGGTGTCGGAGGTGAACGTGTGCCCCTGCTCTTCGAGCCAGGTGCGCAGGCTGGCGTAGTTTTCGATGATGCCGTTGTGGATGATGGCGATGCCGTGGCCGCGCGGCCGGAGGTCGTCGCGGTGTGGGTGGGCGTTGGAGTCGGAGGGAACGCCGTGCGTGGCCCAGCGGGTGTGGGCGATGCCCAGCGTGCCGTGCAGGTCCTTTTCCTTGCGGACCTTCTCTTCGAGCACGCTCACGCGCCCGACGGAGCGGACCACCCGCAGTCCACCGTTGATCAGGGCCAGGCCGGCCGAGTCATAGCCGCGGTACTCGAGGCGCTTGAGCCCCTCCATCAGGATGGGCAGCGCCGGCTTGGAGCCGATGTAGGCGACGATTCCACACACGTCAGGCCGTCCCTTTCCGGAGCCCTGCAAAGCCCCTCCGACACGCAGGCGGCAGCGCTTGGCGCTCCCCCGTCGAGCCCGGCCCCCGATCCGAGCCTCCTTTGCCCGACGCCAAATGGTACGCGACGCCCTCGCCGGCCGATCGGCCGCACCGGGCCCGCCTCGACTCAGGGCTGCCCGCCCATCTCTTCCGGACCGGCGGTCGTAAGCGCTGGCTGATCGATTTGTGTCAGATCGAGGTTCTCGAGGGCGTAGGTCAGGTTGCAGCGCACCGTCGTGTTCGATGACTTGATGTGCCTGATGTTCAGGTCCACAGTCATCGTGCTGCCCAGCACCGTGCCGCTGTCCACGTGAAGACGCACCTCCCCCGAAATCGACCCCGTGGCGACGGCATCCGGACCGACGTGGTGGATTCCCGCCGCAGGCATGACGGAGGTGTTGACGAGGTTCGTCTTCCACGACACGCGCGCCATGTGGGTGCTCTCGTCGTACTCCTCGAACTTCAGATCGAAGCGGATGATCTGAGGCTGGCCGAAGACCGACAGGCGCACCGGCATACCCGCCTTCCACGTCTGCCCGGGCACGATGCCCCTGGACGGCAGCGGCGGCAGGATCGAAGTAATGCCGGTGTACATCCACGAGCATTCGAGGGTCGAGAGCATCGACGATTCGGCCGGGGCGGCCAGCAGCGCGCCGTTGGAGAACCGCAGCGTGCTCGGCTTGGCCAGCAGGCTCGAAACCGTGTGCGAGCCGACGTACTGGTCGTGCGGCCCGAAGCGCGTCTCGCCCGACATCGGCCGCACCTCGCGCAGTCCCTCGTCATCCACGATGATCGAGTACGACCCCCGGCCCGCGCGGCAGCGCATCTCCACGTCGGTGAGGCGCACGTACAGGTCCACCGCGCCCTGCGGCAGGTTGTCGCTCGATGTCAGCGGCCGCGCCGCCAGCGTGAAGCCCAGCGAACCGTCGTAGCGCATCACGGTCTCGCGCTCATCGCGCTGGATTTTCTCCGACCCCGTGATCGAAGTGCGGAACGAGCCGGGCAGGACCTCAGGGCTCTCTTGCGGAAACTCGTAGCGCAACTCGTAGCGGGTCTCGAAGACCGGCAGGCCGTTCTGCGCCAGAGCGGCCCCGGCTGTCAATGCAATGACCGCGCCGCCTGCAAGCAGGCGCCGAACGGCAGGACGCGCGTGGGTCGGGCGGCGGTTCATGGCGGTGCAGTCGCTGGAAATCCGTTGTTTTCATCGGCCCAGGGCCCGCCGGGCATCACCCGCCAGGCGCGGGAGTCCGGGCAACCGGTCCCGTCTGTGCGGGTCTTACCGATAAGAGAACGACCGCTCGCCGAAGTGCATCCGCATTGCCTTCTTGGCGGCGGCGAGCGTCTGCTCGGCCGTGTTATTGGCCTTGGCGCAGCCGGCGCGGATGATCTCCAGGATCTTCTGGTCCTGCCCCTCGTACTGGGCCCGGCGCTGCCGAATGGGTTCGAGCAGCGCGTTGATCGACTCGCCCAGTTCCTTCTTCACGTCGCCGTCGCCGACCTTGCCCGCCGCATACCGCTCGCGCAGTTCCGCCACGCGGCTCTTGTCGCCGTGAAAGGCGTCGAGGTACTGGAAGAGCACGTTGTTCGGATCGCCGGGCTCGGTCGCGCTCTGCCGGCCGGTGAAGATGCGATTGACCTTCTTCTGCACTTCCTTGGCGGTGTCGGAGAGGTAGATCGCGTTGCCCAGCGACTTGCTCATCTTGTTCACGCCGTCGGTGCCCACGAGCCGCCCCACACGGCCGACGTCGGCGCGCGGAATGGGGAACAGTCCGCCGGCTGCAAGGTGCTCCTCATCGGGCACCTGGTCCGACACGCCGCAGTACACCTGGTTGAATCGCCGCGCCACTTCGCGCGTCATCTCGATGTGCGCCACCTGGTCTTCGCCGACCGGCACCGCCTCAGGGCGGAACGAGAGGATGTCCGCCGTCTGCCCCACGGCGTAGAGCAGGAAGCCGAACGAATAGGTGTCGCCGAGGTTCTTGACGATGATCTCATCCTTGATCGTCGGGTTGCGCATCACCCGGCCGAAGCCCAGCAGCATCGAAAAGAAGAACGTCAGTTCGGCGATCGCCGGCACCTCGCTCTGCACGAACATCGTGCTGCGCTGCGGATCCATGCCCACCGCCAGCCAGTCGCGCAGCACTTCGAGCGTGTCGGCGCGGATCTCGTCGGGCTTGTCGCTTCGCGTCGTCATCGCGTGCACGTTGGCGACGAGGAAGTAGCAGTCGTGCGTCTCCTGCATCGCCAGGCGCCGTTCGAGGCTGCCGACGTAGTGGCCCAGATGCAGGCGGCCGGTCGGCGTGTCGCCGGTGAGAATGCGCGGCCTGGATGGTGTGTCGCTGGTCATGATCGCGGCAAGTGTATGGGCGGCGTCGCAGGGTTTCTGAACGCAAAGAAAAGCCCAGGCAATGCCTTGCCTGGGCTTTTGAGGATCGTGCGCTGGGAAGTGTTCGTTACGGAATCTGCCGCACGTTGCTCGTGTTGCACGAACCCGACTCGACCAGTTGCAGGTAGTGCCCACACGCAGCCGGCCCCGCCTCACCACGCACCGAGCCGGATCCCTGGCCGGTTGAGAACGCTGCCACGAGTTGCACCTGCTGTTGAAGTCCGAGCATGGTCCCCTGACAGGGCCCGCCAGGAATGGTCGTGCTTCCCTGACTGGCGCCGAAGACCAGCCCCTGCTGACGCGCCGGCGTCGCGCCGCTCCACGAGACGGTGAGTGTTCCCGGACACTGTCCCGTCACGTCGAGCCGATAGCCGCCGCCGGCTGCCTCCCACGACAGATCATCGACGGCGACGAGAAACGAGATCGACGACATGCGGATGTGGTCGATCGCGCCAGTCACTTCGATGCGCGACCAGGTTCCCGCCAGCAGCGTGACGTCGGCCATGTCCACGACGTTGTTGTCGCCGTCATAGGCCGTGAGGATGAACGCCCCGTTCATCGGCGAAGTTGCATAGCACTCGACGCGGGTCGCGCCGCCGGCGAAGGAGACGAACTCCGGCAGCGTCGCGTAACTGCCGAAGATGTCAAACGCGAGAAAGCTGTCGCCGCTGCGCGGCTGCGCGCCAAAGCCGCTGCAGCCGTCGAGGATCGCCCCGCCTTCGCCCGGCTGGCGGCCCTCGAACGCCACGCCCAGCGCGGCGTACTCATCCGTCAGCGGCATCGTCTGGGCAAAGTCGCACGGCTGCGGGCCGAGTTCATCAAACGTGATGGTGTCGGCGCGACCGGCGACCGTCGCCGCGAGCGCCGCGCCGGCCGCGGCGATGGACAGCAGACGATTCGAAAAGTTCATCTCGGTTCCCCTTTGCATCGAGGCCTTCTGACTCCGCCGCATTGTGACGTATTTCCACGCGAAATGCAAGGGCGCTGTGCCAAGGTGCGAGAAAATGAGCAAAAGCCCAGGCAATGCCTTGCCCGGGCCTTTGTTGATGATCACACGTCACTTCGACGAACGATTACGGTATCTGCCGCACGTTGCTGGTGTTGCACGAACCCGACTCGACCAGTTGCAGGTAGTGCCCGCAGGCGCTGGTGCCGGCCGGGCCGTTCACCGATCCGCTGCCGTTGCCGGTGCTGAAGGTGTTGACGAGGCGCACCTGTCCCTGCACGCCGAGCATCGTCCCCTGACATGGCCCGTTGGGAATGATGGTGCTTCCCTGGCTGTTGCCGAATACGAGCCCCTGCTGTCGCGAAGGCGTGGCGCCGCGCCATTCGATCGTCAGCGTCCCCGGGCACGTGCCGCGCACCGTCAGGACGTATCCGCCGGCCGGCTCGATCGTCAACCGCGTAACGTAGCCATCATCGCCATTGGAAGAACCCGTCGTGGCCTCAGCCCCGAAGGCCCAGAGGCGATCGATCGTGGACAGGCCGCCTTCGCCAACCGCGGTGCCGGCGGCGTCGAATTGCGTGGTGCCCGCGCCATTGAAGACTTTGTACTCGACGAGCAGGTTGCTCACCCCGTCGTAGATGAAGGAGTCATCGATGCCGATCACGATGTCAAAGCCGCTGCCGCTGCTCGACAGACTGAGGAAGCCATCGTACACAAGAGTCACGTCGCTGCCGTAGTTACTGGCGAACGTGGTGCTCATTGCGGTGGGATTCACCGAAGTGTGGCACAGCCGAACTTCGGTGTCGATGTTGCCGGAACTGAATGGATCACCGGTACTCTCGTCGACGCGAAAGGCGATCTCTGTGATCGCGCCGCTCTGGCCGCCGAACTGACTTGCCGCAAAGACCTGTTGAACGCGCATGGGCGAGCCGCCGTTGAACGGGAACGCATTGTTCGACGCGCCGGGCGAGTTCTCGTTGTCGTTGGGGATGTAGACGTAGTCTTGGCCCAGGACCGCCGCACCGCTCAGCGCTACTGCAAGGCCGGCCACCGCACAATACCAACTTCTCATTTCCTTCTCCTTCAATTCTGAACGCCACGGAAAGCGCGGGACGCGCCGGCGACCTTCGCCGGCTTCCCGCGCATCGTTCATGGTATCTGCCGCACGTTGCTGGTGTTGCACGAACCCGACTCGACCAGTTGCAGGTAGTGCCCGCAGGCGCTGGTGCCGGCGCGGCCGCTGATCGTCCCCGCGCCGCTTCCGGTGCCGAACGTCTCAATCAGCCGCACTTGCCCCTGCACGCCGAGCATCGTCCCCTGACATGGCCCGGTGGGGATGGTCGTCGAACCTTCGCTGGCCCCGAACACCAGCGCCTGCTGCCGGCCGGGCGTCGCGCCGCTCCAGCGCACCGTCACCGTCCCCGGGCACAGGCCGCTCACGTTGAGGTTGTAGCGCCCGCTGACATCCCACGACAGGTCGTCGATGACGAGAAACGTCGTGCTGGCCGAGATCACGATGTGATCGATGTCGCCGAACACCTCCACTTGCGAGTACAGCCCCATGGACATGCTGACCGTCCGCGTCTCCACGAGGTTATTGGCCGCGTCGAAAGCGTCCACCGTCACCGTGCCGGCTTGAAAACCGGCGGAGGCGAACAGTTCAACGCGCCCGGCGCCGTCGGTGAAGGTGACCGTCTCAGGCCAGCGGGGATATCCGACCGACGTGTTGAACGCAAGGAAGTGCACGCCGCTGCGGGCGTCGATGCCGAAGTTACTGCACTGGTCAAGAATGGCCCCGCCCTGACCCGGCTCGGGCCCCGCGAACAGCACGCCCACTGCTGCATACTCGCTGCTCAGCGCGTGCGTGTCGGCAAAGCCGCACGGCTGCGGGCCGAGTTCTTCAAACGTGATGGTGTCCGCAGCCGCAACCGCGCCAAATGCGGCGAACACTCCGACCGCCACTGCCAACCCGCTCACACAGCCTCTCATGCGCCTCTCCTTGTGTGAAATCACGCACCAGACCACACGTTCGCTCTGCCCGCCGGGCAGCGCGCCGCCATCCTTATGCCCGAAAACCGGGCCAAACTGTCTCGGATTGCGCGATTCTGACGCAAATTCCCCGCCCAGGCGCCGGCAGGGACGCTCGGTGAGGCTGCTACCCGCAGCGAACGCCGGGCGCGGTGAGAAGCGCGGCGTTACGCGCCCGGCGACAGCGCCAGCAACAGCGCGATGTTGCCCAGATTGAACAGGCCGTGCATGACCATCGGCGCCAGCAGGGTGCCGGTCCGCTCGTAGACGATGCCCAGGCCGACGCCGAACACGAACAGGCCGGGGATTGCCACGCCCGCGGCGGTGCCGATGTGCATCGCCGCGAACAGCGCCGCCGAGAGCACGATCGCCGTCCACGGCGATCGCGAAAACCCCCGCAGGCAGCCGAGCATCGCGCCGCGGTAGATCACCTCTTCGATGAGCGGCGCGATGACCACCACCGCCAGGACCATCGCGATAAGCCACGGATCGCGCGGGTCCGCCGCCTGAATCTGTTCGAGCGTCTTGTGCGCGATGAGCGGCGATCGCTCGCCCGTGATGATTTCGCGGATGTACCCCGCCGCCTCGCTCGTGAGCACCACGACAGGCCAGCAGATGACCAGGCCCAGGACGCCCGCGCCAATGGCCCTGCTGGGAGCGGTGCGCCTGCCGGCGCGGCCCAGCCCCGCCAGCGCCTGCCGCACCCAGGCGCGCTCCGCATCCAGCCGACCCATCCAGAAGAACAGGCCCGCCAGCGGCAGCGTCAGCGCCTGCGCTACGAGCGTCTGCTGCGCCAGGTCGCGCAGCGTCGCCTGATCCGCGGCGACCGGCGCCAGCACCAGCGTCCCGACGATCGTCACCAGGACCGGCGCGAGGAGCAGCTGCCATGTGAGCACGACGATCAGGCGCGGCGGCGACACCGGGCGCGGGCAGCCGACTCGCTCCAGCCAGCGGGGCCGACGCATCAGAAATGCGGCGAATCCTCCCAGCGCCAGCAGGCCGATGATCAGTACTATCCAGTTCACGCCGCTCGACACGGCTGCGGCGGCGTGGTCGCCTGCGGGCGGCGACGCTATAACAGCCGGCGCCGCCATGAACATGCCCAACGCGCTCAGCCAGATCGTCGAACGCAAACGCCTCGAAGTCGAGCGGGGCCGCGCCGCCGTCTCGCTGGAGTCGATGCGGGCCCGCGCGACCGAAGCCGAGCCGCCGCGCAACTTCTTCCAGGCCGTCACCGCCGATCGCCCGCCGCGCACCGTATCCGTCATTGCCGAGATCAAGCGCAAGAGCCCGTCGGCGGGGTGGCTCCGCGAAGAGTATCGCAGCGATGATTTCGACCCGGCGCCCATTGCCAAAGCCTACCACCGCGCCGGGGCGGCGGCGATTTCATGCCTCACCGACGCCGAGGGCTTCGGCGGCGATCTCGACTACATCCGCCGCATCCGCAATCGCGTGCCGCTGCCCGTGCTGCGCAAAGATTTCATCATCGATGCCTGGCAGATCTACGAAAGCCGCGCCGCCTCCGCAGACGCCGTGCTGCTCATCGCCGACATTCTCACCGAGGGCCAGTTCGTCGATCTGCTCATCCTCGCGACCGAACTCAAGATGACGTCGATCGTCGAAGTGCACGACGTCGAGAGCCTGCTGCGCGTCCGGCACCACATCGGATTTCCGCACCCCGGCTACACGCTGCTGGGCATCAACAACCGTGACCTGCGCACCATGACCACCGACCTCGGCCATACGCTGCGCCTGCTCGACATGGTCGAAGACAAGCGCATTCTCATCAGCGAATCGGGCATCCGCACCCACGACGACATCGAGCGCCTGCGCAAAGCCGGCGTGGGCATCGTCCTCGTCGGCGAGCAGCTGATGAAGCAGGAAGACCCCGGCGCCGCGCTCGAAACACTGCTCGGGCAGTGACACCGCGGCGCCCACTGATCAGGAAGAGCCGACGATCACCCTTCCGGAATTGTCGATGGTGATCGGGGGCGTCGGCCGAAGCGGAATCGGCAGGTGGTAGCGTGTGTGGCGCCGCTCGCCGCTGCGAGTCAGCGCCCCGAGTTCGACCAGTTCTGCCAAGTCGCGCGTCGCGGTCGCGGCCGAGGTTCTGGCGATGCTGACGTAGTTGCCCGCGCTCAGGCCGCCTTTGAACCCGGAGGGTCCTTCGCGCAGCATGCGGAGCAGCACGGCCTGCTGCCGCGGATTCATGGAATCTCTTAGCCGTTCGAGCAGCCGCGTCTTGTCGATGAGGAACTCCACTTGCGCGAGCAATCGCTGCTGCGACTGCAGAGCGATGCCCGCGAACCAGGCGAGCCAGTCGGTGATTTCGTTGTGCTGATTGGCGCGCTCCAGCGCGTCGTAGTAGAGGCGCCGCCGATCCAGAATCGTCGCCGCCAGCGCTGTCAGCGCGGCTCCGCCGACGCCCTGAGTCAGCGCCATCTCCGAAATGGCGCGGCCGAGGCGACCGTTGCCGTCTTCGAAGGGATGAATGCTCTCGAAGTAGAGATGAGCGATCCCCGCTCGCGTCAGCGCCGGCAACGGCGACGGTCCACCCGGGGCACTCTCGTTGAACCAATCCACAAACCGGCGCATCTCGCCCGCCACGGCGTCGGAAGGTGGCGCTTCAAAGTGAATGCGGCGACGGCCGATTGGACCTGAAATGACCTGCATCGGCTCGGCATGCGTGCGGTAGCGCCCGACATCGCGCAGGTCCGGGCGCCCTCGCATGATCAGGCGGTGCCATCGAAAGAGCGTCGCCTCCGACAACGGCTCTGCGGCATGGCGAAACAGATCGACCATCATCTCGCCGATGCCGCGCTCGGCGGGCCGCGCTGCCACATCGGAAGAGTCCGCCAGACCGAGTTCGCGCCGAATCGACGACTGGACGCTGGCGCGATCGAGAATCTCGCCCTCGATGCGCGAAGTGGTGAGCGCCTCGTCGCTCATCGCCTCGACAGCAAGAACCTCGCGCTCGCTTTCACTGAGATGCCTTACTGCGCCGATGAACTTTCCGCCGTCGAGCAGCAGGCGCTCCTCCGCCTGGGCGAGACGAGACGCGCGCCAGCGGAACTCCGGCCAGTCGGGTTGTTGCCAGTTCCAGCGCATGAGCGAGAGATCGGCCGTCTATCGCTCATCCTAGGTCGATTCATGAGCGATAGACTGCAATTCTATCGCTCATACCCACTTTTTGAACCGTCGCGGGCCCCTACTGCTGGTTGCCCACCTTGTTCACGAGGTGCGTGCCGGTCTCGAGGCGCGACTGGATCAGCACCAGCGCCGTCTGCAGCTGCAGATCGAGATCTTCCGTGAGCAGGCGGTTGGGGTCGCGCTGAGCGGTCTGCTCGGGCGTGAGTTGGGCTTCGGCGTCGGGCAGCACATCCACATCGCGCAGAATCGTCAGCGAATCGCCGATCTGCTTGGGCGTCATGCGCACGGTGATGTGCGGCTCCACGCCCCACTGCGTGGACTCGGCTTCGCGGTGGATCATGTCGCCGCTGGGCAGCAGATAGTGCTCGAGCGTGATGCGCAGCAGCGCGTTGCCGCCGTCCACCTGGTTGGAAATCTGCTGCACACTGCCCTTGCCGTACGAACGCGTGCCGACGACGACCGCCCGCTGGTGGTCGCGCAGACAACCGGCCATGATCTCGCTGGCCGAGGCCGAGCCTTCGTTGATGAGAACAACGACGGGAATGTCGGTGAGCCGGTCGGCGGTGCGGTGCGCCATGGCGCGGTGCACTCGGTTGACCTTCTTGCCGGGTCCTTCGGTCGAGACGATCACGCCGCGCGACACGAAGCGGTTGCACAGGTCGATCACCGCCTGCAGTTGCCCGCCCGGGTTGTAGCGCAGATCGATGACCAGGCCCTGCAGGTCGTCGCCCATCTCGGCGATGGCCATGTCAAAGTCATCCACGGTCTGCTGCATGAAGCCCGTCAGGCGCAAGTAGCCGATGCCCTGCTCGCGGTTCATGTAATAGTCCCACTCGTTGCCGTCGCGCAGTTTCCAGCCCTTGACGGTCTCGATGGGGATGTCGGCGCGCACAAGTCGATAGTCGATCGGCTCTTCCACGCCTTCGCGCCGGACCGTCAGCGTCACCGGCGTTCCCTTGCGGCCCGTGATCTGATCGATCGCCTGCGAGGTCGTGATGCCCACCGTCGAGCGGCCGTCCACCGCCACGATGTCATCGCCCGCCTGGATGCCCGCGCGGTGCGCCGGCGAGTCCTTGAGCGGCGTGACGATCGTCAGCTGGTTGTTCTCGTCGATGATGATCTGAATTCCTACGCCGCTGAATGAGCCTTCGAGCTGGCGGCGGAACACCTGCAGTTCATCCGGCCAGACGATGTCGGTAAACGGGTCGAGCACCGAGATGCACCCGTCGCCGAATTCGTGGTAGAGCACTTCCAGCGGCAGCTTGACCGTCTCACTGTTCTTCTCTTCGACGCGCTCGATGACGCGCGCGGCCCGCGAGCGGTCCGCCGCGGCCTGGCGCTGCCAGTAGTCGCTTTCCTCGCGCAGGAAGGCCGTGAACTTCTGCACCGCCCTTGCGTCGCTCAGGCCGGGGAAGGTTTCCTTGAGATCGGTGGTGGTCACGAGCGTCTCGAGCGCCCCCAGACCCCCCACGAGCAGCCTCGGATAGCCCGGCTGCAAGAGGTGCTTGTTGGCGGCGATGTAAAGCACGTCGTTAACCATCGCGCGATCCACGCCGTTGAGATGCACATCCCACGTGTCGAGTTCCTGGTGTTCCCAGCGCGGCCGGGGCTTCTCGCCGATCGCCACGAGCTGGGCGTTCATCAGCTCGTCGAGCCGCGCGGGCGCGTACAGCCGCAGCAGGCCCAGCCGATACGACACGCGGTCGAGATCCTTCTGGAAATGATGGTCGATCAGCGTGTTCAGGCGGTAAAAGAGATCCTGCGCGACGATCCACTCGCCCTTGCTCTCCGCATCGTGCGCCGCCTTGCTCGCGCGAGTGACCAGCTCGATCACGCGCGGATCGGCGAGCACCGCTTCCTTGAACGGCAGGCCCGTATCCGGCTGGAGCGCGAGCAGTTCATGCGGCTCGAGGCTTGCTTCGTGCGCGGCGAGCGCATCGCCGAGCCCTTCGCGGAGATCGCCCTCCTTGAGGTGCGCATCGAGTTTTTCCATGCTCTCGTTGAAGGTCTTGAGCCGATCGCCCGCCTGCTCGTGCAGAAAGGCGAGGTAGGTGTCCACCGTGGCCGTCAGATGTGAGCCGTCCTCGGCGGGGGCGCCGCCGTCGCCGATGGACCGCAGGATCGTGTACACACCTTCGCGATCCTTCTGCAGCGAATCGTCCCACATCCGCGCTGCGAGTTCGACGCCGCCCGCGACGCTCACGGGCTGCACTTCGGTGTCCTGCATCGCGCGCGCCGGCGTCGCCGAACCCAGCGCGAGGGCCGCCGCTGCAGCAACCGCGACCAGGCGGCCCGGGCGGAAGAATCGTGTGTGGGTCAGTGCCGCGGCGTGTCTCTGCGTCATGCGTGCCTCGTCGTGAGTTGTTATCGAACGGTTCGTGAAGATCATACCGGCGGCGGCGCCGGGCGAACGTGGTGAGTCATCGGTTTGCGGGACGTGCGATCTTGCCGCCGATTCCCGACGCCGGCGCCGCAAGAGCGACAATCCGCCCTTCTGGAACGATTCTGCCGGGCCTCGAGAGGTTCGCGGACCACCCACGTCGGCCGGCCCCGGCGCCCGGGGCCGAAAATCGGCCGCCCTCCAGCCTTTCTCATGAGGTTATACTGCTGCAATGGGCTCAGGGTTCCTTTCTCTCGCCTCCTCCTCCAGTCCGCCCTCCGACCACGCGCTCAACATGGCCGGGCCGATGCTCGTGCTGCTGGTGATCGTGCTGATCGTACTGGCCGTGTGCGTCGCCGTGCTCACGCGATTTGCCCGCCGGCGCCTCGTCGATGAGCCGATGGCCCGCAAGCACGTGGAGTTCGCCGACCCGTGGACCGAGGCCGGCAAGCGCATCGCCGAACCGCGCGGCCACAGCGGGCCCGACAAGCCGCCCGACATTCCCGGCGCCGGCGGCGAAAGCGGCGGGCCATCAGCGTGAGCGGTGCGCCCAACAGATCGGCCCTCATCACCGGCGGCGCGCATCGCGTCGGCCGCGCCGTCTGCCTCGCCCTGGCGCGGGCGGGTTATGACATCGTCCTCACCTGCCTCACGAGCCGCGAGCAGGCCGAGCGCACCGCCGCCGACTGCCGCACCCTGGGCGCATCCGCCACCGTCGAATCGCTCGATCTCAATGATCTGCCGGCGGTCGAAGCGTTTGCCGCGCACTTCGCCCGGTCGCATGAGCGGCTCGACGTGCTCGTGCACAATGCTTCGCTCTACGAGCGCACGATCTGGGGTGAAATCGACGCGCGGCATGCCGAAGCACATCTGCGCATCAATGCCGTGGCGCCGCTGCTGCTCACCCAGGGGCTCGCAACGCCGCTGGAGCAGGCGGGCGGGCTGGTCGTGGCCATGTGTGACGCCCAGACGCTCGGCCGCGCCCGCAAGCGCTACGCGGCGTACTCAATGAGCAAGGCCGCGATCGCCGAGATGGTCGGGACGCTGGCGCGCGAGATGGCGCCGAAGGTGCGCGTCGTCGGCATCGCGCCCGGTGTCGTCGCCTGGCCGCCGGACGCCTCGCCCGACGAGATCGAATCCTACGAAGCCCGCATTCCCCTCGAACGATCAGGCACACCCGAAGACGTCGCCGAACTCGTCGTCTACCTCGCGCAGCGCGGCACGTACATCACCGGCGAAATCATCCGCCTCGATGGCGGCCGCTCTCTGACGTGACGGGCCGGGCGGTCGATGAGTCGAGCGTCGTTGCCCGCTCGTGGATTCCTGCCTGCGCAGGAATGACGATATCAACGCGCGGCATGGCGTCGCCCTTGCCCATCTACCCCAGCCCCAGGCGCTTCTTCTTCGCTTCCCACTCCGCGGTCTCGCGCTTGTTTTCCGTGCGCAGCGCCTCGCCTGTGCGCAGCGCTTCGAGTTCGAGGCCGGTGAGAAACACGCCGTTGAGCCGGTAATCGCGAAACGCTTCCATCGCAACGGGGCAGACCGGCTCGATGAGCGCGTACATCGCGTTGGCGAAATCCCGGATCTCCTGCTGCGCGTGCGGATCCATGCGCAGCGAGAGGAAGTGCATGATGTTGTGCAGATCGCACTTCCAGTACCACTCGGTGTACACGCTCACCGGCAGGCCGCAGCGCGCCAGTTCGCGCGATACGCCTTTCTCAATCAACTTCTCGTACTCGCCGTACAGGCTCTCGGCCCGCGTGAGATAGTCGAGAAACTGCTGCGCCGTGCCGACGTCGATCGGCTCTTCTCCGCCCTGGCGGTTCACGCTGGACTGCTGGCGCACGTTCTCGATCGTGGGGCGGTAGAACCGATCGGGCATCACGGAATAGCGCGCGGAATACTCGTTCACGTTGGCGGTGCGATGCCGGATCCACTGTCGCGCCACGAAGATGGGCATGGCGATGTGGAACTTGAACTCGACCATCTCAAAGGGCGTCGTGTGCCGGTGCCGCAGCAGGTAGCGCACCAGCCCGCGATCTTCCTGCACCTTCTTCGTCCCCTGGCCGTACGACACCCGGGCCGCCTGCACGATCGCGAAGTCCGCCGTCTGCCCCTCGGGCACGAGGCGCGGCATGACATCGCACAGCGCCACAAAGCCGTGGTCGTGAACGGGAATCTCCCACCGCGCGCTGCCGTTCATCAGATCGACCAGCGGCGTTTCAGACTCGATGCGTTTGATTTCACTCATGCGGCCGCATTGTAGATCGCACGGATGAGGCGCGATGCGGCGCGCCCGCCCAGCCGCGAGCCGAAGGCTCGCCACGGCGACCGCAGGGGAGCGCGACACGAAGCTGCGTCAAAACCCCGCCTCCGGCAGCGCCTCGGCCTCCGCCAGCGCCTGGCGCACCTTCGCCTTGATGGGCCCCCAGTCGGCATCGGCCCGCTTGTTCACCGTCACGAAGTCGCCGCGGAACATGAGCGTCACCACGCCGTCGATGCCCAGCAGCCTCGCTGCGAGCGGATGCTCCGCCGCGCTGGCCGCGCTCAGAAAGCTCAGCGTCCCCGTGCTGATCGGCTGGTCGAGGTTGAACTTCAGCGCGTTGGGGTTCGGCGTGGTCTCGATGTCAACAACTTTGAAGCCCATCGCTCACACCACGCGCACCGCTCGGGCAAACTGGATCATCCGTCGATGGATGTCGGCAATGCCGATCTGCCGCAATCGCTCCAGGCTGAACGCCTCGACGGTAAAACTCGAGATGACCGTGCCGTGCGTCAGCGCGTGCTGGATCGACGAGAAGTCGGTGCGGTTGATCGACGCGAGATAGCCCATCATGCCGCCGGCGAAGCAGTCGCCCGCGCCGGTCGGATCGACGACCGACTCGACCGGATACGCCGGCAGGACCGCCATGCCTTCCTCGTGCGCCAGCAGGCAGCCGTGCTCGCCCTTCTTGAGCACGACGAACTTGAGGTTGTAGCGCTCGCGAATCGTCAGCGCCGCCTTGACGGGATTGCTCATTTCGGTGAGCATCTCCGCTTCGCTGTCATTGAGCACCAGGCCGTCGATGCGGTCGAGCAGTTCGTTGAGCGCCTCGCGCTCGGTGCTGATCCACAGATCCATCGTGTCGGCCACGGCGAGGCGGCGCTTGGGAAACGACTCGAGGAACTGCATCTGGTTCTTCGGAAACGCGTTGGCCAGGAAGACGAACTGCGAATCGCGAAACGACTCGGGCACGGGTGGCGGCGCCTCGCCCAGCACGCCCAGGTCGACCTCCAGCGTGTCGCGATCATTCATGTTGTGGTGGTACCGGCCGGTCCAGCGGAACGTCTCCGAGCCTCGCCGCGTCTCGAGACCCTGAAGATCCACGCCGGGAAACGTGCGGATCGTCTCGAGAAATCGCGGATCGAAGTCCTCTCCCACCGCGGCCACCAGGCGCACCGGATGAAAAAAACTCGCCGCTGCGGCGAAGTAGGTGCACGACCCGCCGAGCACTTCCGCCGCGCTGCTGCTGGGCGTGTGAATCGTGTCAATGCCGATCGAACCGGTCACCACCAGGGGCATGTCCATCTCCACAGTCTTCCAAAGAGGGAGCATAGGCACGCCATGCCGAGCCGAGGCTTTGGATGGGCCCGCAGCGCGATACGATGAGGTGATGCCCGCCGACGTCATCGCCGTCGATTCGCCCGATGATCCGCGCCTCTGGCCCTACATGAACACGCGCGACCGCGAACTGGCCGCGGCGAATGAGTCGCTCTTCATCGCCGAGGGCGAACACCTCGTGCGCCGCCTGCTCGCCAGCCGGCTGCAGACGCACTCCGTCCTCGTGACATCGCGAAAAGTCGCCGAGATCGCGCCGCTCGCCGCCGGCCGCTGCCCCGTCTACGTCGCGCCCGATTCGATCATCGACGCCATCCTCGGCTTCAAGTTCCACTCGGGCGTGATCGGCTGCGGCTGCCGGCCGGCCAACCCGTCGCTCGACTCGCTCATCAACGCCGCGGGCCGCACGACGCTGGTCATTTGCCCGGAGACGCACAACACCGAGAATCTCGGCTCGCTGATGCGCATCGCTGCGGCGCTGGGCGCCGGCGGCATGCTCCTCGGTCAGCGCTGCTGCGACCCGTTCTTCCGCCGCGTGGTGCGCGTGTCGATGGGCGCGGCCTTCACCCTGCCCATCGTGCGCTCGGCCGATCTCCGCGCCGATCTGAACGCCCTGCGCCAGCGGTGGAACGTCGAACTGATCGCCACCGTCGCCAATGACGCCGACGCCGACGCCGACGCCGAAATCCTCAGCGCCGCCACGACGCGCGCCGAGCGCACCGCCATCCTCTTTGGCAGCGAATCGCAGGGCCTCGATCGCTACTGGCTCGACGTCTGCGACCGCCGGCTCACAATCCCCATGCACCTGGGCACCGACTCGCTCAACGTCGCCGTCGCAGCAGGGATCATCCTGTGGCATCTGGCGCGGCAGTGACTGACGCCGCTTGCGTCTTCGCATGAAATCTTCGATTGCGCTTCGCCCGCTTTCGCGCCGCTTCAAACCCCCACGGCCTCCGCCACGCGCCACTGCGCGCCTTCGCGCAACACGGGCCGATAGAGCGTGTCGCGCTCGACCGGTTCGTAGCCTGCATCGCGGATGGCCCGAACCAGGCGCTTCACATCCGTCTCCTGGTGCGTGTCGCTGCCGCCGACCTTGGTGATGTCGTACCACACCACGGTGCCGTCGATGTCATCCGCGCCCGCCTGCAGCATGAGTTCCGCCATCTCCAGCGTCTGCATGATCCAGAACGTCTTGACGTGCGCGAAGTTGTCGAGCATGAGCCGGCACACGGCGAGCATGCGCAGGTTCTCCACGCCGCTGGGCCCAGGCAGGTGCTCCAGTTCGCTTTCATCCGGTATGAACGGCAGCGGAATGATCGTCTGAAACCGCCCCGACGCCGGCCCGGCCGCGATCGCCTCATCCTGCGCGCTGCGCAGCAGGTCCATGTGATGCAGGCGGTCTTCGAGCGACTCGATGTGGCCGTAGAGGATCGTCGCGTTGGTGTTCATGCCGAGTTTGTGCGCTTCGCAGTGGACCTGCAGCCACTTGTCGCTGCGGATCTTGCCCTTGAACGCCTCGTCGTGCACGCGATCGTCGAACACCTCCGCCCCGCCGCCGGGCAGCGAGCCCAGGCCCGCCTCCTTCAGATCGCGCAGCACGCCCGCAATGTCGTTCGGCCGTTTGGCGATGCGCGCCAGGTGCACGATCTCCACCGCAGTGAACGCCTTGATGTGCAGTTTCGGCGCGCGCTCGCGGATCGCGCGGAGCATGTCGGTGTAATACGAAAACGGCTGCCAGGGGTGCAGCCCGCCGACGATGTGAATCTCCGTCGCGCCGGCCGCCTCGGCCGCCGCCGCCTCGTCGGCGATCGCCTGTACGTCGAACTCGTACGCGCCGTCGTCATCCTTCTTGCGATAGAACGAGCAGAACTTGCACGACAGCGCGCAGATGTTCGTGTAGTTCACGTGGCGGTTGACGTTGTAGTACGCCCGCCGGCCGTGTAACCGCTCGCGGACGCGGTTGGCCAGGCGGCACAGTTCCCACAGATCGCTCGTGCGAAAAAGGGCCATGCCTTCTTCGAGGCTCAGGCGCTGGCCGGCGTCCACCTTGGCTGCGATGTCCTTGAGCGTCGGCGTCATTTTCCGCAACTTCTCCGCAACCTGGGAAGGGCCGAATCGGGCCTGAAATCCTAGCAGCGGCCGAATCATCGGGCGTTTCGGGAAAGGCCGTAATCTCGCCCGCCTTCCAGCCGCGGGCGGTTCAGTCTGCCCCTCTTCACGCCGATAACGACCCCGAGCGCTCGAACCAGCCGCCGCAGCCTCGAGGTGATGATCATGACCGATTCGCACGACGTCGAGAACGCCGCTTCTCCGACCCACTCCGCCGCGCCCGCCGACTCGTCCACGGATGATGTGCTCGACATCATCGCCGACGTGGAAGGTCGCCTCGAGCGCCTGCGCAAGGTGTCAAAGGAGAGCGGCGCCGTCGTGGACTCGATCCACCAGAAGCAGGCGGCCCTCGACAAGCGCCAGGCCGAACTCGACCAGCGCGGCGGCGAACTCCAGCAGGCCGTCGCGGCCCTCCAGCAGCGCACCGCAGAACTCGACGAGCGCGAGAAGCACGTCGAGTCGCTGTGCGAACTCGCCGACACCGAACGCCGCGAACTCGATCAGGTCAAACACAGCATCGAAGCCGACCGCACCGCGCTGGCACAGGAGCGCGAGGCGGTCGAGCAGCAGCGAACGGCGGTCAACGGCGAGCGCGAGCAGCTCGCCGCAGCGCAGGCCGAGCATCGGGCCAACGCTGAATCCCTTGAAGCCAGCCGCGAACAGCTCAAGCAGCAGCTGGCGAGCCTGCAGGAGCAGCGCGACCGCTGCGAGCAGGAGCACCGCACCGCGATGCAGGCCGTGGACCAGCGCCTCGACGAGATCACCAGGTCGCGCGATGAGCGCGGCGAGCAGTTGCAGGCCCAACTCGACGAAGCCCGCAAGCAGATCACCGCGCTCAAGGAGCACCTCGAGTCCGCGCGGGCCGAATCGAGCAGGACCGAGCAGGCCCACAAGGCGGAACTCGAGCAGGCCGCGCTGCGCGCCGATTCGCTCCAGGCCGACCTCGACGCGGCTCAGGGCAAGGCGAGTGAACTCGAGGCGGCGCTTCGCAAAGCCAATGCCGACCTCAAAGCGCGCTGCGAGCAGCTCGACGCCGCCAAGCGCAAACTCATGGAACTGGGCAAAGCCCTCGACGCCCAGGCCGAGCAGATCCAGACTGGAACCGCGGCACTGGCCGCGCTCGAAGACCGCGACCGCCGAATCGCCGAACTCGAATCTCAACTCGCCGCCGCGCCCGTCGCGGGGGCATCCGCCGGCGTTGATCCCGCCGAACTCGCCGCGCGCGATCAGCGCATCGCCGGCCTCGAGCAGGAGATCGAATCGCTCAAGGCCCAGGTGCAGGCTGCCGCCGACGCCGCGTCAAACCAGGGTGATTCGACCACCGGCGAAGAACTCGCGCAGCGCGACCAGCGCATCGCAGCGCTCGAAGAAGAAGTCAAGTCACTCGAAGCTCGACTGCAGGCAGCGGCGCAGAGCGGCTCAAACCCAGCCGAGGCAAGCAGCGAAGAACTCGCCCGCCGCGACCAGGCCATCGAAGACCTGAGCAACCACATCCGCTCGATGCAGCAGTCGCTCAAGACCGCGACCGCCGAGACGGCCCAGCGCGAGGCGGAGATTGCTCAGCTCAAGAAAGCGATCAAGCAGAATCAGGCCGCCAGGCAGCCCGCCACCGGCGATGATGGCTTCACCGCGCTCCGCCGCCAGCGCCTGCAGCGCATGCGCAAGGCCATTCGCGATCGTTCGCAGCGGCTCAACAAAGCCCGCGACGTCGTCAAGCAGCAGGCCCACCAGGCGCGCGGCTTCGACGATGAACGCCGCACCCTTCAGGATGTCCGCCGCAACCTCGAACTCGCCGAGCAGCGCATGATCCGCCGCTGGGCCCGCTCGAGCGCGGTGACCAACCTCTTTCTCATGGTGCTCACGATCTCGATTCTCGGCGCTGCCAGCTACTTCGGCGTGATGACCTTCTGGCCCACCGCCTACACCGCGCACGCCACCATCGAAGCCAAGGGCAAGCCCGGCTTCCCGCTCACCGCCAACCAGATCAACCTCTGGCAGACCGTGCACGAGCAGATGCTCATGAGCGATGCGGTCGTGAACGGCATCGCCGAACGGCTGCGGCAGCGCGGCTACACCGACCTGGCCGAGCCGGCCAATCTCCGCACCTTCCTCGAAGCCAACCTCGTCATCGGTTCGCCTGAGCCGGGCACGATCAACCTCGAACTCACCGCGACCGGCCGCGACGAAGTTCAGCGCCTGCTCGAGACGTATTCGATCGGGCTGGTGAGCGCCTCCAACGCCGAGCGCGGCCGCCGAACCGACGGCGCGACGACCAACCTCGCCGTGCCCGCCACGGTCGATGCCCTTCCGGCCAAGGACAACCGCGTGCAGATCGCCGGCATCGCGTTCGGCTCATCGGTCAGCGCGCTGCTGCTGCTCGGCCTGCCGATGTACCTGAAGTTGCGCCGCTCGGCGTCGGTCTTCGAGGATGATGACCTCGACGGCCCCATGATGGACCAGACGCGCTGGGACCAGATCAGCAAAGGCAGCCAGGCCACCGAGCACGTGATCTCCTGAGACACGCGCAATACGAAGAGCCGGCCGCCGCGGCCTCAAACAGCAAACCGCTACCCAGCGTTCTCATACGGGCGCAAGGCCGGTACGCGCGCATGGCATGCGGCCTGGGCGATCCTCAGGCGGTGGCTGTCTCCCTTTCTATCCGCTGACCCCGGTCTTGACGAGAATCAAGGGCATTTCCTCGCCCGGATCCACCTGCGATGTGGTACACTCAACTGGCCGCCCGTTCAGGGTGGGCAGAGGAGGGCGCTATGCGATACGACGCGACGCTGGCTGAGCGGGCGGTGATTGCGATGATGACTCTGGCCGCATTGGGCGCGGGCGCCGCGGCAATGGATGGGCCGCAGCGCGCTCAGGAGGTGCTCAGCCTCGGCCTGCGCGGCGTCTACTTCGTGCCCAACCAGGGCCAGTGGAGCGATGATCAGGTCATCTACGGCCTGCGCAGCCGCGGCCTCGACGTGGCGTTACGCGAATCAGCGCTCACGATGCACCTCGCGCGGCAATCGAA
>CAUJHZ010000066.1 GCA_963205185.1 Planctomycetota bacterium | reverse complement strand
GCGCGAAGGTTCAGCGATGGCGGGCCGGCCGATGCGGATCATCGCTCCGGCCATCGGTGAGAACGCGGTGCGCGAAGGCCACGCCAACGGAGGAAATGAAGAGGAGGAAGGCTACTCGGCGTGGTATCGCGTGAACCGTTTGTGCGACTGGTGCAATGAGAACCAGGCCTACTTCGACGTGCACATCAACTTCGAGTTCGTCGAAGACGGCGTGGATGCGGCGGAGATGCTGACGGGGACGGGTGATTACTCGACGCCGGCGCCGCCGTGGACGCCGCCGCATCGGCGCGTGTGCATGGAGTTTACATCGCTGCCGAGTGGAGCGTGGTTCGCGGCTGGCTCCAATGAAGACGATGTGGCTGAGTATTACAAGAACCATCTCGACACCCCGAATGATCCGTGGAACACGTTCATTCAGAATGCTTGGATCGACGCGGACATCGAGGCGTTTGGAAAGAACGGCGACCTGGGCCTTACTACGCTCCTGTCAACGCTCAACTCCGCCGGGTTCAACAACGCCTGCTACGGCTCAGTGCTCCAGATCGGCACGCTGGCCGAACCGAGCCGGTTCGACGTGGCGGCGATCAAAGCGCAGAACTTCAAGACCTCGCACCTGCCAACGGACCTGATGACGGTGTTCAAGAACGAATACGAAACGGCGGCGGTGACATGGATGCTCAGTTCCTTCACGCCGCACGACATCGCCTGCACGCTTGCGGAGACCTGTCCGCAGTGCAACAACTGATTTACAGCGCGGCGGATGAGAATCTGCTGCGCTGCTTGCCTTTAGCAGAGGAGGTTAAGATGCACAGAGCGAGATTACATTCTCGGGTACTGTCGTTCACGCTGACTGTGGCCGTTGCGGCGGCCGCCACGGGTCAGTCGCCCGTCGCCGTGATCCAGATCGGGCCGTTCGATGGAGGCGACGTGGGAGAGGCGCATGCGATCAACAACGCCGGCGTAGTCGCCGCTACGCAATTCGTTGGATTGACGAGTGTCGCTTACATCTGGGATCACGGCGAGTATACGTACCTCGGATCGATCAATGGAGGAAGTACCATACCGCTGGCGATCAACGATCGCAATGATGTTGTTGGCAGTTCGAACATTCTTGGTTTCAACCGCCATGCATTTCTGTGGTCAAATGGGCAGATGACGGATTTAGGCACATTCGGCGGCGATGAGAGTTCGGCCGAGGGGATTAGTGAAAGCGGGGTCATCGTAGGATGGGCGGAAGTTGAAGCGGGAACAACGCGAGGGTTCGTGTGGCAGAGAGGGGTGATGCAGATGCTGGCCACGCTCGGCGGGACGAACTCCTTTGGGTGGAGTAATTCTTCCGACGGTGCATTTGTCGTTGGTTCGGCAAGACTTCCGAACGAGTACTTCCACGCCGCGCTTTGGACGGATCCGGAAACCGTGATCGATCTCGGCCTCTTCATCGGCGACCGGTTCAGTCAGGCATATGCCGTGAACGACCTCGGACACGTAGTCGGCTACAGCGGCAACGGCGGCAGCGAGAATCATGCCTTCCTCTGGCGCGACAACACGCTCATCGACATCCATCAACGCGGCGTCAGTCCGTATAGTATGGCGCAAGATATCAACGACCAGGGCGAGATCGTCGGCTATGGAAACACCTATAACAGCAGCCGCGCCGTCTACTGGACGCCGCAACTGCACATGATCGATCTCAACGAAATCATCCCGCCGCGATCCGGTTGGGTGCTCGAAGTAGCCAACCAGATCAACGACGCCGGGCAGATCGCCTGCCAGGCGCGGCGATCTGGCGTGTCGACCGGCGCACTCGTCAGTCCGGTCTACCCCACGATGAACCTCAGCGCGCCCTCGCCCGGCGCTGCGGGCGCGTCAAACACGCTGGCCGTTTCGGGCGTGACACCCGGCAAGCGCATCGCCTTCCTCTACAGCCGGCGCGGCGGCGGCGCCATCATCCCCGGCTGCAACCTCCAGCAGAACGCCCTGCAGATCGAAGACCCGACCCTCATCGGCACCACCACCGCCGACGCCAATGGCGTGGCGTCAATCACCCGCACCGTCCCCCTCATCGCCCGCGGCCAGACCATCCTCTTCCAGGCCGTGGTCCAGAACGAGTGCGCCATCAGCCAGCTGGTGGTGCATGAGTTTGAGTAAGGCGAGGCATTAGGCACTTGGCATTAGGCACTGGCCATTCGGGAAAGGCACCACGGCATCGAGTCATCGGCGCTACGCCGCCGCTCAGAACTCCACCACGAGCAGGCCGAAGAACTCGAGCAGGTCTTCGCGGTCGGAGTTCTCGTATTCCTCGAATTCCTGGCGCACGCCGAATTTGAGGCTGGCGGGGCTGCCGACGGAGAGCTTGGTCTCGACGGCGGCGCTGAGAACGGCGCGGTAGTCGCCGAATTCGCTCAGGTCGGGGTAATACTCGGCCCCGGCGACGATGCTGGTGATCTCGCTGAAGTGATGGGTGAGATCGAGTTTGATGATGCCCTCGGGCGTGATCTCGCCGTCATTGGGCCCGCCATTCTCAAGCGAGCCGCCCAGGCCGACGCGGCCGACGAGTTCGGTCTTGTCATCTTTGATGAACGTGTAACCCAGGCCGCCACCCGCCGAATACCGCTGGTCGTAGGCCGCGAACTCATCGTATTCGAAACGGCCCTGCACGAACGCGAGCCAGGGCGACTCGGGAAAGTACCAGTCGTGGATGCCGCCCGCGTCGAACTTGTTCTGCGTGCGGTCTCCTTGCGAAGTGGCGGCGCGGTAATTCGCATCGAGCGCCAGCCGCGTCTCGTCAGTGCGCCGCTCGGTGGCGAAAGTGAGGCGCGCATCGAGCTTCTCCGTGCGGCCCTCGCTGCCGTTGAACCCGGCCTCGAAGCGCGACTTCCACGGACTCGGCGCCGGCGTCTGCTCTTCGATCGTGGTCGTCGCCTCTACGGGCGCGCCGGCCGCGGCCGCTTCGGCCTGACCCTCCGCCTGCGCCTGCTGCGGGGTGGGCTCGGCAGGCTCCTGACCCTCGAGCGTGATCGACTCGATCTTCGTCCGCTCGATCACCATGCGGCCCAGCACGGCGTGTTCGAAGATGATGTTCTCTTCCGTTTGCTCGACGATCGTGCCGTGAATGACATCCCCGCCAATCAGGGTGATGCGATCATCGGCCATGACCGTTGAACACGCGACGATCGCCGCAGTACTCACAAGCCGCCCGGCGATACGGTAAAGCGACGGAAATGCAGGCATCTTTGCTCCCCTTGCTCATCCACAATCCAGCCGCCGCAGCGCCTTGCGGCGCCGCCGGCGGGCGCCACCTCGCGGCGGGGCGGTAGCGTAGGATTCGATGCATCCATGGCCAGCGACCGTCTCGAAAAACTTCGCCGCCTGCTCGAACTCGAGCCTGACGATGCGTTCTGCCTCTACGCCCTGGCTCAAGAGTACGTCAAGGCGGCCGATCACGAGCAGGCGATCGCCTGTTTCGATCGCGTCATTGCCGTCGAACCCGCGCATGGCTACGCCTACTACCACAAAGCGCGATCGCTCGAAGCCATGGGCCGCACTGACGATGCCTGCGCGACGCTGCGCAGCGGCCTGCAGGCCGTCTCGCCCGGCGCCGACGCCAAAGCGCACCGCGAACTCCAGGAGTATCTGCAATCGCTGGGCGGCTGACAGGGCCGGAGCGATTCGAGGATTGGGCGCCGTTCATCGGCGATTCGATTACCTCGCTCACGCCCACGGGCCGCGACCCGCAATGGATAGCCGTGCACGCCGGCCGCCGGCGGCTGACCACGCTGCGCGCCCGCGATGTGGCGGACCTGCAACTTGACGTCGGTGAAGCGCTCTCTCAGAACCGGCTTGCTGAGATCTTTCATCGCGCCCGATTCGCCGCCGGGCTCGACCGCGCGCTCCAGCACCTCAGGCGCCGCGCACGCAGCGAAGCGGAGATGCGAGCGCACCTGAGTGAACGAGGATTCACCGCCGAGCACGTCGAAGCGATCCTCGATCGATTGCGCGAGCTGAACCTGCTCGATGATCGCGCCTTTGCGCGCGAGGCGATTGAACAGACACAGCGCCGCGGACCGGCAGGCGAACGGCTCATGCGCCACGTGCTCGAACGCCACGGCGTGGACGCCGAGGCGGCCCGCGAGGCGATCGATGAAGCAAACCGCGACTCGCCCAGCCCGATCGAGCAGGCTCGGGCGCTGATCCGTGCCCGGCGGCCGTCCATGCGTCACCTGTCGAGTGAAAAGCAGGCGATGCGGCTGCTCGGCCTGCTGGCGCGCCGCGGCTTTGATGCTGAGATCGCCCGGGAGGTGGTGCGCGAGTTTATTGACCTTCCCGATTGACAACCTCCCCGCCGTGGCGCATGCTGTCTGCTGGGCCGCAGGGCCATACACTCCACTTTGGACTGGAGGCCGTTTGGATATGAAGATGCGCATCATCTGGCTGACGTTCTGGGTCACCATGTCGATGTGGTTCGGGCAGGGGTGCGGGTCGATGAACGTCGATAACCAGCCGCGCCAGGCCACTCCGCTGCCGGCCCTCAAGCCGGACGCGCCTCCGGCTACCTTCAGCGGCGAACCCTCCGTTGCCGGCATCGACCGCAGCGACTGGCCGGCCACGGAAGTCCGCCTGTCGCGCGACGACGTCGAGACGCGGCCGACCTACGTCCGATCATTTACCATCGGGGACCGCTACCGCGTGCGCGAGTTAGGCGACTATCCGACCCCGGACACGGCCCTCGATCTGGCGGATCATCCGCGCACATTGGGGGCTGAATACCTCGAGATCGTGACCGATCCCATCGTGCAACTGGGCAACCTGGTCATGGCGCCCTTCAGAATGGCGTTCATCCAGCGGCCGCGCAAGATCCTGCACGGTCCCAAGGATGCGTACGAACTGCAGCCCGCGACCGACCCCATCGACATCAGCCCGACCGCGCCGCAGCCATGAGCCAGGGTCCCAATACTGAAACAGGCCTTCCCGCCGGCTATCGGCTCCGGGAGGATTGGGAAGTGACGCCTCAACGGCTCGCCGCCGAGATGGCCGGCGATCACACGCTGCTGCTGATCGACTGCCGGACGCCCGAGGAGCACGCCGTAGCCCGCATTGACGGGGCTGTTCTCGTCCCGATGGGGGAGATTCCCAGCCGGCTTGAGGAGTTGGAGGCGCATCGCGACGCGCGGATCGTGATTCACTGCCACCGCGGGCAGCGATCGCTGCGAGTCGCGGCATTTTTGCGTGAGCAGGGGTTTTCGGACGTCTGGTCGCTGGCTGGCGGGATTGACGCGTGGTCAACGGGCGTGGATTCGAGCGTGGCGAGGTACTAGCTTATCGGACGTGGGGCCGGAGGGGCCGATCTGAAGCAGCAATCTGGTTGTTGCGGGACGATTTTGCAAAATGGTGCAGGAATTTGCACTTCCCACTGGACATCTGGGCAAAAACCGAGTAATCTGATACACTGGTAGAGTCATGTTGAGGAGAGGAGAACGAACTCCATCAGCATGCGTCGCGTGTCTGGGCGAAGAGCCTGAAGTCCACCCGTACGGTGGTGAAGGGCCGTCTCGCCAGGGGACTGGTGCGGAATCGGCTCGAAAGTCGATACCGAGCGCGCGAGTGATGATCATCGTTCCAAGTCCAGCCTACGGTCCGGGCTCAAACAGTACAGGAGAGTGTGAGAAATGAACCAGATCAAGACCCTTTTGTGTGGCGCCGCACTGACTGCCGCGGTTGCGACTCCGGCTCTCGCCGATTTCCCGATCGCGAACGGCGGCGTGCTGCAGGTTGGTGTTGCCCTTCAGGACGCCGGCTTCTTTGAGAACAACGGCAACGTGCTTTTCGGCATGCGATTCACGCTCGATCGCAACGTGACGCAGGGTAGCGGCTACGGCCTGATCCTCGACAGCTTCGGCTCGTTCGATCTCGGCTCTGATACCGAACTCGCCCTCTACACGGGTGACGGCCTGCAGATCCTCGCCATCAACGACGACTACGACTCGGGCGACGTCTTCGACGCCTACATCGCCGCCGGCGATGCGCCCCAGCCCAACGATCCGTTCAACGGCACGACCCGTCAGGGCAACATCACCAACGAGATCAACCTGCTCGCTGGTGAGTACCTCGTCGTGATCGGCCCCTACAACACGACGTGGGACAGCTTTGACGCGCAGGACACCGAAGTCGAAAACTTCCAGGGCCGCGGCGAATGGCTCTGCTCCGTCCTGCTCTACGAAATCCCCGCGCCCGGCAGCCTCGCCCTGCTCGGCCTCGGCTCGCTCGCCATCGGTGGCCGTCGCCGCCGCGCCTGAGCCTCACTGCCTCTGAAGATTTCGGACCGAAATCCCCAGCACCTCGCGCTCGTCGCGAGGTGCTGTCTTTTTCGCTCTCCGTCGTGTCGCCTCTGATCGCGGTCGCGTCGCCTTTCATCGCCGCTACGAGCGCGGATGGAACTTCGCGTGGACTTCGCGCAGGCGGCTGGCGTCCACGTGCGTGTAGGTCTGCGTGGTTTTGATGTCCGCATGGCCAAGCAGTTCCTGCACGACGCGCAGATTCGCCCCGCCCGAGACCAGGTGCGTCGCGAAACTGTGACGCAGCATGTGAGGGTGCACGTTTCGCAAGCCGGCGGCCAGCGCCTGGCGGCGAACGATCTGCCAGATGGCGATGCGCTCGAGCGGCCGGCCCGAGCGCGAGAGAACAAGCCGCTCGTCATCGCGGCCCGCCGCTTTCGCAGCAAGCAGCGGGCGCAGCGCGTCGAGGTAGTCGGCAATCGCGGCCAGGGCGGGCTTTCCGAGCGGAACCAGGCGCTGCCGGTTGCCCTTGCCGATTACATCCACCACGCCCAATGCTGCATGCACATCGCGGACGCGCACCCGCACCACCTCGCTGGCGCGCAGGCCGGCGGCGTACAAAAGTTCGAGCAGCGCGCGATCGCGAATCCACAGCGGGCCCTGCGATTCGTTCGGGGCCGCGAGGAGCTTCTTCATCTGGATCGGCGAAAGGCAGCCGGGCAGCCGCTGCCAGCGCGTCGGTGTTTCAAGCAGCTCGGCAGGGTTGCGCTCAATGCGTCCGTTGGCGTGCAGGAACCGGAAGAACATGCGCGTCGTGGCCAGATGGCGGCAGACGCTCGAGGTCGAGAGGCCTCGCTCGGTCTTGAGGTTGCGGATGTGGGTGGCGAGATCCTGCGGCTCGACGGTCGCCAGGCTGGGGCGCTGCAACGCCGTCAGGTCTTGTTCGAGGTCGCGGAGATCGGCTGAGTAAGCGGTGAGCGTGTTGGCCGCCAGGCCGCATTCCACGCGGATGAAGGTCAGGAAGTCTCGGATTGAGCCGGTCCAGGAACTATCGTGCATCTGGCACTCTCGCAGGAGCGTATCGAACTGCCGGCGGTTTCGGCTGCAAAACCACGCGCGTCGGGGCGGTTGCCTTGGCCCGGCTGTGGTCGCCCCGCGAGTTCGGCCATACGCTTGACGCTGGGTTTGGGCGGGTGCGGCCGGGGGGCGGCGGCCTGCCAACCAGTTGCTCCGACTTGCCTTGTGCGAGGAAGATCCATGGCTCATCAGTTCTCTCTCTCCGGCGTTCTGTCGCTCGCGCTTGGTATGGGTGCAGCGGTGCTCGTCACGCCCGCGTGCTCCGACGACAAGCCGCCGCCGAAGCTCACCACCCCGGAACTGACTCCCAATCCGCTGCCGCGCTACCTGCGCGGCACGGTCCTTTACGAGGCCGAATTGCGCGGGTACGGCCGCTCGCTTGTGCAGGGCTACGGCGTCGTCGTCGGGCTCGACGGCACCGGCTCGGCGGATACGCCGCTGCCCATTCGGGCGTACCTCGAACGCGAGGGCTCCAAGCTGCTGCCCGACCCGCGGATCGAGACCGAGCAGCGCATCACCATGACCAAACTGCTCCAGGACAAGAACACGGCGGCAGTGCTTGTGCAGGCCGTGATTCCCGCCGGAGCGGTCAAAGGCACCCGCTTTGACGTCATGGTCTCGGCGGCGCCGGGCTCGAGCACCACCAGCCTCGAGGGCGGCCGCCTCTGGACCACCAACCTGAGCAGCGGATTCACCGGCGCGGTGCAGGGCGTCAAGCCCGTCGCGCAGGCGCACGGCGATCTGTTCATCAATCCCTTTGCCCCGGACGATCGCAACTCGCTCGTGGGCGGCGTCGAATGGGGCCTGCCGGATCCTTCCGCGCCGGAGGGCCAGCCCAGCAGCGCGGGCGTCGTCGTCGATCGGCGCGTCGCCCGCATCCTCAACGGCGGCGTACTGACTGACGACATGCCCCTGATCCTGCAGCTGCGCACGCCGAACTTCGGCCGGGCCCGCGCCATCATCGACGCGATCAACTCGCGCTTCCCGCAGGAGCCCTCGCAGACGCGGCCCACAGCCGACCCCGTGGCCGGCCACTCTGAGGAGCAGATTCTCATCACCGTGCCTCCCAGCCGCCACGCCGACTCGGAAGTGTTCGTGGAGACGATGCTGCACACGCAGATTTTCCAGGGTGGCATCGAATCGCGAGCCAACTTCCTCGCGCAGTGGGTCATGGAGAATCCGATTGACGCTGTTCCCGTGACCTGGTGCTGGGTGGCGCTGGGCGAACTGGCGATCAACGGCTTTTCACACCTCTACACCTGCCCGGACGTGATTCCCCGCCTGGCGGCGCTCAACGCCGGCGCCCGGCTGGACGATCCGCGCGTCGTGCCGCACCTCGTCGAACTCGCGGTCGACACCGACAACGCGCTGCGCGTGGATGCGATTAACCTGCTGGGCGACATGCCCGCTTCGCCGCGCATCAGCCTGGCGCTGCGCGAGCTGCTCAACGACGAATCGTTTGACGTGCGCGTAGCGACATTCGACGCCCTGCTCAAGCAGCGCGACCCGCTGGTGAAGCGCATGACGCTCGATCCGCAGCAGGAATTCGAGGTTTACGCGGTGCCTTCCGAGAAGCGGATGGTCTATGCCACGCTGCAGGACAAGCCGCAGCTGGTCGTGTTCGGCTCGGACAACGGCTTTGCGGATGAAGTGCTCGTGCAGGCGCTCTCGGATCGGCTGCAGATCGTGCGCTACGGCAGCGACGAGCCATTGCGCGTGCGCTATCGCACGAAGGGATCGCTCGAGGCGGTGGAATACGAACCGCCTTCGGATCTGATCGGCTTCATCACGTTCCTGGGGGCCCGGCCGTCCCAGTACAGCCTCGACCCGTCGCTGGGCCTGACCTACGGCGAAACGGTGCGCGTGCTGTACGAATCGGAAGTGCAGCGCGGCCTGAACGTTCGCTTCGTGCCCGAGCGCAATACGCTCATGCAGGCGGTGATCGACAGCATCCGCAACGCCGCGCCGGAAGAGCGGCCGGAAACGACGCGCGATCCCTCGCGCCTCGATCCGGATCCCGATGCGCCGCCGGCTGAATCCACGATTCGCGAGCGGTGAGCGCCGTGATGGAGGACCACGCCGCCGGAGTT
This sequence comes from Planctomycetota bacterium, assembly GCA_963205185.1. Lineage (GTDB taxonomy): Bacteria > Planctomycetota > Phycisphaerae > Phycisphaerales > UBA5793 > UBA5793. The sequence goes on along the minus strand of CAUJHZ010000066.1, from coordinate 27,986 downwards.
GCTGCAAGGCGGGTGTTCGATCGGTGCGCGGAACTCGGCTTTGCACTCAGCGGCGTGGCTTCCGCCGAGACGATCGAGCATCACCGCGAGCTGATCGCCTGGCTCGAGGCCGGCCGGCACGGGCAGATGGAGTACCTCGAATCGCATCTGGCTCAACGCATCGATCCGCGGAAAAAGCTGCTCGGCGCCCAGTCGGTCATTTGCGTGGCAGACCGTTACGCGGCGTCAGAACCCGAGATGCAGGCGCCCCGCGGGCGCACCGGCCGCATCGCGCGCTACGCACGCGGCGATGACTACCACCGCGTGATGAAGCGGCGGCTGCATGAGCTGTGCGATGCGCTCGCCTGCGAATTCAACGGACATGAGTTCGTCGCCTGCGTCGATACCGCCCCCGTGCTCGAGCGCGAGCACGCCCGGCGCGCCGGGCTGGGCTACGTCGGCAAGAACACCATGCTCATCGAGCCCGGCGTGGGCAGTTACCTGCTGCTGGGCGAGATCATCACCACCCTGCCGCTCGAAACGAATTCACAGCCATACGACGACCACTGCGGCTCGTGTACGCGCTGCCTCGACGCCTGCCCGACCGGCGCGCTCACGCCCTGGTCGCTCGACGCCACGGAGTGCATCAGTTACCACACGATCGAGTTGCGCGGCCTGATCGACGAGCGATGGCACGCGGGAATAGGCGACTGGATCTTCGGCTGCGACGTGTGCCAGGAAGTCTGCCCCCACAACGGCGATACGCCGCGCACGCTGGCGGCGCCGGTGCACGAGGCGTACCGCCCGCGGCGCGGCGGGTTTGACCTGCTCGAGATTCTGAACTGGTCGCAGGACGACCGTCTCGCCGCCTTCACGCGCTCGGCCATGAAGCGGGCCAAGCTGTGGATGATGAAGCGCAATGCCCTCATCGCCGCGGGCAACTACCTCGTGCGGCGGCGCGATCCCGATCTGCTCAATAGAATCGCTCAACTGGCCGCCGACGCGGCTGAGCACGAAGTCGTTCGCGAAACGGCGCGGCAGGTGCTGCAGAAGTTGAAATCTTCATCCCGGGAGGAACACGACGATGCGCCACGTTCTGGTTGAATGCGTCCTGCTTGCGGTCGCTGCCGCGTCCCTGGTCGGATGCGAGACGACTTCCGCGAGCCGCGAGCGGGCAGACGCTGCGGCTGCCGCGAATCACGGCGTGCAGTCGGCGAGCCTGGGCGCGCATGACATGGCGCTGGCGGACGGGAAGGTCTATCTCGGCGGCCAGCCGTCGCGCGCCGACCTGGCCGCCGCGGCGCGCTATCCCGGCATCGAGTCCGTGCTCGATCTCCGCCGCGAGAGCGAGAACCGCGGCTTTGACGAGGCGGCCGAGCTCGACCGCCTCGATATCGAATATGAAAACGTCCCGGTGGGCGGGCCCGATCAACTCACCGACGAGGCGCTCGATGAATCGCTGCGCATCATCCGGACCAGCGAAAAGCCGCTGCTGGTGCACTGCGCCTCGGGCAACCGCGTTGGGGCGGTGTGGATGGCCTGGCGCATGCTCGAGGACGGCTACACCGCCGAGCGGGCCGAGGCGGAGGCGCGGCTGGCGGGTCTGCGCAATGACGAATTCATCCCCGTCGTACTCGACTATGTCCAGCGCCGCCGGGCCGCGCCGGACCGCCAATGATCGCGGCCGCGGCGGCTTTGCGGACTTTGCCGTGCTTTTCAACGATGCGGCTCGCGCCTATCTTGCCGACCCGTTGCACTGCACAGCCAGGCAGCCGGCGATTCAACAAGGAGACCACAGGCAGTGGCCGAAGAACGCACCACCCCGGGAATGAAAGCGGCGCTGTCCATCGCCGGAAGTGACAGCAGTGGCGGCGCCGGCCTGCAGGCGCATCTCAAGACCTGGGCCGCCATGAACGTCTTCGGCTGCTCGGTGGTCACCGCCATCACCGCTCAGAACACGCGCGGCGTGCAGCGCGTCGAGCACGTCGCCGCTGATCTCGTCGAAGATCAGATCGAATCCGTCGTCGGCGACATCGATTGCCAGTCCACTGTGACGGGCATGATCGGCACCGTCGCGATCGCCGACGCCGTCGCCAAGGCGATCAAGCGGCATCAGCTCCAGCCGCTCGTGGCCGATCCGGTCATGGTCAGCAAGTCGGGCGGGAAACTGGTTGACGACGCCGTAGCCAGGGCCGTGGCGGAGAAGATCTTCCGATTCGCCGCGATCGTTACGCCCAATCGCGTCGAAGCGGCGCGGCTGCTGGGCGGGCAGAACTGCAACACGATCGCCGAAGGCATGGCTGCCGCGAAGCAGATCGCCAAAAAATTCAGCTGCCACGCGGTGGTTGTTACGGGATTCGAGCGGCCGGGGCCCACGCCCGACAGCCCGCCGGAAATGGTCGATGCGTTCTGGACCGGTGAAGAGACGGTCGAACTGGTCGCCGAAAAGCGGCAGGGCGGCAACACGCACGGCGCGGGCTGCACGTTCGCAGCGGCCATCGCCGGCGGCCTCACGCTCGGCAAGCCCCTCAACGACGCTGTGGAGCAGGCCCGCAACATCGTGAGCGAAGCGATTCGTCAGAACATCAACATTGGCCAGGGCAATGGGCCGGTCAATCATCTGGCGTGGCTGACCGTGAAGAAAAAGTAGATGGCGGCGTGGCTCCGCGACGCCCGGCCCGCCGCCGCGTGTGCAGCGCGCTGTGGTGGCTGTGGATCCTCGTGCTGGCGCTGGCGGCGCTGAGCCGGTTCTTTGCCGCGCTTGCCTGGCCCATCGATCTGCTGGCCAACGTGAGTTACTTCGCGTGCGTTCCCGCGCTGCTTACCGCCTTGGCAGCGGCGGCCAGGCGGCGATGGCCGGCGGCCGCAGCGGCGGTCATGCTCGCGCTCGTGGCCGCGTGGCCGGTGCGCTGGGTAATCGTCAGCCCGAGCGCGGCGACTCCAGCCGGCGGCGAGCCCGGCAGCCACGTTGTCCACGTGCTCGAAGCGAACGTGCACGGCAGCCACGTCGCGCTGGATGGGCTGATCTCGCTCATCGAGCGGGTCCGGCCCGACGTCCTCGTCGCCATCGAGGTTCAGCCGGGACTCGAAGCCTATCTGTCGGAGAACGAAACCGTCCGATCGATTCTGCCTTTCGCGATCGGCCCGGAGCGCGGCATGCTGTGGCGCGACATGATGCTCAGCCGCCACCCGATGCACCGCCTGCACTTCGACGGCGACGACCAGCGCTACCAGCACCTCTTCGCCTACCGTCGATCGTGCTTCATCGAAGACCCCAGCGGGCGCTACCTCCTGACGGCGATGCATCCGCCCAGCCCGCGCGAAGCGGCGTCGTGGATGCGCGGCAACGAGTGGACCTCGCTGCTGGCCGAGGTCTGCCGCCAGCAGCTGCTGCCTACCGGCGTGCCCGTGGTCATCGGAGGTGACTTCAACTCCACTCCCAGCGGCTACCGACATCGCATCATGCTCAGCCGCAGCGGCCTGGTCCCCTCCGACCGGCTTGGCGGCATCGAAGGCACCTGGCCCAGCGATTGGCCCGCACCCGCGCGGCTGACGCTCGATCGCGTGTGGGTGTCGCCTGAAGTGCGACTGCTCTCGCGTGAAGTGCTCGAAGACATCGGCTCAGATCACCGGCCGATTCTGGTCACACTTTCGCTGCCCACGCCGCCGGTCCGCCATGAGGGCGAGAATGGTCGATAGAACGAGATCGCGATGAAGATTCTGCATGTGTGCACCTCGATCGACCCGCAAACCGGCGGCCCGGCCAATGTGCTGGCCCGGCTGGCGCGCGTGCAGTCGGAGGCGTGCGGCCACGAAGTGCACATCATCACGGCCGATGACCCGGCGCGCGTGCGCGACGTGTCGGCCGGTCTCGGCGCCGCCCGGCTTGCAGCCGGCGGCCCGGCGCGCGGGCCGTTTGCAAAGGGGCCGCGCACGGTCGAGATGATCGACGAGCGCCTCAGAACAGGCGTCGATCTCGTGCACATCCACGGCCTCTGGCAGCACGCGCCGCATGTCGCGGCGGCCAAAGCGCGCACGGCCCGCGTGCCCTATATCTTCAGGCCCTGCGGCATGCTCGATCCGTGGTCGCTCAATCAAGGGCGACTCAGAAAGCGAGCGTTCCTTCTGCTGCGCGGCCGGCGCGATCTGAACCGCGCCGCGGCGCTGCACTTCACCACGGAGACGGAGCGCCGGCTCGTCGAGCCGCTCGGCCTGGCGCCGCCGGCGCACGTCATTGCCAACGGCCTCGACTGGGGCGAATTCGAGTTGCAGCCGGTGCGCGGCGCCTTTCGCGCAGCGCACGGCATCGGCGACCGGCCGCTGGTCATGTTCCTCAGCCGCGTGCATCACAAGAAGGGTCTCGACCTGCTGCTTCCCGCCTTTGCGCGGCTTGCGGATCGGCAGGCCATGCTGGCAATCATCGGGCCCGGCGAGCCGGAGTACCTCACGCATCTGCAGGCTCGGGCGCAGCAACTTGGCATTGGTGATCGCGTGATCTTTCCGGGCATGATCGCCGGTCGCGGTCGCCTCGAAGCGCTGCGCGATGCGGATCTGTTCTGCCTGCCCAGTTACCAGGAAAACTTCGGCGTGTCGGTGATCGAGGCGCTGGGCGTGGGCACGCCGGTGCTCATCTCAGATCAGGTCAACATTCAGGGCGAGGTAGCGGCAGCGGGCGTGGGCGAGGTCGTGCCCTGCCGCGTCGAGCCGCTCGCTGCGAAGCTCGAAGCCATGCTCGCCGATCGGTCGCGCCTGGCGGAGATGGGCGCGCACGCCCGGCCGTGGGTGGAGCGCACGTTCCGCTGGGATGTGATTGCGGGAAAGATCGATGCGATGTATGCCGCAGTGGTGCGCGCGTAGCGGATCGTCTCAATGCCGGATGAGGCGCCCGTACAGCGCTTCGAGTTCACTCACGTAGTTCGACCAGTTCCACTGCTGCGCGAAGCGCTGGGCGGCCGCCTTGCCCATCGCGCCAAGTCGCTCGGGGCTGGAGAGCAGGCGGTCGATCGCTCTGGTCAGCGCCTCGGCGTCGCCGGCCGGCGCCGTCTCGCCGGTCACGCCGCGCTCGATGAGTTCAGGACTCGACTGCACGTCGGAAGTGATGACCGCGACGCCGGACGCCAGGCTCTCGGCGATGGCGAATTGCGGCTCGACGGACAGTTTGCGAAACGGCAGCACCACCAGCAGCGACTCGCTCATGAGTCTGGCCAGGCTCATGCCCGGCTCGTAAGGGAAGCGGTGGATGTGCACGTTGGGATGCCGACGAGGCAGATCATCGACGCCCGGCACTTCATTCCACGCCGGGCGAATCGCCATCGTGAACGTGAACTGCGGGAACCTGGGCGCCAGCGCGTCGAATGCAGCCAGGCTCAGATCGCCGCCGTTCATCTCATTGGCGTCGCGCCAGAAGAGCACGCGATTGCGAGTGGCGGCGGGATTGAAGCCCTCTTCGGCCCGCAGATCGCGGATGACGCCATGTCGGATCTGCGCCACGGTCAGGCCCAGGCTCTCATACTGCCGGGCCACGTACGAGGTCGCAGAGCAAACGGCGTCGAGCCGGCGCAGAAGCCAGCGTCCAACCCGGCCGCCGCTTCTCGAAACTTCGCCATTGAGCACGGTGGCGACGACGGGGGAGCGCACCGCTGAGGCGGCCAGCGCGCCGCCGAGCTGGGCCGTTCGCATGAAGCCGAAGACGTGCAGCACGTCGAGCCGCTGGCGACGCATGATGCGCCGGATCTGCGAGACCTGCCGCAGCAGCGCGCCCGGGCGAACGCCGTCGGTCGAGCGGGCGCCGCGCATCTTCTCCGGCCGCACGCGCGCATCGACGACGAAGTGCGTGCGCAGGTCCCGTGGCATCATTGCCGGAAAGGTGTGCTGCGGCCCGAACTCGTTGGTGATGAGATGCACCTCGTGACCGGCCTGGTGCAGGAGCCGGGCGGATTGGGCCGGCACCTGGATGTGCCCTGAGACGTTGTGCTCATGGCCGATTTCGCTGGCCAGCATGGAGGCGTAGATGCCGATCTTCATTCGCCTGCCCGGCGAAACAAGACGTAGCACCGGCTGCACAGGCGCGGCATCAGCCGCGACAGCAGGCGATCGCATCCCGCGACGGCCGGCGCGAGCCAGCCGGGCACGGCGTTGTACGCCTGCATGCTCAGGAAGAATGCTCCGCGGGTGTACACGAACTCACCCCCACGGTGGCGGCCTCGCTCGATCACCTCTTCGGGAGTCAGCCGCGTCGTCGAGCGCTTGTTGTCGCCCCAGCGCGGCCGGCGGCCGTTGACGAACTCGGCCAGCACGTATGCGCCCGGCCGGGCCAGGCGAAGCATCTCGGAGACCACATCGAGGGCATAAGCCGGCGATTCGGTCTGATTGAGCAGGCGGATCGCGTATATGAAGTCGTAGGAGGCATCGGGTCTGCCGGTCTGAGCCGCCTGCCCGACGACCATTTCGAACTCCCCGCCTCGACCGGCGATCTTCTGATTGAGTTTCTCGAGCATGTGCGGCGACGCGTCGAGCCCGCCGACGTTGTAGCCCGCGCTTCTCGCTTCGAGGAGCAAGCGACCCGTTCCGCAGCCGACTTCGAGAATCCGCCCGTTGCGGTCCACGTGCGCCAGCGCCTCGAGAAGGATGTCGCGCTCGAAGGCGTGGATGCGCCGCCCGGCGGGGCTGGTGAATCGCTTGTCGTCGTACGCGGCAGCCTGGGCCTCGGAGTAGGCGGTTTCACGAGCCGGGGCATTTGGCGCGGTGGTCGGCGGCATGTCGGTTCACTTCCTCTGCTTCCGAGGGCCTTGCCCGGCACTGCTATCGGCTTGGGCCGGAGACACAGTGTAGGGATGCCCCTGCCCCGGCCACCTGCAGCAAGATGCCGGTCCTGTCGTCTCGCGGGCTGCCCGGCTCAGCCGTAGGCTGACGGCGCCAGACCGGCCGGGTCGAGATCCATCGAGTCGCCCCGAGCGGCTTCGACCGGTTCATACTCCTGCTCCGCAGCAAGCGCTCGCAGCAGAACGATTCCCAGCGAACTGTACAACACCAGGAACACGAGCGTCACGCTCACCCGAGCCATGATGTAGCCTTCGAAGAGAGCCCCGAGGAAGAACATCGGGTAATACGCGCAGACAAGATCCGCCAGCGGCGCCTGATCGCCCAGCCAGGACCGGGCGCGGAGCAGGCGAAAGGCCTGCGCGGCGGAAACGATCATCAGCCCGATGAGCACGATGACCATCCCGAAGCCGTATGCCGCCCACGCGAGCAGGTAGCTGTTCTCGCTGGCGTCCTGCGACTTGGTCGCGTCCACGCCCACACCGATGATCGGATTCTCCATCCCCTCCTTGAGCAGCGTGAGCCAGACGCTGGCGCGTGTGTTTTCGACGGAGGTGAGGCGGGAAGACGCGGAGCCGATGTCCAGGCCCGGCACGAACTCAATCGCCGCGAACGCGACCACCGCCGCGATGGGCAGCAGGAGAATGGCCTGGCCCATGCGCCGCCAGAGGATGAGACTGCTGCCTGTCAGGGCCATGAGCAGGCCGGTGCGCGAGCCGGTCCACAGCAGAAGCACGCCGTCGATGCCAAGCAGCGCGATCCAGATGCCCAGGTACCGCCGCTGCGGATCATTCATGGCCAGCCAGAGCAGCAGCACGCACATGATGCTCAGGAACACGGCGCAGTGTTGCGGATTGCCGGTCAGGCCGACGAATCGCGCGGAATTACTCACCGTGAGCACCGAGGGATTAACGACCAGCTGTACGAATACGCCGAGGATCCAGATGACATTCGCGACGGTCAGGGCGCGAAAGAGTTTGTGCCAGTCGGTCCATTCGCCGGCAAAGGAAGTTCCGAAGTAGCCCAGCGGCATCAGCGTGGCGATCGCGAAGCCCAGCGTCGCCACGCCGTCTTTCGGGTCGCCGTGCACCAGCCGCAGCAGCCCGGCGAAGCCGGCGATGATCAGCAGAAATACGGTCGGCGCCGCGAGGCGCTGCAGCGATCGCCGCGCGAAGAGCCCGATGATCACGATAAAAAGCAGCGCCCCGCCGCTCAGAAACAGCGGCGATCGATAGATCTGGATCGGCGTCCAGAAGGTTACCACCAGCCGGCCCAGCCAGTTCACCTGAACGCCCAGCCCCGCCGCGAGCAGCATCCCCGCCACGATCCACACGCCGCGCACGGGCCGGCCGGTCGCCGCCAGGGCGATGATGAGACCGACCGTCCCTCCGACGATCATCGCCAGCAGCAATGGTGCAGACAGATGCGGCATATCAGAAAACCTCGTGCGACTTGCGGGAGCGTTGGACCGCAGGACTTCCGCGGGCCGCTGCGACTCCGTGAGTCTTCGTCACAATCCTATGGGAATCCGAGAAAGAAGTATGCCCCTTCGACGGTGCGAAGGGGCATGGAAATGACTGGTTCTGCGATTTTGGCTGCTCGGGAGCAATTTCAGTTGCCGCTGTTTCCTCCCTCGCCGCCCTCGCCGCCTTCTCCGTTCTCACCCTCGCGGCGGACGGTGCGCTCGACCTGCCGGGCCGCGGTGATGAGCCGCTGCCGCACCTGCTCGCTTCGATCCTCGGTCCGCCGGGCGATGACCCGTGCCGCCTCGTTGCGCAGTGCCGGCAGATTGGCCTGCTGCTCGGGGGACAGTTCGGCCTTCGCGCGCTCGATGATCCGGCTGGGACCGGAGCTGATGATGAAGTGGTAGGCTCGCGTCTCGCGCCGATTGTGGTTGCTCGTGCCGGCGAAAGAACCCATCTCCAGCTCTTCGAGCACGCCGGCAAGAGTGGTGTTGATCGCGTCGATGTACTCGGATTCGGTGCGGCGCCGCGGGTCGGTGTTCTTGACGCTCTGCCACAGCACCACGCCGTCGGCCCCGCCGTCGCGCGCGGCCGTCAGGAAGTTGCGCACCTGGGCAGACGTGGCCCAACTGCCTTCGTACTGCGACAAGCCCCAGTACACCGTCCGGATGCTGAGGTACGGATAGACAGGCGGCCTTCGGCCGGTGCGGCTCTCGACGCCGCGGCTCAGGCGCACGCCTTCCTCCGCCTTATCGCGCATGAGCGTCTCAATCCGTTCATGCTCGGGGTCCAACTCGAAATAGCCCGTGTAGGAGTAGGGGCAGATGACATCCACGCGGTCCCAAAGCCAGGTCGAGCGGTCATTGAGCGCCCGAGTTTCCTCGTCGGCCGGCTGATTGCGATCAGACGCCACGAGGCTGTAGTAGCCCCACTTGGCGTTGGGCCTCAGTTGCTTGGCCAGGTCGAGCGACTCGAGGAAGAAACGCCGCACCGCCGGCTGATACGCGGCGTCGGCCACGGCGAGCGCCTCTTCCTGGGAGAGCGAAGGCCGCTGACGCAGAACGGCCTCGATGCGCGGCTCGCGAATGGCGGAGTAGTTCTTGTTGTACAGCGAGAGCGGGTAGCCCTCGTAGTCGAGGATGGCGAGCCCGTCGAAATCCGGGGCGATATAACGCTCGATGCCACTCCGCAGAGCGGCAAGGTGAGCCTCCATGTCCACGTATTCCGGCCCCTGTTCGGAGAGGCAGCCGGCGTTATGGGCGTAGAGGATCCTGGTGTTGGAATCGAGGCCCAGATCGGCGCCGGTAAACGTGCCGCTCCAGTCGCCCGTCGTCTGCAGGTAGAGATGGAAGTCCGAGTTTCCGCTCCGCCCGAGGGCCGACGACGAGACAGGCACGGCACAAAGCACCGCCACGAGGCCTGAAACGCACTTGGAAAGGCCGCTGATACGCATTGAAATCCTCCTCCCGCAGCGGGCGCTCGCATATCGATGCCCCCCGCGATTGATTCTCGCATAGAGCATCCGATACCGGGCTCAGATTTCAACCAATGTCGCGCAGTTTCCCCCACCCCGCCATCGATACGCGTCGCGCAGGCCGCACGTTCGGCACAGACGGCATGGACCGGAGCGTCAGTCTACGGCCCACCGACCAAGGCGAAGCGTCTTGACCGCGTCGAGCACCACCGTGTCGAGGTAATCGATGAGTTCAGGCTCGGGCCGGCGATACTTATCGTCCCCGACAGACTGCCACATCACGAATCCGTCGCTGCCGCCGACCCAAGCCGATTGGATGTGATTGTGCATCTGCTGGGACGTGAGCCAGTCGCCTTCGTGGCCCGAAATCCCCCAGTAGACGATCCGAGGATTCAGGTAGGTCAGAACCAGCGGTCGCTTGCCCGTCCGGTCCTTGACCAGATCGGCGATGCGCACCGCTTCGCGCGTCTTGTCGATCACGAGCGCTTCGATCGTCTCATGGCGCGGATCCGACTCGTCAACGCCTGTGTATCCGTAGGGACAGAGCACATCCACCTCGTCCCAGAGCCACAGCGACTGGTCGTTCACCCAGCGCCGGGTCGCGTTCTGCGGCGTCCAGCGGTCTGCGTAGATGTTGCTGTAGTAGCCCCAGGTGGCGTCGGGTCGCATGGCGCGAGCCAGATGAAGCGAACGCAGGTAAAAGTCCTGGATGTAGGGGAGGTAGATCTCCGCCGCGAGGTCCTCGGCTTGCTTGTAGGTCAGCTCGGGGTGGAGCTGCAACTGGGCCTGGATGCGAATCTCGCGGAACTCCTCGTAATTCTTGTTGTACAGCGACAGCGGCCAGGATTCGAAGTCCAGAATGGCAATGCCGCTGAAGCCCTCCGGGACCTTCCGCTCGATCGCGCTCGTCAGGGCGTCGATGTGGCACCCCATGTCCGTGTACTCAGGACCCAGTTCATTGATACAACTGGCCTCGTAGTCGTACAGGACGACCGTGTCATCGGTAAAGCCGATCTGCTCGGGATCGTAGTTACCGCTCCATTCCCCAGTGGCTTGGAGCACCATCCGGTAGTTCTGGCGCCTGACCACTTCGCTCTGTCCGAGCGCGGGCTGAGCCACCATGCCTGTAATGACGCCAGTCGCGCAAAGCGCGAGTCTCACACCAATTCTCACGGGCTCCCCCTCGTTCGCCTTTTGTAAAAAGGACTCGGTTCTCTCTCACTCTTCCGCTGGCGGGAACGCAGCGGTGACTGTACTTGATTTGCGGACCGGTCGCAACGGTTTTTCAGGACGTTGGCGCAAATTGTGCGCCTTTTCCGAGCGCGTGACAACTAAACGCGAACCAATTCATTGAAGTTGCCGGAACCCGATCTCCGTCACGGCCTGTTTCACGCGTGTCTCAAGGATTTGAATGTACTGAGACTCGGTGTAGCGGCCTGGCTCCTCTCCAACCGCCTGCCACAGGATGAGGCCATCGGCGCCGCCCGCCCAGGCTGCCTCGAAGATTCGGTCGATCTGCGGCTGAGCGAGCCAGAGCCCCTCGTAACTGGAAAGCCCCCAGCGCACCACGCGCGGGTTCAGGTAGGAGAAGACGAACGGCCGGTAACCGGTTCGCTGTTTGACGCCGTTAGCCAGTCGTACGGCTTCCGCAGACTTGTCGGCGACGAGTGATTCGACAGTCGCGTGACCGGAGTCCATCTGGTAGAGGCCGATGTATCCGTAGGGACAGATGGCGTCGACCTTGTCCCAAAGCCAGTTGGACTGGTTGTTCACCCAGCGTCGGTAGCCGTTGGCCTGCTCCCACCGATCGGCGTTGACGAGGCTGTAGAAGCCCCATGTCGCGGTCGGGCGCATGGCCTTGGCCGTTTCGTATGAGCGGAGGAAGAACTCCTGCACGTAGGGGAGGTATTCTTGGGCGGCCTGCCGTTCGGCCTGCTCGTAAGTCCAGCCGGGATGGAGGTTCAACTGGCGCTGGATCCGCGGATCGCGGATTTGCGGCCAGTTGACGTTGTAGAGCGAAAGGGGCCAGGCCTCGTAGTCCATGATCACCAGGCCGTTGTAGCCGCTGGGCACATGCTCACGGATCGCCGAGCGCAGTTTGCGCAGGTGCGCCTCCATGTTCACGAACTCAGGGCCTTGAAGGTTGACCTCGCCTGCAAAATGCTGATACAGAATAATCGTGCGATCAGTGAACCCAATGGAGTTGCCGGTGTAGTTGCCGCTCCAATCTCCGCTGGTCTGGAGGATCAGTTTGAAATCTTTCTTGGCGACGCGATCCTGTCCCAGTGCCTGCTGCGAGGAGGCGACGCTTAGAGCGATCACCACCACTGCGCAAGCGCAGTGCAATGCTTTCAACATCAGAAAGGTCCCTCGATCGTGGTTCTGGTGGGTAGCCGTTACCTGGTGCACCCTCGACCAGTGGCTGCGTCTAGCATACCACCGTGGCAAAGTCTGTCTAGCGTGAACACCCTAGGCGGTGCGGCATTAAGATCCGTAAATGCGTTATTGATGCGTGAGACGTGAAAAACTTTTCATTGCACGAGATTAATTCTGCAACTTTTTCCGCGCGGCGCGCCGCAGCCCATCGACCGCGCGCGCTCAGCGCGCAGGAGACGAAACAACGTGGCTGAACTTAAGCCTCCGATCATCCTCATCGGGAACGTGAGATCCGGCACGTCGATGACGGCTTTTTGCTTTGATCAGTTCGAAGACATCGTCATCTGGCGCGAGCCGCGCACCGTGTGGACGATGGGAAACCCCGAAATGGGGCATGACCGCTTTACCCAAGCGCAGGCGAGCCCGGCCGTGGTGGAGCGCATCCGCGATGCATTCCTGAAGTATCAGCAAGACAATGGCGGCCGGCGCGTGATGGAGAAGACGCCAAGCAATTGCCTGCGCGTGCCGTTCGTCCAGCGCGTGTTTCCTGAAGCGAAGTTCATTCATCTTGTTCGAGACGGGCGAGACAACGTGAGTTCGTGCCTGCAGCGCTGGTCCATGCCAATTAATCAAAACCGGCTCAGGCGAAGATTGAAAGAGACTCCGGTGTGGGAGTGGCCCGCCTATCTGCCGCGCTTCCTGCACGACCGCGTGATGGGGCCGATTCGCGGCTCGGGGCGCGTGAAGAGCTGGGGGGTGGTCTACCCCGGAATGTACGACGACCTCAAGGCGCGTGAGCTCGTGGAGGTGATCGCGATTCAGTGGGTCAGGTGCGTCGAAACCGCGCAGCAGGATCTGGCCGACGTCGACCCAACCCGCTGGATCGAATGTCGCTACGAGGACTTCGTTGCCGACCCTCAGGGGCAGTTTCAACGGTTCTGCGAACACGTCGACCTCGTACCGACCGATCAGGTGCGGGCGTACCTGACCACGACGATCAGGCAGGACGCCGTGCAGGCCTGGAAGCAGCGGCTCACTCCTGAGCAGTTGGCCCTCATCACGCCGATACTTGAACCGACGATGAAGCGTCTGGGGTATCGTCTCGATGAATCGGCCGCCGGAAGCGGCGAGGTCGCCTGACCCGAGTGAGCGGAGGATCGTGGCCGTCATGTCCCAAGCGGATCAGACGATCGCCCCAGCACCGCCGCCCCCGCCTTCTGCTCCGCGCTCGCGCCCCGCCGGCGGAGGCACGTCGCGGCAACTGATCAAGAACAGCCTCTCGTCCTACGCGCGCCTGCTGGGCACGTTCACCGTCGGGCTGATCGTCACGCGGTACCTCATCCAGGCGAACCACCTCGGCGCCGCCGGATTCGGACTGTTCGTGCTGCTCATGTCGAGCGTGGGGATCATCAACATCCTCCAGTCCACGGTGCGCGCGGCGCTGGTGCGCGAGTTGAGCAGCGCATTCCACGGCGGCGAGGCGCAGGAGATCCGTTCTGCTTTCACCGCCGCTTTTGCCAGTTGCGTGATTCTCGGCATCGCCCTGGGCGGTCTGATGGTCGTGTGCACGCCGCTGGCGCTGTGGGTGTTTCAGTTCGGCCCCGCGTTTGCCAGCCAGATGTGGTGGTCCTGGGTGACGCTCAGCGCCTACACGGCCTGGGTCGTGGTGACTTCGCCGTTCATCACGCTGCTCGACGCCACGCACCGCATTCCGCAGCGCAATCTCGAAGCGCTGATGGAGCGCGTTGCCTCGCTGGTGGCGGCCGGGTTCGTCTTCTCGCAGCAGTGGGGGCGCGACTATCCGCTCATTTCCTATGTCGCGGCGAACTGCGCTTTCACAGCGCTCGTGCGGCTTGGGTTTGGCGCCTGGGCTTACGCGACCGCGCCGCAGGTCAATGTCGAATTGAGCACCCTGCGCTTCGATCGCGTGCGGGACATCTTCTTTCTCGGCGCCCACGTGGGCAAGGGCGAGATCGCCACGAACCTCTACGACCGCACCAACCAGTTGCTCATCAACATCTTCCTCGGCGCCACGCTCAACGGGCTCTTCGGCGTGGTGGTGCTGCTGGTCGGCTACACGAAGCAGATCGCCATGGGCATCTCGTTCGGCATCGAGCCCATGGCCGCGAAGTTCTCGCACAGTGCGCAGGGCGCCAAGGAACTCGTGGGCAACCTCGTGCTGGCGATTGCGCGGGTGCAGTCGGGCGTGATTTTTCCCATCATCGCCGTGCTGTTCATGATGGGCCAGATTCTCGTGAACTTCTGGATGGGCGACCGCTTCTCGAACCAGCGATTCGCCGCCAACCGCGACATCGCGCAGATGCTGATGATCCTTCTTGTCGGCAGTCCGTTCTTTGTCATCATGCAGGGGCCGCTGCGGATCATGCTCGGCGCCGGCGACGTGAAGGCCTACGCGAATCGGCTGCTGCAGGCCGGGATACTGCAGGCGTGCATCGCCGCGCTCATTCTCTGGCTCGTGCCCGACATCGTTCACCACTACTACTGGAAGCGTGAGCTGGCGGAGGCGCTGCAGGCCTGGGGCGCGGTCATGGGACCGGCGCCGCTCGTCGCGTCGCTGCACGTGAAACTGCTGGCCGAAAACGCCGCGATCTACGCCGTGGCCGCGAGCATGAGCGCCATCTATCTGGTGGTGTACGGTCTTTACATCCCCATGCTGGCGTGCCGGCTCTACGACCTGTCGTTGCGCGACATGTACCTGGGCTCGCTCATGCCCGGTGCGCTCATCGGGGCGGTCATTGGAGTGTTCCTGGCCGCATGGCGCTGGTGGATCGAGAACTGGAACGTCTGGCTCGTGCTGCTCGGGCTCGCACTGGCGGCCGTGATCGCCGTGCCGCTCTTCTGGATGTTCGTGCTGACCGCGACTGAGCGCAAGCGTCTGGTGCAGATCATGCGGCGGCGCGCTGCATGAGACCGCGGAACGCGCCGACAGTGACGGCCGTGTGAGCAGTGGATCCTGTCAGGATCAGCCGTGCGTACGGCCGATTCGCGGGCGGACCCAGTTGAGGAGATACTTGAGCGTCGAGTCGCGCCGCGTCGAAGCGACGTACCGATACGACCGCCACGCCCACGGCACGAGCGTCGCCAGCGACCACAGCACGCCCAGGGGCGCGAAAGGCGTCTTTCTCCGCTGGTAGCCGAGCGTGGAAATCCACCGGCGGGCGATGAGATTCATCCAGAACAGGTCAACGGCCGACAACTCCGGCCGCGCTCCACCGGGAAAGGACGTGTTGTCCGTCGGGACGAGCTTCTCAATCGGCTCGATGGGCAGCCCGAAGAACCGCTGAAGCTGCTCAACGGCGCCCGAGTCCGGAGCGGTCAGTTGCTCGAATGAGATGAGCAGCGTTTCTTTCGGATAGACATCCCGGGCTTTGAGCGCCGCGCGCGCATAGCCGCGCCACACCATCGCGCAGCCAAACGGGTGGTAGACCTCCTGGAACGCCTGCCGCACGTCGGCGGGCTTGCGATCTCCCTGGTGCTTGTAGGACAACATGAAGTCGTAGGGGTTGCGCACGAGCACGAGCATGCGCAGGTCTGGGGCTTGCGCGATGATGCGGTCGATCCAGAGGACGCTGTGCGGAGTCTTCTCGACGAAGGTCGCCTTGCCCTCGCGGCGGGCGATTTCGCGGCCGTAGGTCACGAAGACCTCGTAGGGGGTCGGGCGCGGCGGCAACTGGCGAGCGACGGTCTCGATGATCTCGCCGCCGTGCTCAAAGGTCACCTTCTTGAGGTGACCCGGACCGTCGCCGACAAAGTGCTTGAAGCCGTTTCTCAGCGAGTCGAGAACCATGGCGGTTTCTTCCGGGCTGTAGCGGCCGCCGGACCTGGGCGGCAGGTATCGCCGACCCCAGAAGAGCGATTCGCCGAACACGGCAGCCTGTGAGTGCTCGTTGAGGCACTTGCCCGTCCACGTCGTCCCGCCGCGCGACATGCCGGCGATGACCAGCAACGGACCGTGCGACGCATCCGCGGTCGGAGGCGGAGATTCCGGGATTGTCTCGGCCATTGGGTGCAAGCCTGCCACGGTGCCTACAACTGGTGTGCGGGGACATTATAGATTGGCCCGAGCCGGTGGTGATCGGCGAGCCTGCCCATGCGGCTGCACCGCGCATTCGTCCCGAATGGGAAAGGCCATCGGCAGGAGAGAGTCCCACGCTTTGACCGCCAGGGGGTGCGGCTCTATCATCGCAGTCTCGAAACGGCAAGGACCGGAGGCGCCGCCAGCGCGTCGCCCCTCGGACAGGAGTGTTCTCATGCCCCGCGTTTGCGATATCACTGGAGTCGGAACCACCCGCGGCAACCGCGTCCGGTACCGCGGTAAGGCCAAGTACCTCGGCGGGATCGGCAAAAAGGTCACCTCCATCGCCCGCCGGACGTTCAAGCCCAATCTGCAGGAGGTCACCTCCCTGGTGGACGGCGTGCCAACGAAACTGCGCGTCAGCGCCCGCGCGATCAAGTCTGGGCTGATCGTCAAGGCCCCGAAGCGCAAGTTCACCTACACCGCGCAGCAGAAGAAGAAGCAGGGCTGAGCCGCGGCGACTCATCGAATTCTGTGCGCCCCGGCCGGTGGTCGGGGCGTTTCAATTTTTGGATTCCGCATCCCCATGCGCGCCCGCCTGGCGGTCCGGGGGCGGAGCGCGGAAGGCGGGGCAAAGTGGGCAAAGGTCGGCGATTCTTCCGGTTGTCGCGACAAATCACTCGTTTTGGTTGACCTGCTCGCGGATTGGTGTAGATTTCACTTGCTGATTCGTGACGGTGGACCGTTTTCGGGTCCGGACCTGAGGAAGTGGTTATCGGCAGCCAGATCTGACACGTGGGAAAGCGGCCGCGCACGCTGCTGAATGCAGCGCGCCTGGCGGTTGTGTTCGTCTCGCGCCAACTGGTTCTGCCTCGTGCGCTTCTCTGGGATGTGCAGGCGCACCTTCTCCGGTCCCGGGCGCGAAACAGATTCGTGCCGCATGCATCGTCGGTTCCATGAAGAGGGGCGCCCGGCGGCTGGAAAAGTGTGACGCAAAGCTACCGAAACAACGATGTGCAGAACGTGCTCGACGCCACGGACCTAGTCCGACTGATCGGCGAGCACGTCACCCTCAAGCCCTCCGGCCGAGAGTACAAGGGCCTGTGTCCCTTCCACGACGACTCGAATCCATCAATGTTTGTCGTGCCACACAAGGGCATCTTCCACTGCTTTGCGTGCGGCACGGGCGGCGATGCGCTGCGCTTCGTGCAGCTTCACCAGCACGTCGAATTCGGCGAGGCCCTGCGATATCTTGCAGACCGCGCCGGCATCGAGCTTAAGCCGCGGCGATCCGCGGCGCCCGGCGAAGACGCGGGCGCCGACGATTCGGCCGAGGGGTTTTCGACCGCCCAGATCGTCGAAGCCCATCGCCAGGCGCTGTCTTTCTACCGCACGCTGCTGCGCCACGAGCGCCACGGGGCGGTGGCGCGCGGGCTCTTTGCCCAGCGCGGCATCTCCGACGCCATGATCGATCGATTCGAACTCGGCACAGCGCCGACGGATCCGGACGTGCGCGACGGCCTGGCCCGCACCCTGGCCGGCAAGAGCGTTCACCCGGCCGTCTTCGAAGCCATCGGTCTGCTGCTCAGCAGGCGCGACGGCGGCGGGTTCATCGATCGCTTCCGCAACCGGCTCATCTTCCCCATTCACGACGAGCACGGCCGGCCGATCGCCTTCGGCGCGCGCAAGATCGATCCCGAGGATCAACCCAAGTACCTCAACAGCCCCGAGCATCCGCGCTTCAAGAAGTCGCGCACGCTCTACGGCTTGCACCTCGCCCGGCCGGCGATTCAGAAGAGCAGGACCGCCGTCATCGTCGAGGGCTACACGGACGTGATTGCCTGCCATCAGAACGGCGTGGAGAACGTGGTCGCCACGCTCGGCACGGCGCTCACCGACGATCATGCCCGTCTGCTCTCGCGCCTGTGCGAACGCGTGGTGCTCGTGTTCGACGGCGACGCGGCGGGGCAGAAGGCGGCGGACCGGGCGGTCGAAGTCTTCTTTGAATCGCCGATCGACGTGCGCATCGCGGTGCTGCCCGGCGGCGTGGATCCGGCTGAACTCTTCGAGCAGGCCGAGGGCACGGAGACGTGGCACCGCGTCATCGGCGCGGCCGTCGACGCGCTCGAGTTTCTATTCGCTTCACTGCGGGCGCAACTGACCGGCGGGCAAGCGGGGCTGTCGGGCCGGCAGAGACTTATCGAGTCATTCCTGGAGCGGCTGGGCGCGCTCGGATTCCACCGCATGACGCCGCTGCGGCGCGACCTGATGCTCGCGCGGCTGAGCGAGATCGTGCAGTTGCCGGCCGAGACGCTGCTGCGCTCCATCCCCAGGCCGCGTCCGCGAGTCGAAACGCGCGAGCAGGGACCGGATGAAGCCGAAGCCGCGCTGCCGCCCGTGGCGCCGAGGCGGATCGAGGCGGAGATGCGGATCATTGCGTGTCTGCTTCACGCTCCATCTCTGGTGCATGCGGCGGAAGGCGCGGCGGTGGCGCTGAGCGCCGAGATGTTTGCTTGGCCGCCGGCCCGGAGTCTGTTCGCGGCGGTGCAGGAATCGGATGTGACCGGCGGGCGGCGGGGCTCGGGTGTCCCTGCCGGGCTCGACGCCGCGCTGGCCAACGAGGCGACGTCGTGGATGATGCGCCTGCAGCGCGAGGTTGGCGATGAGCCGCACGCGGTCGAGGAGCACTTCACGGAGTATGTGCGCGCGCTGGAACGTCTGCGGCAAGTCGAGGCGTATCACGCGCAGCCGGCGCCGAACGACTCGTCGAGCGCCGGGCTGGATCACGTGGAGTCGAGACTCAAGCAACTGCGGGCCCTGGGCGGGCATGGCGTCCGCCTGGGGCGGCGCTCGAGTCTGCCGTCGGAAAGCGCCGAGCGAGCCGGCGCTGCGGGGGGTTGAAACATCGGGGGGATCAGGTCGGAAGGAGAAAGTGGCTGTGGTTGACCGAATTCATCCTGCCGTGACCAAACTCATCGAGGCCGGGCGCCTGCGCGGCTGGATCAGTTTCGAGGAGATCAACGATGAACTTCCCGATGAGTTCGTCGATCAAGACCGCGTGGCCGAGTTGCTCGGCTACTTTGATCGGCTGTCGATCGAACTGATCGACGAACCCGAGGCTCGGGCGCGCGGAGGCGGTCGACGCCCGGCGCATCAGGCGCCGGAAATGGCGCGAGTGAAGCAATCAAACGGCGCCGCGCACGCCGCGCCGGCCGCAAAGACCGGTGAGAATGGGCGCCTGGCGCGCGGCGACCGGCCACCGGCGGACGAGTGGCCGCTGCTCCGCGAGGACGGCGAGCCGAGCCGGCAGGACCTCGAAGAGGGCGAATTCGACGATCCCGCTGAACTCGCGGCCCTGGCCGCCAACCTGGCCGCCGACAGCCGCTCGATCGACGATCCGGTTCGGATGTACTTTTCGCAGATGGGTTCGATCGAACTGCTCACGCGCGAGCAGGAAGTGCGGCTGGCCAAAAAGATCGAGACCACGCGCATGATTTTCCGCCGCCGCGTGCTCGAGTGCGACTACGCCGCAACCCAGTCCGCTGAATTGCTCGATCGCGTTCACCGGGGCGACCTGCCGATCGATCGGACCCTGCGGATTTCATCGGTCGAGGAGCAGCAGAAAGAGCACCTGTGCCGCTGTATCCCCGGCAACCTGGCCACGATTCGCAAACTCATGCAGGCGAATGCCGCCGACTACCTGGCGTTTCGCGACGGCAAGTTCACCCGCGCGCAGGAGCGGGCCGTGCGCGACGCGATGCGCTTGCGGCGACGGCGGATCGCGACGCTGATCGAAGAGTGCCAGTTGCGCACCAGCCGCATCCAGCCGATGCTCAAGAAGATGCGGAGCATCTGCACGAAGATGCAGGAACTCCAATCCGAGCTGCTGCGAGTGGAGAAGTTTCCCGACCGGTACCAGCCGGAGGATGCGCTGGTCATTCGCGAGGAACTCGAGGGCCTGTGCGAACTGGTGCAGGAAGAGCCCGACGAACTGGCCAGCCGCCTGCGCCAGATCGACCGCGTCGCGTTCGAATATGAGCAGGCCAAGCGCGACCTCTCGTGCGCGAATCTGCGCCTGGTGATCTCCATCGCCAAGCGGTATCGCAATCGAGGTCTGCAGTTCCTCGATCTGATCCAGGAAGGCAACACGGGTCTGATGCGGGCCGTGGACAAGTACGAATACAAGCGCGGCTACAAGTTCTCGACGTATGCGACGTGGTGGATCCGCCAGGCCATTACGCGGTCGATCTCGGAGAACGCGCGAACGGTGCGCGTGCCCCTGCACATGCTCGAACTGGTGGCGAAGTTGCGGTCGGCCGCGCGCGAGATGCTCCAGGCCAACGGCTGCGAGCCCTCCGTGGAGGATCTGGCCGAGCACACCGGCATGTCACCCGCCGACGTGCGCAAGGTGATCCGCGTCGGTCGCGCGCCCGTGAGCCTCGACCGGCCGGTGGGAGAGAACGACTCGGCCAGCGTCGGCGAATTCATCATCGACGAGAGAACGCCCAGCCCCGTCGAGGCGGCCTCGCACGACGCGCTGCGGGCCCGCATCGAAAACGTGCTCAAGACGCTCACCTACCGCGAGCGCGAGATCATCAAGCTGCGCTTCGGAATCGGCGACGGCTACACCTACACGCTCGAAGAGGTGGGCCGAATCTTCAAGGTGACGCGCGAGCGGGTGCGCCAGGTGGAGGCCCGGGCCCTGCGCAAGCTGCAGCACCCGGTGCGCAGCCGCAAGTTCACGAGCTTTCTCGAACACTGATCACCGCGCCGCCGGCTTGACGTCGCTCACGCAATCCTGACGCGTCTCGCGCTGCACACGCGGGCGAGAGACGCTACCGTTTGGACGATGGTGATCGATCAAGCGGAGCGATTCATGCGACAGCGAATTATGTTTCTGGCTCTCGTCTTTCTGGCGGCGCCCGCGGCTCTCGGCCAGGTGCGGATCGAGGCGGGGACCGACGGCCGCGCCCTGCCGGCGGCGAGCGAGCCGATCGTTCACACCCTGGCCATCCTGCCCGACCGGACCGCCGGTCGCGACTGGGGCATGCCGTATCTCGCGCGGGCGGTCGAGGATCTGAACCGGATGCAGCCGCAGGCGGTGTTCACGATCGGCGACATGGTGCAGGGCTACACGCGCTCGATGGCCAGATACGACGCGGAGGCGGATGCGTACTTTGCACTTATCGATCAGCTCCGCGTGCCGTTCTACCCCATCGCCGGCAATCACGACGTGATCTCGGGCTTCCGCTCGCCGGGCGATCATCAATTCGAAGAGCGGTACAAGCAGCGCTTCGGCCCGCTTTATTTCGCCGCGTATCTCGACTTTGCCAGCGTCATCGCGCTCTACAGCGATGAGCAGCTGCAGTCGGCGCCGCGCCTGAGCGAGGCGCAGATCGAGTGGGCGACGACGCAGGTTGGCATCGCCGCGCAGCGAAATGAACCCATCATCGTGCTCATGCACAAACCGCTCTGGCGCTACCGGGATGCGCAGTGGGAGCGCGTGCACCAGGCGCTGGCCGAGGCGAAGCGAGCCGGAACGCAGGTGCTCGTCGTCGCCGGCCACTTCCACAGCCTGCAGCGCGACCCGGATCGCGACGGCGTGCAGTACCAGATCATCGGCACGTGCGGCGGAATGATCGACCAGGGGCCGCTGGCCGGGCAGATGCAGCACCTCGCGCTGCTGCGCATCACCGATGGCGGCGCGATGAGCCTCTTCTTCCAGGGAGTGGGAGCGACGCTGCCTGATGACTTCCTGCTCGCCGAAGACCAGACGCGGGCGTTTCGCCTCAAGGGCGATCGCACCGTTGAGTGCATCACGACGCTCGATCAGCCGCTGGCGGGCCCGGTGAGCGGCGCGGTGCGATTCCGCTTCACCAACCCGGTTGACGTGCCGATCCGCGTGCGCGGCGGTCTGCTCCACGCCATGCCCGAGCCGCGCATCATCGGCGACTGGACGCTGGTTGACCGCACGGCGGTGGACATTCTCAATCCTCATGTGAGCGACGTCGGCACGCCGTTCCGGCAGGTGGGCGAGATGGCGCCGGTGACGATCGAGGCCGGGCAGTCGGCGGAGGTCGAACTCGAGGTGCGGTGCGAAGCACAGCCGCGCATGATCATGCCGCCGGAGTTTGACTTCACCGCGACGTTTGAAGATTCGCAGGGGCGCACCGTGCCCGTCGAATTGCGCAGCCGCGTGCCGCTGAAGATGCGCTCCGTCCTGGGCCCGTACGGCGCAGTGGACATGATGGCCTGCGCGTGGAAGTACGACGTCTACGACCTGCCTGAGCCGAACCCGGAGATCGGGCTGTCTGCGCACGAAGGGCGTCTCAACATCGCCATCGCGGTGCGCGACAACGTGCCGTGCTGGCTGGCGGAGGAATACCCAACGGTGCGCGTCACCAACCCGCCTTCGGATGCGGTGCTCGTGCGCATCGGCGCCGGTGAGTCGCAGCGCCTGTATCTCATCGAGCCGATGACGAGCGATCCGCAGAGGCCCGCCTGGCAGGCGACGGCTCATCCCGTGCCCGGCCAAGACGGTGAATTCACTTACACGCTGCAGCCCGAGCCGCGCATCACCTGGGAGACCATTCGGACCGAAAGCGGCTACGGCGTGATCATCCAGGCGCCGCTCGATCTGGTCGGTCAGTCGGGCCAGGAAGTGCGCTTCAACATCGAGATCGCCGACAACGACGAGACGTACCACACGCAATGGCGGCGCTGGGCCGACCCGCGCGCAGGCAGCACGATTATCCTGCCCAGTCGATTCTGACCGAGCCGCTGCGATCCGGCGCAAGCTATCGCTTGATCACTTTCGCGGCATTGATCCTGGGCGCTTTGCCCGAGCGGCCCTCTTCTTGGCCGGCGGAGCGCGTCGCGGCGATCTGATCGACGACTTCGATGCCGTCCACCACCGCTCCGAAGGCGGTGTACTGCCCATCGAGATGCTTGCAGTGCTCGCGGCCGAGGCAGATGAAGAACTGGCTGCCCGCCGAGTTCGGATCACTGCTCCGCGCCATCGAGAGCACGCCTTTTTCGTGCTTGCGGTCGTTGAATTCGGCGTTGACGGTCCAGCCCGGCCCACCTGTGCCGTCGCCGCGCGGGCAGCCGCCCTGGATGACGAACTGCGGGACGATGCGATGGAACGTGAGGCCGTCGTAGAAGCCCTGCTCGGCGAGCTTGATGAAGTTCGCGGCGTGGTTGGGCGCGACATCGTTCCAGAGTTCGACGGTGATCGTGCCGAATTCGGTGTCGAGTTCAACTTGCGGATATTCGGGCATGGCTTCGTTCCCCATTGATGGATTCTGCAGGCGTCGCGCTGGAGCGGGCGACAAAGAGGAGCGTAGGCACGCGAGCCGGAAATCGCGCCAACAATGCCCGGTGCTCGGATTCATCGTCCTGACGCTGTTGGCCTATGCCGCCGCAGTCGGCCTGGTCCTGCTGCTCAACGAGCGGCTGCTCGGGCTGACGGGCTTCACCGATTGGCCCATCGCGTGGTTTCTCTGGTGCGTCGCCTGCTGGCCGGGGGTGGCGGCAGGCGTCATGGCCCGCTGGAGCCGGGCTGCGTCGCAGCGAACGCTGATCGCCGTGCACGCCGGCAACGCCGTGCTCATCATCGTGATGATGGAGTTGTCGTACCTGCTCACCAGCGACACGCCGTTTTACATCGCGATGATGTTCGAGATCGTCCTCGTGTACGTCGCCATCTCGCAGGCCAAGAAGTGAACGCGGAACGAGCCGGCTCGTGCGGCCAGCTCACTTCTCGCCGAGCGTCTTCTTTCGCCGCAGTACGTGGTGGTAGTGCTGGGCGAAGCGGTGCGCTTCGTCGCGGATGGCCTGGCACAGGCGCAGGCCGAGGTTGTCGCGGCCGAGCCGGATGGGCTCGCTCTGGCGCTGGATGTAGACCAACTCTTCCTTCTTGGCCAGTGAGATCACCATCGGCGGCTTGACGTCCAGCGTCTCGAACGCTTCGAGCGCCGCGTGCAATTGCCCGAGCCCGCCGTCGATGAGAATGACGTCGGGGTAGAGTTCGTGCCCCTGGCCGGCGTCGCGATAGCGGCGCGAGACGACTTCGCGAATGGCCATGTAGTCGTCGTTGTCCACGCTTCGGATCTTGTAGCGGCGGTACTCGTCCTTGAACGGCCGCCCATCCACGAAACACACCTTTGAGCCGACGGTCTCGCCGCCCTGCAGGTGCGCGATGTCGATGCCTTCGACGCAGCGGATGTCCTGTTCGAGTTTGAGCGTGCGCTTGAGGCTGCGAAGGCTGCGCTTGGGATCGATGCCGACCATGAGTTCGGCCTCGGGCTGCCAGCCGTCGGTGATGCGGCCTCGATCGTCGAGTTTTTCGATCGCCCGGACCTGGTCGCGCAGCACGGCCGCGCGCTCGAACTCCAGATCGGCGCTGGCCTGCTCCATCTCATCGCGCAATTCGCGCAGCATCGCCGATCGCTTCGATTCGAGAAAGCGCATGAAGCGGCGGATGTCCTCGCGATAGGTCTCCTTGTCTATCTTGTTGGCGCACGGCGCGGTGCACTGTCCGATCGTGTAAAGCAGGCAGGGCCGGAAGGTGCTGTTCTTCGGATCGCCTTCGAGGATGTCGAGGCTGCACGTGCGATACTTGAACACGCCCTGGAGCATCTTGACGGCGTCCTGCAGGGCATAGCCGGTCGTGAACGGGCCGTAGAACTTGGCGCCCTTGAGCCTGGGATCCGACGGATTGCGGGTGATGAACACGCCGGGAAAGTCGTCGCGCACCGTGACGGCGAGGTACGGGAAGGTCTTGTCGTCGGTCAGAAAGGCGTTGAAGCGCGGGTGCAGGTCCTTGATAAGCCGATTCTCGGCGAGCAAGGCCTCCCACTCGGTTTCACAGTCGATGGTGTCGAAGTCGTGCACGACATCGAGCATGGGCTGCTTGCGCGGTCCGAGGTCCGTCGAAGGGATGAAGTAGGAGCTGACGCGATCGCACAGCCGGCTCGCCTTGCCGACGTACAGAACCCGCCCCTTGTCGTCTTTCATGAGGTAGACGCCGGGCGCGGCCGGCAGGGAGCGGGCCTTGCGCAGCAGATCGGGAATGCGGGAATCGGGCTGGGGCATCGTCAAATGAATGGTACGCGAAGCTGGGCGGGTTCTGTTCGATGGGCGCGCCGCAGGCGGCTGAATTGGCAGCGTTTTGCCCGATTCCCTGCGGCGGGGGCGCCACGTGCGATTGACTCGCATGGCGCCCCGGCGTATTTTCAGCATGGAACAGAAGATCATCAGCGACGGCATCACCTTCGACGACGTCCTGCTCATTCCCCGCCGGTCCGATGTCCTGCCCTCGGGCGTGGACACCTCCACCCGGCTCACCCGCAACATCCGAATCAACATCCCGCTCGTCAGCGCGCCCATGGACACGGTGACGGAGTCGGCCCTGGCCATCGCCCTCGCGCAGGAGGGCGGCATCGGCATCATCCACAAGAACCTCAGCGTCGAAGACCAGGCCCGCGAAGTCGTGCAGGTCAAGCGCTCCGAAAACGGCGTCATCACCGACCCCGTCACGCTCAGCCCCGACCAGCCTGTCTCCGTGGCTCTCGATCTGATGGAAAAGTTCCACGTCTCGGGCTTCCCGGTGACCGTGGACGGCTCGGGGCACGGCAAGGTCGTTGGCATTCTCACGCGGCGAGACATCAAGTTCCTCGAATCCCGCGACCAGCGCGTGCGCGAGGTCATGACCAGCAACCATCTCGTCACCGGGCCCAGCAACACGACGCTCGAACTGGCCAAGGACATCCTGAGCCGGGGCAAAGTCGAGAAGTTGCTCTTGGTCGACAACGCAGGTTGCCTGACGGGCATGATCACCATGCGCGACATCGACAACCTCGAGCAGCACCCGCTGGCCTGCCGCGATGATCGAGGCCGGTTGCGGGTCGGCGCCGCCGTGGGCGTGCACCAGTACGACCGGGTCGAAGCGCTGGTCGGGGCCGAGGTGGATGTGATCATCGTCGACACCGCGCACGGCCATAGTGAAAACGTGCTGAGCACGGTGCGCGCCATTCGCGAGCAGTTCGACATCGAGATCATCGCTGGCAACATCGCCACGGCCGAGGCGGCGCGCGACCTGACCGACGCCGGCGTGGATGCGGTGAAGGTCGGCATCGGCCCTGGCTCGATCTGCACGACGCGCGTCGTCACCGGCGTGGGCGTGCCGCAGATCAGCGCCATCTTCAACGCCTGCAGCGCCGCCGACAGCGCCGGCATCCCCGTCATCTCCGATGGCGGCGTGCGCTCGTCGGGCGACATCGCCAAGGCGCTCGCGGCGGGGGCGTCGAGCGTGATGATGGGCTCGCTCTTTGGCGGGCTCGAAGAGTCGCCCGGCGAGATCGTCATCCGCCGCGGCCGGCGCTACAAGTCCTACCGGGGCATGGGCTCGGCCGGGGCCATGGCCAAGGGCTCGGCGGACCGCTACGGCCAGAAGAGCGACACGCCGAGCAGCAAGTTCGTCCCCGAAGGCGTCGAGGGGCTCGTGCCCTTCCGCGGCAAACTCGCCGACTTCGCCTACCAGATGGTCGGCGGCGTCCGCGCCGCGATGGGCTACTGCGGCTGCCAGACGATCGAAGACCTCCGCACGCAGGCTCGCTTCACGCGGGTGAGCAGCGCCAGCCTCGTCGAATCGCACCCGCACGACATCACCATCACGCGCGAAGCGCCGAACTACACCGTGGACACCTACATGATGGACGGCTAGGGCTCAGAAGTCGCGGCCGCGGAGCCCGAATCTGGTGGTGAGTATCGGTGAGGCGCCCAGACCGCTCCTGCCGACGGTGTCCTGTTTCATATCCTTGAGCATGCGGTTGTGAACAGCGCCATCCGCGGTGGCGAACCAGAGCGGCAACTCCGAGCGTGAACTGCCGTAGCCAAAGCTGCTCCAACCTGGGTTCCCCATATCAATGAGCACCCCCTTCTGCGACGGGAAGGAAATCTCGTCCCACCGCGTTCTGCGAAAATACGAAGGGTGGTGCGGTAGCCGGTCGTCGATCCAGAACTCTGGAGCCGCGAAGGCGGTCGGAGTCAACCAGTATCTCGTCCGCAGGATGAGATCATCCTGCTCCTTGGAGAGTCCGAACGCCACCCCAGACGGTTGGAAACACGGCACCTCCGGCAAGTCCGGATACGCGCTGAAGTACTTGCGCGCGACCGAGGGCCAGTACTCGGCTTGGGGTCGGAAATAAACGCCCTGAGCATTAGAAAGGTCCGCGCCGTTTACAATCAAGGGTGCTTTCGGCCGCCCTGGAGTTGCAAGGAAGGGGAGAGCGTCACGGTGGTCTTGGCCGTAGAGAGAAAGCCCGATCCAGACTTGCTGCATCGTCGCCATTGCCTGCACTCGGCGCACCTCACCCCTCGCTCGAGCCAGTGCAGGGACGAGGAGCGAGAGCAGCAGGCTGCAAATCGAGAGGGCGATCAGCAATTCAAGGAGCGTGAACGCGCGGGTTCGTTCCGGCCGGACGCACGGCATTGGCGACTCCCTCGAAAATTCTGCGGTACCCGAAACTAGTCCGTTCCACATCCTACGCGATTAGTCGACGCCGAACCAGAAGAAACTAGGGGAGTTCCCTCGACATCTTCAGCCAGTCCGATATTCTTGTGGACTTTCCTTCGATCCTTCGGGCGTGGGAGCCAGCCGTCCTGCTGAAATAGGTGCATTCGTGGGCCGAGTTTCTCTAAGAGCCCCTAACACAATAGCGGTTTGAGTTTGTTGAAGCAGATGAGGCTGCAGCCGATGGAGAGGAAGGCCTGATGGATTTCGCCGGTGCGTTCATAGCGAATGCGAAGTCGGCGGTACTGGTGCAGCCAGGCGATG
>CAUJHZ010000065.1 GCA_963205185.1 Planctomycetota bacterium | reverse complement strand
CCTAGCAGATGCCTAGCACATGGCGCGCTGCCGGCGGCGAGGTTCCCCACACTCATGCCCAGTTGTGCACAATCTGCGAATCCTGCTCGAATCCTCGGCAATTCCCCTTGCATGTGCGCGCTGTTCATGCCCTCATGTGTGGTCGCCGCGGCGACCGAGGCGGAACACGCCGCCCGCCAAACACGGCGAAAGGAGCCAACACCATGACGACGCCAGATACGAACGCAACCAGCCAGACCACCACGATGAGCTTCGATGACCTGCTCGCCCTGCCCAGCAACGACCTGTTCAACCTCATCAAGGAGATGGCCGCGACGACGCCCGAGCACGAGAAGGCGCTGAAGGCCCTGTACTTCGCCATCGACGAGTACCAGACGCAATCGAAGTACCTCGCGCGGGACTTTGGCAACGCCAAGCGCCACGCCGAGGAGGGCGAGCAGCACGCAGCCAGCGGCATCCGGTGCGACGCGGCATGGCTGCTCTCCGACGTGCAGCGCATCGCCGAGGACGCAGCGAAGCGGCAGCACGCGGTCGACACCGCCAAGGTGCTCTTCCACATCCTGCCCGAAGGCATCTTCACGAAGTAACCACGAGGCGCGATCGACGCGCCAGAAAGGACCACCACCATGTTCATCAAGAGCATCACCATCGAAGGCGTAGACGGCGACATCGAGATGGTCCACGTCGACGAGACGCCCAGCGGCCGAGGCGCCGGCGTGCTGGTTATGGAACTGACCGAAACGAAGCGCCGCGACCAGACGACCCGGCGCGCCAACCGCACCATCTGCGTGATGGAAGCCAAGCAGAGCGACGAGGATCAGTTCGCCGCCGCGATCGAGGTCACGAAGGCCATCTGCGGCGTGAGCCGCGGCAAGGTCAACGCCACCAACAGCATGATCCACGAGGTCTGGCGCGAGATGCAGCGCGTCGCGGGCTGCTGAACCACGCAGAAGGGAATTGAGATGAGCACCACACGCGATAACACCTTGAACACCATCGCCCGCGAAGTCCTCGGGCTCGAGACCTTGGCCACCCGCAACAGCGACAGCCTCGACTTCCACGACACCGCCGTGTGGTGCGTGAAGGAAGCGTTGGAACGGGCGTACGAAGCGGGACGGCAATCGGCACGGCCGACCAAGGCGGTGTGCCCCGCCTGCGGGCGCAAGATCGAGATCACGCCGCTGCCGGCGAGCAAGTGAGAGAGGAGCGTCATGAAGACCAGCGCCGTTCACATTGAAAGAAATCGCACCGCCCGCCGCAACGGCGCCGGCGCGCCCCACATCGTCATCCGCGAAGCGTGCGACCGCGACGGCGTCGTCCTGGGCCACCTCGTCGCCAGCCACGACGGCACGCCCGAAGGCATCGTCGCCGCCGCACGACGCGCGAGCCAGCGCATGTTCGCAGCCTTCGCCGACGCGTGCAACGTCAACAGCCGCATCATCGCGACCGACGGGGCGGGCCGGCCGCGCTGGCGCGTGTCGCCGAACTTTGCAGTCATCGAAGAACTCGCCGCCATGTGACGGCGAGACGTTTCCACCAACCGCTGCATCAACGAAAGGAGCAGCACGATGAAGAAGAACGAAGTCCAGATCGGAAACACGTACACCGCGAAGGTGTCCGGCAAGATCGCCAAGGTGCGCATCGACGCCGAGAGCCGCCACGGCGGCTGGGATGCCACCAACCTCGAGACGAAGAAGAAGGTGAGGATCAAGAGCGCCCAGCGATTGCGGGCCGAAGCCGGGCCGCCGCCGAAAGCGAGCACGCCGCCTCCCAAGGCAAGTGACAACAAGGACGCCCAACCGGCCTCCGGCGTGAAAACCGGGGGCCGCGTTCTTGACCGGGATGCCCAGCGCATTGCCGAACGCGACGCCAAGGCCGCGGCCAAGGGCCTCGTGATGAAGACCGAAATCGTCAACGGCAAGGAGCGGTCGCGCTGGGTGAAGAAGGCCGAGCAGGCCGCGGCGCAGCAGGGCGAGCCGGAGAAGACGCCGACGGCCGAGCCCAAACGCAAGGGCCGGCGCACGCCGCCGCGCATCGCGCTGGTCAACAAGGACCAGTACGCCGAGATCGCCAAGGCGGTGGCGGACCTGCCCACCAGCCGCAATCACGTCTGCTGGAAGAAGAACGGAAAGTTGTACGAACTGTTCTTCCGTGTCGACGGAAAGACACCGCTGCTCTACCGCGCCCCGGCCACCTCGGCCGTTGATGAGAAGACCGGCTGCCGCGAGGTCGACGCCGTCGGAACGGTGACGGGCGTCTTTCACATCAAGCAGAGCATCAAGCAGTTGACCGGCAAGTCGCCGGCGCAGATCGGCATCACGATGCCGCCCGACCGCGGCGCGCCCAAGGCACGCGGCGAGACGACGAAGAAGACCGCCGATGGCAAAACCGACGCCAAGCCGCGCAAGAAGCGCGAGGGTTTGAGCGGGCTCGACGCGGCCGCGCAGATCCTGGGGCGAGCCAAGGAACCGCTCGACGCCAAGACCATCGCCGAGCGCGCCATCGCCGCGGGGTGGAAGACCAACGGCGCCACGCCGCACGCGACGCTCTACGCCGCGATGATCCGCGAGATCAAAGCCAAGGGTAAGGAAGCGCGGTTCATCAAAGCCGACAAGGGCCGGTTCACGGCCCGGAAGGGAGCGTGAACGGTGGACCGTGAAGTTCAACGGCTGCTGGCCCATGCCGACCAGACCCGCTCCGTGATGCGCGACACACTGGCCGCCATGCCCGCCGCAGACAAGGCAGCGCTCATCCGCACCTGCGCCGCGGGCGACCTCGCCGGGTTCGACGAGCGCACCGCGCTGCTCGTCGGGCTGCTCGCGGTAGTGGCCATCTTCGACCTGAGTGAATCGCGCGGGGAGGTGGGGCCATGACGGCGGAACATGATGACAACCTCGTCGAGCCGCAGGACGGTTGCCCGCGCTGCGGCGAGCGCCACGTCGACAACCTGATCTGGATCGACGATGGGCAGCGCGTCCGCTGCGCCACCTGCCTGAATGTCTACACGCCGCCGGCGCTGCGGCGGGAAGGAGGTCATGATCATGACCAGCAGCCATGAGACCAACGCGCTGCGCCAGGTGCTGCTCGCGGCCCAGCGCCTGCTCGAAGCGCGCGAGGACCAGATGGTCACCGGAGAGGAATGGGAAGCCCTCACCGACGCGGTCAACGCGGCAACGGCGCGACCCACCGGCGGACCGGGCGAATCGTTCGCCGTGGACGCCGCGAGCGGCGCGCTGCTGCGCCGCGTGGTGCCCAGGCGCGGCCAGCCCTATGAGCATGCCTGCTCGCGGGCGGTCTACGAAGAGGTCGCCCACGCCATCGACCTGATGGGCAGCGCCGCTTTCACGCTCGAAGAGGTCCGCGCCAAGATCGGCGACGGCGACGAGTCGAGGATGCCACCATGGTCGCAGGTCTCCACGGCAATCGCCTTCCTGAAGGAACGATCGTGCATCGTGCCCGGCCGCGAGCGAAAGCATGTCGCCGCCACCGACGACACTTGGCTCGACGCCATGACGGAATACCACGCGCTGCGCGAAAAGGGGCCGGAGCCCACCAGCGACTAACGCTGGCCACGCTCCGCTCGAACCACAGCCTCGGCGCTCGCCGGGGCTGTGTCTCCGGATGCACCCTTGGATCGTGGTGCCGCCTAGGCTTCGACCATGCGTGAGGATGACGCCCGCTCCCTGGCCGATGCGCTTCGCAGAGACTTTGACGGATGTCAAAACGCACCGCAGGAAACCTGGGACGTGCCGCCGCCGATTAAGGTCATCGACTGCGTCCTCTCGCTCAATCGTCCATACAGAACAGTCGTCGAGCCGCGCGTGCGCGCCTTCGGACAGACCCATCCTGGAATCCAGGATTGCGCGGGTCTGCGCGAACTGATGCTGTCGCATCCAACACCCGGTGCATTCCTCAGCCACTCGCTGCACACGAATGATGCCAAGCGCGCCGCCACACTGCTGGGCGTCGCGGATTACGTCATCGACATCCAGCAGCAGTTCTCCGGCTCTGATGAGGAGCAGCGGCTCCGGGCATGGGCCACATGGGCACGACCCGGCGATTACCTTGCCGTCGGCGTTCGCGGCTTCGGCCTCGCCGGGTTCCAGTACCTCCGAATGCTCTTCGGTGCCGACACCGTCAAGCCCGACGTTCACGTTTGCCGCT
>CAUJHZ010000064.1 GCA_963205185.1 Planctomycetota bacterium | reverse complement strand
CATCGCCTGGCTGCACCAGTACCGCCGACTTCGCATTCGCTATGAACGCACCGGCGAAATCCATCAGGCCTTCCTCTCCATCGGCTGCAGCCTCATCTGCTTCAACAAACTCAAACCGCTATTGTGTTAGGGGCTCTTAGCGGCGTGGGCCTGGTGCGGCTGGATCGGTTGGCTCATCGCTCCATCCTGTACAGGTAGCGGAGCAATCCGAGATTGAGACCCACGCAGACGATGCTGACAATTGCGGCCGGCCAGATTACGGCCGAGTCACCTCCGAGCCAGGCGTTCATCGTCGCCGTCAACAACCATAGTTGAAGCACATCAAGAATCAGGACAAAGCAGAGTATGCCATGCACGACGGCCATGCGTTGGGATCGCGAGAAGAAGGGCACTTTTCGATTGCGCGGGTCGCTCATGTGGTGCGTTCCTCCACGCCGGTGGCATAGACCGCGCCATTTCGTACATCGAGCGTGATGCGCGGCAGAGGCCGGCGCGGCGGCCCGGCGATGGGCCGGCCCGTGGTGAGACTAAAGTAGCCATGGTGGCAAGGACAACGAAACTGGCCTTTGTCGACTTCCGGAATGACCGCGCACGCGAGATGCGTGCACTCCTGGGCGTAGGCCAGCCAAGTCAGTTCTCCGGTGCGAACGAGCAGGCAGGCGTCATGCGGCTGAGGATACGCGAAAGTGATCGTCGAACCGATCGGTACGTCACTCACCTTGGCGATCTCCGCGATCGGCGGCTGGCCGCGCCGTCGGCGCCGCCAGTTTTCGATTCCGATCCAGATTTGACCGACCGCGAAGGCGAGACTGGTAAGAACCATGAACTTGGTGAAATCGCGCCGCGCAACGTACTCGTCCTGCGGGAGATCGATCGGAAAGTCGCGACGCCACTTGGGTTGTTCGACCTCGGGTCGCCCGTCCGGAGTTCTAACGATTTGATTGAGATCAGGTCGGGTCATGTGTCTGCCTGCCTGTGAAGGGTCCTCTCGGTCGTTGCTGCCGCACACTGGGGTACTAAGTCGACAACACGTTGAGCATGATGTCCCCGCCGAGCGAATCCTCCTCCATCGCTGCGGCCACATCAACGTATTCGGGGCGGGCGTCGCGCGGCACCATCATGTTCACCTTCGTCGTTACCGTTTGGTTGCCGAAGCGAAAGCGGTTGACCGCCGCCGATCGCTTGCGCAGGCGCTCGATCTCCTCGCGCGCGCCAAAGAACAGCGCCTGACTGGGACACACCGACGCGCACATCGGCTTCTTGCCCACCGAACTGCGGTCGTAGCACATATCGCACTTCATCATCAGTTCGAGATCGGACTTCATCTTTGGCACGCCGAAGGGGCACGCCAGTACACAGTTGCTGCACGCGATGCAGCGCGGCTTGCGGGCGCTCTGCACCACGCCGTCCTCGGTGCGCTTGATGGCGTCCGCCGGGCAGACTTCCGCGCAGGTCGGAGAGTCGCAGTGCATGCAGATCACCGGCGTCGTCTGCGTGGTTCGCGAGCGTTCGACGTATTCGAGATGGATCATCGAATGGCCGCGATGCGTGTCGCACTCGCTGCACGCCTGCACGCACGATTCGCATCCGATGCAGCGACTGGGGTCAATAAAGAACTCAAGGTGTTCCGGAACGGGCATCACCACTCCTGTCATGACGTCGCGGATTCAGGCGCCCCGATGCCGAGGCCGCCCACGGCGCTTCAACTGCCTCACTGCTGCGGTTCGAGTTCGGCCTCCCAATCGGGTGGGCCCTGGGCCCTGCGGATGCGCACGGCGCACGCCTTGTACTCTGGAATCTTGGAGATCGGATCCTGGGCCGAGTTGGTGAGTTGGTTGGCGCTCTTGCGTCCCGGCCAGTGGTAGGGGATGAAGATGGTGTCGGGCCGAATGGTGGTGACGACCATCGCCCGCAGCGTCGTGTCGCCGCGCCGCGTCTCGGCCGTCACCCAGTCGTTGTCCGCGATGCCATGTTGCTCGGCGAGCCGCGGATGCAATTCGATACGCGGCTCGGGATACTGCTCCACAAGCGGGCCAATGCGCCTCGTCTGCGAGCCGGAGAGAAAGTGGCTGACCACGCGCCCGGTCGTGAGCATGAGCGGGTACTCGGCGTCCGTATCTTCGACGGGCGGGCGGTACTGCGCGATGTTGAAGCGTGCTTTGCCATCCGGGAAGTAGAACGGCCCGGAGCCCTTGGCGACCGGATTCCACGAGCCGGGCTCAAACAGACGCGGCGTCCCGGGATGATCATCGCTCGGGCATGGCCAGAACACGCCGAATTGCTTCTCAATCTTCTCGTAAGTGATGCCCGAGTAGTCCGCCACACCGCCCTTGCTGGCGATACGAAGTTCGTCGAAGATTTCCGCGGGTGAGGCAAACGTCAGGCCGTGTTCCCGCCCCAGGGTGTGGGCGATGTCCTGGATGATCTTCCAGTCCTGTCGGGCTTCGCCGGGACAGTCGACTGCCTTGTTGATCTTGATCACGCGTCCTTCGAGTTGTGTGACTGTGCCTTCATCTTCTTCATGCAGCGAGCCGGGAAGGACGATGTCGGCGTGCTGGGCCGTCTCGTTCAGGAAGAAGTCAATCGCGGCGTAGAACTCGAGTTTGTCCAGCGCCTGGCTGACGAAGTTGTTGTCCGGCAGAGAGACTTGCGGATTGAAGCAGATGCTGATCAGCCCGCGAATCTCTCCCCGATCGATCTGGCGGATGATCTCGTAGGCGTCCACGCCGGCCTTGGGCAGATCCGCTTCTTCGATCCCCCAGACTTTGCAGATGAACGCGCGGTGTTCGGGGTTGGAGATATCCCGTGCGCCGGGCAATTGATCACACTTCTGGCCGTGCTCGCGCCCGCCCTGCCCATTGCCCTGACCGGTGATCGTGGCGTAGCCCCCGCCTTCGCGCCCGATGCGACCCGAGGCGAGGACGATGTTGATGGCGCCCAGCACGTTCTGCACGCCGTGCGCGTGGTGCTCGATCCCGCGCGCGTGCATGAGGAAACTCGACTTGGCCGTTCCCCACCATTCCGCGGCGCGCTGGATCGCCTTGACCGCAATGCCCGTCACGTCGGCGGTCTTCTGCGGCGTCCATTCTTTCACGCTGGCCGCGACGGCATCGAACCCGACGGTGTGTCTTTCAATGAACGCATGATCGATCCAGTCGTGTTCGATCATGAGATGCAGGATGCCATTGAACAAAGCCGCATCGCGTCCCGGCTTCACGGGCAGGAAAAGATCGCACGTACGGGCAATGGGCGTGATGCGCGGATCGACGACGATGATCTTCGCGCCGTTCTCGCGCGCCTGCCAGACATAGTCGGTGGTGATGGGGGCGCACTCGCCGACATTGGCGCCGCTGATCCAGACGACTTCGGACTTCGGAATGTCGCTCCATGGATTCGCCGCCCGGTCAATCCCAAACGCTTTCTTGTTGCCCGCCGCGGCGCTCACCATGCACAAGCGGCCGTTGTAGTCAATGTTCGCCGTTCGCAGCGCCATGCGAGCGAACTTTCCGATCAGATACGCCTTCTCCGTCGTGAGACTCGCGCCCGTGAGGATGGCAAAGGAATCGGGGCCATGTTCGTTCTGGATGCGCTTGATCGCCTCCGCCACCCGACGGATCGCTGCTTCGTACTCGATCGGTTTGAACCCGCTCGGGACAGACGCGTCGCGCTCGACGGCGTTGAGCAATCGATCCGGGTGTGAGTCCTGGAGATAGCGCTTCACGCCTTTCGGGCAGAGCATTCCGCGGTTGAAGGGGAACTCGAGCCAGGGTTCAAAGCCAATGACCTGCTCGTCCTTGACCTTGAGTTGGATGCCGCACTGTTGTCCGCAGAAACAGCAGTGGGTCTTGACGATCCGATCGGGTTCGACGCCGGGGTCGAGGCGGATGCCCGACATGAACGCGCCGTGCGGGCCGTATTCCTGGATGATCTGAAGTTTTTCGGCGGGCAGGGTGGCCATGATGCTCCATCTATGCCGTGACGGATCGCGGGTGAATCACTCGAATCCTGCAGGGTCCATTGCGTTGGTGAGCGCTGACGCTCGCGATTCTTCCGCACGAGCCGACTCCCACAGGGCGCCTTGCGCCACCGCCAGCATCGAGCGCCGGCAGCGCGGACAGATCCACTGGTAGTGCTCGACGGACGAGTTCGGCAGTTCGTATCGATATCCGAGTTGATGTTCCACGGTGATCAGGTCTTCCACCTGCATTCGTGATGCGAATGGCTCCCCGCAGCGCCGGCATACGGCTTGTCCGCCCGCGGCGCCCACATCCATGTAGAACGCGACGCCCAATTGCGCCGGGCGCTGGAAGATGTGAAAGAACTTGCCAAATGGCAGGTAGAGCAGCGTGAAGATGACGGTGATCGCGTGCAGGATGGCGAGGAAGTCAAAGGCGTAGCCCCGCATCCACGTGTAACTCGCCGTGAGCATCAGCCCGGTGACGCTGATGGCAAAGAGCAGGATGAGCGGAAGGATGTCTTCGCCAAATTCCTGCACCGCCGCCGCACCGTGCTCGCGCATGCGGCGTCGCATCGCGATCATCACGCCGCCGATCACAAGAAAGGCCGCCCACACCAGTCCGTGAAACGTGACGAACCCGAGGATGGAGTCGATTGGGAAGGCAAAGGTCGGCACGCCGAAGACGTACGCACGATACCACTCAAAGTTGCCCGGCAGAGTCTCGAAGTGGATCCAGCCGAAGACGAGCGGGAAGGTGATCGCGGACGCGAGAATGCAGCCCCACATGATCAGCCAGTGCGCGGCCCAACGGGATCGGCCTCGCTTCCAGATGAAGATATTCAGGGCAAAACCCCGGAAGAAACGCCGGAACCACTCCGCCGTGTTTCTCCACAGATGGCCCGAGCGAAAGAACACTCGCCACCCTCGCCGCCAGTACATCGCGGTCGGCGGGCGCTGTAGCCACATCGTGTATCGGTAGGTCAACCCGAAGGTGGCAAAGAGTGACGCGAAGAGATACCCCACCAGCGCCGCGTCGAGGTGCGCCAGGTTACGCGATCCCAGCAAGATCAGAATCGCGAGTAATCCGGTGACGATCGTGGCCCAGAGACCGGATTTGAGAAGTGACGTCGACAATGGGGTTTCCCTTCGATTCGGCCGCTGAACTCCGCATTGACTCGGGGCAGTGCAAATGGGCCTTTGCCGCGCTCCGTTCCTGGCGTTTGCTTCGTACGGCGCTGGAGATGCATCATGCGGCGCGCGGCGCGCAGGAGCTATGCGGAAATCTCCCCTATCGCGGTCAGCGTCCGGTTGCGGAGGCGTGAAGTATTGAAGCATCGGCATAGGCTCATTCATGATGAGCGCGAAACTTTCCAGGCGCATCAATTCGCGAACGTCCCTGCGCGCCGGTGATTGCGTTTGCATTCCAGATGGCCGTATTGGCCGGGTTCCCGCCGCATTTGGAAGCGCCTGGCGGGTGAGGGTGCGTCGAAAGACGAGCCATTCGCATCAGTTCCTGATGTTGGCCGCAAAGGCTCTGCGCCGCGTTGACTGCCCGAAGGGATGGATGAGCCCCGCGGGTTACCAGCGGTATCTGCGCGTCACGCTGGCCAAGATGCGGCAGCGCCAGACACGCAAGAGGTGAGCACAAGCACTCCATGGCTGTCTTCACGATGAAACCTCTGCCGCCGTTCCGATTGGACTTGACGGTCTGGGTGCTGCGCCGCCTTCCGATCAACGGCATGGACCGTTGGGATGGAGCGACCTATCGCCGTGTGCTCCTGCTGGACGATGTGCCCGTTGAAGTGGCCGTGGTGCAACGCGGCTCTGCTGGCGCGCCGCAATTGACCGTCACGACCAAAGGCTCGCGCCTGAGTCGCGCCACGCGTGAAGCGCTGATCTTGACGCTCGATACCATGCTTGGCCTCAACATCGACTTGCACTCATTCAGTCGACTGGCCGAAAACGACCCGCGCCTTGCCGGCCTCATCGATCCCTTCATTGGCATTAAGCCGCCGCGTTTGCCGTCGGTGTTCGAGGCACTGGTCAACGGCATCGCGTGCCGGCGGCTTTCGTTGCAGGTCGGGATCCACCTGCTCAACCGCCTCTCTCGCGCCTACGGCTTGGCGGTCGGCGAACACCACGCTTTCCTTCGGCCGATCGATCTCGCGTCCGCAGCGCCGTCGCATCTTGGCAAACTCGGCTTCAGCATCCGCAAGGCGCAGGTCATTCTCGACATTGCGAAATCGGTCGTCGAAGGCAGCTTGGACCTAGAGGCGCTTGCGAGTATGGATACCGCAGCAGCGCAGGATCGTCTCATTGACCTGAACGGGATCGGTCGCTGGACCGCGCAGTACGTCCTGCTGCGCGGCCTGGGACGGATGGATGTGTTTCCCGCTGACGATGTGGGCAGCCAGAACAAAATGCAACACTGGTTGCAGCACAAGCAGCGGTCCAACTTCGACCATATGCATCGAATCCTCGCAATCTGGCGGCCGTACCGCGGGCTGATCCATTGCTACCTGCTGCTGAACCACCAGAGTCGTATGGGCTTTCACGAACAGGCTCCAACCCAGCCGGACCGGGCGAAGACTCGATGCACATGGGGGAAATGTCCTCGTAGCGGGTCTGCGCCGCCGGGTGGTTTAATGCTCTGGATCAAGCGCTTCACTACATCGTCGTGGCACACGGCATGAGGCGCCGGTCAAATCTAACTCACGAATGGAGGGCCCCATGTCAGTCACCGCTGAGAAGAAGCCGAACCAGGCCGCGATCGGACAGTGCAAGGGTTGCGAGAATCATGACCATGACCTCATTCACGAGTTGAGCAAGCGACTGGACGGCCCCTGGCGCTACGACCAGCACATCGCCAATGCCGAGGGCCGCCCCGATCTGCAGCAGTTCTGGCGCGAGGTCAAGCAGCAGGATCAGGCGATCGTCAAGACGTTGAAGGAGATGATCGCGCGCGAAATCAAGGACGGCTGCGTTTGAACGCTGATGTGCTCGCAACCGCCCCAACCATGTACAGGAGATCTCTCATGGCGCCATCACGCACGCACGATCCGATTGTTCTGAAGAAGGCGCAACTGCTTCTAACTTCAAGCGGATGCCGTGATGTCGACACGCCGGAGGCGGAGCGCAGAACAGCTCGGCACACGAGCCCTGGCATCAATCAGCCTGCCGGGCGCCATCGGCAGTTGATCAGCGAGCCGGCTGCGCGTCCGCACCAGGACCGTGCAGACGCGCCGGCCGATACGGGCGAGCCATGCCTGCCGCCGGAATGCTGGATCGGGTAGGCCGTTGCGATTGATTTGACTTCCGAGTTCCTGCGAGCAAAGACAAGAGGGGGACTCAACATTGTTCCGACCCGCGAATCAATCGCAATATGGAAGGGCAATCTCAACAGTGGCATGGGCACGATCAGGCTGGGCAGCGGCGCGTGGGAAGGGCAGTACTCGTTCGGCTCGCCCTTCGGGAACGGCATGGGCTCGAATCCCGAGGAACTGGTCGCCGCGGCTCATGCGGATTGCGTTTTGATGGAGCTTTCGCTGGAACTCGGCAAGGCCGGCATCACGCCATACAGCATTCAGACCACCGCAAGGGTAAACCTCGAGAAACAGGTCCATGGGTACGCGATCACGCGCATCGATTTGGTGTCCGAAGCGAAGAGTGCGGACATCGAGCCAGCGGCGTTCAAGAGAATCACAGAGGTAGGAAAGTCGAGCTGTCCAGTCTCCAAAGCGCTGGCCGGGCCGAAGATCACGCTGGATACGAAGCTTCTACAACCTGCGGCCGCAGCTCGGTAAGGCAAGGCTCGTCGGTCTTTCCGATCCTGAGCCGTTCGCCTACATCTGAGCGTCACGTCACCGTACAAAGAGGAATGGCGCGAACGAGACATGCCCGGCGCCGTCAGCCGCGATGTGCAGGTCGACTGGAAAGTGCACAAGCGGATCAACCAGACGCACCGCTCGGCGACCGCCCCCAAAGCGCGGCTGGCGTGCAAGTGGATGGGCCGCGAGTCGCACCTGTATTACAGTGGGGACGTGCTGGTGGAGGAACGCTGTGGCCCATGCTTGGATGTGGAGGTGGACACGGCCGACGGCCGGGCCGCGTCGCGTAACGCGCCCTGCATGCTCAGGCATGGGAAGCGTCGCCACCGACTTGTTCCCCGCACGCTCGGAGCCGATGCGAACTACCACCCCGGCGCGTTGCTGGTTGAAGTGGAGCAGCACGGAACGGTCCTGCATGTGCCCCTCAAGGCCAAGAAGATCCGCGTCCGGAGCGAAGCGGCGCAGGCGCGGCGTCGTGCCAAGCGGAGAATGAGAGTCGTCGGTTATCGCATCAGCCAGCGCGTCCGCAAGCGATGCAAGCAGATTATCGGCTGGGGCAAGACGGTCGCAGGCCCGGCTCGAAGAAAGTTCATCGGCCATGTGCGGATCGAGAACTCGGCGCTGGTGTGCGGCGCCGCGTGCAACCTGCTGCGAATGAGCCGACTGGCGTCGAGTTGAGGGACGACCACACCCAACGCCGGTCACTCGCAACCGCCGGCGATCGGAAAACCACCTGATGACAGCGCCACGAACGCAATCACCCGAGAATCCACAGCCGTTCAGCGGTTCCTTAGGGGCCTGTTAGTGTTCCGGGATTGAGGATGTCCTTCATGTCGACCATTGGGCGAACTCCTTTCGAGGAATCGCTCCGTCCAGCCAAAATGTGGGTTGCCTTCATTGCTGAAATTCGCGTTCTCTAGGTATTCCTGTGTGCGATCTTCGCTTCGCAGTTCAGGCGGGCCGCTTCGCCACATGTTCGGGCGAGCGCTGCTTCGATCCGACCGATGAGTGCGGTGTCGCCGTAGTTGAACGTAGGCGATCAGAATCACCATCAACAACACGACGCCCATGCTCCTGGGCACAGCGAGTACTTCGGACCAGTCCATGTTCAGTAGAGTATTCACGTTCAACTCCTTTCCGTACTGCTGAATCAACCGTGTGCCTGCAGAGGCATCACGGCTTCCATTCTCTCTTGAAGGGTGGTTTGAATACAGGCCAGTTCAACCACAAAGGCATCGACACGCGCCGCCCGACCTGCAGATAGGCGCGCACTGGGCGATTTGGGCGCTCGCACCGCAACGTCCGCCGACGGCTCAAGCGCCGCCGAAGGGCCACGCGCAACTTCAAAGAGGCAGCGTCGATCGCGGCATACAGGTCGCGATCAACCGCCTCGACCATGACGGTGCGGTCGAGGCGAAGCCACGCAACGATGCGACAGGCCATGTCCACGCCGCGGCGCTCGCCGTTCACATCCAGAAGCCGAACCATGATCACTCGGAAGGACCTTGAGGCCGTGCCGATAGCTTGCTCGACGCGCTGTGTGACGTGCTGCTCAAGAGCCCTGGTCAGTTCGAAAGGCTGGGCATGGATGTCCATCTGCATGACGACCTCCGCTTCTTATGGCAAGAATAGAACTCGCCATCTGGCCCGCCGACAGGGAAACGTCCCTCATGCGAGCTGCGCCAGCGTACCGAGTCAGACGCGCTATCCAGTCAGCATACGATCGAGCATGGCACACCGAACACTGTTCACCGTCGGCCATTCCACGCGCACGTGGACCGAGTTCGTGGCGCTGCTCAAGTCGTGGAAGATCGAAGAACTAGTCGATGTGAGAACGTTGCCGCGCTCGCGCGCCTTTCCGTGGTTCACCAAGCAGCGGATGGCAAGAGCGCTGCCCAAAGTCGCGATCGAGTATGTGCACATACCAGCGCTGGGCGGGCTTCGCAAGCCCGGCAAAGACTCGGTGAACACCGGCTGGCAGAACGCGCGCTTTCGTGCGTACGCCGATTTCATGCAGACTGCGGAGTTTGAACACGGCCTTCAAGAGCTGAACGATCTGCGAAAGAAGCGGCGGGTATGCGTGTTGTGCTCAGAATCCGTTTGGTGGCGCTGTCATCGCCGACTGATCGCGGATGCCGAGGTGGCACGCGGCATTCCGGTGAAACACATCATGAGCGCGACGTCAGCCAAGCAGCATGAACTGACAGTGTTTGCAGCGGTGAACAAGAGACGAGGGCCCGCACCCGCGCGGGGTGGGAGCCAGGGGCCGATCATCACCTATCCCGCGAAGTGAAACACGATCTTGAGGCGAAAGCCGATACACCGATGAAAGGTCCAGCCCCATGGATGATCGCCGTCGCAAGCCTTCAAACGAGATTCCTGAGTCGCAGCGCCTGCGGCCGCATCCCCGAGATCGATTCGCCGCGCCGCACCAATTCTACGATCTGGACGAGGTGGCGGGCGAAACGCAGTCGTGAGTTCGAAGCCGGCCAGGCGGGGGCAGCGCCAGCAGACGCAGTAAGAGCACGGCTCGACCACCAAGGCGCTGTATCTCTTCGGGCATCTCACACGCCCGTCGTCGCATCGCGCGCAGGGTGTCGTTTCATGCACCCGCTCGAAGGTCACGTCCACGTCAGGGCCGAGAACGGGACCCACGAGTTTCACGCCGGCCAACTGCTGGTGCTCGCTTCCAGCGACGAGCACGATGAAGGAGAGCAGAATGCTCTTGGCCGTGCATTTGGACGCTGGTGCTACCAACTCATCACCTTGAGTCATCGATTGTCCACGCCGATGAAGGCGTATCGAACCCGAGGCTTATGCCTCGGCAAAGCCTTCGCGGATCGCGAAGCGCATGAGGTCGGAGCGGGACGTGATGCCGAGTTTTTTCATCATGCGCTCCTGGTGGCCGTCAATCGTCTTGACGCTACGGCTGAGTTCCCCAGCGATCTGCATGCGAGAAAGTCCCTTGCCGATGAGACGCAGCACCGCCACTTCGCGCGGCGTAAGTGAGGACAGCGAGGTCACTGACCCATGACCGGCATCGGCGCCCTTGCGTCGTCGGCGCACGGGCGCCTCGCCGGGCCGGCGGGATTGAGGCGGCTGAAGGCGAGCGTTGACCTTTGGCCCCATGACGAATGTCCCCGACGTACTTCGGGCAACTTTACGAACGCCGCTGACGATATCTTCCAGATTGTCGCCCTTGGCGAAGTACCCCCAAGCGCCGCACTTATACGCAGCAGCAAGATAACCATCACGAATGTGCGCGCTGAGAAGAACGAAGCGCACGCGCGGGTGCATCTGGCGGAGGCGGTCGGCCATCTCGAAGACGTCTGGGCCGGGCATCTCGATGTCGAGCAGGACCACATCGGGATTCAGTCGCGCCGTTTCTTCGAGCAGGTTCGCTGGTGACTCCAGACTGCCGACGATGCGGATGCGATCCTGGATGGCAAACTGCGACCTGAGGCCCTCGACAAGCACGGCGTGGTCGTCCACGCACAGCACGCGAATGCCGGTGAAAGCATTGGAAGTGGTGGTGTTCGAAGCTGTGGCTTGCCGCGACGATTTGTTGGAAGCGCGACGGATCGGCTTCGCCGAAACTGATTTCGGTTGCGTGGACGTGTTCGTCTTAGTGGAGCGTGCACTGAGTTTGGGCATCGCGAGAGCCTCCTCAATCATGAACCAGCAATCACGCGACTGAGCGCGATGCGGATTGCATCAAGGTCGTCCGGGTCTTCGATTGTATCTGGGTGGAGCGAACTCCACGCTCGGGCTGAGCC
Organism: Planctomycetota bacterium; assembly: GCA_963205185.1. Taxonomy (GTDB): domain Bacteria; phylum Planctomycetota; class Phycisphaerae; order Phycisphaerales; family UBA5793; genus UBA5793. The sequence goes on along the minus strand of CAUJHZ010000064.1, from coordinate 28,288 downwards.
GGAGGCGGGTTTTCCGAACAAGACCAGCCCGCTGTGAGGATGGCGTTTGCGCCAAGCCTTTGCCCCCGCAGCGCTTCCCTTCGTTGGTTCCATGATCCAAATGTCGGCGCCAGTCGGATCGGTGCCGAGCGCAGTCCGAACGCCGGCGACTTCGAGCAAGTGCTGGATGAGGACTGCGGCCCGGCCGTCTGTCAGCGTGACGACTGCGGCGAGTGCATCTGATCGTCGTGTTTCATGGGCCGCGACAGGAAGCAGGATTTCTACAGTCGTGCCCTTGCCGAGTGCAGAGTCGATGTGGACCGACCCACCGGCGCGGCTGACTACCTTGGCCACGAGCGGCAAACCAAGTCCCGTGCCTAGCCCGCGCGTCTTGGTGGTGTAGAACATCTCGAACGCATTTCGTTGTACCTCTGCCGACATGCCAACACCGTTGTCGGTCACGCCGACGCGGACACGCCCCCCGCCGTCGCTTTCGATCGATTCGGCCCAGATGCGCACGAGTCTCTGGCGGCGCTTGCGGCCCCTCTCTCTCCCTTGGCCGGGCGCTGGTGGCGCGGGAATCGCTTGCCCCGCGTTGACGACCAGGTTCAGCACCGCCTGTGTCAAACCATGGGCAGAAATCGCTACCTCCGGTAAACCCTTGGGCAGGGATACGACAACTTTCACGTGCTTGGGCACGGCCTTGGCGAGAAACGGCCCGACCTGCGACCACCACGCGCGCACATCGGTCGCGCCTCGCTCGTCGTCCTTGCCATCCGTGTCGAATGCAAGGAAATGCAAGGCATCGGCGAGCTGCTGGAGGTACACCACACTCTTCTGCACAGCTAGGACATGCTTGCGCACCTCCGGGATCATGGTCAGCGCGCGGGCGGCGTTGAGGTGCGCCCGCACAGGCAACAGCACGTTGTTCATGTCGTGGCCCAGGCCCGCGGCGAGCGCGCCGATCGACGCCATGCGATCCGACATGCGCAGGCGCAAGTGCGCCGCCTGGAGAGCGGCGGTCTGCTCGGCGAGCAGTTCGTGCAACTGCGTGTTGTCCTCCGCCTCAAGCGCCACGTTACCCGGCTCAGCGCCATTCCCGGCGCTCACCCGATCGTGATTGATCAAGTCGCGGATGATGCCGACGAATAGTGGCGCGTGTCCCTTAAGATCGACGCGCGAAACGCAGACCTCAATGGGGAAAAACGTCCCGTCCTTTCGCACAGCCTCAAATCGTCGTGCGCGATTGAGATGTTCGGTGCGCCCGGTCTTGTGGTACTCGGCGAGGTACCCGTCGTGCTCCGAACGATGCGGTTCGGGCATAAGGATGCTGACGTTCCTGCCGACCAGTTCAGCCGGGGTCCAACCGAACATGCGCTGCACCGAGTTGCTGACTGACTGGATGATACCAGCGCCGTCGACCGTGATGATTGGATCGAGCGCGGCGGCGAGGACAGCCTTGTACGGCACGGGGTTCAACGGCAGAGACTTTGGAGACGCCTGCTGTGAGATGGAAACGGTCTGAGAAGCCTCGGGTTCTGTCCGTGGGAGGTGCCGGGGCTGAGAGCGCTCCTGAACCAGGCCGCCCTCGTTCTCCCACGTTGCTAGCGCCTCCTCGAACACAGGCGGTGCGTGTGACAGCTTGTTCTCTTTCGCCGCGCTTGAAGTGCGACGTGCTGTTACGTCACCCTTCAAGCGGGTCGGGCTTGCGACCGGCGACGGCTTCTGATGCTTGGAACGGCTGGTGCCCATCAACACATAGTGTATGCGGATTCCCGCTGTCCCACGGACTGCGCTTCGTGAACTTAAACACGGTAACGCTGCATCCGCGATAGGGGAAGTTTCCCAGTACAGTCCGCTGCTCGCACGTGGCATGATTCTCTCGTCAGCATACAGAACTCATCTGACTCGGAGACCTTGTCATGAAGATCATCGTGCGACCCATCCTCGACCCGCAACGTGAGATCGACCTGACCCATCGACTGGTGGCGGCAATCGCTGAGGAACTGTGGCGACTCTTCGGCGGCAACGACGCCCTCAACTGGATCGAGGCCGAGCGGCATCTCCAGCAGATCGTCGCGCAGGCCCGAGTCGAGGCGGACGAGACGGCGGTGGTACATGTCGCGCCGTCAGTGCAGGATCAAGCGATCAATCGAGGGATGCCGCCTGGTCAGCGGGAGCGCAAGTCGGCCAGATTGTCGGAGCATTGTCACCCCCGAAATGGGGTGCGGCGAGCGAAGAAGCAACACACGTGCGAACGCGCCTCGAGCGAGAATCCAGATGCACTCCAGTTGACAGGTGCGGCAATGGCGAACTCATGATGACAACAGGAATCACAACAACCGTGTTGATGATCGCCGGGATGCGCGACAACGCGTGTCGGGAGACGATCGCTGAAGCGATTGAGTCGATCGCGGGCGTGAATGATGTGGCTGTCAGCCTCTATCGATCCTGCGCCACGATCGTCCACGAGCCGCCGTGCGTTGCGGCCGAACTGGTCCGAACGGTGGAGAGCGCCGGCTATGCCGCTGAACTCGCGAGGAAAGAACCAGGGAACGGAGTGAAGGGAGGCTAGCACGGAGCCCAAGGTATGACCCCGTCGACCAATGACATATCTATCCACATTCAATCGAGGAGTACTGCAATGCACATTCACAAGGACACGAGCAGCAAGCGCGGCAAACTCGCGGCAAGCGAATCAGTGCACAAGATGAGCGCCGCCATGCCCATGCACAAGAACACCAGCAGCAGGAAGGCTGGCAAATCGAAGCGGCATTCTCAGCCCAAGACGTCGACGCATCCCGCCATCTCGACCGAACTCATCCGCTGCCGCGCCTACCAGAACTTCCTGGCGCGCAATGGCCAAGGCGGCGACGCAGTGTCCGACTGGCTGCAGGCGGAACGGCATTTGCACGACGTGAGGCCGGAATCGATCCGTGACGGGCTCTTGGATTGATCAAGGCGCGCACCCGGATGCACGAGACGCAAAGTGGCTTAAGCGCCCCGCAACCCAAAGCCTGTGAAATGAACTGAGCTCTCAACATCGAAGGAGACGTTTCATGAATGCCAAACCACTTGACTGCGTATACGTCCCACTCTGGCTCTGTTACGGTCTCATCCCGATCGTTGCCGGCGCGGATAAGTTCACCAATATGCTGGTCGACTGGTCCAAATACTTGCCAGAAGTCGCAACCCAGATCATTCCGATTAGCCCTGATACGTTAATGATGAGCGTCGGTGTGATTGAGATTATTGCCGGGCTCTTGGTGCTGACCGTGCTGCCGCGTCTCGGAGCCTATGTGGTCGCAGCGTGGTTGGTGCTCATTGCGTGTGCGGTGACCCTCTCCGGCTTCTATGACATTGCGGTGCGCGATCTCGCCATGGCGCTCGGCGCCTACACGCTTGGCACGGTCGCCGCCCTCCGCGGTCAGGCGATGTTGCCGATCGGGAATCATCACGTTCAGGCTGCGATTCCTGCTCGACGGGCCTAAGCAGCATCATTGTGTCAGCGCGTCGCGCGCAGAGATGTATACTATGACATCGACATGTTCACAAGCGGCACGTATCGCGCGACCACCAGAAGAAGCAGACGGCCTGTCGCCTCTTCTGGCCCGGCAGTCAACTGACGCCGAGACAGCCGGCGTGGACCTGCCGCGCATTGAGCGTGCTGTCCGAGACATCCTCATTGCGATTGGCGAAGATCCTGACCGGGAGGGCCTGCGCAAGACGCCCAACCGCATCGCGCGATCGTACGCCGAGCGCATGGCCGGCCTTCGAATCGACCCGCGCGCTTATCTGCGCACGGTGTTCAAGGAGGGATACAACCAGGTCGTTCTGCTGCGCAACATCCCTTTTCATTCGATGTGTGAGCACCACCTGCTGCCGATCACCGGACACGCGCATGTGGCCTACCTGCCTGATGGCAAGGTGCTGGGCCTGAGCAAGATCGCCCGGCTGGTGGATGCATATGCCCTGCGCCCGCAGATTCAGGAGCGGCTGACCGACCAGATCGCAGATGCGCTCATGGACGGGTTGCAGCCGCTCGGAGCCGTGTGCGTGGTCGAGGCCGCACACGACTGCATGACGATTCGCGGAATCAAGAAGACCGGCAGCATGATGGTCACGAGCGCGATTCGAGGAATCTTCCAGACCGACCCCGCTAGCCGAAGCGAGGTCCTTGCATTGATCTACGGCACCGCAAGGTTGACATGAGGTTCTTGCGGAAACCGGTGCACTCGAACGGAATTGCGTTGGCGCGATGTCGCAACCAGCGATCGCCATCGCACACCTCATGAAAGGAGCGCGGTGATGGCTGATCAGTCGTCTACCTATGTCGTTGTCGGCACGGGACTGGCGGCGATATCTTCCATTGAGGGAATCCGCGAGCACGACCACAACGGTTCAATCCTGCTCATCGGGGCCGAACCCGATTTGCCGTACGACCGTCCGCCGCTTTCCAAGCAACTGTGGTCTGGCGGCGAAGTGATCGAGGAGATCTTCCTCCATGATCGAGCGTTTTATTCGCAGGAGGGGGTTGATCTTCGGCTTGGCACGGAAGTGGTGGCCCTCGATCCAGCCGCGAGCACGCTTCGCGACGCTCACGGTACGACGTATCAATATGAAAAGCTCCTGCTTGCGACCGGTGGGGCGCCGCGCCGGCTGAGGATTCCCGGCGGCGACCTCCAAGGCCTCTCCTATTTTCGTACACTCGGCGACTATCGGCGCTTACGCCACGACGCGACAAGGGGGAAATCAGCGCTGGTCGTGGGAGGCGGTTTTATCGGCTCGGAGATAGCCGCCGCTCTGTGCATCAACGGAGTGGGGGTGAACATGATCTTCCCAGGCCAGTACCTCGTGTCGCGCGTCTTTCCTGAGTCACTCGGCCGCGCGCTCACCGAGCACTATCGCAACAAGGGCATCAACGTCATGGACGGCGACGTGCCGACTTCGATTCAACGCGATGGCGAAAAGTACCGGACGCGCACGCGCAGCGGTCGAGAGATCCTGTCAGATCTGATCGTGGTGGGGATCGGAATCACGCCGAACATCGCGCTCGCTGCGAGCGCGGGCCTGGAGACCGGCAACGGCGTCGTTGTCAATGAGTATCTCCAGACATCGAATCCCGACATCTACGCAGCCGGCGATATCGCCTTCTTCCCTGAGCACATCCTGGGGCCGCGGCGGATCGAGCACTGGGACAACGCCCTCAACCAGGGCAAACACGTCGGCCGCAACATGGCTGCAGCGGACGATGCACTTCAACCGTTCACCTACATTCCATTCTACTTCTCCGACCTGTTCGAGTTCGGCTACGAAGCGGTGGGCGACACCGACCCGCGCCACGAAGTGTTTGCCGACTGGCAGGAAGAAAACAAGACTGGTGTGATCTACTACCTCGACGGCGGCCGCGTGCGCGGCGCGATGATGTGCAACGTCTGGGGGCAGGTCGACGCGGCCCGGGCGCTCATTCACGAGGCGCAGTCGGTGGTGGCGGAAAGCCTTCGTGGTGCGATCCACTGAAGTGAAGGCAAAGGGCGTAAAGAAACTGGAATTGATTCGTATTCTCGCGGCGGATGCGACGCCAACGAAGGAACAGCGGTACGAAAACGAAGGTGCCCATCAACGGCCTGGGACGGATCAGCTGCGCCATCCTGAAGCTGACCAGCGACGAGCCATCAATGGAGGTGGTCACGGTGAACAACCTGGCCGACGTCGAGAGCCATGCATATCTGCTGCGCGTCGACACGGCATATGGGCTTTACTCCAAGCCAGTGACGGTTGACCCGGGCGACCTTGTGATCACCGACCGCATGGTGCGAACACTGAACATCCGCGACCCTGCGGAACTGGTCTGGAAGAAGTTGGGCGTCGAGCTCGTGTTCGAATGTACCGGAGCGTTTCCGCGCCAAGGGCACAATGCGCACGACCCCATGATCATGGCTACGTATCCACCTGCCGACATTACCGTCGAGCGCATCGGCGTCGCCGTGACGGCTGGCGGGAATCATCGTGCGATCCGTCCCGCTTAGATAGGGGAAGTGTCCGCATGGTGAACGCGCGTCAGCCGGACCATGATTGGTATATCCGTCATCATCAAGGAGGCTTCGGTATGACACGTTCAACCATCACACGCGGCGATTCCAAGCACCTGAAGGAGCCGGTGGTTCCGTCAAAAACCGGTGAAGTGCAAGGCTTCAGGCACGCGCAGCGGACAACGCTCGCGTTGGACGCGAATGCATCGCTCGCCAGCATCGACAACCTCAACCAGCTCCTTGCAGACTCGATGACGCTGCGCGATTTGTATAAGAAGCACCACTGGCAGGTCACCGGGCCGATGTTCTACATGCTGCATCTGCTATTCGACAAGCACTTCGAGGAGCAGTCGCGGATCATTGACACCATCGCGGAACATATCCAGACGTTGGGCGGCGTCGCGATCGCCATGGCGGCCGATGTCGCGGAGGGTACCGGCATTCCGCGGCCACCCAAGGGACGGGAAGATCTCGCAGCACAGCTCGCCAGGCTGCTCCATGCGCATGAAATCATCCTGCTGGAAGCTCGCGCGATGGCTAGGGAGGCGGCAGCCTCAGGCGACGAAGGGACGAATGACGTCATTGTTTCGGATGTCATCCGCACCAACGAACTGCAAGTGTGGATCCTCGCACAACATGTACGGGACGATTGATATGAATCTGCTCAATGTTCTTGGACTCACGACAGACATGCCGAATACTTTGCCCGGGTTCATCCGCAAAGTGGAAGACATTCAAGGCGTTCGGGTCCTTCGCTTACAGGGCCCCGTTGGCAAGGAGATCGGTCGCCAGTTCAGCGCGGCCGAAGCAGTCGCCGAACGGAGCAAGACTGTGTTCCTCAGGCCCTTGCTTATCGACTTCAAGGGTACGACCGGATGGGATTTCTCAACGGTTGCGTACGTTGTCGAGACGCTGCGCAGACGCATGCCCGCACACGCTCAGGTGGGGATTATCAATCCCTCTTCCGAACTTACCGCGGAGTTCAAGATCGCGAAGCTCGACGGGATGTTTCGGTTCTTTGCGTTTGAGGAGCAGGCTCTCTCGGAGCTGTCCGGAGCTCAGTCGGATCGGGATGCCTCGATGGATCCACCACAACGGAAGCTGACATGACTCACTCCCGACCCGTCTCGATGGGGCCTCAGCCCGTGGCACAACGCGGCCTTGACGGTCACCTCCAAGCGACGACTCAAAGACGACGAGGAGATCCGCCGTAGATGCACGAGGCGGTGGAAAACCCACCTGTGGCCACCGTATTGAGTAGTAGATACGCATCCACTCGCCACGTGCGCGCCCAACCTGACGCTGCTGAAGCGCAAGGACCTGTTCAAGCGCGTGGGCCGCGGTCAGTACACGGCGAAGTAGTATCGCGACGACCGTTTCTCGCGCGACTCCGCAATTGGCTGTCACCGGCCGGATCGCTGCTGGATTCCATTACGCGCCACCAAAACTGATAAAGCCGGAGCCGCATATCCCCGATGCTCTTTGGCGAGTCTTCGCTCGGTGAATGGCGCGGTCGGACCCTCGACCTCGCTCCTGACGGCCGCGCACTCACCGCAAGACCCGTTCTCGCCCTCCAGTCCATTGATAGCGCAATCTGACCGATATTTGCGAGGGCGAGGCCGTTCCGACCACGATTGTCGGAGGAAGCGAGTCCAGCAGTGTGGAGTGCCTCTAGGACGAAGCGACCAGCCTCATCGAGCGCTCAACATGCCGCCAGACGGCAGAGATCAGGGTGGTTTCGGCCTATGAGAGTACTCATCGTCGAGGACGATCCGGCGCAAGTGCGGCTGATCATCCAACTGCTCAAGGACAGCGCCGCTGACATCGAAGCGCGGGCGGTGGATTCAGCTGCGTCAGCCCTGGCGGCCCTGAAGCAGAACGACGTCGACGTAATGATTCTCGACCTGACGCTCGGCGATTCTTCCGGTCTGTCCACAGTCCGAACTCTCGCACGGGGGGCGCGCGATCTTCCGATCGTGGTTCTGACCGCCTCGGACGACCCGGACATCGGCCTCCAGTCGCTGCGCTGCGGCGCGCAGGACTTCCTTCGAAAGAACGAGATTAATGGGACCGTGCTCGTGCGGAGCGTGCTGTTCGCTTACGAGCGCAAGCGCGTTCAAATCGGGCAGCGCGAGCGGCGCCACCTGCGCGAGGCGGTCCGCGAGGCTGAGCGGGTGCTCGGGATCGTGGGGCACGAGCTTCGCACCCCGCTCGCCGCGCTGCGCGCCACCACGGAGTATCTGCTCACGCCGGAGGCCAAAGAGGCTGCGGAGTGGGATGTGTTCCTTCATTCGATGCACAACGAAGTGATAAGGATGGCAGAGCTTGTGAACAACATGCTCGAGGCCGCCCGACTCAACAGCCGACGATCCATGTGGTGCTGGGGTCCGGTCAATCTGTCCGAAGCCTGTGAAGAGGCCCTCAATGTCATGCGCCCGCTCGTCGCGCATGGGCGCGTGGAACTGCGCTGCATCCATGAGCGTGAGAATCTCCATCTCCGGGGCGATGCAAACGCCGTCCAGAGGCTCATACTCAATCTGGTGAGCAACTCCGCGAAGTTCACCAATGAGGGATTCATCGAGTTGCACACGCGACAGTATCTTCATCGCGGACACCCCTGGGTCGAGGTCCGAGTCGAAGACTCAGGCACGGGAATCTCCGAGGAAGTGGTCTCCAAGCTCGGTGAAGCGTTTATGCTCAGTTCGGGCGCACTCGGGTCGGACTATGTCAAGGGCACGGGCCTTGGACTCTCGATCTGCAAGGCCATCGTGGCGGTGCACGGAGGCGAGCTGACCGTCGAGTCCGAACCGGGCAAGGGCACCGTGTTCACCGCCCGGCTCCGGGCTGATCTCGAGGAACCGTTACGCGGAGCAAAGAGAGTTCGGCGCTCCGGAGAGAGGCGCGCCGCATGACCACCATCCTACTCGTTGACGACATGGATCTCTTCCGGGAACCGATCGCCGCAGCGCTGCGGACCCGCGGATTCGAGGTGCGAACTGCGGGCGACGGTCATACCGCGCTTCGATTGGCGCGCAATCAGCTTCCCGATCTCGTCCTGCTCGACCTGGCCATGCCGGGGATGGATGGACTGAGTGTGCTGTCGGCGATGCGCGGCGACCCTCGCCTTCGGGGTCTGCCGGTCATTCTGCTGACCGCCGTCGCTGATCGCGAGTACGTCATCCGCGCGGGCAAACTGGGCGCGCGGCACTATCTGCTCAAAACCCAATTCTCCATTGATCAACTCGTCAGTCGCATCAAACTCGTGCTGGCCGAGCATGGTCATGTGGAGTCGGGGGAGCCGGCGTCCTCCGAGTCAGCGGCCGGGCATGTCGCGGCGCCAGCGCACGGTGCAGCGCCGCTGCGCGGAGAGAGTGGACAGTCCCTGGTGGACCCGGTGGCGGAGGCTCAAGATGAGCCGTCGGCCCGGCTTCGCTTGATGCGGCCACTGATCAAGCGGTCGGAGATGTACGATCGCATCGACAATGCCGGCGAACTGCAGGCGCTTTCGCCGACGGTTTCGAAGGTTCTCAAGCTGACCGAACGTGAGAACAGCGCCGCCGAAGAGATTGCCCGGGTCATCAAGCAGGACTCCGCCCTGGCGATCAAGATCCTGCGGCTGGCCAACTCGGTGGCCTTCAGCCGAGGTCAGTCGATCGACACAGTTGAAAGGGCTGTTGCGCGGTTGGGAATTGCCGAGATCCGCCAGTCCATGCTCAACCTGAGCGTCGTGCAGCACTTCGGTTCGACCAACCTGTGCGGCCGCGTGAACATCGGGCGGTTCTGGGAGCACTCGATCGCCTGCGGGATCATCGCGGCGCATCTCACCCGTGAGCGCAATGCGGAAGAGACCGACGCCGCCTTCACGATGGGACTTGTCCATGATCTCGGGCGCCTGCTGTTCATGCAGGAGCTCGGCGAGACCTACGAGCAGGTGCTGCGCACCGCAGATGAACTGAAACTCCCCCTGGAGCAGGTCGAGTCGCGTCTACTCATGGTTAATCACGCCGAAGTGATGGATCGACTCCTGCACACGTGGCACTTCCCCAAGGAGCTGATCGACCCGGTGGTGTTCCATCATCTCTCGGTGGCGGACATCCGGCACATGGCGGCCAAGCGATTCCCGGAGGTGGCGACGCTCGCCCTGGCGGATCGACTCTGCCATGCGCTGCTCATTGGCGACAGCGGCAATCGCGTGCTGTATTCCATCGCCGAGTTCTGTGAAGCGCTCGGGATCGACCCCGAACTCACGTCGCGCATCGAAGAAGCCGCCCGTAATGAAACCAGTGACCTCAAACTCGCGCTCATGGCGGAGTCGGCCGATGCCGGCTGGACGGACGAGCGGGAGGAAGTCCGCCGACAACTTCCTCAGGAGTTCAATCCGCTCGTGGTATCCGAGCGAGCGCCATTTGATTCGGTGCGGATCTGGTGCGACCAGCTTCGCGCCGGCGGCAATGAAGCGCCCAACATCGCCGTGGTTCATGCGTTCACTCCGAGTGCACTGCCGGTACTTATGGATCGACTCGCGCAAGCGGAACGTGAAGAGGGTGTTGGACAGTTGCCGCTCATCGTCATCCTGCCAGGTGGCGAGGAGGGCGCTGAGATCAACGCTGGCCGGCGATCGAACCGCGTGCTTGCAATGCCCCTCGCGGAGTCACGTCTTGTGACTGCAATCAACGAACTTGCTGATCCGGCCGCGGCGACCCGGCATGCGGCATGAACGGAGGCCGAGCGGTCGCGTTGGTGCACAGCGCTATCACCTCATCCGGGCCCGCCGATTGGCCGATAAGTGGTACTGGTTATCCACCAACAATCGGTCCTGATTCCCGCCTTCGAGCCCTCTCGCAGAGTCCGTTATGCCGAACCGACGCGAAGACACGATCCGCGAACCGGAGATGCCCGCCATCCCCTGGGTACTGAGATCGAGCTGGCGCTTGTACGGCAGCCTCTTCCTGGTGCTGGCCATCCCCACGGTGGTGTTGATTTCGAGCATCTCGATCCGCTTGCGCGGCCAGCTCGAGTCCGAGTTGGAGAGCAACAATGCCCTGATCAGCCGGACGCTCGCCCTCGCCATTGAAGAAGAATTCAACAGTCTCTGTGACCACGCTCGCAGCACCGCTTCCGCTCCCGTCCTGCGCGAAGCGATGCGGAGCGGGGACGAGGCAGCGGTTCAGGCGCGACTTGAATCATTCGTTACCGGCAGTCCCCGCCTGACGCGAGCCTTCATCACCGACAAGCACGGGGTCGAGCGCTTCGATTATCCGCACGACCCCGCGGTGATCGGCAAGAGCTTTGCGGATCGCGACTGGTTCAGGGGCGTATCGCAGCGTCAGGACACGTATGTCTCGGAGATGTACCGGCGCGCCGCGCTGGGACAGCCTTTTGTCGTCGCCATCGCGACGCCGATTCGCGATGCAGCCCGGCAGACCGTCGGATACCTGGTCGGGCAGTACCCCTTGGCGGACGTGCGGAACCGCATCGCGAGCCTCGCGCCCAACGGCGAAATCGAGTTCCTGCTCATCGATCAGCACGGCCGCAGGGTGCAGGTGGCCCGGGACGACGCCGTTGAAATCCCAGCCGCACAGCGTACGGAGCCGCCTGTCGAACTCCTCGCGGGCGCCACAACGATTCTCAGGCCCGAAGATGGCCCGAGCCGCGTGGTCAGCACGAGTTCGGTGGCAGTGGCGGGGTGGAAGGTCGCGGCGTTCCAGTCCACCGCCTCGATCCAGGAATCGATCGCGTCTCTGCTCAGCACGATTGGAGTGCTCTTTCTGCTCTGCGGATCGTGCATGGCCGGATTCGGGTGGGCGTTGACGCGCACGCTCGTGCGTTACAGCAAGTCGCTCGAACGCAGCGACCACGATCTCCGCCTGGCCAAGACCGCCGCCGAGCAGGCGAACCGCACCAAGAGCGAGTTCCTCGCCAACATGAGCCACGAGATCCGCACTCCAATGATGGCCATCACCGGGTACGCGGACCTTCTGAACGACTCGTCCCAGGGAATCGTGGCGCGCCAGGAGGCAGTGGGGATCATCCGCCGCAACGCCAGCCACCTGCTGACCATCATCAATGACATCCTCGATCTGTCCAAGATCGAGGCGGGAGAACTGGCGATCGAAAGGGTGTCCTGTTCACCCTGCCAAGTTCTCTTTGACGTGGTTTCCCTGATGCGCGTGCGGGCGGTCGAGAAGGGGCTGGCCCTCAAGACCCGCATCGACGGATCGATCCCCGAGTTCATCCAGGCTGACCCCACGCGACTGCGGCAGATCCTCATCAACCTCGTCGGCAACGCGATCAAGTTCACCGACTCGGGCTGGGTCAAGATCACCAGCAGACTCATACAATCGGAAGACGGGACCGAGCCGCTGCTCAGGATCGACGTCATCGACTCGGGCGTTGGCATGAGCGCCTCCCAATTGGCGCGGATCTTTAGACCCTTCGCCCAGGCGGACTCATCGACCACCCGCAAATACGGCGGCACAGGTCTCGGGCTGACCATCAGCCAGAGACTGGCGCACATGCTCGGCGGACGGATCGAGGTGGACTCCACGCCCGACCGCGGAAGCACGTTCTCGCTCTATGTTGCGACGGGGCCGCTTGATGGCGTCCGACTTATCGAAAGCTGCAACGAAGTGCTCGCCGAGCGCGAGCCGAGCCCGGATGAGTCCATTGAGGTCCACCTGAGCGGTCGGATACTTCTGGTGGAGGACGGCGCCGACAACCGCGCACTGTTGGCGCTCTATCTGCGTCTCGCGGGCGCTGACGTGATCGAAGCAGAGAACGGCCGAGTGGCCTGCGAAGTCGTGGAAGCGGCGCGTGACCGCCAGGAGGCATTCGACGCCATCGTCATCGACATGCAGATGCCGGTGCTGGACGGCTACAGCGCCATGCGGCGGCTCCGGTCGCAGGGACTGGACACGCCGGCGATCGCGCTGACGGCCCACGCGATGCCTGAGGACCGCCGCAAGTGCATCGACGCCGGCTGCACCGATTACCTGAGCAAACCTGTGAGCCGAGCCCGGCTGCTTCAGACGCTTGCCTCGCATATAGGTTGCGGGCATGCTTCGGATGTCGCGAGTTCGGATTCAGGATCTCCCGCTCGCGCCGAGTCGCTCTCGAGTACGATTTCGGACGCCGCGGTAAGGCCGTACCTGGAGGCGTTCATCGCCGGCCTCTCGAGTCGTGCCGCCGAACTGGAACGGGGCTTGGCTGAGGCGGACTTCAATGCGCTCGCCGATCAGGTTCACCAGCTCAAAGGCAGCGGTGGGCTGTTCGGATTCATGGCCCTGACCAAACAGGCGGAAGTCGCTGAAGTTCACATCCAGCGGCGCCAGTCCATCGCGACCATCACCCGAGAGGTTGGCACATTGATCGAGCTCATGAACAGCGTGCAGACCAAGGACGAAGTGGTTCGAGCGCCTCGCGGATGAGTGCTGCGGCGACCAATCAGGGGGTCCCCCAGTTCTTCGGTGTCCATTTCGATCACAATCTGGCGCGCTGCGCCTTCGACCAGGTTACGAGCCAGTCGAAGTGTTCACTGGCGAGCGATTCGAGCGTGGTGGTGCACCACCGCTCCTCGCTCGAATCCGAGACGATTCGAAAGTCGATTCGATGGGAACGCCGTGCCTCAAGCAATCGTCGCAGGGAGTCCAGATCTGACACGTCCAGGAATTGGGTGACGCTGCCACTTCGTAGACTTCTCTCAACTGAATGCACGGCATCGTACCTGCCTCTCTCTGAGCCCGCCCCCGATCATGATTCGGACTCCTCCTGCTCCTTCTGCTGGCGCGACGCCGAGGATTCGATGCATGACGCGGTTGGAGCGCGATCGGGCGCGCGGTAGCCGGCCGCATTTGTCATGAACGTTCCGAGCAGCAGGAAGGTACCCGTCACCCAGAGCAGCGCCAGGAAGCCTCCGGAGATCTGAAGGAGGCGGCCGCCCAGGTGATCCTTGCCCGCCGCGCCGGCGGTGAGCAGCCCGTAGGTGAGCACGGGTGAGCCGAATACGAAGAGGAACTTGAGGATGAAACGCTTCACGAACTTCTCCTTGAAGGGTGATGGATAGTCCGCGGCTTCACTGGCGCGCGGGCCTGAGTGGAATGCAGTGACAATCGATGATCCCGTTGATTCGCCGGCGCCGATCCGCCTCGAGTCGCCGCGTTCATTCGCGGCAGCCCGTCGCCTGCCGGCGCGCACTTTGTGCCACCGATAGAGCACATAGAGGAGCGGCGTCAGGATGGGCACCGTGAGCGACCACATGGCCCACGACGGAAGATCGGTATACCTGCTCAGCGCCACGGCGGCGAACCAGAGCAGCGCGACCGCGGGAATGATGAGTAGCCGGGGAAAGCGGATCAGAACCGCATCGAGGCGGGAGCGAAGACTCCGTTCGCGCACAACCGCGTGTCGCGCGATCCGCCGGGCCCAGAGGAACTCGCTGGCGAGAATGCCGATGCCAAGCGGCCCGAGGATCGTCAGCCCCGGACCAGGCAGAGGCGAGATCAGCAGGCCCGCGACCACGATGAGCGAGCCGACGGTGAGCACCGCCACGCGGCGAAGCGTGCGATTGGATCGCCAAAGGGCGATGGCCAGTCTCCAAACGTCCGCCGCCGATGCCGGCCGGGGCCGCACGTCGGGCACAAGTCCTTCCCCGATGGGCGTCTCTGTTGCGCCGACGCGCGCCAGCAGCGAAGCCGTGATGCCCGAGATGAGCAGCCCGAGAATGACCGCCAGAGAGATCTCGGCGGGGACTTTCCACGGGGTGTGCACGAGACACATCTTGATGCCCACAAACAGCAGGACCGCCACCAGAGCCGTCTTGAGATAGCGGAACTGTGTGACCGCTGAGGCGAGGCAGAAGTACAGCGAGCGCAGGCCGAGGATCGCCATGATGTTCGAGGTGAAGACGATGAACGGATCACCCGTGATCGCGAACACCGCCGGGATCGAATCGACGGCGAACATGAGATCAGTCGCCTCGATGACCACCAGCGCCACCAGCAGCGGCGTGGCCTGCAGCGTGCCGCTGTTCCGGGAAACGAGCTGCTGGCCCTCAAGATTGGGGCTCAGTGGGATGATCCGGCCCATCAGGCGCACGAGCCTGCTGTTGCGAGGGTCGTGTCCCGTCTCGCGCGAGAACGCCATTCGCAGCGCCGCCACGACGAGCAGGCTGCCGAAGACGTAAACGATCCACGAGAATTCGGTGACTACTTTCGAGCCCACGCCGATCATCAATCCGCGCATAACCAGCGCGCCGAGAATCCCCCAGTACAGCACGCGGTGCTGGTAGGCCACGGGAATGCTCAGCGCCGAGAAGATCAGCGCGATGATGAAGATGTTGTCGATGGACAGCGACTTCTCGACGAGGTACGCGGTGAGGTAGAGTTTGACCGCCTCGGCGCCCGAGAGAGTGGCCGTCTCACCGGCCGATCCGACGATCGGCACCGACCGGCCCAGGTCGAAGACGTGGTGATCGTAGAGAAAATAGACCGCGCCGCCGAAAGCCAGTGCCAGCGAAATCCACAGGCCGGACCAGCCCAGGGCTTCGCGCATGCTCGGCGCATGCGCCTTACGGTTGAAGATTCCCAGATCGATCGCGAGCAGGAGCAGCACAATCGCCACGAACCCCGCATACACCCACGGCGAGGCCGTAGCGCCCACTGAAGCGAGAGATGGCATGGTATGGAATCCCAGCGTCGGAGGACGATCGAGCGAACGCGAGCCGCACTCCGATCAGTGCGCTCACGGTCGCGATGGTCTTGCCAGGGCCACTGCCCACCTGCGTCACCGGGTCGGCGCTGACGCGCCGGCCGTCCTGACGATGACGCACCCGTTCCAACGGGCGGCTACTCCCCAACGCGGGAATGGGACAAGTCTACACGATTCCAAGGATGAGTCCAGTCGGCAGCAGTGCACCGATGCGCCTGCCCGCTGGTTCGCCCTCCCTTCGCGAACCGCTGCCCGATTCAGGTGGCGACGCTTCGCGGTAATGAGCGATTGCGCGATCACGGCGATAGCCCGGGAAAATCCCGCCTGCGATCTTCCGTATCACTCGTAGTTCGCCGGCCCGCTTGTCGGCCCTCCGGGCTTGTTGCGAATTCCATCGGACCGACATTTCTCTCTTGAAAGAGTATCGCCGTGCTCAGGGTCCTTGTGGGTCTTGGCTTTCCTGCGCTTCTACTGGGATTTGTCATCTTCATTGTCGCACAACGGACCGGCACGGTCGCTCGGTTCATCCGGGCCAGGGCGTTCTCGCCGGAAACAGCGCGCCGACCTGCCAGTGTCGGCGTCGAGTTTGCAGAGACGCTTCACGGGCCGGTCAAGCGCGGCCTGCTGTTGCGCACCGGCGACGGGCTCTACTACGTCTGCGTACCTAGGCTGCTGGTGATTCGGCGGCAGCGCAGGCGAATGCTGGCGGCGATCGGGGTGTTGGCAGCGGTGGCGACCTTTGTTCTCTTCGCCTGTGATTCGCTGTGAGGCGGCGAGGCATCGCACGCGCTAAATCAGGCGCCAGACGCGGCAGATCGCCTCGAGCAACTCATTCATCCGATCGGCCGGAATGCCGCGATCGGACAGAACGCGGTGCGCCATGGCGACCCCGGCCTCACCTTCTTCCATCACGACGTGATTGGCGCCCGACTCGGTCAGCGCGTCGCGTTCCGAGAGGTACCGGGCGCGAACGGTGATGATCGCGGTCCAATTGAGCTCGCGCACCGATCTGACCATACCAGGTCGATCCTCGGTGTGGGGAAGCGTGATGACAACATGAAGGGCTCGCTTGACCCCGGCGCCCTCAAGAACCTCGCCTCGCGAAGCGTCGCCATATATCGCCAGCCGTCGCGCGCGGCTCAGCTTCGCGACCGTGTCCATGTTCAGATCGACGATCACCGTCTCGATGCCCGCATCGCGCAGCAACGCATCCACAACGTGGCCCACGGGACCGTATCCGATGATGACCGCGATGGGTCGATCCAGCGACTCGATGGATTGGTTTGCCGCCGCATTGATCCGGCTGGCTCGACGATCATGTCGGCCGCTCAATAGGCTTCGGATTGCCGGTGCGCGTTCCAGGAGCTTCTCGATGGCGCCAAGTGACCTGAAAAGCAGTGGATTGAGCGTGATCGAGATCATCGCCGTCGCGACCACGACATTGAAACCTGCCTCGGGCAGCAGGTTGTGAGCCGCGGCTGACTGTGCGAGGATGAAGGAGAACTCACCGATCTGGGCCAGGCCGAGTGCGACGGTCAGCGATGTTCGAACGGGGTAGCCGCGCAGGGCGACGATGAACACCGCGGCCAGCGGCTTGATGACCAGCACAATGAAGACTCCCGCGACCACCATCGCGGGCTCTTCGAGCAGGAAAGACGGATCGAACAGCATTCCGACCGAGACGAAGAAGATGACCGCAAACGCGTCGCGCATTGGAAGTGCGTCCGCAGCGGCCTGATGGCTCGCGGGCGACTGCGCGACGACCATTCCGGCGAGGAACGCCCCCAAGGCGAGGGACGCGCCGAAGAAGGTTGCCGAAGCGACTGCAATGGTGATCGAAAGCACCAGCACAGTCAGGGTGAAGAGTTCGCTTGATCGAAGCATGGCCACTTTCGTGAGCACCCACGGAACCACGCGCGATCCCGCGAGGAGAACGATGGCAATGAGCGCCGCCAGCCGCAACACGGCCCAGCCGATGCTGGCGAGACCCGAGATCGCGTCTTCGGAATCCGACCCGGCATCGGAGAGCATCGCAAAGACGGGAATGAGCACCAGGACGAGCACCGTCATGATGTCTTCGACGATGAGCCAGCCCACAGCAATGTGCCCATGGGTCGTGTGCAGCAAGTGCTGATCCATCAGGACGCGCAGGAGCACCACCGTGCTCGCCACCGCCATCGCCAGGCCTAGAACAAGGCCGGACCTGAGCGGCCAGCCCAGCAGGTGAAAGACGAGCAGCGTGGCGAGAGTGGCGATGAGGCTCTGTCCAAGCGCGCCTGGGACCGCCACACTCCGGACGGCCATCAGATCCTTGAGCTGAAAGTGCAGCCCAACCCCGAACATGAGCAGGATCACGCCGACTTCCGCTGCCTGCTGTGCGAGTTTGAGGTCGCCAACGAAGCCAGGAGTGTGCGGACCGATGGCTACGCCCGCGAGCAGGTAGCCGACGATGGGTGACAGTCCCAGTCGTTGTGTGATGATGCCCAAGAACCAGGCCGCCGCGAAGGCGGCGGCGAGCGTGGTCAGTAGTGGAAGTTGTTCCGTGCCGGTCGCGAGAAGCAAGCTGGCTGGATCGCCGTTCATGTGTGCTCAGCGCCTGGTGCTTCGAATCGGCAGTGGCGGCCGAATAGGCCGACTCTCAGGATTCCGACTCTTCTTTCGTTTCGCCAGCGCGGTGCGTCGGAGGCGCCGTCGGCGCCGGGGCGTTTGATTCTGCGGTGCGGTAGCCGCTCCCGGTTGACAGCATGGCGCCGAGGATCAGGAACGTGCCGGTCAACCAGATCATCGCAAGGAATCCTCCGGTGACCTGAACGAGCCTGCCCCACATGGTGTCCCGAAGATCCGCGCCGAGGGCGAGGAGTCCGAATGACGCCACGGGAAGCCCAAGAACGAACGCCAGCCTGGTGATCCACCGCTTCATCATCGCCTCCTGGACAAGTACGTCCGCGCCGAAAGGAACGGTACGCCTCGTGCCGATCTGCGGCGGCAATGGTATTCGGCCCGTGGAGCGGCGTCGAACGGCGCGTGCGCGAGCCTCT
This sequence comes from Planctomycetota bacterium, assembly GCA_963205185.1. GTDB lineage: Bacteria > Planctomycetota > Phycisphaerae > Phycisphaerales > UBA5793 > UBA5793. The sequence continues at coordinate 9,534 of CAUJHZ010000064.1, read as the reverse complement.
GCTGCATGTCGAGTGGCTCATCTCCAACAGGCGTCACTTCTGTTTGCCGCGCACGAACAGTGAACTCCAAGAGAGGTGGCGCTCCGCGCGATTGGTTTCGGACAATCGTTTGCTATGGGCGCTGAGCAGATCACTTCGGGTCACGATTCCTACAAGCTTCGATGTGGCCCGATCAATGACGGGCAGGCGGCCAATGTCATGACGGACCATATGGTCGGCGGCATCGCGCAGCGTGTTGTTCTGGTACACGACGACCGGCGGCTTGGTGGCCAGTGTGGCGATCGCAGCGCGAGGATCATGGGCGGGGTCCATGATCTGCTTGCGGGTGATGACCGAATGGAGCACGCCGAGCTCGTCGAGCACGGGATAGCCTTGGTGCGACGCCTCGCGGGTATGGGAGTGCATCCACTGGCGCACTTCGCCGATGGTCTGATCGGCGCGCAGCGTAATCAGTTTTCTTGAGACGACTTCACGGACTAGCACCTGCTCAAAAAAGTCAGCTTCGTACTCGCTAGGGACGCGCACGCCGCGGCGGGCGATCTTCTCGGTCATAATGGTGTTGCGCATTAGAAGCGACGAGACGAGAAACGAAGCGGCGCACCCGCCGAGGATGGGAAGCAGTCCGAGCGGTTGCAAAGTGGTCTCGAATGCGAAGACAGCGCTTGTGAGCATGGCGCGTGAGGCGCCGGCGAAGATGGCGGCCATGCCCACCAGGGCCGCGATGCGCGGATCAACGTCTGCCCCCGGGACAAGCGCATCGGCTGCGACCCCCATGAGAGCGCCGAGCGCGCCCCCGATCGTGAACAGCGGCGCGAGGGTTCCTCCGGAGGTTCCGCTTCCAAGCGCGATAGACCACGAGACGAGTTTCCACAGTGCGAGAGAGGCGACCGCAGTAAGCATCAGGTCGCCTGAGACGATGTCGGAGATGTTGTAGTAGCCGACGCCGAGTGTTCGCGGGAAGAAGTACCCGACAAGCCCGACCGCAAGGCCGCCGATAGAGGGCCACCACATCCAGTGGATGGGCAAGCGTTCGAAGCCATCTTCAATGGCATAGACCAAGCGGGTGACGAAGACGCTGGCGAGGCCGACCAGCCCACCGATGAGAACGTAGACCGCGAGCGCCTCGCCGCCCGATCGCTGGAGGTCCGGCATGAGGAAGACCGGGTCGGTTCCTTCGAATATCCAGCGAATCCCCGTGGCGGTGACGCAGGCCATCGTAACGGGGACCAGTGAGCGCGGGCGGAACTCAAACAGAAGGAGTTCGATGGCGAGTAAGACGGCGGAAACCGGCGAGCCGAAGGTCGCGGCCATGCCGGCCGCGGCGCCGGCAGAGAGCAGCGTCTTGCGCTCCGGTGCGGTCGTGCGCAGCAGTTGGCCGATGAGCGAACCGAGCGCCCCGCCGGTGGCGATGATGGGTCCTTCAGCGCCAAATGGTCCGCCGGTCCCGATGGCGATGGCGGAGCTGAGTGGCTTGAGGAATGTGAGTCGCGGCGGAATGCGGCTCTGGTCCTGGATCACTCGCTCCATCGCTTCAGGGATGCCGTGGCCGCGAATGGCGCGGGAGCCATACCGGGCCATGACGCCCACGATGACGCCGCCGATGGCGGGAATGGCGATGACCCACACACCGAGGTTGTGATCCAGCGGTGTCTGTGGGTGAAACGACAGCGTGCCATGAAAGCAGAAACCGGTGATGAACCAGATGAGGTGCATCAGGATCTGCGCCGCGACCGCAGCCCCCGCAGCGATGATGACCGATATGAACGTGATCCAGAGAACGCGGCGGTCGACCGGCTGGACAGGCTCTGGCGCTGCGACAGATCGGATCGCGTCGGACATAGACGGCGCAACCGGCAGGCCCTGGTCTGAGCGTGCGGTTCGTTCAGAGTGATCGCGCATGTGGGAACGCAGTGTAGGCCGGGGTGAGCGCGAGCACAAACGCGGGGGCGCCTGTGGCGGCTTTCCATGACCATGAGCGTGTCCGATGCAGCCGAGGCGGTGCGGAAGTCGGGCTACAAGTCCAATGCCGCAAACTTCACGACCGTCGTCAACCTGACGCTGCTCAAGCGCAAGGACCTGTTCAAGCGAGTCGGACGCGGGCAGTACACACGGCGAAGTAGCGTTCGCGCGCTCAGAGTCGAATCCAGCCACCGATGCACGGGGAGCTTGTCGTCCTGCGAACCCAGAGGAAACCGGCAGCATCACTTGTTTCGCCGGCATCAGTGGCTTCTCTTCGGCCTCATGGGGTCGATCGCCGCTTGCGACAGCTCTGGCACCCGAGCCTTCGCTCCTCGCGAACATCAGCCACATCGATCGCTGCGGCATCGGCAAAGCGATGCGGCGCAATCGCTGGACCCGCGTTCTCAAGCGTCGCCAGCCCCGCACCACCGTCGAAACCACTGCAATCCGCATCGCACGCCATCGTCAACGTCGCGGTGCCGCCTGTCGCTGCCGGGTGCATTGCAGTGCCGGAGCCGCCGCACAGACACGCGGTGCTGCTCAGGCCGTTGGGGATGACCAGAGGCCAGGTAGAGTAGTTGGCGCACTGACGGGCGTCGAAACTCGCAGCGCCGAAGAAGATCGGGATCGGGATGGTGCCGGCGGGTGAGGCGGTGACCCAGAGGACGAAGCGGCGCGTCGTGCCGACGACCTGGTAGTCGAGCACGGCGCTGGTGATCAGCACGCTGAACGTGTTGCTCGTGCCGGTGCAGTTGGAGTTGACGTACTGCGTGGCGTCGATGCCCGTGTCGGGCAGCACGACGCACATGTGCCACTGGCGGCAGACGGTGCCGGGCGCGATCTCAGCGCATGGCAGGTCGGGATCGCGGATGGGCGTGGGGGCGCCGTCGTTCCAGTTGAAGGGCAACACCAGATCGGGCATGGCGGCGGAGAGGTACTTGTACGACGCCCACGTCCCGGGCGCGGCCACGCAGTCGTTGCCGCGGAACGTCCGGCAGTTGGTCACGAACGTCAGGCCGCTGAGCGTCACGGTCAGGCAGGCCTTGCCGCTGGCGTTGTGGCAGCCGGCCGTCGGAAGCGCGTGCTTGATTCCATCGCCGCACACCCAGCATTCACAGCACAGACAGTGCGGGCAGTCCACACCCTCCTTGCAGCAGCAGCATTTCGTACTCGCTGCCGGCAGGCCGGTGGGGCCGAGCAGGAGCGTGTTGCCGGATGGGCCGAGGATGAGGGGCATGGTTCGACTCCCTTCGGTCGCTCACCACAAGTGAGTTCGACTCCGTTTGATCGCTCACCACGAGTCAGGGGCAACTCTCAAGGTTGACATCGCTGGTCTGGTCCGTGGTGGGCGTGGCGCCGACGCCGATGACCACGCCGGCCACGTTGCGCGAGAGGGTGATGATCGATCGCTGCGCCGTGATGCGCAGGACGTTGCCGACGATGGCGTGTGTCACACCCGTGACGAGTGTGAGTTGCACGGTGCTGTTGACGGTGGTGTCGATCTTGAGACAGCCGTTGGCGTCGAAGGCGAGTCCGCTGTTGGAGGCAAGGCATGCCGATGCGCCGCCTGCGGGCAAGCGGACAATCGCCTGGCGCACCGGAACCAGTGAGGACTCCACCCAGAGGATCTGAGCCGCGCCGCTGTCGCCGCTGTTGAGCCAGCCCGTCTGGCCGGGCGCGACATCGGCGAACTCATCATCAGGTTGGAGCAGGCCGACTTTGACGGGCACGACGCCGCCCATCGCAGCGCGGACGATGGCGCCGGGCGCGGCGGTTTCGAGGAGGATCGCGAACTTGCCGGTGTGCTCGGCTGCGGGCACGACGCCCGTGAACGCGATGCGTTCCAGTTCGAGAGCATCAGTGGGGGCGATGATCGGATCGGTGATCGCCAGCACGCCGAAGCGGTTCACGGTCGAACCGGTCGAGTTGAGAACGAGGATGACGTCGTTGTCGCGGCGCAGGCGCTGGGGCTCGCGCGATTCCTCGTGCTGGCGCTGGCGCAGATCGATCGCCGCATCGACGAAGGCGTTGTAGGCCGCCGCGGGGATGGTGAGCGGGTCGCCGGATTTCACCTTGCGCAGGGAATCGCCACCCATCGTCAGATCCCCAGCGCCGTGAAGTCGCCGCTCTCGTACACACGCTCGACGTAGACCGCGACAGGCCGCTTCACCAGCGCACCGGCGCCGGCGTCTTCGGCCTCGGCGTAGCGGACCCAGAGGTACTCCCAGCCCTTCTTGTCAATGCCGGTGATGTCACCGATAGCCAGCCCAGTGCGGTTGGGGCGCGAGGCGAATCTGAAGGTCAGTTCCCAGTCGCCCTGGCCGCGTTTGGAGCCGCTCACGCCCAGGAAAAGGCACTCGCCCGCATTGAAGCCCTTGAACGGGGCATCGTTGACCCGGCCGGTGAGGGCGAAGAGCGTACCTGTATATGTGGGCGTCACCAGACTGTCGTCGAGGTAGTGCGTCTCGCTCCGATCACAGTCCAGATCACACTTCGCCCTTACTCTTCGTGCCGCCACGCGGATCCTGCAACGCGCAACCGAAGTCGTGGTAGCCGCGCATCTGGATGCCCAGCACGTTGAAGTCCGCCTCCGCGGTCTCGATCGTCGGCGACTCCTGCCCGTTGAGGAACGCCACCTCGATCACCGGCAGGTCCGTGGGATCGGCGAGGAGGTACCACGCCTTGCTTGAGTTGCCGGTGTAGGAGGCGTTGCTCAGATACCGGCTCACCTCGACGCGGAACTTGCCCTGATGCGGGTTGCTCACCGGGTATTTCGTGCTCGCGGTCGTGTCGCGCAGCTCCATGCTCTTGAACAGCTGGCTGCCCATCGCGCTCAGCGAAGTGGGTACCAGCAGCAGGGCGGGCAACATGCCCAGCGGCTTGCCGTCGCCATCGACCTGGTCCATGAAGGCGACTTCGGCCTTGGTCAGGCCGTCGATGCTCAGGGCCGTGTCGGCGCCGCTGAGGAAGTTCTTGTTGGCGACCTTGAAGAAGTCGCTGTTGGCCATGAAGGTCGACCAGAAGACATCGTTGATCTTCAGCCCCGATCCACGTCCCAACTTGCGCGGCACGGTCGTGATGGCGCCGAGGTCATCGTTGATGATGTCGCGGCGATCGATGGCCAGCAGCAACCCATAGGTGTCGGCCTTGTTGGTGTACTGCTCTTCGCCGAGCGTGCCGTGCTTGAGTTCACCTCCGGGCGCGACGATCTCCTACTGGTCCTTGCCCACCAGCCGGTACGACGTCACCGTCTTGAAGTCGCTCACGTTGCGCACCGCGGTGATGTTCCGCCAGGTGCGCTCGACGGAGAAGAACCCCTCGAGGAGGAACTTGTTGGCGACGTTGCTCAGGATGCCGCCGATGTCGATCGTGCTCAATCCCGCTTCGATGCCCGGGTTGAAGGCGAACTTGAGGACGTTGCGGCTGTCGCGGAAGTTGCGGCCGCTGTACCCGTTCGCCCACGCCGCTTCGAGGAGCAGTTCCTGCAAACCGATGCCGCCACGGAATCGCTTTCGATCGAGGACGCCCGTCACGGTACCGACGGCATCCACCTCGCGGCAGCCGGTCTTCTCGTCGATGGCCGAGGTCGCCGGTGCCCGGTAGAGCAGCGGCGTGCGGCCGTCGACGCGGAAGAACAGTTCGTACAACTTGCCGTTCTTCTTCCAGCACACGTGATTGCGGCTGGTGGGCAGGTTCTCAACCTGCTTGGCGATCTCGGCGTACTGGTCCTTGTTGACCAGCGCGATGCGCGGCGGCGTGCGCCGGCCCTTGCGTTTGGGCTCGGCCGTCGGCGTCGCTTCGGGCGTGCCCTGCTGTGCCGCGGCCTGCTGGGCCTTCTTCACCCAGCGCGAGCGTTCCTTGCCGTTGACGATCTCGGTCTTCATGACCAGGCCCTTGGCCGCGGCCTTGGCGTCGCGCTCGGCGAGGCGCTGGGCATCTCTATCAACAACGCGGCCCCCGGGTTTGATGCCGGAGGCCGGTTTGGCGTCCTTGTTGTCGCTGGCCGCGGGCGGCGGCGTGCTCGCCTTCGGCGGCGAGCCGACTGCGGCCCGCAACCGCTGGGCGCTCTTGATCCTCACCTTCTTCTTCGTGTCGAGGTTGGTGGCGTCCCAGCCGCCGTGGCGGCTCTCGGCGTCGATGCGCACCTTGGCGATCTTGCCGCTCACCTTCGCGGCGTAGGTGTTCCCGATCTTGATCTCGTTCTTCTTCATGGTGCTGCTCCTTTCATGCTGGCAGCGCTTGGTGGAAAAAAGCCGCCGTTACTCGGCGGCGAGTTCTTCGATGAGTGCAAAGTTCGGCGACAACGACCAGCGTGGCCGGCCCGACCCGTCGGTCGCGATGATGCGGCTGTTGACGTTGCACGCGTCGGCGAAGGCGGCGAACATGCGCTGCGTCGCGCGGCGTGCGGCGGCGACAAGCCCATCTGGCGTGCCGTCGTGGCTGGCCACGAGGTGGCCCAGGACGACGCCGTCGCGGTCGCACGCCTCGCGGATGACGATGTTGGGTGCGCCGCCGCCGGTGCGGCGGGCGGGGCGATTTCGCTCAATCTGAATGGCGCTGGTCTTCATGATGCTCCTCTCTCACTTGCTCGCCGGCAGCGGCGTGATCTCGATCTTGCGCCCGCAGGCGGGGCACACGGCCTTGGTCGGCCGCGCCGACTGGCGGCCCGCGTCGTAGGCCCGCTCGAGTGCTTCCTTCACGCACCAGACCGCGGTGTCGTGGAAGTCGAGGGAATCGCTGTTGCGGGTTTCCAAGGTCTCAAGACTCAGGACCTCGCGGGCGATGGTGCTGAGGGTGTTGTCGCGTGTGGTGCTCATGGTCATTCCTTCCTGCGTGGTGCTTCAGCAGCCGGCGACGCGCTCGATCTCGCGGAGCACATCGTGGATCATGCTGTTGGTGGCGTTGGGTCGGCCGTGGCGGTCGGCCCCGTAGATGGCCTTGGCCGTCGCCATCGCGGCGGTCCAGCGTTCAGCGTCGCTGCTGTGGCGCGAGAGTTCGAGGCAGGTCGCGCCGAAGAGGATCTGCGCCCCGTAGTCGGCATCGCGGATCAGAACCTCGCCTCGCTCGCCCTTGATGGTGATCTGTTTGATGGTCATGGTGGTGGTCCTTTCGGTTTGCGTTGCGGCGTTTCAGATGGTGGTAATGTGTGCGACGAGCATGCAGGCCCGCACCACCGCGTCGAGTTCGCCGCGCTGGCCGGCGCTCAAGGCGTCGAACTTCTTCTCAAAGATCCGCTCGGCAAAGGCCCGCCGCGTGCTGTCGATGTCGATGGCTTCGAAGCTGTAGGTCGGTGCGTAGTTGTCGCTCACCGCGACGTTGGCGCAGCCGGTCTTGTAGGCGCTGATTCCCAGTTCGATGTTGAGCGCCGCGTTGGCCCGCACCTGCTTCTGCACCGACTCGACGCGGATGGCGATGCTCTCGATCCGCGTCGCCGCGTGGATCACCGGCTCCTTGCCCATCGCGTGGTCGCGATCCCAGAAGGCGAGGATCTCGGCGTCGGTGTAGCCCTTGACCCGCAGGTAGCGCAGGTCGGTCTCGCTGAACATGGCGTGTTCGCGAATGCGTCTGGCGGTGTCGTTCTCGTTGGTTCTCGTCGTCATGGTTGTTCGTCCCTTCGCGTTGGTGGTGATGCGGCCGTTGCCGCGTTTTCAGTGACACATGAGGGCATGAACAGCGCGCCCATGCAAGGGGAATTGCCGAGGATTCGAGCAGGATTCGCAGATTGTGCACAACTGGGCATGAGTGTGGGGAACCTCGCCGCCGGCGGCGCGCGATGTGCTAGGCATCTGCTAGGAATGGCCGAACTTCGCGCCGTGTTGGCCCACGTCGGGCCGCGTTCGTACATGGGCCGACGCCTCGCATTGAGCAACCCGGGCGCGCCGTGGGCCAAGGAGGGCCGCCGTGACTCCGCCGCTTGACGACCAGAACGAACGGTCGGGCGCGCTCAATCCCGCCGCTCTATCGGTGACCGACACGGCGCGGCTGTTGACGCGCGTCGGCGGCCGGCCGGTGAGCGAAGCGATGATCGCGCGCGACATCGAGGAGGGTTTCCAGACCAACGCCGACGGCACGATCAACCTGGTTCACTTCGCGGCGTGGCTGGTGCGCGACATGGCCGCAAGCGCCAACGGAGGCGACCGTGGCGATTGACCCGCGCAGCCTCAAGCCGGCCGAACTGTGCCGCACGCTCAACAGCACGCCGCTGGGCGAGGTGATCAGCGAGCGGCAACTCCATCGCCACCGCACCCGCGCCGGGTATCGCATCGGCGATGGGAAGACCGTCGATCTCCTCCGCTACACCGCGTGGCTGGTCATCGAGCGCCACGAGCGGCTCGCCGCCGAAGCGTCCGCCGAGTATGAACCGTTCGACGAGGTCGTGCAGCGGGGCCGCGACCTGCCCGATTCCTTCACCGGCGGGGACATCGACGCGCTGCCCGAGATCATCGACGCCAGCCGCAAGGAAGCCTGTCGCCGCAACTTCCGCCTCTTCTGCGAGACTTACTTCCCGCAGACCTTCCACCTGCCGTGGTCGCCGGACCACCTCAAGGTCATCGCCCGCATCGAACAGGCGGTCCTGGAGGGCGGCCTGTTCGCGATGGCCATGCCGCGCGGCAGCGGCAAGACCAGCCTCTGCGAGATCGCCTGCCTCTGGGCGCTCCTGTATGGCCACCGCGAGTTCGTCTCCCTCATCGGCTCGGATGAAGAGCACGCCAGCCAGATGCTCGAGTCGATCAAGGCCGAACTGGAGAACAGCGAATCCCTGCTCGAAGACTTCCCCGAAGCGTGTTTCCCCATCCACTGCCTCGACGGCATCCACCAGCGCGCCGCCGGGCAACTCTTCGAAGGCGGCCAGACCCACATCGGCTGGACGGCGCATGAGATCGTCCTGCCCACCGTGCCGGGCTCGCTGCCCTCGGGCGGGATCATCCGCGTTGCCGGGATCACCGGCCGCATCCGCGGCATGAAGTACAAGCGGCCCGACGGCCGGAGCGTCCGGCCATCGCTGGTCCTCATCGACGACCCGCAGACGGATGAATCGGCCCGGTCGCCGTCACAATGCACCACGCGCGAACGCATCCTCGCCGGCGCGATCCTCGGCCTGGCCGGCCCGGGCAGAAAGATCGCCGGGCTCATGACACTCACCGTCGTGCGGCCCGACGACCTGGCCGATCGCCTGCTCGATCGCGATAAGCACCCCCAGTGGCAGGGCCAGCGCACGAAGATGGTGTACTCCTTCCCGACCCGCGAGCAATTGTGGGCGGAGTATGCGCGGCTGCGTGCCGAGGGCCTGCGGGCCGACGAGGGCATCACCCGCGCCACCGAGTTCTACGGCCAGCATCGCGGCGAGATGGATGAGGGCGCCGAGGTTGCGTGGCCGGACCGGTTCAACCACGATGAACTCAGCGCCGTTCTCCGGCTCTGATGAGGAGCAGAGGCTCCGGGCATGGGCCACATGGGCACGACCCGGCGATTACCTTGCCGTCGGCGTTCGCGGCTTCGGCCTCGCCGGGTTCCAGTACCTCCGAATGCTCTTCGGTGCCGACACCGTCAAGCCCGACGTTCACGTTTGCCGCT
>CAUJHZ010000063.1 GCA_963205185.1 Planctomycetota bacterium | reverse complement strand
CAGATCGCCGGCGATGTCGAAATCGACGTTGTACTGGCCCTGGTCGATTGGCACGATCCGCTCGCAGGTGAGGCTGCCTGTGAAATCGCCGGAAGTGGTCACGAGACGGCCGAACGCCCCATAGGGCGAGCCGTTGCCGGTTACGTTGATATTGGCGTGGACTGAAGTGCCCGTCACGCGCCTGGCGTAATCATGCGCGGTGATCGAGACCGGCGTAGAGAGCGACCCGACAGCGGCCCCGGCTTCGATGTTTCTGATGAACCCTCCAGTCACTGACAGGTCCGTCGTAATGCTGCTCCCGGCGGAAAGGGCTTCGACGTTCCCGCCGGTAATCACCAATGGGCCAGAAATGCTGCCGCCGGCCGTGATTGAGCCGATGCGATCCACGTCGATCGACTCGACATCATGAGTCACCACGCACTCGGAAACGACGATCGTTGCAGTGTTTACTGAATAGATGCTGCGTACGGTCCTGATTAACGCATTGTTATTCGGGTTCACTTCAACAGAGACAGTAACGCCGAACGGATCATCGAGATTGCAGCGGATAAAAGCAATGGTATCCGTCGCGTTGCTGGTGCTGCGGATGTGAAATGTGCCGCCAGACCCGTCGCGCGTATGGTTTAGGTACACCTCCCATTCACCGGAAGTCGGATCCTGCTCGACATCGAAGTCGATCTCATTGCCGTCCGGCCCAGTAAACATGACGAAGACGTCAGCCGCCACGCCTCGGGGCGCAGACAGCACCAGCATCAGCGCCGCGATCAGGTAATTGAAACTCGCCATTGCTTCGCTCCTTAGATACACTCGCAAAGCGCCTTTTTCACGCCGTATCAACGAGCAACCTTGGCTGGCTTGGCCAGGCGCAGCCCGTCATTGTATCCGCGATCTGGATGAAGCCAGGCATGGGTATGCACTTGGCCTGCGGTATCGTAGTGCCGCACGAGGTAGTCGGAATCGAGGAACGTCGAGCCAAGGGCATAGCCCCTTGAAGTATGCTCGGGCACCCCCCCCGATGCGTCAAGCAGGCCCCAAGGGGTCTGAATCTCAGGGTACATTCCCGCGGGCAGATTGCTGCTGTACCATTCCCAGAGACTTGAGTTGGTTTCTCCCTCCGGGGGCAAGCCGATTTTGAGCGGCACCTCGGAGGAGGCCGGCTGATGCCACCAGCCGCCCTTGCCCTCTCCATGGCGGTCGGGGTCGTAGAAGACCGCCTTGAGCCACTCCCCCGGTGTCGGGATCCAGTATTTCGCGTCGGGCGAACGGGTGTAGTCGTCGTTGTACGTGCCATCGGGATTCTGTGTAAAGGTGCCGGCGTCGTAGACTCCGGACTCAAACGCCCACTTCTCGTTGACCTTGCCGTTGTGCAGCCAGTTGCAGAAGCGGGCCGCCATGCGCAGCGACATGGTGTTGGGCGAGTTCTCCCAACCAGCCATCGCTTCGTACGTATACCCGTTACCCTCGCGCCGCGCGGTGATGAACATGCCCGTAAAGTCTTCGGAGCGGGGATCGCCGCCGTAATACGGCCAGTAGGCGCGAACGAATTCAAGATATTGCCACGTGAGTACTTCTGTTTGAGCGATCTGGTACTCGTATGGGATGCTGCCCTCTCCCTCGAACCAGCCGGCGTAGCCCTCGAACTTGGGATTGTTGATGTCCGAGACGACGCACCAGACGTAGCCATCGTCTCCCGCGTCGCGCGCCGACGAGACCGGGGGGGTAGACGCACGGGGCGCGGCAGCGCTAAGTGCAACGCACGCGGCCGACAGGAGGGTGAAGCGGACGAGGTTCATCCATCGCCTCCGGACCCGAGGAGCGCGGGTCGGCAAAGCACGGTACGGCGACAGGAGGGGCCGCGTCAACGTCATGTCTGGTTCCCTTCTAAGAACGGCATCGGGCCGATGATTGCTCATCGGCCCGGCTGCAACTCTGACGCCAGTCTCGAATCGGCCTGGGGCCGGCCCTACACCTCCGCGACGCCTTCGCGGATGGCAAAGCGCACCAGTTCCGCCGTGGTGTGCAGGTCGAGTTTCGACATGATCCGCTCCCGGTGGCCATCGACCGTCTTGGGGCTGCGCGACATCGACTTGGCGATCTCCAGCCGCGTCAGGCCGCGGCCGATGAGGCGCAGAACCTCCTGCTCGCGATTGCTGAGAATGTCAAGCTTGGATTTCGGCGCCGAAGCGACGCGCGTGACCGTGCTCGGCCGCGCCTGGAACATGCTCGGCGACACCAGGCCCGCCCGGCTGCCATGCGCCGGTCGGCAGCGCTCGGCCACCTTGGGACCAAAGACGAACTCGCCGCGCGCCACCCGGCGGATGCCCTGGATGATCTCGCTCGTGTCGTCGCTCTTGCAGAAGTAGCCTGACACCCCCGCCTTGAAGGCGGCGCTGATGTAGTGATCGCGCACGTAGGCGCTGAGCACGACCACGCGCGTCTCGGGGAAGCGCATGCGAACGTCCGCGGCCGCTTCGAACGGATCCGGGCCGGGCATCTCGATGTCGAGCAGCACGATCTGCGGCCGCAGCCGCTCCACCTCGTTGATGAGGCGCTCGGCGCTGGGCAGTCGGCCGACGCACTCCAGCCCGGGCTCGAGGGCGAACTTGGCTTTGAGGCCGTCCACGAGAAACGCGTGGTCATCGACGCAGAGAATGTGGATGGTTCGAGGTGTCATGTCATTGCTCCTTCGTAGGCGTCGATCGCGTCGCGCAACACGCTGCGCACCTGCTCAAAGTCGTCCGCCTGTGTAATGTGAAAGATCTCCAGTTGTCCCCACTCGGCGGGCGCCGGACCGCACACGATGATCTGACCGCTGCGCGGATCGCTCAGCCGCCGGCCCGCTTCCGCCAGGTTGCTCTCGCTCGGTTCGATGATCCACAGCGCCGCGCCGCCTGCGTCTCCGGGCTCCCCCGGCTGCACTTCAAAGCCGTCGGCTTCGAGCATCGTCCAGACGAGCGTCGCCAGCCGGGGTTCGCTCAGCGCCACGCGGGCCGTGCGCGGGCGGGCGCCGCAGGCGGCCGCAGCTCGCGCCACGGGCACATCGAGCCCGATCGCCGTGCCGCGCCCGGGCTGCGATTCCAGGAAGACCTTGCCGCCGGCTGACTGCGCCACGCCGCGCACGAGAGACAAGCCCATGCCTGTGCCCAGTCCGCGCGACTTGGTCGTAAAGAACGGATCGAACGCGCGGCGCTGCACGTCGGGCGACATGCCCCGCCCGTTGTCGTTCACGCGGATCAGAACGTCCGAGCCGTCCGGACCGCGTCGCGCCGAGAAGGCCACCAGGCCGCCGGGTTCGATTGCTTCGCCGGCGTTGACGAGTAGATTGAGGACCGCTTGCGTGAGCCGGTGCGGCGCGACGGCCAGCGGCGGCAGTTCGGGCTCGATCTCGCTCTCGAACCGCGCGTGCCGGGGCAGCGCCTTGTGGAAGAGCACGCCGACCTGGTCCCACCAGTGGGTGAGATCGGTCGTCGCCTGCGATGCCTCGGCGTCTTCGGGATCGAGCGCGAGCAGGTGAAGCCCGTCGCTCAACTGCTGCAGATAGTCGCACAGTCGCCGGACGATGGCGAGTTCTTCGCGCGCTTCGCCGGGCAGGTCGAGCGACTCGGCTGCATCGAGGCGGCAGCGCATCGGCAGCAGGACGTTGTTCATGTCATGGCCCAGGCCCGCAGCGAGCGTGCCGATCGACGCGAGCCGGTCCGCCTGGCGCAACTGTTCATGCGACTGGAGCAGTTCTTCAGTGCGCTCCTTGACGAGGCCTTCGAGGTTCTCGCGGTGTTGGTTGAGTTCCTGCTCGGTGCGGCGCTGCTCGGTGATGTCCACGCCCATGCCCGCCACGCCCAGCGGGCATCGCTTGCCGTCGCAGATCATCGAGTTGTTCCACGACACCAGCCGGCGCCGACCGCTCCGCGTCATGATCGCATTCTCGAATTGGGGCGGGATTGCGCCGGTGGCGATCGCCTCGCGGAAAATGGCGAACGTGCGCTCGCGATCCTCTTCCGGGATCACGGCTTCAAACCAGTTGCGCCCGATGATCTCTTCGCGTTGCCACTTCGTGAGCCTCAGGAAATAGTCGTTGCAATAGGTGACGGTCCCCTCGCAGTCGAGAATCACGCTGATCAACTGGATCCGGCTGAGCATGTCGCGGAAGCGACGCTCGGATTCGGCCAGCGCATCCTGCATCCGCTTGCGCTGAATCGCGGGCCCGAGCGGCGCGGTCGCCGCCGAGACGAGTTTGAGGCGGCGTTCGTCCTCGCTGCTGCACTCGCGCATGTAGAACACGACGACGGCGACGACTTCACGCTCCGTAAGAATGGGCAATCCGACGCCGCTTCGCAGGCCCGCCTCATGCGCGACTGCCGCGCGGCCGAATCGGCGCGTGTCGGAAAGGTCGTCGAGCCACTCGTACCGACCGGTCTGCCAGATTCGGCCCGGCAGCCCGTCGCCCCGGCCGAAGCGCATCCCGCGACTGGTTTCGATGAAGCGCTCGAGACTGTCATCGTCGCGATGGGCAACGGAGGCTTCGTTCACGAGTTGTCCGCCGGCGTCGGGAACCCACGCTTCGCCGCAGTCCCATCCCGTCACTTCGCAGATGCGCTGCAGCGTCATGAGCAGCGCGGAATTCAGATCCGTCGCTTCACCCAGCGCCAGGCTGAGTTCCTGAACCAGTCGGAGTTCTGCCTCGGCCCGGTGCCGCTCAGACACGTCGTGAATGATGCCCGTAAAGAGCGGGAACTCCTCGCCGGGGACATCGACGCGCGACACCGAGATCTCGATGGGGAACACCGTGCCGTCGCGCCGCGCCGCCTCGAAGGCCCGCGTTCTGCCGAGAATGCCCGTCAGGCCGGTGCGCCGGTACCGGGCGAGATAGCCGTCGTGGGCGCTGCGATGCGGCTCGGGCATCAGCACGTTCACGTTGCGACCGATCAGTTCATCGGGCTTGTAACCGAACACGCGCTCAATCGACTTGCTGACCGAGACGATCGCGCCGCGCGAATCGATGGTGATGATCGGATCGAGCGTGGAGTCCAGCACCGCTTCAAGGCGGGCCAGCAGTTCGTGTTCAGTCATGGATCGGCTGGAATTCGGACTCGGGGTGTGCGGCGCCTGGGTGGGCATGGTGCTCGTGGCCTGCCTTGGGTGGGAGAACAACAATCGGCTATGAACAAACCACGTGCCGCCCTCATCGCCGGATTGCTGCTCACCCCCCTTATCGCGGCTGGGAACGGGAAAACCGCCCCGGGAATTCCGCCGGATGCGGATCACGCCACCCAGGCCCTGGTGGACTCTCCCAGACATGGCGAATGGGCCGGGGTGAAGATTCCCAATTCTGAGACAACGCTGAAAACCTGGGTGTCCTATCTCGAGCGCGCCGACAACGCGCCGGTCGTCATCGTCATCCACGAGATCTTCGGCATGACCGACTGGATCCGCTCCGTGGCCGATGAGTTGGCGGCCGAGGGCTTCATTGCCGTCGCTCCCGATCTGCTCTCGGGACTGGGGCCAGACGGCGGCGGCACCGAGTCGTTCAAAGGCGATGCGGTGCGCGAAGCGATCCGCAAGATCAGTGACGACGAACTGGCCGCGCGCCTCAACGCCGTGCGCGACCACGCGCTCTCGCTGCCCTCTGCCGCGCGGGCGTCGGCCTGCATGGGCTTCTGCTGGGGCGGGACCAGTACGTTCACCTACGCGACGCGGCAGCCGGCGCTGGATGCGGCGATCGTCTACTACGGCACCGCGCCGGGCGAAGAGGCGCTGAGCAACATCGATTGCCCCGTGCTCGGCCTCTACGGCGGCGATGACAACCGCGTGACCTCAACGGTCAAGCCGACCGCCGAAGCGATGGACAAACTCGACAAGGCGTACACGCACCACGTCTTTGAAGGCGCCGGCCACGGCTTCCTCCGCCAGCAGACCGGCCGCGACGGCGCCAACGCCAAAGCCGCCCAGAGCGCATGGGAAGCGACGGTCAAGTTCCTGCGCGAACATCTGGAGGAGAGGAAGTAACCCGTACCCCTTGCCCTATTCAATGCGCACGACGTTGCTCGTCGCGCAGCGGGTGATATCGACGAGTTGGAGGTAGCCGCCGCAGACGCTGCGCGGGACGGTGCGCTTGATGCGGCCGGCGCCGAACTGGCCCGCCGAGCCGGTGTGGGCGACCTGCAGGCCGAGTTGGCCCAGTTGCAGCGCGGTGCCCGAGCACGGGTTGCCGTTGGGGATGACAAAGTTGCCGGTCCGCTTGGCGTAGAGCAGCGCGATCCGCGCCCGTTGATCCGGCGTGGCCTGGAACCAGCGCACTTCGATCTCCCCGCCCGGCCCGCTGAAGCAGTCGGGAACTTTCTGCAAGGTGAGCACCGGCGGCGGGCAGTTGCCCGGCTGCCCAGGGTTGAGGTCGAAGGAGTAGACAGCGCCGACTGAATCCTCTTGTGATCCGCCGGGGCAATGCGTGCCGGACGCACCAACCATCGCCAACCCCGCCGATTCGCCGTTGCCGAGAGTGACATCCCAGCCGTGCGCGTCCCCGACATCAACGTCCTGCCCATACAGGCGCTGCGACGGCACCCACAGGCCGTTGGAATCGCGGACGAGGACAAACGCGGAGCCTGAGTAAAGTCCATACGTGGTGTCGTTCGGCCCGCCGACTGCCAGCGTCGAAGCACCGACCTTCTGAAGATCAACCGACCAGCCAAACTGTTGGACATTCGGATTCGGATAAGGCGCCTCGATCCGCTGTTCGAGGGTCCATTCTCCCGACAGGTCTCTGACGTAGGAAAACGCGGCTCCCGGCCCGACATCCAGGCCGAAACCGCCGTCATTGGCGCGGCCCACGATGACCCGATGCGTGAGGTTCGGATCATCATTTGCGGCACCGACCGAAAGCGACCAGCCGAAGAGATCCTGTTCGTATGGATCGGGCGCCTGGAACTGCGCCTCGACCACCCAATCATCGGTGGAGGGCTCGAAGCGATAGAAGAACACGGTGCCGGGCGCGATGTGGCGCACGTAGTTGTAGACCGGCTCGCCGACCGCAAGCACGGTGACACCGGCGCTCTCCACCGCATCCACGGATCGTCCGAAGGCGCCGTCCGGGTGCGGACCATCGGGCGACGTGAGAACGTGTCGCTGCTGCCACGTCCCGTTGCCGTCACGCTCGTAGATGTACGTCTGTCCTGGAAGTTCCAGGGACTCGGAACCCGGAGCGCCGACAGTTAGAAACGTCCGGCCGTCGTACGTGGCCCAAGAGACATCGGTGCCGAACCAGCCGTAGGGGATAACTGGATCAGGGAGAATCTCCTGCTCAAGTTCCCAGACGCCCTGTGGATTCAAAGTAAACACATACGCCGTGCCGGAGTATGGCTCGGAAGTGCTTCTGCTCTGGCTACCGACGGCGAGTTGCCATCCATCCACTGCCGGGTTGTAACGCAATTCCACGGATTGGCCAAACGAGTCCGATCGCTGGAGCCCGGGAGGGATGATATGGGCCTCAAACTGCCACTCACCGCTTTGTGAATCGAGCACATAAGTCGTGACGCGCCCACCAGCCGAGTTGTACCGGCCGACAGCCAATCGATCGTTGAGAGCCGAAATCGCCCGGAAGAACGTCGACTCGTTGCAGGCCGGCATAAGGCGCTGTTTCTGCTCCGCCGGACAGAAGTTCTGCGCAAGTACGCTGCCCTGCACCACGCACAACACGGTGCAGGCAGTCGCGCCGATGAGGTTGAGACATGAATGCATTGGTGTCACTTCCGTTTGGGCAGCCGCTTGTACTCACTTGCGGGCAAACCGACGGACGATAAGGAGGGTTCAGGTACACGTAGACGCGACGACGTTTGTGTTTGTCTCGCCCGCAAACAGGCTGCTCGCAATGACGATGTCCGTCGTGCCGTCGCCGTTGATGTCGCCGCCTGAGGCCAGCGACTGGCCAACACCAATTCACGCCACAGCATGCCCTGAATCAGGGGCCATGTCAAGAGAAATCACGCTGTTTATCGGCAACTGGTTCAGTTCCGCCGCTCGGGTGAGGCGGGGCGACTTACCGCCCGCATTCGGGGCAGAGGGAGTCTTCGGGCAGGCCGGTCCGCGGGTAGGCGCAGTGGATGCAGCAGCCGCGCCTTCGGCGATTCCACACGTGCACGGCGCCCATCGCCCACAGCGGGCCGAGCCAGACCGCCGTCCAGAAGCCGAGGTTGACCGCAAAGCCCGGCCAGACTGGCGTGAGGGGCAGAGCCCGCGGGTTGAAGTCCTCATCGCGCGGCAGCTGGTAGCCGCCTTCGACCGCGTAGATGATGTCGGAGTTTCTGATCTGCCTCACCCAGTGGATCGAGCATGTCAGCGCCGGCATCGGCCAGCCGGTTTCGCGGTACCACGCCTGCATCTCGATGCCGTCAACCGACTCCGGCCGCAGATGGCGCGGCAGGGTGGCGAGGTCCACTTCGCCGGCTTCGTAGTCCTCGATCCGCATCATCATCGCCATGCCTGAAATCTGGTTGAACCAGTAACTCATGACGCGGTGCCACGAGTTGCGGCCTTCGAAGATGGAAAAGATCCTGTGGCCGTCCGAGGTGCGGTTGTAGCCCACGAATGTGTTCGCCGGCGGACCGTAGTAGTCGCGTCCCCGGCGCGGCCAGAACATCGCCGCCCAGGAGATGCCGACCGTCGTCGCCAGGCCAAGGAGCACGGCGGCGACCAGGCGGCGACGGTTGAGGCCAGAAGCGCGCGGCATCATCAGACCATACGCACTCCGGCTGCCATTCTTAAGGGAACCGGCCGCATTATCGGTCGGCTTGCCTCCCCCGCCTGGGACCAATCGCTCGAATCTCCGACGAATCGATCGATTCCGCCTTGACGCGTCGGCCGGGCTGCGTTACCGTGCGCGACACATCACCGCGCCGCCCGCGGCGCAGAGGAGGAGCAGAGAAATGAAGAAGTCAAGTTTGTTTTCCGCCGCCACCGTGTTTGCCCTCGCCTCGACGGCGATGGGCCAGCGCATGATCGCCTGCGACAGTTCTCGCGCCCTGTATGAGGTGGACATCAGCACCGGCGCCAAGACGTCGATCGGCACCATCAGCACCAACGCGAGCACGACCGCTGAACTCGCGTGGGACGATGTGCACGGCATCATGTATCTCTCGTCCACCGGCACCGACTCGCTCTACACCCTCGATCTGAGCACCGGCGAGGCGACGCTCGTGGGCGAGTACGGCGACCCGGCCGTTTTCATGCACGGCCTCGAATATGACCCGAGCACCGACACGCTCTACGGCGTGTCGTCTCACAACAACGGCCTGTACGCCATCGATCGCACCAACGGCGCGGCCACGCTGATCGGCACGTCGGGCCTGACGAGTTTCTCGAACATCGGCTACGACTCCGACGCGGACATCATGTACCTGTCCAACAGCGGCGCCGACTCGTTCTACACCGTCGATCGCGGCAGCGGAGCCGCGACGCTCATCGGTCCGCTGGTCAATTCGACGAACCCCAATTCGCTGGCGTACAACCGCGACAACGGCGTGCTCTACATGGCCGACAACAGCACGGACAACTTCTACTACATGGATGTGAACACCGGAACCGCCGTGGTCATCGGCTCGATGGGCAGCGGCAACATCCTCGGCCTGGCGTACATCCCCGCCGAGCCGAGCGGGCCGACGCTCCGCCTCACTGGTGCGTGCCCCGGAGTCGTCACTGTCGCCTGGTTCGACGCGACGCCGAATTCGCAGATGGGCATCGTTTTCGCCAGTGCCACGGGCAATCTGGTCATTCCCAATGGACCGTGCCAGGGCACGGCACTGGGTCTGGGTCCGCAGAACATTCAACTGGTCAACACCGTCAACACCGGCGGCGGTTCGGGCCAGGTGAACGGCAATGCCGGCCCTGGCGCCTGCGGCGGCTATCTGCAACTGGTGATCGCCGATGGCAGCCCGTGCGCGACGAGCAACGTCGAACAGTTGCCGTGAAGCCGACGTGCACTTCCGAATGCCGCAGAAATCACGACGGCCCCGCTCACGCGAGCGGGGCCGTATCGTTTTTCACGCGTCGTGGGCGGCGCCTACTTCTTCTTCTTCTTCGCCGGCGCGCGCCTGGCGGCTTTCTTTGCCGCGGCCTTTTTTCCGGTCTTCTTTGCCGCAGGCTTTCGGGACGTCGCCTTCTTGCCCGCCGCTTTCCTGTCGGCCGCCTTCTTTGAGGCCGTGGTCTTTGTCGCCGGCTTCTTTGCCGCCGGCTTCCTGCTGCCCTTCCTGGAGCTGGCCACGCGCGAGCCCGGCTTCACGACTGATTCGTAGTGCTCGAGGAAGCGCGTGATCGTCGCGCGGCGCACGGCCTCGCCGATCAGATCAAGCGGCACATCTTCGAGCCGCTTGAAGCGCACGCAGCCCTTGCCCATGTCCAGCCGCTTACCCGTCGCCTTCCACTGCTGCGCGAACCACTCCGCCTCGCCGGGCAGGCAGTAGATGCAGAACATGTAGATGGCCACGTGGTTCTTCTGCGACGCCACGCTCGCAAACGGCACGGGCTGCTGCGGATCGCAGTGATACCCCGCGGGGTATACGCTGTGCGGCACGAACCACGCCGGCATGCCGTATTGCATCCCTTCGGCGAACTGGTTGTCGATGTTCCGGTTGATCACCTCGCGAACGGCCTGAACCGCCTCGCGGCGGTCATCCGGCAGCGATTGGAGATACGCTTCGATAGTCGTGGCCTGGCTGCGCATGGCCAAGTCTACCTCGGCGAGTTGGATCGGAACACTCCCAGCGCGGCGCCGCTCAGTGCAGGCCGATCATCTCGCCGACAATGGGGCCGAACTTGACGACCAGCCCCGCGAACACGACCGAGACGATCGAGATCAGCTTGATGAGGATGTTGAGCGAGGGGCCGGAAGTGTCCTTGAACGGATCGCCGACGGTGTCGCCCACGACGGTCGCCTTGTGCGGCAGGCTGCCCTTGCCGCCGTGATGGCCGGCCTCGATGTACTTCTTGGCGTTGTCCCACGCGCCGCCGGCGTTGGCCATGAAGATGGCCACGGCAAAGCCGGATGACAACCCGCCCATGAGCAGCCCGACCACGCCCGCCACGCCCAGAATCAACCCGACCACGACGGGCACGATGATGGCCAGCAGCGCCGGCACGATCATTTCCTTCTGAGCCCCGGCCGTCGAGATCGCCACGCACTGGGCGTACTGCGGATACTGAATGCCCTCGTGCGTGACCTTCTTGGGCCACTTGTTCGGGTCGGCCATGTCGGCTTCGCTCATGCCCGAAGCGCGGAACGCCTCGCGCATCTTCCCGAACTGCCGGCGGCACTCCTTCATCATCGCGTACGCAGCGCGGCCGACGGCGCTCATCGTCAGCGCGCAGAAGACAAAGGTGAGCAGCACGCCCATGAACAGCCCGCCGATGGTGCGCGGATTCATGAGCGTAACGTCGTAATACATCATCATGTCGCGGATCGAGCCCTGATCGGCTCGGGTCATGCGGAACTGAATATTCTGCTGGCCCTCAGGCGTCGCGTACGTGGCCCGCCACGACTTGTTCTGCACGTCCCAGTCCGAGAGCGTCACAGCAATGGGCGCAGCGCCGGCGGCTTCCTGCGCCTCGTCGATGCGCATCTTCTGTTCGTCGCTGACGATCGCCAGGCCGCCGACCACGTCGTTGGCGCTGTCGGTTTTGGTGAACAGTCCGCCGTCGGCCGTCACGATGGCCCACTTGTTGTGTCCCTCGTAATAGGCGGTCGGCTCGGCCGTGGCGTTGATGCTCTGCGTGCCAACCCACGCCGCCGCCTGCGAAGTCTGCTGCTGCTGCACGACCTGCACGTACGCGGCCAGCAGCGCCATAGCGGTCAGCGCTGCCGAGCCGATGGCAAAGCCCTTGCCCGTCGCCGCCGTGGTGTTGCCCAGGCTGTCGAGCATGTCGGTGCGCTCGCGCACATGCTTGGGCTGGCCGGTCATTTCGGCGTTGCCGCCCGCGTTGTCGGCGATGGGACCGTACGCGTCGGTGGCGAGGGTGATGCCCAGCGTGCTCAGCATGCCCACTGCGGCGATACCGACGCCAAACAAACCGACGAGGAAGTTCGAGCGCCCGCCGGCAAGGCCGAACGCCGCGAGAATGGCGATGACGATCACCACCAGCGGGATCCACGTGCTCATCATGCCTTCGGCGATGCCGGCGATGATCACCGTGGCCGGTCCGGTTTGCGCCTGTTCGCTGATGTGCTGCGTGGGCTTGTGCTCATAGCTCGTGTAATACTCGGTGCCCCAGGCGATGATCAGACCCGCGACGAGGCCGGAGATGATCGAGCCCCACAGGCCCATCCAGCTGACTTGAGTGACATCCTTGAGCAGGAACCAGAGCACGCCGCCCGAGGCGACGACAATCAGCCCCGACGCCACCCACACGCCGGTGTGCAGGCTCTTGAGCAGTTGGTTGAACGAGGCGCCTTCCTTGGCCTTGACGGTGAACACGCCGAGGATCGAGCAGATGATGCCCAGACCCGCGAGGCACATCGGCACGACCGTCAGCTTCACCGCCGTTGCGCTGTCGAGAGCCAGAGCTGCAGCGGAAGCGGCGCCCAGCGCCATGCTCGAGAGGATCGAGCCGTAGTACGACTCGTAGAGGTCGGCGCCCATGCCGGCCACGTCGCCGACATTGTCACCCACATTGTCGGCGATCGTCGCGGGGTTGCGGGCATCGTCTTCGGGAATGCCGGCTTCGACTTTGCCCACGAGGTCGGCGCCGACGTCGGCGGCCTTGGTGTAGATGCCGCCGCCCACGCGGGCGAAGAGCGCCTGGGTGGAAGCGCCCATGCCGTAAGAGAGCATAATGACCGTGAGTTCCGTCAGGGGAATGTCGCCGAAGATCGCCAGACCTTTGAAGAGGAAGAACCAGATAGACACGTCGAGCAGCGCAAAGCCGACGACCACCAGGCCCATGACGGCTCCGGCGCGGAACGCGACCTTGAGTCCATCGTTGAGCGATTGCTTGGCGGCGTTGGCGGTGCGGGCGCTGGCGTAGGTGGCGGTCTTCATGCCGAACCAGCCGCACAGGCCCGAGAGCAATCCGGCGACCGGAACCCCGATCATGGACATGGTCGGCTGCAGGTCGAGGCCGAAAGAGATGACTCCCAGCACGACGACGAGCAGCAGGAACACGACCGACACGACTTTGTACTGCCGCACGAGGTAAGCCATGGCACCCTGGCGGACGGCCTCGGCGATCTCGATCATGCCGGCGTCGCCTTCGGACTGGCTCTTGACCCACTTGAAGAAAGTGAAGGCCATGAACAGCGCCGCGAGCGCGCCGATCGGCGCCACCCACCAGACGGCGGGAATGTCGCTCATCTGGGCCAGAAACGGAGTGACAGCGAGGTCAGACGGTGCGTGGTGCAGCATATGCATGATCCGATCCTTAACGGCCCCGATCCACCCTTCAGGATCGGGTCAGACAAGAAAACTCGGCCAGGTAGTTGAGCAAGCGTGAGCCGCCACAGGACGACCCTCGCCGGAATTGAGCGCACTGGAAGCGGAGCAAGAGAGCAGCCTATGAGCCGGCATCCGCTTCGGGACCAAGCGGGACGAGCCCTCAGGCCCGCCAAAGCGGCCTCACGGCGAGATCGGACGGCGCGGCTGAGTGCGCCGCGCTTCGCGATTGCGACGCTCCGAGGGCTTCTCGTAATACTGCCGTCGCTTGATGTCCTTGGTCAGCCCTTCCTTCTCGCACAGTTTCTTGAACCTGCGGAGCATCTGCTCGACTGACTCGCCGCTGCGTGCCTTGATACGAATGGCCATGCCTGGTCACAATCCTCTCTGAACCAACGGTTTCAACAGGCCCGTATTGAAGCCTCCCGCCGGCTCGATCTCCAGTCAGGCCGCCACTCTATCTCTCATATTTCATGGCCGGTTCCGGCCGACTTCAGGCGGCGTCGTCAAGCGACTCGGGGCCCTCTTCGGCCTCCGGTCCCAGGTGCGGCTGCGGCCAGAGCGGCGCATCGGCCGGCTCCGTCCAGTCCTCGGCCTGCGGGACGCTGATCTGCGACTCCTGCACCTTGCGGTACCCCAGCCGCCTGATGATCTCCAACACGTCGGACCACGACGGGAAGGTCTTGCCATTGACGCGCTTAAAGACGTCGATGGCCATCAGGAACAGAAACTGCTCCCCGGTCATCTCCCCTTCTTCGGCCGCCCGGGTGAAGTCGGTTCGCCGCCGGCCGGGGCCGCGCCGCCGTTCCAGACCCGTCGAGCCCGCCCCGGGCGCCAGGCGCCGGTCGGGGACCACGCGGCGATCGGCCACCCCCGCGCCGTAGTCGGGCTGGGATGAATCATTCACGGGTTGATTCGCCGCGCCGCCTGTGCGACGATCGGACGTTGAGTTCTCGGACGCGCGTTTGGAGCCACCCATCGGCCACCTCCCGGCAGCGCCGTCGCGCGACGGCCGGCACGAGCCGCGGGGTCAGGCGACGGTCAATCAGTCTTCATCCTCTTCATCGTCGAAGTAGTCGTCTTCCTCTTCGTCGTCGTCGAGAAATTCCTCTTCTTCCTCTTCCTCATCGTCCCAGAAATCGTCCTCTTCGTCCTCGTCTTCCTCTTCCTCTTCTTCCTCTTCCTCTTCCTCGTCGAGGTCGTCGGCCTCCTCGGCCTCCGCTTCCTCGTCTTCTTCTTCGTCGAACTCTTCGTCTTCCTCGTCGAAGTCGAGATCTTCTTCCTCTTCCTCGAGTTCGACGTCTTCGTCTTCCTCATCGTCGTCATAGGCGAGCGGGCGCAGTTCGCGGCGCTCTCCGGCAAGCGCCTCAAGCAGGGCCAGGGCGCTTGCACCCTTCACGTTCTGGAGGAAAAGTTCCTCTGCACACGCCACGTCGTACACCGCGCAGGTGAGGATGTCTTTCTTCAACTGTGTCATGGAATCAACGACCTCGAAGGGTGCGGCCGCAGCGTGCGCGGCGACCGCAAAACGGTTCTTACCCTCTGCCCAACCGGCCCAACCCCGGGCCGAGGCGCGGGTACACTACAGGGCACCCATTGCTTGTCAAACGGGGCGGGCGACTTTTCGTCGCCTCCCTCCGGGCGGGCCCAAACGCACTCCCGGTCCATGGAGATTCGTCCTTGTCCAGTTGGGATACCGAAGACGACGCCCGGTTCAATTTCCTCGCGCCGGTCCTCGCCTGGCTCGTGCCCGGCCTGGGCCATTGGATGCTCGGCCACCGCCGCCGCGCTCGCCTGATCTTTACCGGCATCGCGGTCATGTACTTCTCCGGACTGCTCATCGGCGGACTGGACATTGTCGATCGGCGCGGCGACCCGCTCTGGTACGCCGGACAGTTTCTCGCCGGCCCCGTCACGCCCGCCATCGACCTGTGGAGGTCGCGCCACTTCACACCCGACAGTCCTGCGGCCAAAGTCAACCACGCCTATCCCGTCCCTTCGTTCGCCCACGCCAACGAGATTCCCACTCTCTTCACCACCGTCGCCGGCATGCTCAATCTGCTCGCGATTCTTGATGTCCTCGTCCTGCCGCGGCAACGCGCGGAGGGCGAATCAGGTTTCAATTCCCGGGTGGGGGCTCGGGCATGATCCCCACCCTCTGCTCCATCGTCACCCTCGCGTACCGGCCGCTGCTCGATCCGATCGACGTGAACGGGTGGTGGTGGTGGCTCGTCATTCCGCTCGTTTTTCTGATCTCCATGGTCTACAAGGCGATTCGAGTGCCGACCATGCGCCGCTACTGGCGCCAGGTGATCAAGATGACCGTCCAAGTGATGTTCGTCATGGCCCTCATGTGCGTCGGCCTGTACGTGGTCGTGATCTGGGCCGCCCCCCGCTATTTCTGATACCACTGAATAGCCGGCCTCGGGCAGTCCGTTCTGAGCAAAGTGCCTATCGACCGCGCGCAGCTCTCTTCAGTACGTCACGACTTTCGGCCCGGAGCGCTGCCGATCGAGATTCATCACCAGGTAGCGCAGCGCATCGCAGGCGTGGTCCGCACCATCCTTGACCGGCTCGAGGCTGCGCGGCCGGTCCGGGGGGTAGTGATACGTCTGCAGCGATTCGATCAGCCGCTTGCAGCGCGGATCGATGCGCAACCGCACCCGGCCGTCGGCGCTGCGCAGCATGGCGCCGATCGCGCGGATCCCGGCGTGCACTTCGCTCCGCCTCGCGCGGATCGTGAACCCCGCCCGCATGAGCAGCGCCGCCGAACTCGTCCCCGAATGTTCATGCCGCGCAAAGCCGGCCGGATCGATGCCGATCCACTCCAGCGTTCGTCCGGCGCTGCGGCTGCGGATGACGCCAATGTGCTGCTCGATCGTCAGTTCCGACGCCACGTGCTCATCCGCGACGTGCACGCTCCCGTCTCCGGCCGCGTACGCCCAGAGCACGACGGTGGGCGAGCGGAATCCGAAGTCCATCCCCGCGATCCACGAACCCCGCGCCGCATCGACCGATCCCAGCGGCTGCACATGCGTCGCGGCATCGAACTGCGGGTACACGCAGTCGCTGCGGCTGGGCGCCCGGCAGAGCATCTCCGCCGCCCACTCCGGCTCGCCGGTTCGGCGCTTCTGCATGAGCGCATCGTCTACGCGCAGGAATCCTCGAGCCGTTCGAGCCAATGCACCGCAATCCTCCCACAGGCCGCATCCCTCGCACGGCCGAACCGGGTCGCAGCGCTCGATCACCTCGAGCAGCCCCCAGCGGAAGATGCGGCGAACGGCTCCGTGCTGCTGCACGAGTTCCTGCATCAGGCCGAATGGCCGGTGCATGGTGCTGAGCGCCTCGATGCAGCCGCGCACGAAGGTATCGCCGCACCACGCCGAGCGGGTCACGAACTGCGCCGCCTGCCACACCTCAGGCGTGAACAGCTCGACCTCGTCGCAGCGAAGTTTTTGCACGCGCAGGCCTCGGACCGACTGCTCGCTCTGCGCCTGCACTTCGACGCGCGAACCGTTGGTGAGCTGGATGTGCCGTCCTGTCGCCTTGCCTTCGAGCAGATCGCCGAAGGTGTCGCCTTCCATCATCTCGCGCAGGTACGTGTGCATGCGCGAAGACTGCTCGAGTGAGCCGCCCAGGATTCGGACCTGGATGCCGGGCTTGAAGATCAGATCGAGCAGCGTGGCGATGGCGCCAAAGCGCGTCTTGCCGCCGCCGCGATTGGCCCAGACCACGCAGTCGCGCACGCCGCCGGTCTCGAAAAACGCGTGGCAGAGATAGTCAAACGGGGCGCAGTGGCCCTCGATGTGCGCCTGGCGCGGGACGTCAAAGCCGAGCACCGCCCGGCAGTAGCCGTGCAACTCGTCGGGCGTGCGCGGCCGCACGAGGCGCAGGGCCCGCCGCACCTGGGTCGAAGTCGGAGACTCACAGCAGTCCACTCAGCCGACTCCGCCGGGCTGGTTCGCTTCGCCGCCTTCGCGCCCCGCCTCTTTGCCCAGCTCGCTCAGCAGGCGACGCACCGCCGGTTCATCGACGACGGCCGGGGCTGCATCCGTACTCGCGCCGGCCGCATCGCCTCCGGTGAGCGGAATGAGGCAGACCTTGAGCAGATCGACGCACGCCTTGCGCGCCAGTTCGCCGGCCGCCTCGTCCTTGGCCAGTTCGAACAGCCGCGCTGCAGCGAGCGTGCGATAGCGGCTCACGAGCAGTTGCGCCCGCACGTCGTTGAGCCGGCACAGGCCGTCGAGCGCCGCGATGGTGTCGGATTCGTTCGCCCAGCCGGCCAGGCGCGCCAGCGTCATCTTCTCCTTGCGCGCCAGTTCGTCGAGGTCCTGCTGCGCTTCGTAGAGCGCCGTCATGAGGCGCTCGGTGCGCGTGGAGGGAACAGCTCTGGTCTTCATAAGTCCTCCTCAGACAGTGAGTGTGCAGAGTCAGGAATCGAGTTGAAGGCAGGCCACCAGCCGCTGCGTGCGCGTGCCTTCGAATGCTGCGAGACGCTCATCGAGCCGTGCCGCCTGCCGGCCGGTCAGAAAGAACGTCGCGGCCGCGGGCAGTTCGCCGGCGCCGATCGACGGCGCCGGCGCGGGCGGCGAGGCGCGCAGTTGCCGCAATCGCTCGAGGCGCTCGGTGTCCTCGGGCAGCCACTCAGGCAAGCGCTGCTCGCCCAGCCGCTGCCGCAGCGCTTCGAGCAGGTGCGCCCGCTTGAGTGCATCATCGCGCCCCTGCAGGCGGTTGAGCGTTGCGAGCAGAAGCAGGGCTTCATCATCATCCGCTTCCCACACCTGGCATCGCGCTGACGTCCGCCCCAGCCGGCGCAGCGCCTGCGCACGGTGGTGCCCGTCGAGAATCTCGTACGCCCCGCGCTCGCCGGGCATCGGCCGCACGATCAGGTGCGGGTATCGATCCGTTCGCTCAATATGTGCGGTGAGTTTGTTCCGCAGCGCTTCGGGCATCACGTTGGCGTTGTCCGGGCGCGGCCGCAACTGCTCGAGTGGTATCTCGATCATGCCGGTCTCCGATCGGGATCGTGGTGGAGGTAATACACGCATTGGGCCAGCAGCCGCACTCGCGCCAGTTCAAGCATTTCATCGAGCCCGGCGGCGTGCGATCGCCGCCGCTGCATGAACGCGGCACTGCGATACCAGCGGCGAAACTCGCTCTCGATCCAGACGCGCTGCGCTGGGCTCAGTGCCGCGATCTGTTCCTCAAGCAACGCCCCGCTGGCGAGCAATGTGCGCGGCCAGTTCAACTCCGCGAGCGCATCGAGCAGGCGCGCATCGGCTGGTCGCGGCGGGCCGTCGTAGCGCACCATCCCTGCGCGCTCGAAGAACGGGTTCACGCGCCCCATCGCCGCAAGCGCTTCGACGTACGGCGTGTCGGCGCAGCCCAAGGCGTAGCGCACCAGCCGCACCGCCAGGCCCAGGCCGCGATAGCGCGGATCGATGATTACGCGCGCGATGCATCGCACTTCGCGATTGAGCAGCGCCGCCGCCTCGCCCACCTTGAGTCCGCGGTAGCGCCCGCTGGTCGCCGCATCGCGCAGAGAGCAGCACAGTTGGGGTCGATTCATCACCAGCACGCCGACGAGGACCGTCTCGCTGGTCCGCCCGGAGTAGCGCCCGACGGCGCTGAGCCCGTCGTGGCGCATCGCGTAGACCGCCGTCGGCGCGTACGGCAGGCCGGACTTGTAGTGATGCCCGGCCAGGGTGCGATAGTCGCAAGCATCGCCGTGTTCGATGCGCAGCATTTCATCGGCCGGAAGGGCGTTCACGCGCAGCACTCCCCCCTGCCGGCTGCCCGCGCCGGAGAATCTCGATGCCGCCGCCCAGCGGCTTGCAGATCACCACGTCCGGATCGATGGCTTCGATCAAATCGTCATGAGCCGTCGCCGCGACAAAGCACACGCCCGGCGTCCGGCTCACCCACCGGCGCACGTTGCGGGCGACGACCGAGGCGGTGAGCCGGTCGAGCGTCGAGCCGAACTCATCGGCGAGGACGACGATCTCGGCGAGTTCATCCGCGTGCGTCGCGCGCTCGATGAGCCGCGCCAGGCCGAAGCGGTAGCGCTGTCCCTCGCTCAACTCGCTCGGCCGGCGGAGCATGACGAACGCGTCGGCCAGACCGGCCAGAGAGAGGATGAGGGTCGCCTCTTCGATGCTGCCGCCGATCTGCTCGACGATGGGCCGGTCGTCGTCGCCGTAAAGCACATCTTCGAAGCGCAGGCAGCCGCACACCTGGTCGTCGATGCAGCGGAGGATGCTCGACTTGCCGCCGCCGCTGGGGCCGGTGATGAAGATGATCTCTCCGCCGCGCAGGTTCAGATCGGTGCGCGGCACGATCTCGCACTGTCGCTGCCCGTCGAGGCCCAGGCCGAACATCGCGGCGACCTCGAGTACGCGATCGCCGGGCTCCGCAGCAGAGGGCGCGCTCTTTTCGAGCGTGAGGCGGCGCGACCAGGTCATCGCGCTCTCCTGCCGGGCTGAGGTTCGAGTTGAAGGGCCTCGAACTGGGCGCGGATCGCGTCGGTCTCGCGCCGGACGATGTGCATGGTGAGGTGGCTCCGTCGCGCCGTTTCGCGCAGCGGCCGGCGCTGGAGCAGATGCATCTCCGCGACCGTGCGGCGGTTGCGGCTCCAGCGCCCGCGCTGCGCGAGGATGAAGCCGAACATCGGGCTGCGCAGGTGCGCGATGAGTTGACGCATCCGGCGACGGACGGTGCCGGGATGAACGCCGATGAGCCCGGCGAGTTGCGCTGCCGACATGCCGCGGTCGTAGAAGCCCTGCACGATGGCGCGATCGGCGGGGGTGAGAAACAGCGCACGGTGGAGCACCCAGTCATCGTCGCGGCGCTGCTCGGGCCGCCGGTCGATCTGGACGCCGCGCCCGCCGCCGTTTGGAACATTCGAATCCGCCGCCGCCACGTTCTGGAGGAATTCGCTTGACATGACGGCAGTAGTATGTTAGGCTTTTATACGGTATCAAGAGGAGAGTTTACGAAGTCGTGAACAACGCGCGCCCCTGTGCGCGAATCTGAAGCGGGAATCATCACGGCCGCAGCGGGAGAGCAGCGCCGAACGTCCACAACCGGCTTGGATGCAAGGCGTTATGTCCGCAGCCCCGTTGCCGGTTGGTCGTGACTTGTGTTTGAGCGGAGCGATCCATGCCCGGCATCGGATGCATGATCAGACATCGCAGGCGGTCTCTGGGGCTCACCCTCCAGCAGGTCGCCGACCGCGTCGGCTGCGGCCGCGCCTACCTGTCGATGATCGAGACCGGCGCCCGCTCCACCCCGGGCGAGCCACTGCTGGCGGCGCTCGAGCAGGCGCTGAACCTCGATGCAGGTCAACTCATCGATGCCGCGTCGTGGGAGGCCACGCCCCGCCCCATCCAGCGCGAACTCGAAGCGATGCGCCAGCGCGAGCAGCGCGCTGCCGCCGTGGCCCGCTGCCTCATCGAGAGCGGGCCCAATCTCGATGCCCTGCTCGAATCCGGCATGCTGCGGCGGTTCATCGAGGACCACACCGCCAACCTCGATGGGCCCGAGCCGCTGCGCATGCGCGTGCCGCTCATCAACGACGTCGCGGCCGGCGTGCCGCGCGACTTCACCGACCTCGACTACCCCGCCGCCGTCGCGGATGACTACCTGCCCTGCCCGGACCTGGGCGATGCGGATGCCTTCGCCGCGCGCGTGGTGGGCGACTCGATGGAGCCGCAGTATCGCGAGGGCGATGTCGTCGTTTTCTCCCCGGCCGCCGCCACGCCCAGCGGCAGCGACTGCTTCGTCCGCCTCGAGCGCGATGCGGAGACGACCTTCAAGCGCGTGTTCTTCGAGGGCGATGATGAGCGGCTCATTCGCCTCCAGCCGCTCAACGGCAAATATGAGCCGCGCCTCGTCGATCGCGAAGAGGTCGCGGGCCTGTACGCCGCGGTGTACGTGATGCGCCCGGTGGGGCGGTAGGCGGATCAGATCGTCGTGCACAACGCGACGATCGCGGCGGTCTCCTCCGCGTCAGGCAAGCGTTGGCGGGCCATATTCTTCACGCGGTGCACCTTCTGCGCATCGGTGATCATCCCCTCGTGCCAGAGCAGCACGACATCGACTACGAGTTGCCTAAGGTCGGCCACACTCAGGTCCGCCGCGCCGACGAACCGGGTGTATCGATCGAAGGCAGCTCGGCGCAATTGATCGTCCTTTCGACAGACGGGGCAGCGCACGCAGTCGGCGTCGAGCTTGAAGTGAAGCTGCTCGTACCAGTAGCGCTGCTCTTCGGCGAAGAAGATGAACCGACGCCCGCAATCGCGGCAGGTCTTGAGAATGTCCACGTACCATGGCATCGGGAAGTCCTGCCGATGCTGCCTGGCGATGTCCGCGGCGATCGCGGTCTCAGGGAAGAAGATCTCACGCTGCAGGCGCCAGAACGATGCGCGGAGTTCGGATTCGCTCACGTGGGCACCGGTCGGGCGAGGCATTCGGCCAAAGCGGGGATGCTCGACGAGGTCGTTCATGGACGCGGGGTCGAACTTCGGCGTGCGCGCTGCGAGCCAGGATTGGATTCGCTCGAACATGACTACTCTCCGTGAGAGCTACATCCTCGACACGCCATACCCGCCCCAGGACATCAGCGCCGTCCAGAACGTGAGCAGCACCAGCACCACGGCCAGCGCCCACCAGCGGCGCGAGGCGAGGTAGGTCGCCCCGCCGAGAATGATCAGCGTCGCCGCGCCCATGACGATGAACTCCAGCGGCTCACGCGGGTGCAGCAGGAAGCCGAAGTAGAACCCCGGCATGATCGGCCAGAGCCACAGCCACACGTCCTGATGCTGGAACGGAATCCAGAACACAAACGGCGCGTAGGCGCAGATGAGAACCGCGATCAGCACTGCCCACCAGCGCGGCCGGCGGATCGACTGCTCTCTCATCAGCGCCCCCGGGTCGAACGCTTCGCCGCATTCCGGGCAGCGGTTCTCGCTCAGGCCCGTCAGGTCGTAGCAGCATTTCGGGCAGTGCAGTTTCACAGGAAATCTCCCGTGTCGAGCGAATCGACGTCGATCTCAGCGCCGTCTTCCGCCGCATCGAACGGCGATCGCGCGCTCGGCTTCGCTTGAGCCGCTTGCGTCTTCGCGTGATCGCCGCGCTCGCGCCGCAGCGGCCTTGGCGCGTGCGACACCTGCGGCTCATCGCTCACCATGCGCGGATCGAGGCCGAAGTACTGCCTCCACCACTCGATGCTGCCGGCGTCGAGCGGAATGCTGTACGCCTGCGTCGGCGGCGCCGCCTTGCGGCCCGCGCGGCGCCAGTCGGACTCGAGCGTCTCGAGAAACACGTCCGAACCCATCACCCGGCAGCGCCGCCGCCTCGCCGCGCGCACGATGCGCCGATCGGACGACACGACGCTCAGGCGATGCGGGTCGCTGCAGGCGCGCACGGCCCGTTCGATGTGCGTATCCGCATCGCGATGATTGCCCGCGTAGTAGATCGTGATGCCCTGGTCGACGGCGGTGCTCGCCTCGTCGGGGCCGCGCACGCCCGGGCCGAGCCCATCGCACACGAGCACCACGGGCATGTGCCGAAAGCGGCTGGTCAGGATGAGATCGCGCAGTTCGAGCACGCCCAGCCCGGCCAGGTCCGGCGGAAGCACGCCGGTCGTGTGCAGGACGTTGTACGTATCGACGAGCAGCGCCATGGGCGATGGTAGGGCGTGAGGTGCGCGGCGCCGGGGCGGGGCGAGCGCTCCGCTGCGCAGAGCCCTCGCGTCGCGGCTCACCGCGGGATGGCTCGGCGCCTTGTTGCCTGCACTCCCGCTCCCTCACACCGCCGTAGACATGCGCGGCGTGGGGTCGGCGCCCGATGGACCTCCCGACGCCCTGTTCTGCGGCCCGAGGCGCATCTCGCGCGGCGCATTACCGGGCGACTTTCCCGCCTGGCGGTCCTTGTCCTGCTGAAGTTCATCGGACATCTGCCGGTCCCAGGGCTTCATGCCATCAATGTGCGCCGCCTTGGCGAGCATGTGCGAGCCGACCGGAGCGGCGACGAAGGCGAAGACAATGGTCATCAGCGCCTTGGTCGTCACGGCCAGCGTTCCCACGTGGAACACCGCC
This sequence comes from Planctomycetota bacterium, assembly GCA_963205185.1. GTDB lineage: Bacteria > Planctomycetota > Phycisphaerae > Phycisphaerales > UBA5793 > UBA5793. Next base: position 98,129 of record CAUJHZ010000063.1, on the reverse strand, counting down.
GCCAGCGCCAGGCCCATGATCCCCAGCGTCGAACACTTACTCGTCGCGTGCAGGCGGTTGTAGGCGTCGGGCAGGCGCACCACGCCGATGGCGCCGACGAACATGAAAAAGATGCCCGCCAGCGCGCAGATGATGCTCAGCGCATCGCCGATCGTTTGCCAGGTCATGATTCGGTCCGCCTCTTGAGATTGCCGATGTACTGGGCGAATGCGAGCGTGCTGGCGAAGCCGATGATGGCCACGACCAGCGCCGCGTCCAGGTACACGGTCGATTCGAGTCGCACGGTGAGCAGGATCACGAGCCCGACCACCTGGAAGGCCAGCGTGTCGCCCGAGAGCACACGATCGGCCAGATGCGGCCCCGAAACCATCCGATAGAGACAGAGCATCATGCCCGCGATCGCGAGCACGGCTCCGAGTTCGAGGACGAAGAACAGCACCGGCTGCAGCGGGCTGGGCGCGTGGCTCGCCGCAACGAACTCGTGCCCTGCGGGCCCTTCGGCAAGAGACAGGATCATCGAACGCAAGCCGTTCACGTAAACACCTCCTGGGTGAGCCGATTGTGCAGATCGCGCAGTTCGGCGATCGCGCTCGACCGGTCCTGGGCATACATGCAGTGGATGTAGAGCCACCGGTGATCATCGGAGACATCCACCACGAGCGTGCCGGGCGTGAGCGTGATGCTGTTGGCCAGTATCGTCAACTGCGTGTCATTCAGATCCGACACGTCGTGGCGGAGGATGCGCGGCGTTTGCGTCAGCCCCGGCGTAATGCATTCCCACGCGATCTTCAGGTTGGCCTGAACGAGAATCCGGAGGAAGTACGCGCCAAAGCGCATCAGCCTCCAGACCTTGCCCGGATAGGTCGGACCCTCTTGGGTCAGCCCGTAGACCGAGATGACGAAGAACCCGATCGCAAAGCCGACGATGACATTCGGCGTAGACGAGTTGGCCGTCAGCATGACGTAGACGACCGTCAGGAACAGGTTGAGCAGGAACGCCCAGATCATGGCGTCACCTCCACGGCGGCCGTCGCCAGCGCCGCCGATTCGGCGCGAGCCCGCGCCAGGTTCTCGATCACTTCGGGGCCGAGCACGGCCTGAATGTACGCCTCGGGTGCGGCCAGCTGCTCGCCGGCGCGGTACGCGATCTCATACACCGGCTGCGCGCCGAACCCGAGGAACAGCGCCACGCACACCAGCAGCGTCGCCCCGATGTACGCCGGCCGCAGCGAACTGGTGTTGGGCATGTTCGCCGGCGTGCGCTCGATCGACTCGCCCGACGGCGACCAGAAGCAGTAGCTCCAGATCTTGAGCATCGACAACAGCGTAAGCGCGCCCGTGAGCAGGCCGAAGATCGACAGCCACCACATGCTCTCGCGCCAGCCCTCGCGGATAATCACGAGTTTGCCGAAGAACCCGCTCAGCGGCGGCAGACCGACCAGGCTCATCGCGGCGATGAAGAACACCACGGCCAGGTAGGTGTCGCGCTTGAGCAGCCCGCCGGACTTGTCGAGATCATCCGTGCCGGTGTGGCGCTCGACGATGCCGCAGCACAGGAACAGGCAGCTCTTCACCACCATGTGCTGGATCATGTAGAACAGGCAGCCGGCCAGGGCGACTCGGGTCATCAGCGCCAGGCCGAAGACCATGTATCCCACCTGGCTGATGACGTGCACCGCAAGGATGCGGCGGATGTTGTGGTGCGACACCGCGCCCAGCACGCCCAGGAACATCGTAAACGCCGCCGAAATTGCCAGCAGCGGCATCACAACCTTGGCCGCGTCCGAATGGCCGTGCGCGAAGATCATCGGGAAGGTGCGGGCGATGGCGTAGATGCCGACCTTGGTCAGCATGCCGGCAAACAGGCCTGCGATCGAGACGTTGCAGGTGTAGTACGTGTCAGGCAGCCAGAACCACAGCGGGAAGATGGCGCCCTTGAGCCCGAAGACCAGCAGCAGCGCGATCGACAGGGCCGCAAAGCCCGGCGGGAGCGCCTCGCCTCTCGCTTGACGCTCGCTGACAAACAGCGCCAGGTCGGCGAAGTTGAGCGTGCCCGTCATGCCGTAGACGAGCCCGGCGCCGATCACGAACAGCGTCGAGCCGACGAGATTGAGCAGGACGTACTTGTACGCCTGGGTCATCTGCAGCCGCGTGCCGCCGAAGGTCAGCAGGCAGTACGACGCCATGAGCATGATCTCGAATGACACGAACAGGTTGAAAAGATCGCCCGTGAGAAACGCGAGGTTCACCCCGAACATGAGCAATTGCACCATCGGGTGGAAATAGCGCTTCTCGGCGACGGGATCCACCGTGGAGAACGAGTGCACGTAGCAGGCCAGCGCCACCAGCGACGACGCCGCCAGCAGCAGGCCCGACAAACTGTCGAAGACGACGGAGATTCCAAACGGCGCCGGCCAGGCGCCCATCTGCGAAACGAGGATCCCCGCCGGGTCCGAGCGCAGATGCACCAGCAGGCCGATCGCCAGCGCCGAAGTCGCCAGGAAACTGAGCACGCCCAGCACCCGGGCGATGTGCACGCGCTGCTTGAGCAGCACGCCGATCACGCCCGTGCCCATCGGAATCACGATAAAGAGGATGATGAAGTTCTCGAGTTCCATGGGTTCAGTCGTCCTGCGTCGCCACGACGCCGAGTTCTTCGATGCTCAACGTGCCCGTCTTGCGCGACGTGAGCACGAGCAGCGAGAGGAGAAAGGCCATGACGGCAAAGCCGATGACGATCGCAGTCAGAATGAGCGCCTGAGGCAGCGGATCGACGATGCTGCTCATAGGGTTGGCTGGATCGAACCCCTCAGTAAGAATCGGCGCGCCCTTGAGCAGTTGCGGCTCGTGACGCACCGGCGTGCGGCTCATGGCGATGATGCTCAGGTTCGCCGCGTGCCCCAGCAGAAACACGCCCATGGCGATGCTCTTGAGTTCGCGGCCGGTCATGAGATACAGGCTCACCGCGAATACCACCGCGACGCAGATCGAGAGGATGATGGTCATTCCAGTTCCTCGCTCAGTTGGGTGATCATGCCGACGCCCACGCCGACCACCACGAGCATCACGCCCAGGTCAAAGGCCATCGCCGAGGCGTAGTGAAACGCGTGGCCGCTGAAAGGCAGGTGAAACACGCCGACGGCCGATCGCAGGAACGGCTCGCCCAGCAGCAGCGGCACCGTGCTGGTGCCCAGCGCCAATCCGAGACCGAGGAAGATGAGCACGCGCGGATGCACGGGCATGAGGCGCAGCTGCGCCGCGAAGCCGTGCGACATGCGATAGGTGCAGATGGCCGTGGCCATGATCATGCCGCCGATGAAGCCGCCGCCCGGCTCGTTGTGCCCTTTGAGCATGGCGTAGAGCGCGTAGAGCAGCATGAGCGGCAGGATCAGCCGCATCGAGTTGCGCAGCACCGGTGAGGAAATCGTCATAGCGCCACTCCCCTGGCCATCTGGTCGTCGAATTCGAGTTCGGTCGGCAGCGGCTTGCGGCGCGGGAACAGCGAGAACACGCCCAGCGCCGCGATGGACAGCACCGTGATCTCGCCGAGCGTGTCAAAGCCGCGAAAATCAACGAGGGTGACGTTGACGATGTTGTTGCCGCCCCCGCCGCGCCCGTCGGTCAGTTCCGTGCCGCTGTAACTGTGCTGCGCGAAGAACTCGCCGAGGCGCGGCTCGGCCCCGCTCTGCGCCGAAACCAGCGTGAGCCAGCCGATCGCCACGCCCGTCAGCGTGCCCAGCGAGAAGCGCCACCAGCGCCCGCTGGCGCGGTCCGTCTCTCCCTTGTCGGGCAGCATGCGCAGCACGAGCACGAAGAGGATGACCGAGATGATCTCGAACATGAGTTGCGTCAGCGCCAGATCCGGCGCCTGGTAGAGCAGGTACATCCCAACCACGCTGAAGCCGCACGAACCGAGGATGATCACCCGCACGACGCGCGACTGCACGATGGGCATGAGAATCGCCGTCGTGCAGATGATCGCGCCCAGCAGCACGCCGGGGAAGAACTCGAAGGGCGATTCGACCTGCGGCCAGTCGAGCATCGTCGGATCGAGCACCATCGACGCGACGTACGCCGCGAGGAACGCCAGCAGCACGAAGACCATGTAGTTGCGGAACCGACCCGTTTGCACGAGCCGGAACGCCCGCCCGCCCCCCGTCACCGCCAGCCAGTACATCGCCGGGTAGATGCGGTCGTGGACATCGACGATCGCGCCGCGCATCAGCGGGCTCAGGCCGATCGACACGCCGCAGATGATCGCGATCAGCGAAACGTACAGCGGCACGCCGGGGTGAGTGAAGGCGTGCAGCGCGCTGGGCACGCCTTCCGCGAAGTGATGGATGTTCGTCTCCAGCGGCGCGAACCACTGCGACCACAGCCCGGGCGCCAGCCCGCCGACGTACTGCAGCGACACGAGCGCCAGCGCGGGAATCCAGATCATCTGCGCCCACGGGCCGTGCTCGTGTTCGTGCTCGCCGTGGCCGTGCGCTGCATGGTCGTCATGCCCGTGGCTCGCCCCCGGCTTCATCCCGCCGGGCCAGCCCATGAGCGTGGTGAGCAGGCGCACGAAGATGGCCACGTTGCACATCGCCGTCACCGCCGCCATGGCCATGAGCAGCATCCACCACGGCCCGATCGACTCGGCCGACTCGTGAATCGCGTGCAGGAAGAACTCCTTGGCGGGGAAACTCACCGTGCCGGGACCGGCCGCCAGCGCGTAACCGCCCAGCAGCATGGTCAGCACCATCCACGGCTGCTTCCTGAAGGCGCCGTTGAGTTGAGTGATATCGCGCGAGATGTAGTGCCCCAGCGCGCCCGCGATGATGAACAGCGGCGCCTTGTAGAACGCGTGGTTGGCGATCTGCGTGATGCCCCACTCGATGTTTGGATGCCCGCCGGCCGCCATGCCGCCCAGGCCGTACACGCACATGAGAAGGCCCAGTTGGCTCACCGTCGTGTAGGCGAAGATGCGCTTGAGATCGTGCTGGTTCAGCGCCACCACGGCGCCGAGCACCATGGTGAACGCGCCCAGCGGCACGAGGATGTTGCTCCAGAGGTCCAGCACCGCGAACACGGGAAACATCCGCGCCACGAGAAACACGCCGGCCTTGACCATCGTCGCCGAATGCAGATACGCCGAAACCGGCGTCGGGGCCGCCATCGCGCCGGGCAACCAATAGTGGAACGGCCACTGCGCGCTTTTCGTCGCGGCTCCGAACAACATCAGGGCGAACGATGCGATGATGAACGGATCGCTCGGGCTGATGCGGCCCGGGCCCAGCGCCAGCACCTCGCTCCAGCGCCACAGCCCTCCGCCGCCGAGGCCGATGTCCGTGGCAAAGCCGAACATGAGCACCCCGCCCATGAGAAACATCCCGCCCAGGCCGGTCGTGAAGAACGCCTGCATGGCGAGCTTCACCGCGTGCTTGTCGTAGCGGTCCCAGCCGATGAGCAGGAACGAACTGATCGAAGTCAGTTCCCAGAACAGCACCGTCACCAGCAGGTAGTCGGAGAGGACGATGCCCATCATCGCCGTGGTGAAGAAGCCCAGCGTGGGGTAGAAGCGGTAGAGCGATGCTTCATCGGGTCCGAAGTAGCCGCGCGCGTAGAGCACGATGAGAACGCCGATCCCCGCAACGAGCAGGCCGAAAAACGCGCCCAGCCCGTCGACGAGGAACGACAGGTTCATGTTCAGCAGCGGGATCCACGAGATGACCGGCGTCGCCATCGGATCGGCGGCCGCCGCCACGCCATGGCCGGCCAAGTGCTGCGCCAGAATGACAATCGACAGCACGGGGCCCGCGAGCGCCAGCAGCGTCCGCAGCGTGATCGCCTTTTGGGGCAGAAACAGCGTGGCCAGGCCGAGCAGCGTCGGCGCCAGCACGCACAGCAACAACCAGATCGTCGTGGATGCGGTCATGATCTTGACTTGCACTCCTTGAGCGCGCGGCCTCCGTGCCTCGTCCGCGCCGATTCCAGATGACCCGACCGCTACCTCAACCCGGAGCGTTCCGGACGGGTCCGGGAATACATCGTCAAAAAATCAAACCCCTCCGCGAAATCACGCCGCGCACGGAGTGAATTACCTCAAATGGACTCAGCGAGCCGATGCCGCACGCGCAATTCCTGCGCCTTCACGAGGCCCAAGGCCGAGACGAGCCGCGCCTGTCAGGGTCTGTTGCCCAAAGGCGCGCAAGCACCGTCATGCCTGCGCAGGCCTGACGGCATGAGCCGCAACGGAGCATGCCGGAGCCCTGCGCGCCTCACCCCACCGGCAGCACGCGCTGCAGCCGGGCCACCACCTCCACGATCACCTCGACCGCGCTTTCGATTTCCTCATCCGTCGTTTCTTCGGCGAGGCTGAAGCGGATCGAGCCGTGCGCCAATCGCTCTTCGATCCCCATTGCCAGCAGGACCGGCGAGGGATCGAGCGAGCCGCTGCTGCATGCTGCGCCGGCCGAGGCGAACACGCCGCGCTCGCTCAGGCCCAGCAGGATCGCCTCGGCTTCGAGGCGGTCGAAAGCGATGTTGGTCGTGTTCCACAGCCGCCGGGCCGGATCGGTCGCGCCGTTGACAACGCAGCCGGGCACTTCATTAAGGAGTCGCTGCTCGAGACGGTCGCGCCGCGCCGCGGTCTGCCCGGCCGCGGGATGATCACTCTGCGAGTGCCGCAGCGCCAGCTCCGCCGCGACGCCCAGGCCGATGAGGCCCGGCACATCCTCCGTCCCGCCGCGCCGCTCGCGCTCGTGCGGCCCGCCGAGGATCTGCGCCTGCAGGCGCACGCCCTTGCGCACGTACAGCCCGCCGACGCCCTTGGGTCCGTGGAACTTGTGCCCCGCGAAACTTAGCAGATCGACCGGCAGCGCCCGCACATCGCACGGCATCTTGCCCACCCACTGCACCGCATCGGTGTGAAAGAGCGTCTTGCCATCCGCAGCGCGCACCGCGGCGAGCAGCGCCTCCATCGGCTGGATCACGCCCGTCTCGTTGTTGGCCCAGATGATCGACACCAGCGCCACGCGCCCGGCGTGCTCCGCCATCGCGCCGGCAAGTTCAGCCGGCGCGATCAACCCCTCGCGCGACACCGGCAGGCGAACGACGGTGAAGCCGTCTTTCTCGAGTCGCTCCATCGGCTCGCGCACCGCCGAGTGCTCGACAGGCGTGGTGATGATGACATCGCGTGCGGGGTGGCCCTGCTCCCTCCCCCGGCTCTGCAGGGGAGAGCCGGGGTGGGGGCTGCCTTTGTCATTCCCGCGCAGGCGGGAATCCAGTCTCCCTCCCCCGGCTCTGCGGGGGAGGGCTGGGGTGGGGGCGCCTTCACTCCCTCCCCCGGCTCTGTGGGGTAGGGCCGGGGTGGGGGCGCCTTCACTCCCTTCCCCGGCTCTGCGGGGGAGGGCCGGGGTGGGGGTCTTCTTCCCCTGCTCACCCGCTCTCCTGCTCACCTGTCTGTATGCCACCCCGAAGATCGCCAGGTTGCACGACTCGGTCCCGCTGGATGTGAACACGATCTCGCCGGGCGTGGCGTTGATCAACCGCGCGACCGACTCGCGGGCCAGTTCGACCCGCGCGCGCACCTGCTGGCCGAAGCGGTGCACGCTCGACGGGTTGGCCCAGTCGGACCGCATCGCCTCGGCCACGGCATGCACCACCTCATCGGCCGGCCGCGTCGTCGCATTGTGATCGAGATAGATCGCCCGCATGACGGAGAATCATAGATCGCCGCGCGGCAGCGCCCGCGGCGCCAGTCGCCATCGCGCGCAGCCAGTTTCATGGAGAGTGCACGCAGGGGTGGCGTGGCGCTTTCGCCCCGGAGGGGCGCCAGCGCGTAGCCACGGGTGGAGCGATGTGCGGGCGCAGCCCGCGATTCCACGCCATGCCTTTCGCCCCGGAGGGGCGCCAGCGCGTAGCCACGGGTGGAGCGAGCCGAGGCGCAGCCCGGCGAGCGGAACCCGTGGTAGCGGCGCGCAAAGATCTCACCGCCCCGGCAGGGGCGGAGGAGGCGTGCGCATCGCTGCACGCACAGGACGAACGAAAGCGCGCGCTTTGGAATTCGACCGTCTCCATCGCCCCATCCGGGGCGAATCGAATCGAAGAGCGCCCGCATCCACGGGTTCCGGTCGCCGCGGCGACCTCCACCCGTGGCTACCCTTCTGAACCCCTCCGGGGCCAAATCCAACAACTCCGAGCCCGTGCGATAATCCTGAACTCCACCGTCACCGCCCGGCGCGATCATTCATCTCGCTCAAACCCGTACGCCGCGGCAAGATCAATCGTGAACGACACCGTCGTCCACGGCGAGACCTCGACCACCTCCGGCCGATAGTCGTTCACATCCTCGCGCGGCAGCATCCAGGGGTCCACCGCCTCAACCGGCAGGCGCGCGGCCCGCACGCGCACCCAGACATGCATCGTCGGCTGCATCCAGAGCGACCACCACTCGGGATCGATGATCATCGCCGGCTCGCCGCTGTAGACCAGTCGCTCCGACTCAGCGTCGCTGATCGGCGCAAAGCGAGTGTCGAACCGGTCATAGCGCCGCTGCTGCGCATAGTCGTTCAAGTGCAGCAGCCGCCAGTCGCCCGCGTACGCCGGATCTTCCGGCGGCGCGAGCACGCGTATCGCCGGAATCATCGGCGCCGCCGCCGCCGCCAGATCCTGATATGAAATCCCGATGAGCAGGAACCCGAACCACGGATCGAAAATCGACCATTGCCCGTCAAAGAACACCTCGAGCGATGAGTGGCTGTAAAGCCGGTCGCGCCCCAGACGGTTCGGCGCCGGCACGCTCACCTGTGCCCGCCTGGTGCGATACCCCATCTCTTCAAGGATCGAACTGGCGAGGTAGTTCACCGATACGCAGTATCCCCGATCACGCCGCCACGTCTCATCCGGATCGCGAATGTTCGCATCAGCATCGACGGGGTAAAGCTGCGCGTGGACGTATGCATACACCTCACGTAGCTCATCTTCACCCGCCGACAGCCCATAGCCGAGCCGCCCGGCCATGATCGTCGTATGCAACTCCGAGCCGCTGTCGTGCTGCACCGGCGCCAGCGCTCCCAACCGGTACGGCGGCCGAAACTTCGGCGCAAAGCCCGGCTCGCGATCGAGCGTGCGCAGCAGGTCCACCGCTCCGTCCATCTGCATCATGCGCGGCTGGCGATGCAGGTTCGCCGAGTCGAACGTCGGCTCCACATCCAGTTCCCAGAAGTACAGCAGCGAATCATCCGCATCGGCCACGCGAAACGTCGGCCGCGCCTCGTCGATGACCGCGCCCTCGCGCGGCCAGGCGAGGCGCGGCGGCGCGAGCACCACCGAGTCGGGCCGGTGCTTGCCCGCCAGCGGATCAACAAAGCGGTGGTCCGGCATATCGCCCAGCGCGATGACGTAGCGCCGCCCGTTCTCGCGCGGGTCGCTGTTATCCGTCGTTGAGAACCACACCCGCGGGCCCACGTGCAAGTAGCGGCCGCGGCCCAGCGAGCCGATCTCCTCGAAGCGCGCGTGCGCCAATGGCAGCGGCACGCCGTCTTCGAGCAGCACCAGCCGCGAGCCGTTGAGCGTCTCCAGATCCGACGCCCAGCCGGTGATGGTCACGGGCAGGTCATACGCGCTGGCAAAGCCTTCGCCGCTCTTGATCTCGGCCGGCGCGATCTCCACCACCGGCGTGAAGGCCCAGCGCGAATCCGCCACGACCTGCGCCTGCGAGAAGATGATCGAGTATGCCCGGCCGCTGGTGAGCGGATCGCTCCCATCGCTCGACGAGAAGTAGAGCGAGGCGCCCCAATGCGAGAATCGCCCGCCGCCGAGTTCGCGGATCTCCGCGTGTCGCGCGCCGCCGGCCGTCAATTCGACGCCATCTTCAAACAGCCGCAGCCCCGTCTGCCGGTCGTCGCGCTCGTTGGGCGTGAGCAGAGGAATGCGGGCGACATAACACCGGCCGCGCTCGGGTTTGATCTCCGTCAGAGGCAGGCGGACTTCGTCGAGCGCGAGCGGGACCGGCCCGCCCGAAGCGCCCGCCCGCGCATCCTCTACGGGGGGATCGGCGCGCCGCAGTCCGCGGCCGCCAGTGGAGTCGTCGCAAGCGCAACCAGGAGCAACGGGGCGACGCATCGATGAATCGGCATCTGCATTCGGAGCGCTCTCCGCTCAGGGGCGGCCGGGGCTGGCCGCCGGACCCACCCGTGCAGGGCAGGGGTCCGTCGCATGCTAGGGCGCCGGACACGACGCGGCCCGCTCTGGCGCATATCATCTCCGCTCAATCTGCAACGCGCCGCGCATCCACGGCGGGAGAAAATCATGAAGTCCACCGACCTCCGACCCGGCAACGCCGTCCGCATCGACGGCAACATGTACATCATCACCCAGTTCCAGCACATCACGCCCGGCAACTGGCGCGCCATGGTCAACCTCCGCCTCAAGAACGTCCAGACCGGCCTGGTCATGGAAAAGCGCTTCCGCTCCGGCGAAGACATCGAGCAGATCGACCTCGACCGGCGCGAGATGGAGTACCTCTACACCGACGCCTCCGGCCACGTCTTCATGGACAACGTCACCTACGACCAGTTCACCTTGTCCGACGAATTCCTCGGCAACGCGATGCAGTTCATGAAGCCCAACACGACCGCCAACGTCCTCGTGTGCGAAGGCAAGCCGCTGACCATCGAACTGCCCGCCACGGTCGACCTGCTCATCACCGAAACCACCCCGGCCATCAAGGGCGCGACCGCGACCAACCAGCTCAAGGAAGCCACCCTCGAAACCGGCCTCAAGACGCGCGTGCCCCCCTTCATCGAGGAAGGCGAACTCGTGCGCATCAGCACCGCCGACGGCTCCTACCAGAGCCGCGCGAAGGAATAAAGAGCAGCGCACGCCCAAGTCCGTCATTCCTGCGCAGGCAGGAATCCACGAAAGTGCAACGACGCTCGTACCTGTGGCTGCAAACGAACGTGCCATCACGCTCGACTGGATGCCTGCCTGCGCAGGCATGACGGCGAGGCCACATTAGCGCAGCGCCAGATTCACCCCATCGCTCATACGCTGCTCGCCGACGATCGCCGTCACCTTGAGATGCGCCTCATCGGGAAGGCTCTCGATTCCTTCGAGGCCCAGGCGAAAGAGGTACGTGCGCGTCACGTCGTCGTAGTGGTCCATGCTCGCCCCGACGCCGCGCACGTCGATCTCCCACTCGGCGAGCCGTCGCCCGCCGCCGTCTTCGCCTGAACTGAGTTCGAAGCGAACCAGCGCCAGTCCCTTGGTCGTGTCGCCGAAGCGGTCGAAGAACTCGAGGCGGGCCTCGATGATCGATGCCACATCCTCGCCGCGCAGCGCGTGCGTGAGCGGGTGGAGGCGGATCGACGCGGGCCGGAACGGCCAGTTGCCGGCGCGGCTCTGGTCCGCAGTGCCGGCGCCCTCGGGCCGCTCGGCCGCCGTGCGCGTTCCGGCGGCGTGGCCGTTGTCCCATTGGGTGGTCGGCTCGAGCGGCGGGCCCTGCTCGACGTTGTCGGTGATGCCGCGCTTCTCGCCGCACCCGGCGAGGGCACAGGAGATGACGAGGAACGCAACCGGGATGCTCTGAAGGAATCGTCGCATGATTCGAGGATGGCCGCACGCCCCGCCCCGGCGCCATCTTCCTGACCAACGATAGATGCCTTCAGCCCGCCTGATCCAATGGCCGGCTCCGCGGCACCGCCCGCGATTGCCGCAGCTCGCCCGCCACCTGCTCGAACGCCTGCGACAGCCGCTCCTGGCCGCTGTGCACGGCGGCGAGCGCCGCGGTGTTGTCCTTCACCACCCCGATGAGTTCACCCAGTTCAGTGCGACTTTCCATGAGACGAACGTGGGCCTCGGTCAGTTCGCGCTCGCGCTGCGCCCCGTGCCGCCGCTCGAGCACCCAGAGCAGTCCCATGAGCCCCGCCGCTCCCAACTGGGCAAGATGTTGAACGATGGTTTCTTCCATGATTGTCTCCGGTGGTTCTGTGGCCGCTGCTGCGCGCGCCGCCTGGCAGAGCCTCCGCGTCGCCGCTCACAGGCGCCTTGATGCCTTGATGCCTCGATGCCTTCTTCCTACCACCGCACAAACTGCACCACGTTCAGATGCCGCACGACATCGACCTCTCCGTCGCCATCGAGGTCGAGCCGCACGCGGGCCCGCTGCCGCGCCGACGAGAAGCGGTCGCGATAGGACGCGGCCCGCAGACGCAGGTACGGCTCATCCGCCAGGATCGACGCCGCCGAAGCGAAGATGCCCTCCAGCGCGCCCAGGGCCTCGACCATCGCCACTTCATCGCCGTTGAGCACCTCATCGACGGTCGGAGCGTCGCTCGGCTCGCCCAGACCGTCCGGCTCGATGCCCGCCGCGCGCATGATCTGCCGATGCAGCATCTCGAGTTGAGGTCGAAACGAGCGCACGCCGTACGTGAGCGCCGTTCCCGCCGGCGGCGGCACGGCCGGATCATCCGAATGCGCCCGCAGCAGCGAGACCGTCAATTCAGTGCTCGAGACGACTTCGATCACTTCCACCGGCACGTCGCTGATGAGCACGACGTGCCCCGCGTCGAGCCCGGCAGCGACAAAGTCCGCCGACGCCGAAGTGAATGTTGTGCCCGACACGACTCCATCCGTGCCCCCGGCGAGCAGTTGCGAAGCGAACGCGATGTCGCGAAAGAGATTGGGTTCGAGCACGAGCAGATCGCGATCGGTGGCAAATGCCATGAGTGGCCTCGTTTCGTTCGTGGAGCGTAAGAAACCGGCCGCGAGCCTTTCGGCCCGCGACCGGGAGCGGGAGGAGAGATGAGTTACGAGTTGGTCGCGCCCAGGGCGCGGATGACGGCGTGTGCGTTTTCGTTGCGCATCTCCAGCGTGTACTCGCCGATGAGTTGGCCGACTTCCGAGTCGCCCGTGCTGCTCAGCGGCTTGTAGTGGAAACTGCGCCCGCCCAGCGGCATCACCGCCAGCCGCGAGCGATCGAGCAGCAGCACCGTGTCCGCCGGCACCCAGCGGCTGAGGATCACGCGGCACACGCCAAAATCCGACTCGTACACCGAGACGAACTCGCGCAGCCGGTCGTCATCGGCCGAGTAGGAACGGTTGGGAAACAGCATCGAGTTGATGCGCCGCTTCTGGAAGCCGTTGACGACGATCGTGTCGATGGTGCCCGAACTCGATTCCCACGCGATGCGCAGAGCCGCGTTGAGAATCTCCTCGGTGAGCAGGTCCGAATTCGTGCCTTCGCCGGGCGGGATCTCGCCCACGCCGGGCTCGAAGATGTTGGTGCTCACGCGGCGGATGATGCCGTCCATCGTGCGCCGCACGGTGCTCGAGCCTTCCGGGTCGGCAGACGGCGACGTGCCGTTGATGATGCAGTTCTCCAGGTCGCGCACGAGTTCGCGCAGGCGCTGCTGTTTCTGGTAATCGGCCTCATCGGCCAGCGCGTGCTGCCGCGCCGCCTGCTGCGAACCCGAGACCTCGACGCTGGCGGTGAAGATCTGCGTGAAGTTGCGCTGCCGCGTGCGATTGGTAAATCGGCTGGTGGGCCGGTCGGCGCCTTCGAGGGCCGCGTTGCCCAGGATGTGCAGCACCTGGTTGTCGGCCAGGTTTTCGGCCGTCGTGCCGCCGTAGCCGCGCACGACCGTGATCGAACCCAGCCCGGTGTTCACCGTGGTGACGAGCATGACCTCGCGGCTGCCCTCGACCTGGATCTGATCGCCGACCTTGAAGATGTCTTCATCATCGACGCCGAAGGTCGTATCCGTCATGGGATCGGTGTAGGTGGCGTCGTTGATCTGGCCGCGATTGGGCAGCAGCGTGTCTTCGAGCCACTCGTGAATGGTGCTGACCGCGGGCCGCTGGGCGTCGCCCAGATGATCGAGCAGCGGCGTCTCGTAAGGGCTCACGATTCCGATGATGTCCGCGACGTCTTCGACGAGTTCAGGCAGTGTGGCGCCCGCGCTGTACGTCGCCTTTCCGGTAAATGGCATGTGCTGTTCCTTTCAATGTACTGTGTGCGTGGTTGACTTCTCGTGGGGCGCCAGACCCCGGAAGTGCGGCAGCGACGCGAGGCCCGCTTGGGCCTTCGCCGCTGCCTCACTTCAACGCGGCGCGCTGCGCCGCAGGTTCATGTAGTGCATGACGTCCGCGTTGTGCCCGCTGCGCCGCGCGATGCTGGCGGCGCGATGGATGTCCCGGCTGCCGTGATCGACCGCGTGCACCGCCGGACCCATCGACGTCGCTACCGCCACGGCGGCGCGAAACAACTGCGGCCGCTGCCGGCGCACGGCTTGAATCGCTGCGGCGATCTCCATGCCGTCGTCCTCGCCCAGCGCGGCCTCCACGAGCAGACGCGCCGCCTGCAGGTCCGCCGCGCCCGCCTCTGCGAGTTGCGCATCGATCGCCGCGCGCCGCTCGACCTGCGTGAGCCGATCCTGCACGTTCTGCGACTGCTGCTGCGACTCCTGCAGTTGCGTGCGCAGCTCCGCCAGTTCCTTCTCCGCGGCCTGGGCTCGCTTGCGATAGCGGATGGCTTCAGCCACGTTTACCAGGTGCGGCGATGCCGCCCCCGCGGCGCCGCTCTCCGGCGCCGACGCGCTCGCGTCGCTCGCGCCCGCCTCGGCTTCCAACGGATCCACTTCGTGCTGCACGTCATTCATCGATTCGACTCCGTTTGCTGACAGTTCCGATTCGCGGCTCACCGGCCCGCCGGGCGCCGCGCGCCCGGCCGGTCGCCATAGCCCAGTTCAGAGAGGATCACGTCGCCTGGCACGCCCAGGTCGCGCTTGACCAGCGCATCAGCCAGCACGCGCGATTCGTCCTGCGGGATCGGCGGCGCCCAGAGCGGCTCGACGCAGCGGTCGCATTGCTCGGTGCGCAGCCAGCCGGCCTGGTCGAGCGCCGTCAGCGCCATCGTGATCAGGTCGCTCAGGCCCCGGCCGTAGAGTTGCCGCAGGCGCAGCGTCTTGCTGAGAATGCCCAACAGCGAGATGCGCATCGCGTTCTCGCTCGACAGCGTGCCCACCTTGGCGCGGATGAGCCCGGCCGCGAGCGGCGTCACCGCAGAAATCTTGTCGAGCGCTTCGCGCACTTCGCGGATGTGGTTGTCTTCACTGGGGCTCTCGGCGTCGCCGCCGAACGCCTGAATCGACGCCTCGGGATTCTCCGTGATCCACATCTGCCCGGGCGAGACGGGCCGGTCGCCAAAACCGTCGATGCCGCGCCCGAGATACATCTTGAAACTCTGCAACGTCACGCGATTGGCCCGATCGCTCAGCCGCGTGTTGAGTTCGTTCTGCAGCGCGATGAGCGGCTCGACCTCTCCGAGGCCGGCGAACTCGAACGGCCGCCGCTGGTGCTGGATGTGAATCGCCGGCACGAAGCCCAGCGCGTTGGGCTCGCTGAGCACGAGCTGCTCGTCTTCGTACACCTGGCGATGGGTCGCCGAGATGATCTCCGTCACCATCGTTGTGGCGCGGCGGGGCGGCGCATCGACGCGGCTGCGCTTCATCCACGAGCCAAGCCGCGCGAGGAATCCGCCGTCTTCCACGTCATTGAGCCAGCGCTCGTGGTGAATGATGAACGCATCGATGCGGCGATAGTCGCTTGCGTTGAGCAGTGCAAAAGCGCGCGGCCGCTCGATGACTTCGATGCGCATTGACCGCACCGCCTGCAGCAGCGCCTCGAGGCCCGCCGGCGCCCCGGCCTCTCGCCGTGGCAGTTCACTGGCGCGCAGCACGAGATCCACGTGCCCGTAGATGGCGCCGAGGAGCACGGCTTCCTGGATCAGCGCCGTGCCGCCATTGGCTTCGAGCAGCGCTTCGACGACTTCGCCGACGGTCTGCGCCAGTTCACCGGCGCGGGCTCGCGGCACGAACGAAACTTCGCGCCCGGCGACGTAGTCCACCACCGTCTGCACGCGCCAGCCGATGTCGTTCTCGATCACGATCTCTTTGGGCGGCGCGCCGTCGATCGGCCGCGTCAGCCGATCGGGCAGGCCCACGATCTGCGCCGGCCGCCAGTTGACGGCGCCGTCGCGAGCGGGCGCCGGCTCTTCGTCGTTGCGAAAGTACGACAGCAGCCGATCGCACGCGGGCAGCGTCGCCTCCTCGTGCTCTTCGATCAGCAGCCGCAGCAGCGACTCGGTGAGTTGGATGTCGGCAAAGGGTGCGAGTTGATAAGGCACGCCGCGCTCCTCGTGGTGCGTGGGCCCGGCGCCTTGCCGAGCCTCTGCACCACGCCGCGCACGAGCGGCAGCGCGCGGCGCCAGGCGCGCCACGGACGGTCCCCCGCGCTGCCGGTGAGCCGCTGGGGCCGCAGGAACGGCCACGGCCAGGATTTGCAGAAAAGCGCAACGCGCGCGGAGGGTGGTGCGCCGTTGCGCGCCGTCCGGACCGCTGGCACCATCGCCGAACTACGCGCGGTGCGGCGGTTCGATCTGCTCGATCAAGCGCTCGATGTAGCGCCAGGCATTGAGTTCGTGGCGGATCGCGCGCAGGGCCTCGGATCCGCGTCCCGGGCCGGCTTCATCAAAGAGTTCGCCAACGCGCCGGCGGTACTGCCCCCGCTGCCCATCGGCCCACTGCTCCACCTCGCGTTTGCCCTGCGCATCGCCCGATTCCATCGCGGCTTCGAGTTGCTGGCGCACTTCGAGAATGTCCATCAGAAAACCGTCGGGCAGGCTCTTGTCATCGCTCTTTCCGGGACCTCCCAGCAGCGCCAGCAGCGCCTCGGCTCGCTGCTCGTCATCTTCGAGTATTTCGCGCGCGCGATTGACCTCGGCGGACCGCTGCTCGGCTTGCCGCCGCTCGATCGGGTCGGCAAAGCGGTCAGGGTGCCACTTCGCCGCCTCGCTCAGATACGCGCGCTGCAGGCGCGGACGATCGATGGCGTAGTGGCGCTCAAGTCCCAGCACGGCAAATGGATCGAACATGGGCGATCATATGTCGCCGGTCGGCGCGCCCGTGCCGGCTGATTCTGTTCAACATTGCCGGGATGAGGTGAATGAGAAAGCGACGCGCGCTCGCTGGCTGCGCGATCAGCCCGCAGCGCGCGAGGCGCTCGGCCGGCCGCCACGCGCCGGTCGCTTGCTCGACGCGGCTCCGGTGGCGCCATTCGTCTTGCCGTGCTTGCCGTTGCCCTTGCCATTGAGCAGGTGACAGCCAAATCGGCCGCGCGCTTCAATGAAGAACCGGCTCGGCTTATCGCCGTTGATCTGGTCGTTGAGTTTGCTCAACGCCTCGCACTCGATCTGACGCACCCGCTCGCGCGTCAGCCCGATCTCCCGCCCGACTTCCTTGAGCGTGCGCGGCTCGCGCCCGTCCAGGCCGAAGCGCAGCCGCAGCACCGTCGCTTCGCGGTCGTCGATCGCTTCGAGCAGCTTTCGAATGGTGCGGATCTCGTCGTCGTAGATGATCGACTCCTCAGGCTGATCGCTGCGGTTGTCCGCGAAGATCTCCGAGAAGTTGATCACTTCGCCGTCTTTGCCCGCCGGCGCCTGCGTCGAACACTGCAGAGCCCGCACGGCCCGGCGGATGACGAGCACCTTCTTGACCGGCAGTTCAAGCACATCAGCCAGCTCGTGCAGCGACGGCGCGCGGCCAAGTTTGCTCTCCAGGTCATGGGTCGCCTGCTTCCACTTGGCGATGTGCTCGACCATGTACGCCGGGATGTTGATCGGCTGGCCGGCGTTGATCAGAGCCCGCTTGATGGCCTGCTTGATCCACCACGAGGCGTAGGTCGAGAAGCGCGCGCCCTGGGCGGGGTCAAAGCCTTCGACGGCGCGAATCAGACCGACATTGCCCTCTTCGATCAGGTCCGCCAGGTGCATCCCCCGGTTGAGGTACTTCTTGGCGATCGACACCACCAGCCGGAGGTTGGCGCGCACGAGCAGGTCGCGCGCCTCGGGATCGGCGTCGTTGACGACGCGCCAACCGAGGTACTTCTCCTCGAGCGCTTCAAGCAGCGGTGTTTCGTTGATGTGCCGGAGGTACAACTGCAGCTCAGTCTGCAGCCCTGCATCCTCGGCTGTGCCCTTGACGCTTCGCGTGCTCAAACGAGACCTTCCCCTGCCTGGCGCCAGTGCCGGTGTCGTGGCTTGAGCCACCGGGCCGGCTGTGCTGGCGCTGCCCGATGGTATTCACCCCCAAGATCAGCCACCACGAGAAGCGAAACGACCGCAGCGACGGTGCGGCTCGCGCCGGGGCGGAGGGCCTGAGGCCACCGTACTATTCGTCCGTACTCCATTTTGGTTCGACTATTGACGAGAAACACTTGAGGCCGACTGGCCGCAAGAAGGCCTCTGCCCAATCGATGTCGGACCGATAAGGATTTCCAGCATGGCTGACGATGATCTCACGCCCATCTTGCGAAATTGGCCGTACGTCAGCGGCGAGGTCAACGTCCGCCTTATCCAGGCCGGCGACGGCCGCATGATCATTCAGATGCGCGTCGATCTGGGAATCCTCCAGATGGAAACTTCGGGCCGCCCTGACGGAACCCGGCCGGATGGATTCGAATCGCTGCTCGAGGCCTGCGCCGCCTCGCTGCAGCGGCACGTGGATGAGCACGGCGACGCCGAGGGGTTCATGCTCACCTCCGACCAGTGCCGCCGACTTCGGGAGGAAGCTATCCAGTATTATCACCGCTATGTGAGCCTCCTCGCCCTCGAAGAATACGACGGCGTCATGCGCGACACCGAGCACAACATGCACATCATCGAGTTCTGCCGCGAATTCGGCGAAACCGAATTCGATCAGACCGTCATGGAGCAGCTGCGCTGCAACACCCTCATGATGCACGCGCGCGCCGAGGCCAGCCAGGCCGTCGCCGCCAAGGACACCCGCGCCGCACTGGCCGCCATCGACCGCGGCCTCGAAGCCATTCGCGAGGCGCTCGAATCGCAGGATGTCGAAGACGAGGAGGCGTTCGACGCTTCGGCTGAGGTGCAGTTGCTTCGCTCGATGCGCGAAGCCCTGGTGCCCAAACTGCCCGTCAGTCAGCGCAGCGAACTGCACGACCGCCTGAAAGCCGCGCTCGCCGCAGAAAACTACGAACTCGCCGCGATCCTCCGCGACGAACTCCGATTGCTCCGGGATGAATGAGATTTCAGGCGCCTGGCTGGCTTATGCCGCCCGAACCGCAGCCGCGTGACGCAGTCCGATGCGAAAGTGCCGCGGCTGAATCACAGCGCCCGTCGCAGAGTCGATCTGGGCCGGGATTTCTTCGCAGCGCACCACCTGGGCGATGCGGCCGCGCACGCGAAACGGCGCCAGGCGCACCTCGACGTATTCGCCGACCGGGATCGCCCGCTCGCAGCGCAGGCCGAGGCCCGATGGGCTGATATCCGCCAGTTCCGCCGTGCCGCCGAGGAATGACTTGAAAGGATCGAGACAGATCACGCGCGCCCAGCCGGCCGTGCTCGCGCGACTCTCGCGCCGCCGGTCGAAGCGCAGCGGGCGATCCAGATCCGCGCCGCCGGGGGCGGAGGCCCGCTGCGGCTTGGGGATGAGAAGATTCGCACGGTGGCTGAGTTTGAGCGCCATTCGTTCGACCCCGGCGGAGCAGTCGTCAGATCATCTGCCCCCCTCAGGCGAAATCATCGGACGCTGCCCCCGCCGCCTTAAAGCGGAACGCTCTTTTCGGGCGTTGGCAGCCGCATCCTGGAAGCCGTCCCAAGCCAATTCTCTCAAGGAACTCGGCCCCCCGGGCGGGCACAGGCCCGATAACCAGACGTCAAAGCGCTTTTCCGACCTTTTTCAGCAATTTGGATGCCTTTGGGATTGACGACTTCTTGCTTCTGAGGTATCACCTTACCAACAAATCAGCGGAGAGCCGATCTCGGGCAGTCGCCCGCCTCGTCTGGCCGTCTGATTTGCTGCCGCGGGCGTGGCTGTCCCGGGCTTCGTGGCTTCTTGTGTGGCTTGATCAACTCAGAAGGGGAGACTTCCGTGAAACCTGCATTGACTGCTTTTGCATGCATCGCCAGCCTCGCGCTGGCGCCCGTCGCGATGGGCGACGTGCTGAACGCGAATCCATCGGCCAACAACGGCGGCTCGCCCGGCTGGGGCCTGTTCTTCGACCTCACCTCCAACGGCCCGGGCCTCGACGTCACCCACATGACGACCGCCAGCAGCGCCCCGGCATTCGCCAACTTCAATATCGAAATCTACGTCCGCGACGGCAGCGGCCTTGGCAATCCCGGCCCCGGCCAGTCGTTCGACGGCTGGACGTCGCTGGGCGTCACGCAGGCGACCCAGGGCAGCACCGGCAGCGGCATCTCCGAACTCATCGATATCCCCGATATCGCGGTCGGCGCCGGCCAGACCGTCGGCGTGGGCATCATCTTTACGGTCTCCGGCCCGCGCTACTTCGGCACCGGCTCTCCGCCGTGGCAGATCTTCGAAGACGCCAACCTCAAACTGACCACCGGCGATGCGCGATCGGCTCCGTTCACCAACGGCGGCAGCTTCTTCTCTTCGCGCGGCCTCGTCGGCTCGCTCACGTACGAAGTCATCCCCGCGCCCGGCACGCTGGCCCTCATGGGCATCGGCGGCTTCTTCGCCGCCGGCCGCCGCCGACGCGGCTGATCGCTCGGGTTCTCTTTCCTTCTTGCGCATTGGCTCAGCCCCCGGTCTTCGGATCGGGGGCTGGTGCTTGCGCCTTGCTCAGCGGTACGGCTTGAGGCCTCGCTTCGCCCGCCGCGCGTTCAAGTCCGCCAGCGCCGGTTCGAACGCCTTGAGCAGCTTGATCACCTGTGAGCGCGACAGATCCGTCAGCAGCGCCGCCCGGGCGACGTCATCACGCACCGCGTGCAGCACATCGAGCACTTCGGCAAGGATCGCCGGGGCGTCGCGGTGCGAGGGATTGAGCGCCAGTTTGCCATCGCGCACCCTCGCCCGCAGCCGTTCGCTCGGCTCATAGCCGGGTCGCGGCACGCCGACGCGATGCTCGAGCGCCAGCCTGATCCGCAGCCGCTGAATCGCCATCTGGCGGTTGCGCTCGGGCTGGCGCGATTCGCTTGCCTGGGCCTGCACGCCGGTGGGCTCGTGGGTGAGAAAGACCGCCGTCGCGACCTTGTTGCGATGCTGCCCGCCCGGCCCCGACGCCCGGCCGCGCGTCATGCGGCACTGCTTGAGGAACACTTCCTCATCAAGTGCCGCAGGATGCGAATAGACAAACTCACTCACCGGGCATGATACGGTCCGGCGAAGAGCCGGGGTGACCGGCGGCGAAGCGCCGAGAGAGGTGGCGAAGCGCCGAGAGAGGTGAGGGGAGACAGGAGAAAGCAGAGCCGAACTGGAGCTACTTGCTGCCTCGATGCCTTGGCGCCTCGATGCCTTTCCCTAACGCCTAGTGCCAAGTGCCTAATGCCTCTGCGCGATGCCTTGATGCCTTTCCCTAGTGCCTCGTGCCAAGTGCCTGGTCCCTTGCATCTTTCACTCAAACTCATGCACTACCAACTGAGTGATCGCGCACTCGTTCTGGACCACGGCCTGGAAGAGGATGGTCTGGCCGCGGGCGAGGAGGGGGACGGAGCGCGTGATCGACGCGACACCGTTGGAGTCGGCGATCGCGCTGCCGATGATCGTCGGGCTGTCGAGTTGCAACGCGTTCTGCTGTAGGTCGCAGCCGGGAATCGGCGTCCCGCCGCCGTGGCGGGAGTAGAGGAACGTCACCCGCGCACCGGGCGTGACGCTGCTGACGGTGATGGTGTTGGCGACGCCGGCGGCTCCGGGCGCGGGAGCGGTCATTTCCATCGAGGGGCTGACGGGGCTGAGGAGAAAGGCGTAGAGCGTGAGCGGGCGCCCGCGAATTACGCCTTGCGTTGCGATCTGCCCGGCGTCATTGATGTCGCGCGCGAAGGTGAGCGTCCAATCCTCGCGCAGGCGCGGCGGGACCATCGGATCGAGAGTCTGCATCCCTGTCGCCTGCGTCCAGAGGAAGGCCCTCGTCGAAATAGGTTGTTCGCCGACCCAGCCGACGACGTGGCCGAGGTTGTTGATTCCCCACGCTGAGCTGTGTTTGCCGAGCCCGGCGCGATGGAGGTCGAACACCTGGCGATTCACCCACGCCGCCGCGTGTGTCTTTCCACTCATCCACGACTGGCCGACTGCCTGGCCGTTGTCGTTGATTGCGAGAGCAATACTGGGACTGTCGCCGAGGTGGGGTAGCTGGAATACCTGCCCGTCCTCCCAGATGACCGCAACTTCCGAGGACTCGGGCCAAGCGTCTCCGACGATCTGGCCATGCTCGTTTATGGCTCTGGCGGAGTGCGGTCGTCCTTCCACAAGGCTTGGCAAGGCGCGCATCTCGCCGTTCTCCCAGAGAAACGCATCACTCGATCCAATTGCGTTCCCCGCCCAACCGACGATCTGCGTCAGATTGTTGACTCCGTATCCGGCGCTGAATTGACCGCCTAGTGTCCCCAGGTCAATCATTTGGTTATTCTGCCAGAGGAACGCCCGACCGTCGCTTGGGCCTCGACCAGTCCACCCAACGGCTTCCCCGAGGTCATTGATGCCAAGCGCTTCACTGTTGTCGCCACCGATCGCACCGAGATCCAAGGCCCTGTCAAACTCCCAAATAGCGGCATGGATGTCGCGTGAGGAAGATACAGCCGAACCGCACAACTGCCCCGGCCCATTAAGTGCGTACGGCGCTGAAGCAGGATCATCGGGATTGAGCGGCGGAAGACGGAAAAGCGCATACCGGATCTCCTGTCCAGATGCAGTCATCGCCGATCCGGCTACAGCGCCGATCAGAATCGGCACGAAATTGCAGACACTTGTTCTCATTTCAATGCCCTCTAGCAATGAATCGTTGGGAGGGGCGCTGGCTCCTCCCAACGCGCGCAAACCGCAAACGTTACTGCGAGCAGCCCGGACATGTGTGCTCGGGATCGCAGGAAGTCGGATGGGGATTGAAGTTCTGGATCTTGTGCGCTGGCGCGGCGTACTGGTCGAGGTACCAGTCGGAGACTGGAGTGAACAGGTATTGCCGCTCCGTCATGTTCTCCGGGTCGATCAATTGCGTGGCGCGAAGGCCCTCGACCTGGTGGCGGCTCGGGGCCGCCTCGGTGCCGGAGTCGAACTGGAGCGCGCTGTGGCAGGCGGTAACGAATCCGCCCGCTGCGAGCGAGTTCAGCACAGAGTCGAGATCGATGCCGTCAGTGAATTGGCCATTGTGTGCATCGATTCCCGCCCACCTGTCGATGAACTCCTCCCAGAGAAAGTCCGGCGCATCGCGGTTCTCGAAGAAGTAGTCCTTGTACTGATTGAACCAGTAGTTGCTCGTAGCCGACCACCATTCGTGTTCGAAGTTTGCCGCTGCGCCGAGTTCCGTGCAGACGCGCCAGTTGGGCACATCCCAGGGCGGCGACGTGAAGTTGCCCGTGCCCGTGAGCTTCTCGATCGTCTGCTGCACGTGTGAGATGACTTCGTAGTGCATGTGCTGGGCGAAGTACATCTGATTCGCATTGCACGTCTCACTCACACGCGAGACGACTTTGCAGCCGACCGGATTGTTCTCGCAGCCGTAGCCATTCATGACGCTGATCATGGCAACGCCGGAACTGGTCATCCGCAGCGGCCGGCCCGCGAGCGCCGACCCTTCAAGCGCCGCCCACATCTGTTCGACCTGCCACTCGAGTATTAGGTCGAGCGCGGTCTCCCGGCAATCATCACTGGGCAGGCTGCTGAAGAGCCGGTACGGGCTTGGACCCTGTTCAGGATCCCACGAACAGGATGGAACGTCCGTGTAGCGGAATCCGTACCCTGCGGCGCCACCATAGGACTCATTGCCCCACTGGAGCCAGTCGATGCAACGCGCGAAGCGGTAGCCGAACGAGTGGATGTCCTCCAGCGCCTCAGCCCGGACCGTGGTGTTCGCCGGCAGCCCTTCGTGGTCGCCCCAATCCTCATCGTTCTCGCCCATGAGTGAATGGACACGAGCGATGATCTCAGACTGTTCATCCGTCGCCGGGCTGGGTCGGACAGCGCCAGTGCCCCAGCCGTCGACGTATTCCGTGAAGCGTTCGCAGGGCTCGCAGTCGACCGCTGGATTGACCACTTCGTCGATGTAGATGTCATCGACTATTCCTTCTGGCCCGACGCCTTCCCGCGGCTTGATGTTGATGCGCGTCCTCACCACCTGCACTGGATCGAGACCGCCTTCCGGACGGTCCGCCGGACCGGGCGCGTGCAATCCTACTCGCATGTCCTCCGCCCAGTCGATGAGCCAGTTCTCGTTCAGATCGTCCTCGACGCCGTCGAGTATCTCACGATAGTCCGACTCGCCGTTGTTGTTGATGTCGTAGGGAATGACGAGGCACGGCAGCGGATCGCCGGTGCCTCCTGCAAGATAACTGCCGCCGATCCAGCCATCATCGTTGATCGCATGAGCGCTGTAGATCAGGTCGCTCCCACCGCGCATAAGCGTGACATTGTCGAGCAGATCAGCATGATTGACGCTGGCGCGCTTGCTCCAGATCGCCACGCCCGGCGTAGCGTCGGTGCGCATGATCGCCATCTCCCCCTCTCCGTTGATGGCTGTCACCGTGGCGTCCGCTCCCGCATCATCGAACGGCTCCACGGTGTAAACCCCCGGGGTCAGAGGCGTCCACAGAGCTGGGAGGATGTCGCCCTCGTCATCCACCCAACCGCCGATGTAGCCCGAGTCGTTGATCGCAAACGCTCCGCTCGCATCGTACGGGTTCGGATGAATGTCCGTCGTAGTGCTGGGTACCCATGCGTACGCGTGCGATACGCTGCTCACCGTGTGCCAGCCGACGACCTTGCCGCTCGAGTTGACATCCCGGGCCTCGCCCTCGATACCAGAAGCCGGGTAGGCGAGGCTGCCGTTGTACACGACCGATCGCGATTGCGACGAAAATTCATAGCGCCCTGCGAGCGTTTGTGTGTTGCTCACAGTCGCCGTTGCGAATGCCTCGCTGACCACGCCGCCGGCGAAGGGAACTTCGAGATCGCCGCTGGGGCCGTCCCAGGTGCAGGCTCGGAGGTAGTTGGGCTGTCCTTTCCACATGACGGCGCCTGCAATCTCCGGCGTGGCCTCATCGGAGATTGCGTAGGCCGTGGCGGAGTCGTGCTGTTGCGTATCGATATCGAGAATTGTGACGCCGGCCGCCGGGTCGAAGTAGAAGCCGTGATCTCGATTCTGGTTGTCATGGTGCATCCAGCCAACGGCATGGCCGGACTCATTGACATCCATCACTTCGCCGGATGAATAGCCGCTGGGCAGCGGGATGCGCACGAGCACGAACGGTTTGAAGATCGGCGCGGTCATCGAGGCAACCTCTTACGCCGCGCTGGTCGCCGAACCGGCGGCAGCAGCGGCTTCCACCCCGACTGTCGGTGCGGCCCACCGTCCCTCCGATGTGGCCGCCGAGTTGGCGTGCCACACGGTCTCACCCGAAGCCGCCAGCAAGATTGTACTGGCTCCGAGCAGCGAGATGGTCGAGAATCCACCGTGAACGCGCTTGAAAGGACGTCTCATAGGACGCCTCCTTCGAAGAAGGCGGCGACGAGTCGCCATCGACAAGATGGTGACTCCATCCACCGCAATATCGACTGAGATTGGTGGCCGTAGCCTCTGCGACCAGCGGCCACCCAGACCAAGGGGCGACAGCATTCTGTGACGCTGCTCCAAGGTACCAGCAGACGGCCGCATCGTCGAGAGCAAAGCGATAAAGCGACACTCGATCAGGGTGGATTTCTCGTGCCGAGCACGCTGTCGTTGGGCAGGGATTTGGGCGCCCGTGTCACGCGCTTCGGCCAGGGCCCTAAACTCCCCCGTGATCCTGCCGCGCCATCTTCGTCTGCCTCGGGCCCTGCTGTTGTGGTGGTCGCTGTGGCTGCTGGCGTCGTGGATCATGGCCTTCGGCTGGCGCTGGGGCATGCAGCCGTCGATCGCGATGTACATGACCGCATCCAAGCGGATGATGCTCAGCGTGATGCTGGGCATCACGATCGTCTGGCCGCTGTACCGGCTCGTGCTGCGGCCCGCGCATACGCCGCGCCTGCTGCCGCTGCTGGACTGGGCGGCGATTTTTGCGACGCTGCAGGTGCTGCTCTGGCCGATGCGCGTGCCCACGCAGTGGTCGGCGCTGGATGTGCTGCTCATCGACCTGACGATCTTCGCGTGGGGCCTGCTCTACGCGGCGCTGATCGCCATCGGCACCGCGGGCGCCGGGCGGCGGCACCGGGGGCTCATGATGCTGCTTTGCGTGCTCATCGCCGGAGCCGCGCCGCTGGCCGCGGCGACCTCGAGCACGTTTGACACGATCGGCCAGAGCCGCTGGCTGCACTGGTCGCCGGTCACCTCGCTGTGGCTGCACATCAGCCGCACCTCGGTGCAGATCGAACCGCAGGCGTGGCAGCGCGCGGCGACGATCGCGGGCGCAGCGCTGCTCGCGTGGCTGGGCCTGATGCTCTGGCCGATAAAAGCGCACCCCCGACGCGGACGATCGGGTTCATCCGCACGCGCCACGCCGGGCAGGGCGGCTTATTGATCGCCGGCGCGCCTCAGCACCTGGAGATCGATCCAGCGCCCCTTGGAGATGAGCACGCCGCGCACGGCGCCGAGCGACTCGATCTGCAGATCAAGTTGCAGCGCGCGGGCGTCGAACGCCTCGCGCTTCGCGCTGTCGATGATCACGCCCTGCACCTGGCCGCTGCTCAGCGCCTCGGCGGCGCGGGCGGGGCCGAGCAGTCGGGTGGGCGTGCCGAGTGCGAACACCAGGCTCGGCTCGTGATCGCCCACCGCGGCCCAGGATTGATCGCCGGAAAGCCCGCGATCTTCGATCAGTCGCGTGATTGAGCGCGTGGGCCAGAGCGCATCGGTGCGCGGCAGAACGAACATCATCGTCGGCCCGACCAGCAGCGCCGCGCACAAGGCGAGCAGGCCCAGCGCCGCCGGAGCTGCATCGAGCCGGCGGACTGCGGCAACGCCGATTGTCGCGCACAGCAGCGAGCCGCCTGCCGCGACCAGCGACCACGACTCGAGCCGCCCATCAAGCGCGGCGGGCAGCGCGATGATCACGGCCGCCAGCGCGAGCGTGACGAGCGACCACAACGCCCAGCCGATGAGCAGCGAGCGCCGGCTGGGCTGCTGTGGGTCCATCGGCAGCGCCGCCCAGCGCACGGCCTGCACCGCCGTCAGCGCCGCCAGCGCCGGATAGAGCGGCAGGACGTAATGCGGCAACTTGGTCGGCACCAGTTCAAACACCACCCACGCCGGCACAAGCCACGCGAGCATGAAGCGCGTGAGCGGCTCGGTCTTCTCCCGCCACGCGCTGCGCACCGCGAAGCCCGCCAGCAGCGAGCCGGGCCAGAAAGTCAGCGTGACGAGCAGCAGGTAATAGCCCGGCGGGAACCCGTGCGACTCCTGCCCTGAAACGAGTTTGGGAAACAGATCGCCCGCGAGCGCATCGACGAAGAACGAGCCGCCCGTGGCGCGCGACACGGCGATCACCCACGGCAGAATGATGAGCAGGGCCAGCGGCAGGCCGATCCACGCGTGCAGCAGGCGCAGCGGCGCGATGCGCAAGCCGCTCAGGCGCATGGCCGCCAGTGTGAGAATGGAAATCAGCGGCGCGATCGGCCCCTTGATGAGCACACCGAGCGCCTGGGCCGCCCAGAAGACCAGCGACCAGGCGAGCGGATGCTGCCCCGTCGCCAACAGCCGGCGCATGAGCGCGCCCTGGGCCGCGATGACGCACGCGAGCAGCAGCGCATCGGTAGTCGCCAGGCGCGCTTCGACACTCAGCAGCAGGCTTGACGCCAGCAGCGCCGCGGCCAGCAGCGCCGCGCCCTCGCCCGCGACCGAGCGAAGGAAGAAGTACAGCAGCCACACCGCCAGCGCTGCGCCCAGCACCGACGGCAACCGATACGGCCAGATGTCGTTCTCAGCCGCAAGCGAGGCGAGCGATCTGACTGCGACCGCCTGCGCCCAGTGCACGCCGACGGGCTTCTTGTGGCGCGGCTCATCCTGGAATCGAACGGTGATGTAATCGCCCGACTCGATCATCTGCCGCGTGGCCTGCGCGAAGCGGGCCTCATCGCGGTCCACGACCGGCAGCGACCGTAGGCCCGGCAGGTAAAGCAGCGCGCACAAGGCCAGCAGCAGCACCGTGGGCCAGGGTCGCAGCGATGCACCGGATGTTGCGGCGGCGGGCATGAGATGGCAGTGTAGATCACTCCCCCACCTCGCCAAAGCGCGCGCCGTCGGTGCGGGCGCTGACGGCCCCATGCGCCTTGCCACTCGCCGCGGCTAATCTTTCCTGCCGGATGACTGACGCGCGCGAACCTCGAACCTCTCCCATTGCCTTTCCGTACCCGCACTTCATGGCGCTGGCGCCCTTGGATGCGTGGGCGCGGCTGCTGCTTTCGCCGCCGCTGCACGTGCCGCCGCGCTACTGGCTGCGCCTCGCCGCGGGGCTGGGTACGTCGCTCGTCGGTACGACCATCACCTTGCCCGAGCGCCTGCTTCTCTCGCCATGGCTGAACATGTCGTTTCAATCAAGCGGCGGCTCGCTCGATCATGCCCCGGGCGCGGTGGTCATCCTCGGCTACTTCCGCACGGGCACGACGCACCTGCATTACCTGCTCAACTGCGACTCGCGCTTCATCACGCCGCGATGGGCGCACGTGACGGCGCCGCAGGGATTCGTGGCCAGCTGGATGTTTCTGCGGCTGTTTCTCGTGCCGTTCCTCGCCAGCCGCCGGCCGCAGGATGACGTCGCCTTCGGCCCCGACTGGCCCGCCGAAGACGATTTCGCCTGCCACAACTGGGCGTGCGCTTCGAGCCTGCGCGGCCGGCTCGTCGCACCGTCGCGCTATGACTCCGACCGGCGCTTCCACTTCCTCGATGGCCTCACCGCGCGCGAGATCGAGCGCTGGCGCTACGTGCAGTGGGCTTTCTTGCGCAAACTCACCGCCGTGGCGCCGACCCGCCCCCTGCTGCTCAAGTCGCCCAGCCACACGGCACGCGTGCCGGAACTGCAGCGCCTGCTCGGCCGCGAGCGCGTGCGGTTCATTCACATCAGCCGAGACCCGATCGACGTGGTCAACTCGAACGTGGCGATGCTCAAGCGGCTGTCGATCTTTCATCTCGAAGATCCGCCGGATGATGAAATGCTGCGGCAGCGCGTGATCGGCGAGTACGCGCAGACCGAGCGGGCGTATCTCGAATCGCGCCGCCTGATTCCGCCGGGCCAGTTGCACGAGATGCGCTACGAGGACCTCCGCGCCGATCCGATCGGCGAGATGCAGGCGGCGTATCGCGCGCTCGATCTCGCCTGGACGCGCGACGTCGAGCGCAGCGCCGGCCGCTATCTGCACTCGGTGCGCGACTACCGGCCCGCGTCGGATTCGAATCATGCGAAGCGTGCCATGGTCGTCGTGGATGAGCGGCTCGAGTTCATCGTGACGGCGTTCGGCCACGACCAGCCGGCTGCGGCGCCGTGTTCGCAACCTGAGCCCGATGATGCCGCGGCGCCGCGCGACCGGACGTGGCAGGCGTGGACGGGGTCGATCATCGCCGCCGTGCTGCTGGGCCTGCTCTGGCACTGGATGGTCCGGCAGACGCTCAATCGCTACGACGCGTTCGCCTGGCCGGTGGGGATCATCATCGGCGCGGTGGCGCTGCGCCTGGCGCGGGCGGGCTCGGCGCGGCTGGGTTGGTTCTGCGCGGTGCTGACCGTCGTCGTGGCGCTGAGCGTGGCCGTGCCCAACACGCGCTGGGCGTATTACAAGCGCTACGACCCGACGCGGCAGCACGTCAGCGCGCGCGACCTGCTCGTCTCCACGCGGCAGGAACTGCTCACGGGCATGAGCCTGTTTCTCATCTTCATGGGCGCCGCCACGGCCTACCGATTCGGCTCGCGCCCGCCAATCACGCCCCGATAAGAAAAGGCGCCAGGCGCCATCTCGGCGCCTGGCTCCTGATTGCGAGCTGTTGTGGCCGAAACCGGTCCGCGGCCGATCAGCCGCCGTCTTTGGCCGGCTCGGGCTTGTCTTCCTCTTCGCCTTCGGCCTCTTCATCGCCGCCGGCGTTCTGCTTCTCGACGAGCGCCTTGATTTCGGCGGGGAGTTCGAACTTCTCGGCCGGGACGTTGTCGAGTTCGATGGTCGTGAAGGTGAGCACGCGGGTGGCGCCCATCATCTCGATCTCGGTGCGGACGGGCATTTTGACGCCGCCGAACTCCTTGTATTCCTTGTTGATGTTGGTCATGTCCATCGGCCCCATCGGCCCCTCCTGGGTTTGCGACATGCCGCGCAGCAGACCCGATTCGGTTTCGAAGAAGTGGGTCGATTCACTGTCGGAATTGTCAACCATCTTGAGGGCGTAACACTTGACGCCGTCGAACTCGCGCTCGTCAATGGTCTCCATCGACTTGTAGCGCTTGTCGTAGTTGAGTTCGGGGTAGAAGTCGGCCTGGTCGCGCATCTGCTCGAGTTCGGCTCCGTCGAGGATGTTGGTGCCCATCATGGGATCGATCACCCATGCAACCTCGCCGTCGTAGCCCTGCTTCATCTCGCCGTAGCCTTCCATCGAAAACTCGAAGAGCATCTTGTTGGGCGCCGCGGAGTAGATGGCCAGATCAGCGGACATTTCGCCGCCCATGCCGTCGGGGAAGGTCATCTGCCCCTTCATCATGCGCGAGGTGTGGCTGCGCAGGGCGCTCTCGCCGCCGATCGCCTTGACGTAGCGGGCGATGACCTCCTTAGCCTCGGGGACCGAAGCCGCCTCCGCCTTGGGATGCTCGCCGGTGGGGTGCTCGGTGGGATGATCCTGGGCGAGAAGCGGCGAGCCCGCCAGCGCTACGGCAAAGCAGGCGACCGCCAGAGCGGATGAGGTGCCAGAACGACGCAAAGACAGAAATTCCATGGGGTGGTTCCTTTCGGGTGAATCCGCAAGTCTAGGGCCGCAGCTCACAAGTGGACAGGCTCGCGGGCCTTCACCCACAGCGCCCGGCCGGGCGGGCGGGCCAGCTTTATCGCTCTATCCGGATGAACGGTTGAATACCGCCCCTCACCCCTCTATCCTCCCGGTACCGACCAGCGCCATGGGGGCCAACGGATCGGCCGGCCCCCTGCCTGATCGGATCGGAGCACTTGCATGAGTCTCTTCCTGCGCCACGCCGCCCAGCGCGTGCTGTTCTTCGACGGGTCGATGGGCGCCACCATCCAGAGCCTGCCGCTGGAGGTCGATCGCGACTACCTCGGCCGCGAGAACTGCGTCGATGTCCTCGTGCGCAGCCGCCCCGAACTGGTGCAGCAGATTCACGAGTCGTTTCTCGCCGTCGGCGCGGACGCGGTGGAGACAGACACTTTCGGCGCCAGCCGCCACGTGTTTGCCGAGTTCGACGATGAACTGGTGAGCTGGACTCGCGCTCTCAACAAGCAAGCGGCCGAGATCGCCCGCGCCGCGTGCGAGCGCTACTCAACCGCCGACAAGCCGCGCTTCGTCGTCGGCTCCATCGGGCCAGGCACCAAGCTCATCACGCTGGGCCAGATCAGTTGGCAACGCATGCTTGAGAGTTACTGCGAGCAAGTGCGCGGCCTGCTCGATGGCGGCGCCGATGCGCTGCTCATCGAAACGTGCCAGGATCTCCTCCAGGTCAAGTGCGCCATCAACGCCTGCCTCAAGGCCCTCGCTGAACGCGGCAAGGGTCCGACCGACATCCCCATCATGGTCAGCGTGACCATCGAGACGACCGGCACGATGCTGCTCGGCTCCGAGATCGCCGCCGCCGTGCACGCGCTCAAGCCCTACCCCATTGCGAGCCTGGGACTGAACTGCGCCACGGGCCCCGTCGAGATGGTCGAGCATCTCAAGGTGCTTAGCCGGAACTGGGATCGACTCATCTCCGTCATGCCCAACGCCGGCCTGCCGGTGATGGTCGAAGGCAAGACCACTTTCCCGCTCCAGCCCGCCGGGCTGCGCGATGCGCTGCGCAAGTTCGTCGATGAATTCGGCGTCAACATCGTCGGCGGCTGCTGCGGCACAGGGCCCGAGCACATCAAACAAGTCGTCGACGCCATCGGCGTGCACAAGCCCGTGCCCCGCGGGCTCGAATCGACCGGCCAATTCGGCCTGTCGCGCCTCGCGCCGACGGACGGCGGTCTCTATGTCCAGCCGCCTGCGTGCGTCACGTCGCTTTACAGCCCCGTCGAATGCCGGCAGGAGAACTCGTTTCTCATCGTCGGCGAGCGCCTCAATGCCTCGGGCTCGCGCAAATTCAAGCGCCTGCTCGAAGAAGAGAACTGGGATGAGATCATCTCGCTCGCCCGCGAGCAGAAGCGCGAAGGCGCCAACGTGCTCGATCTCAACGTGGACTACGCCGGGCGCGACAACGCGCGCGACATGGCCCAGATCGTCACCCGCGTGGTGCGCCAGGTGGACTGCCCGCTGATGATCGACTCGACGCAGATCGCCACGCTCGAAGCAGGGCTCATGCACGCCCCGGGCAAGTGCATCATCAACTCCGCCAACTTTGAAGACGGGCAGGAGAAGTTCGACGAGATCTGCGCACTGGCGCGGCGCTACGGCGCGGCCGTGGTCATCGGCACGATCGACGAGGACAAGGAAGCGGCGATGGCCCGCACCGCCGATCGCAAGTTCGACATCGCCCAGCGCGCCCTGCAGCGGGCGACGCAGGTGCACGGCCTCGATCCCGCCGACATCTTCTTTGACCCGCTCGTGCTGCCCATTTCGACCGGGATGGACAGCGACCGGCGCTCCAGCCTCGAACTCATCGAAGGTACGAAGCGCATCAGCAAAGCCTTTCCCGATTGCCAGATCACCTGCGGCCTGAGCAACGCGAGTTTCGGCCTCAAGCCCGCCGCCCGCGTCGTGCTCAACTCCTGCCTGCTGCACGAACTGCTCGAAGCGGGCATGACCAGCGCCATCGTCCACGCCTCGAAGATCCTGCCGCGCAATCGCATCAGCGATGAGCAGTGGATCGCCGCGCTTGATCTCATCTACGACCGCCGGGCCGAATCAAAGAGCGGCACCGGCCTGCCCGAAGGCGTGACGGACGAATCATTTGACCCGCTCCAGCGCTTCATCGAACTCTTCAAGGACGCCGACGCCATTGCGCACAGCGTCGAAGAGCGCGTGCACTCGCTCGAAGAGGCTCTCCAGGCGCACATCGTCGAAGGCGAGAAGCAGGGCATGACCGAGCGCCTTGATGAGGCGCTGCAGAAGTATTCGCCGCTGGAGATCATCAACGACCATCTCCTCGCGGGCATGAAAACCGTCGGCGAACTCTTCGGCAGCGGGCAGATGCAGTTGCCTTTCGTGCTTCAGAGCGCCGAGGTCATGAAGATGGCCGTCGCGCATCTCGAGCCGCACATGGACAAAGTCGCGGGCAACTCGCGCGGCTCGATCGTCCTGGCCACGGTGAAAGGCGATGTGCACGACATCGGCAAGAACCTCGTGGACATCATCCTTACCAACAACGGCTATAAAGTGCACAACCTCGGCATCAAGCAGCCCATCGGTTCGATCGTCGATGCGCTCCGTGAAACCGGCGCGCTGGCGATCGGCATGAGCGGCTTGCTCGTCAAATCCGTCGGGGTCATGGAGCAGAATCTCGCCGAGATGAACGAGATGGGCATCGACGCTCCTGTCCTGCTCGGCGGGGCGGCGCTCACGCGCAAGTACGCCGAGGGCCGGCTGCGCGGCCTGTATCGCGGCCCGCTGTTCTATGGCCAGGATGCGTTCGAAGGCCTGCGCATCATGGATGCACTCACCTCCGGCCAGTCGGCGCGACTCAATGGCGAAATCGACCAGCGCGTCGTCGAACGCGGCTGGGGCGAAGCGCGCGCCGATCTCGAAGCCCGCCCGTGTGCCGCGACTGCCGCCGAAGCGCGCAGCGGCCAGGCCGGCGGCAGCGCCACCGCGACCGTCGCCGCCGTCAGCGCCCAACCCGCCGCGCCGGCGCCGCTCGAGCCGGCCGAAGTCCCTGGCGCACCTTTCCTGGGTACGCGGGTGATCGAATCCATCGACCTCGAGCAGATCTACCCCTACATCAACACCACCGCGCTGTTCCGCGGACAGTGGGGCTTCAAGCGCGGCTCGCTTTCCGACCCGGAGTACCAGCAGACGCTCACGCAGACGGTCGAGCCGCTGTTCGCCCGCCTCAAGACGGAGATGCGCGAAAAGGGAATCCTGACACCGCGCGTCGTCTACGGCTACTACCCCGTCGCATCGGAGGGCAACGACGTCATCGTCTTCGATCCCAGCGACCCGCAGCGCGAGATCGAGCGATTCACGTTTCCGCGCCAGCAGACCGGCAAGCGCCGCTGCATCGCCGACTTCTTCCGACCCGCCGGGCCCGAAGCGCGGGATGTGCTCGGCCTGTTCGTGTGCACGATGGGGCCGAAGGTGAGCGAAGTTGCCCGCCGCCTGTTCGAGGGCAACGAGTACACCGAGTACCTCTATACCCACGGCATGGGCGTCGAGACCGCCGAGGCCCTGGCCGAACTCTGGCACAAGCGGATGCGCCAGGAACTGGGCATCGACGGCGACGACGCGACGGAGATCCGCCGCCTGTTCAGCCAGAACTACCGCGGCAGCCGCTATTCGTTCGGCTACCCGGCCTGCCCGAACATGGAGGACCAGGCGATCCTCTTTCGCCTGCTCCAGCCTGAGCGGATCGGCTGCCAGTTGACGGAGAATTTCCAGATCGACCCGGAACAGTCGGTCAGCGCCCTGGTCGTCCACCACCCGGCGGCGAAGTACTTCAGTGCCTGAGAGGATGGCGGCGGCGGCCGCTCCGAGCCCCCTGTTGCTGTGGGCTCGGAGGGCGGCTATACTGATGGGCGTCAGTTCTGCCTGCCATGGGGGTCCCGCCCCACAGGCCGAACGCCAAAGCAGGTGAGAGCCCGGGTATCCGCAGCGGCAACAGTATGACAATCTTCTCGGGCTGGAAATCTGCATCGTGACGAACATCTACGTAGGCAACATCTCCTTCAAGACCACCGACGCGGAACTCGAAGCCCTGTTCAGCGAACACGGCAAGGTGGACCGCGCCAACGCTGTCATGGACCGTGAGACCGGCCGGTCGCGCGGCTTTGGCTTCGTGGAAATGCCCGACGCCAACGAAGCGCGGGCAGCCATCGAAGCACTCAACGGCAAGGAGTACGGCGGCCGCACCCTCACTGTCAATGAAGCCCGCCCGCGCGAGCCGCGCTCCGGTGGCGGCGGTGGCGGCGGCGGCGGCGGTTACGGCCGCGGCGGCGGTCGCGGCGGCAATCGCGGCTACTAAGCCCGATCGCTTCGCCACTGACAACTCGTCAGCCCACCATGACCACGTCGCTCGCCGGCGTGGTCATGTGCTTTTTCTCGGTGCCGGTGCGGCCTTCACGCGCCGCCGCGCGATCCGCGGCGGCACCATACAATGCCCCCCATGCCCAGAGACGCCGCCACTCCCACTGCGCAGGTCCTCATCATCGACGACGAGGCCGATCACGCCGACGTCATGGCCGATGCGCTGCGAAAGCCCGGCCACATCTGCACCGTCCGACACAGCCTCGACGAGGCCCGCGTCGAACTCGATGGCGGACACTTCGATGTCATCGTCACCGATCTCATGATGCACGGCCGGCCCGATGGCATGACCATCCTCGCCGAGGCCCGCACCCGCCAACCCGGGGCCCGAACGATCATGGTCACGGCCCACGGCGACATCCCCACCGCCAAGGAAGCCATCCGCGGCGGGGCGTACGACTTCATCGAAAAGCCGCTCGATCTCGAGGTGTTCCGCAACCTCGTCAACCGGGCCGCCGAGGCCGCGGTGCTGCGGGCCCAGGTCGATGCGCTCAGCGAACAGCTCGGCGAGGAGTATTCCCTGCAGGGCATCGTCGGCGCAAGCCCGGCGATGCGGCAGGTCGTCCGCACGCTCGGGCAGATCGCGCCGACCGACATCCCTGTGCTGCTCATCGGCGAAACGGGCACGGGAAAAGATCTGGTCGCCCGCGTGATTCACCAGCATTCCCGCCGCGGCAAGCAGCGCTTCAAGCCCGTGAACTGCGCCGCTTTCACCGAGTCGCTGCTCGAGAGCGAACTGTTCGGCCACGTCAAGGGCGCCTTCACGGGCGCGGAGAAGAACACCGAGGGCGTGTTCGAATACGCCAACGGCGGCACGCTGTTTCTCGACGAGATCGGTGACATGCCGCTGGGCATGCAGAGCAAACTGCTTCGCGTGCTCGAATCGGGCGAGGTGGTGCGCGTCGGCTCCAACGAGCCGCGCACCGTCGATGTGCGCTTCATCTCGGCGACGCACCGCGACCTCGAGACGATGGTCAAGGATGAGACGTTCCGCCAGGACCTGTTCTTCCGCATCAAGGGCGCGGAGATCCGCCTGCCGCCGCTGCGCGACCGGCGCGAGGACATCCCGCTTCTTGCGCAGCACCAGATCAACCTGCTCAACCGGCGCAACGGCCGCAACGTGGTCGGCCTGGCCGACGATGCGGCGCAGCGCATGATGGCCTATGACTGGCCCGGCAACGTGCGCCAACTCAACCGCGTCATCGAACTCATGTGCGTGTTCGCGGAAGACGGCGGGCAGCTCGAAGCCGCGCACCTGCCCGCAGAGATCACCGGCTCTGCAGAGAGCAGCGCGGGCGGCTCGGCATCGCTGGCCGGCATCGATCTGGCCGAACTCGAGAAGCGGGCCATCCGCGAGACGCTCAAACTCACCGGCGGCAACCGCGAACAGACGGCCAGGATGCTCGGCATCGGCGAGCGGACGCTGTATCGACTGCTCAAGGAGTACGGGTTGAGGTGAGGGGGGAGTGGAAGGCATCAAGGCATCAAGGCATCAAGGCATCGGGGCATCAAGGGATCGAGGGCGCGAGTGAGGCCGCGATAGCCGTCGGCGGAAGCCGGCGGTCCAGCGCGGCTGGCAGCGCTTCGCGGCGGCGTTCGTAAGTCGGGGGCGCAAATGGCGTGCCACGCACGGAGATGCGCGCGGCGGGCGCACATGTGCGCCCGAGGCGGCGCACAGAGATGCAAAAGTGAGCACGGCCGTGCGCGCCAGGGCGCCAGAATGGCCAAAGCGCACAGAGGTGGTAGCGCGTTTCAGCGCTTTTGAGCGATTTTCAAAAATCTGACCCCCCCGAAACGACCGGGGTGCGCGCCTTTCACTCCGTTTTCAGAGGCTCAGCGCACAGGATGCGCCTGAGGTGGTGCGCCGGCGCGCGGGGGCTCCGAGCGGGTGATGAGGCCGCAGCGCGGTGCGCGCCTGTGCGCCAAAGCGAGCGCCAGCGCGCGAATCGAAAGAAGGAGCGCTGGCGTGCGCCGGAAAGTTTCCAGCAGGCACAAAGGTTGCTCACGCCGCTCGTTCTCCTGCTCAACTGTCTCCTCTCACCTCTCACGGCGCTTCGCCGCCGCCCCTGACCTTGACCGAACATCGGGAAGTCGTACACTGGCATTCGATGGCAAAGAGGGTCCGCCGCAAGTCGGTGCCGCGTAAGAAGGCTTCGAGTGCCGAGGCATCGAAGCGCCGCGGCAACGAGTCTCCCTCCTCCGGCTCTGCGGGGGAGGGTCAGGTCGCCGCAGCGACTCGCCGTGGCGAGGTGGGGGGCGCTGCGTCGGGCAAGGGCAAGGCGTCTTCCCTGATCGACACCCGCGTGATCTACTGCGGCGACTGTCTGGAGCAACTGGAAAAACTCCCGGATGACTGCATCGACCTCATCTACATCGATCCGCCATTCAACTCCAATCGCAACTACGAAGTCTTCTGGGGCGAGACGAAAGAGAAGCGGGCCTTCGAGGATCGCCACGAGAGCACCCAGGCGTACATCGACTACATGCGGCCGCGCTGCGTGCAAGCGTCGACTATCCGACGCACAGAAAGAGCAAATCTGCCTTGAAGCATGGCCATTCCGAAGTTTCAGCCACGTCCTGCATCTACTGCGGGCTTCCACTCAACGCGTCTGGTGAAGGCGACCACACTATCCCATTGGCATACGGAGAGTTCTTCAAAGCGCGCAACTTTTTCGGTCTGTGCGACTCGTGCCACTCCAAGTGCGATCAGGGCGCTGCACAATTGCTCCGATGCGGCATCGAATCCGAGTAT
The DNA here is from genome assembly GCA_963205185.1 of Planctomycetota bacterium. Lineage (GTDB taxonomy): Bacteria > Planctomycetota > Phycisphaerae > Phycisphaerales > UBA5793 > UBA5793. Next base: position 60,037 of record CAUJHZ010000063.1, on the reverse strand, counting down.
CGTGACTACGCAACATTAAGGTCTGAGAGACATGCGAAGCGGCGTAGCGGCATGAGTAAGGGCGCGATGGGAGCACCGGCACCTTCGCGGACGGTTGAGATCGATGGCCGTCACCTTCCAGTGCGACAAAGGCACGGGAATTCAGTCGAGCCCTCTGATTGTATTGTCTTTCGCCGTGCGGACGGATCGGAAGCCACGGTGTCGGTGTTCCCGAGAATGGGGGCGCGAGCATTGGCAAGGAAGTTGCTTGCCGCGGGATGGGTCGAAGGCACAGAGGTCTTCGTCAGCGTCGCGGAAGAGCGGCATGCCGAGATCGTCAGTATGCTGGAGACGCTGATTCCGCGAGCGAGCTACAGGGAGACATCGGTCTTGGCGGCCGGCGTGCATCGGGTGAAGGGCGTGAACGTCTACACGGTGAACACGCACTACTTCAGAGCTATTGCCAAGATCGCATTCCATCATTACTTGTGTTGGTCCACCACTCAGGAATCGGGACGTGAGCCGCGTTTTGACGAAATCAGGCGTTTCATAACAACAGGAATGGCTGCTCAGCCACCTGTCGTGTCGGTAGGGGATGACAGCGTGCCGCCTCCTGAATCACCAGCCGACGTGGCTCATATCGTGTGCTTCGGCCGCACGGCAGATGGCCTCGTCGGCTTGGTGCACTTATTCGCAAATGAAGACACGAAGACGCGACCTTGGCTTGTGCGGCTAACCCATGATGAAATCAGTGATGACGAGGTCCCCGATGTTTGGGGGCACGCTTACGTCTACTGCGATATCGTCGATGGAGGAAAGCCGTACGCTGGAGTAGTTCGCGAGATTCGCATTCGACATGGATAGGGTCGAGGTAGCACCCATTGGCTGTTGTTGTTGAGCGGCCGTCCGCGATGCGCGGAGGATACGATGTTCGCGGGCGACTGGTTTCCGATCCAGGTGAAGCAGACCGAGAAGGTCGGCCGGCCGGACATCAACGCCTTCGAGGCGGCGATGATTCGTGGGATCGCCAGCGCGGCTTCTTCGTGGCGTTCTCCTACTCCACCGACGCCGACCGCGAAGCAGCCGCCTTCCATAAACGAACGGGTAGAATCATCAAACTCCTCATCGTCCAGGAGATTCTGGATGAGGAGTGGGTGCAGAAGATGTAGAGAGTGAGGCGCACCGCAATGGCGAGATTGAAGGAGGCAGAGGTCAGCCCGAAAGATCTGACTGAATACCTCGATACCAGTTCGGATTTCGCGTTCGAGCTGAAAGTCCAGCAGCAACTTGTTCGGCATGGGTTCGATTGCGAACACGGCGGGACTTACGAAGACCCTATCAGTGGCAAATTGCGACAATTTGATCTGCGCGCGAGGCGGAAGTATGGGTACGCGCGAGTAGCGCTCGCCGTCGAGTGCAAACAGTTGCGACCGCATTTCCCATTGATGGTTCTTCGCGTCCCGCGCCGGAATGAGGAGTCGTTTCATGAGGTGCTACTCATCGTTGACCCGGAAAAGCACGACATCGACGAAGCGCAGTCCATAATGGTGCCTGCATTCCAGAGGTACGCGAAAAATCTCAGAGTCGCTCCGACTCAGTGTCTGTACGAAGCAAAGACGCCGGTTGGAAAGTCATGCACGCAGGTCGGGAGAGATGCGAACGGTGCTATCGTAGCGAACAGTAGTGAGGCATTTGAGAAGTGGAGTCAGGCGATCAGCTCCGCGCGCGGGCTGGTTGACTACGAATGTGCCGACATACCGTCGAACAAGGAAGGATGGATACTGTCGATGGTCCTTCCCGTTATGGTCGTACCCGATGACAGATTGTGGTCCGCGGACTTCGATCAAGACGGCAAGCTCGTTTCCGGGCCGGATCGCACCAATCGTTGCCCGTATTTGCTCAACGCGGTGGCAACAGGTGGCGATCAACTGAGATCCACATCTTATACGATCTCGCACGTGGAGTTCGTGACTACGACTGGGCTGGATTGGCTCCTGGACCAGTTCGGAGGTGATCGTGGACCGAACGAGGCACTCTTCCCATATCGCAATGTCTTTGGGCAGACCCGGCCTTCGAGCGGACTGAGGTAACGAGCAAGCAGGCTGGATAAGCGACGCACTGGACGTAAAGCGAACGGTCCAAGCCTTGAGTTGCGGAGAGATTTTGGATGAGCCTTCATTGGCACGATGCGGTTAAGGCAGCGCTGGGTCGGATGCTTGAGCGGTATCCGGATGGAATCATTACGCTCAAGCAACTCAAGGTGTACGAACTCAAGCGGATTGTTCGGGACACCGGATCAACTGGTCGCACGCCGGGCCAAACGCTGCAGCGAGTTTGTCAAGAGCTGCGCGACATCGGCGTTCTCGAATTCATTGACGATCGTGGAACTTACCGTATCCGCTTGCCGCACTGACAACGCGAGCATTGGAAGCTTCTTTCGCCCCTTCGGGGCTTTGGTCGGGTTTCAATGATTTCCACGGGTGGCGCTTCGCCGCGGCGCGGCGGCGCTGCACCCGTGGCTACGTTCTCTTACCCCGCCGGGGTTGAGGCGGCAGCCGGCAGGTCAGGTGGAACCTGACAGGTGGGCGTGTGTCGGCGCGGTGGCGCGGCGGCGAGGGCTGGTGATCGGCGAAGACCGCTTTCTCACGGGTCTGTTGCCCAAATCCGTCATTCCCGCGAAGGCGGGAATCCACGATGCGTCACGCGCAACCAAACACGTTGCACGGCCGCCTGCACGCTCGTGGATGCCTGCCTCTGCCTTCGCAGGGGCGGGCTCTGCGCAGGCATGATGGTGCTGGCGCACCTTTGAGCCACAGACCCTCACCGGCGCGGCTCTTTGGATTCCTTCGCTCGCGGTTTGTGCCCTGGAGTCCTTTGTGGGGAACGGTTCGCGTGCAGCGATTCGCGGCGGGTGTGGTCGCCGGGGATCGGTTCAGCGATTGCGGCGCGGGGAGACAGCACGTTCGGCGTCGACAGCGCGAGCGGGGCAGTGAAGGCTGGTGAGCGGGCGAAGACCCTTCCTTACGGGCGGGGCTCGGTTCAGGGGTTACTGCGCGGGGAGACAGCACGTTCGGCGCCGACAGCGCGAGCGGTGCAGCGAAGGCTGATGAGCGGGCGAGGACCCTTCCTTACGGGCGGGGCTCGGTTCAGGGGTTGCGGCGCGGGGCTGGCGATCTCCACCCCGGGTCGGACTTGCCGCGGGACCGCATCTTCATCGCGCTGAGAGTTCCGCGATGAGTTGTCTCATTTCCTCGATCTCGCGGCGTTGCGCTTCGATGATGCCATCGGCGAGTTCTCGAACGCGCGGGTCGCTGATGCGGGCATGTTCGCTGGTGAGGATGGCAATCGAATGGTGCGGGATCATGGCCTCCATGTAATCCACGTCATCGACCGTCGCCTGGCTGCGCACCAGCCAGAGCGAGATCGCGAAGATCGCGGCGCTGGCAAGATAGATGGCGACGTTGAGGGCTCGGTTCTTGTGCATGCTGAGCATGAATGTGAGCATGATGACCGCCATGCAGGCGCCCATGATGAGCGCCATGAACACCCGCGTTTCGCTGAAGTGCGCATGCCCGATGATCTGATACGAATTCAGATACGTCAGAAAGTACATGAAGACGATCGAAGTGGCGATCATCAGGGCGAAGCGAACGTAGGGGTTCATGACGGGCGTTCCTTTGACTTCATCCGACGCGGAGGCACTCTGACGTGCAGCACTTCGCGTCGCTGCAGCGCGCTGCCGACGGTGGAAAACGTCGTTCTATGTTGCGGCAAAGGAGGTATAGCCTGCGCGGCACGGCAGGGGCCTAAGCAGGCGGCCTAGAGGACCTGAAGGAACGCGGACGCGGCGTGAAGAGACCGTGCTGCACCTTTGCACTCAGCCGCAGAGCCGGATGCGCAGCGGCACCCGTGCATCGGGCAGAGGGGGCGTGGCTGCCCGTTTGTGGATGCAGATCTTCCGCGCCACCGCGAGGCGAAGACCCTTCCTTACGGGCGGGGCTCGCTTCAGCGATTGGTGCGCGGGGAGACCGCACGTTCGGCGTCGACAGCGCGAGCGGTGCAGCGAAGGCTGGTGAGCGGGCGAAGACCCTTCCTTACGGGCGGGGCTCGCTTCAGGGGTTACTGCGCCGTGAGGAAGCCGAGTTCGGCGTCGATGGTGATGACCGTCTGCGATGTGCCGCGCGAGAGGGTGATGACGGCGTCGGTGCTCTGGCTCAGGCGGCCATAGGCGTCGTAGGCGAACTCGTCATCGACCATGCCTGAGACGGCGATGGCGACGTCCACGGCGAGATCGGCGCGGCCGACGCCCATGGTCGTGTCGTACGGGTCGCCGTTGGTCATCGTGAACGGCGTCCCGGGATCCGATGCGGGCGTGATCCACCAGCGGGCATTGGCGATGTCGAAGTGAACGGCCACGTCGTCGCTCGGCTCGTTGATGGCGGTGGCCTGGGCGAAGTCGAGGTCGCTGATCATCAGCGCGGCGCCGGCGGAGACGTAGGCGGAGTCGGATGTGCCGAACATGGGAATGACCATGGAGGCGGCGATCATCATCAGCAGCGCCGTGAGCAGGACTTCGAAGAGGGTGAAGCCGCGTCGTTGTGCAGTTGCGAATCGGTTCATGATCGGGTCTCTCGTGTTCAGCCGCCGACGTCTACGGAAGCGGTATCGGTCTGATTGCCGGCGGGCTCGATGCCGGTGCGAAGCAGCGCCCACTCGACGAGCCGGTTGCGCGGGCTGGGATCGTTGACGCCCAGCAGCGGAAGCGGAAGCGGGATGTTGAGCGCCGCGGCGAGGGATGCGAGCGAGGCGTCGCTGATGTTGGTGACGGTGGCGAGCAGGACGGTGTTGAGCGTGCCGTCGTCGTTATACAGCGGGCCCTGCGTGTTGGTGTAGCCGCCGCGGTTGTCGAGGCAGGGGTCGTAGTGGATGGCGCAGTCGTGCTGGATGTCGAGGTTTCTGGCGAGGATTGCGCCGTGGATGCAGACTTCATGGTCGATGCGGAGAGATACGTCCTTGGCGTAGACGCGGGCCACGATGAGCGAGTTGTGATCGAAGACCCAGTTCTGCGCGCCTGAGCCGTTGATCTGGTAGACGGAGCACTCGGCAGGGTTCTTGTAGGTGGTGAGGCCCACCGCGGGATCGCCGATGGCCAGAGCCTGAGCGTAGGAGACGCCCAGGGCCCCGCGATCGACGGTCAGGCTGCCGCCAACCCAGAGACGAAAGCGAACGCCTTCGTTGACGACGATGGCCCCGCCGTTGCGGATGGTCAGGTCGCCGTCGATGACGAAGTCGTGATCGGTTTCGACGAGCAGTTTGCCGCCGCCTTCGATGACGACGTTGCCGGTGACGCGACGGGTGACGCGCGAGCCGGAGTTGACGCGCACGGTGCCGGTGCCATTGATGTTCACCGAGGTGAGGATCCACGAGTCGTTGGAGAGGACGGTGCCGCTCGAGATGGTGACGTTTGGCGTGGGCGAGGGCGAACACATGGATGTGTTGGCGGGCGGCGCGAGGAGCACGGGGAGGCTGCGACTGCCTGCGAGTGACCGGGTGGTGAGATTGGCGCCGGAACTGCTGTTGTCGCGCACGACGGGGGCGCCGCCGTCGCTGTCTACGTGGACGTTGGTGTCGATGACGCGGGCAGGGCCGCTGAAGGTGATGGCGCCCGACGAGATGGAATTGGAGCCGACCCAGACGGGGGCGCCCCAGCCGGCGCCAGGCGATTGCTCCCAGCGCGTGAGGGTGGAGTCATCGAGACTGATGGAGTCGATCCCGAACAGGGCGAAGTCGGCGAAGGTGGGCATGGGCGCTGCATCGTCGAGTTCGACACTGGCGCGAGCTTCGGCGATTTGCGTCATGCCGTTGCACGAGCCCGTGGCCGTGATGTGGAAGTACTGCGTGTCCTGGGCGACGGGCGTGCCATCGAGCGCGGTGACTTTGACGGTGACCGTGCCGTTGCCGACCGGTTCGTTTTCGATGAGCACGCCGTTGACCATCGAGTCGCGGAAGTCGGCGTCTTCGCACTCGAACACGGCGCGGGCCATCTGCAGTCCGGCGGAGGCGGCCATGCGCGCGGTCGAGCCGCTCACGACGTTGCTGCTCAGCTGCGGCGCATTCTCGCGGCTGGCGATGTAGGCTGCGGCCATGATGGAGGCGGCAGCGAGACAGAAGACCACAAGCATCATCGCGATGCCGCGCCGCGGCCCGGCGGGCGCAGAATGGACCGTCAGGCGATAGAGATCGGTTGAAGCGCGTTTCATGATGTCGGCTCCTCCCACTGCTGGACGCTCGCGGCCGTGACGACGGCGGCGCCGCCAATGGCGTCTTCGAACGTGATGGTGAAAGTGACCAGGCGCTTGGCCTGCTCGGTGCTGGTGAGGTGGTGGATGTCCAAGTCGCCCACGCCGTCGCACAGGCGGACGGTGCTGATGTAGGACATGCAGTCGTAGGACTGCAGCGTCGCCCACCAGTCGGTGGTGGCCACGGGCAGCACGACGTCGAGCAGATCGCGCTCGACGGGCGAGAGCGAGTCGGGAAACGAGACGTAGTGGAGTTCGATGGTGCCCGTGTCGGGATCGTGGTCGATCCAGCGGACTTCGGTGGCGTGGACGGTCTGGCTCTCGCGCGTGTCGTCGAGCCAGATGACCAGGCGGCTGGTCTCGGACGAGAGCACGCAGCGGGCCGGCGAGATGTAACTGGCCAGGCGCACCATGGCGGCCTGCGAGCGGACGGTGGTCTGGCGGGTGTGCTGGTCGAGTTCGGTGGCGCGGGCGACGGCGGTGACCATCCCTCCCATGGCCACGGAGATCAGCGCGGTGACCATGAGCGCCAGGAGAAACTCCAGCAGCGTCATGGCGCGGCGTGCATGCCGGGGCGTCGGGATGTGGCGCGGCGGCCTCATCAGGATGCGGGCTCCACGATGAACACGACGAGGGTGACGAGCGTGCGGTCGTTGAGGTCGTAGGTTTCGACGGCGACTTCCTTGCCGCGCACCTTGACGCCCCACTCGGGCATGTCCTTGAGCAGTTCGAGCACGGCGACGCGCCGGCCGACGCGGTAGAAGGATTCAGGGTAGTTGACGCCGGCAAAGGTCTGCATCGTGCCGGGTGTTTCGTCGCGGCCGTCGTAGGTATCCATCGCGTCGTAATCGAGGGCCATGACTTCGGCGAGCAGCGCCTCAGCGGCGAGGGCGCCCTGCATCTGATCGACAGCCTCCGTGGCATGCTGCCGCCCGCCGCCAAGCGCCATGGAAAGGGCGGTGACGGTGAGCGACATGATCACCAGCGCAATCATGGCTTCGAGCAGTGTGAACGCAGGTCGAAGCCGACCGGAATGCGCGCGGGAGGCGTGGATCATCAGTTTCCTCCCGCGGCGATGACGTCTTCGACGGCCGTGGCGCGGTCGCGCTCGACCTTGACGCCGTAGCGTTTCATCCACCGCGCCGTGACGCGGGCCTTGTCGCGCGGCGTGGCGGCAAGGGGATCGATGGGAACGGGCAGCGGCGGCGGAGCCGAGAGCAGCGCCAGGATCGAGCCCAGCGTGCTGTCGTTCAGGTCGGTCAGCAGCAGGCGGATATCGTCGCGCAGGTCCATGTTGGCGGCGTAGAGCGCGCTGCGGGGATTGGTATAACCCATGCCCTCATCGAGACTGTGGTCGTAGTAGATGGCGCTCTCGTTGGCGACGATGATGCTCCGGCCCACCACGTTGCCGAAGATCGCCGTGCGGTTGTCGATGGAGATGTCGGCCTTGGCGGCGCCGTAGATGCGGCCGCAGATGTAGGAACCCTGGTTGAAGATCCAGGACTTGCTCGCGGCGTCGCTCCAGACCCACGTGGCCGCGGTGTCGAGATCAAGCAGGTTGAGATCGACCGAATTGATGGACGTGATGCGGTAGATCGTGCACAGGTGCGGGTCGAAGTACTCATCCATACCCTTGCGCGCATCGCGCGAGAAATCGCGCCAGCGCACCGGCAGGCCGATGACCGAGTCGTTGATGGACATGGTGCCGCCCGCGAAGATGCGCAGGCTCACATCCGGTCCGAGTTCGATGGCCGCGCGATTGAACATGTTGAACGCGCCGGTGACGACGATGTCGAGCTGGCCGTTTTCGATCTGCAGCACGGCCTCGTTCTGAATCGTGAGCGGGCCGGAGATGGCCATCGTGCGCTTGACGCCGCCGAGGTCGAGTTTCAGCGTGGCCTTGTTGTCGATCGTCAGGCTGTTGTAGCGGCGATCGCCGGGCGACACGACCGTGGCGCTGGCGGTGATGGACGGCGTCCTCGCGTTGGCCCACAGCAGATTGCCCAGAGCGGGCGTCGGACAGGCCGGCAGCAGGACGGTCTCGTTGTTGGAGAAATCCACGCGGCGAATGGGCACGGTGGTCTGCGTCGAATCGCAGATCGTGCCGGCCGCGGCGGTGGCCATCACGTAGCCGGCGGCGTCGGGCGCGTTGGTCTTGCCGGCGATGATCAGCGAGCCTCGCGTCGTGGCGTTGGTGCCCACCTTGACAGGCAGGCCGAGTTCGGACATCCTGGCGGCGGGCCAGCGCGTGACCCAGCCGCTCATGACGTTGATGGAGGAGGCGCCGAACGCGGCGAACTCGCTGAGATCGACGCTGACGGAGTCTGCCTCGAGCTTCTCAGGAAGCGGCGTGTGGGCCTGCATGCCCACGAGCTGGCGCATGTTGCCCACGGAGCCGCTCGTGACGACGACGGGGTACTCGCAAGTGGCGTCGGGATTGGCGCCGGAGACGTCCTTGACGCGAATATCCACCTTACCGTTGCCGATGGGCAGGTCGCTCACGAGAACGCCGTTGTTCTGGACGTTGCGCCAGTCGAAAGTCTCGCACTCCATGATCGCGGTGGCGAGATCGGCCCCCGAGTCGGCGATGTAGCGCGACTCGATGCCGTCGTTCACGTTGGACACGATCTGCGGCGCGTTCATGTGGCTGGCCAGATACGCTGAGCCGATGACAGCCGCAGCCGCGACGGCGACGATGACGAGCACGATCGCCACGCCCCGCCGGTCGGGCCGGGTCGGGCCGAACATGGCGCTGGAAACTCGGATTGCTTCAACACGAATCCTCATGAGGAAGGCTCCTGAAGTTGACGAATGCTCGCAGCGGTGATGATCGAATCGCCGCCGACGTCGGCCGTGAACTGCACCTGAGCGGTGATCATGCGCTTGGCCTGACTCGTCGAGGTGCTGTGAGAGATGGTCAGGGCAGCCACTTCATCGCACAGGCGGATCTGCGCGGTGTAGCCGGAGGCCTGCATGGTCGCAAGTGCGGCCCACCAGTCGGCGCCGGCCACGGGCACTTCGACATCCAGGGTGTCGCGCTCGATCTGCGTCATGCTGTCGGGAAAGCTCACGTAGTGAATCACTACGGTGTCGGTCGCGGCGTCGCGCTCGATCCAGCGAATCTCGGTCAGGTGCACGGTGCCGCTGACGCGCGAGTCTTCGAGCCAGATGACGGCGGATTCCGGACGCGCGCTCGCATCGAGAATGCACAGCGCCGGGCGGATGTAACTGCCCAGGCGCACGTCCAGCGCCTGGCCGCGCACGATCGATTCGCGGCTGTAGCGGTCGGCTTCGACGGAACGGGCCACGGCGGTGATCATGCCGCCCATGGTCACGGCGATCAGCGCCGTGATCAGGATCGAGATCATGAACTCGAGCAGGGTGAGCCCGCGGCGAGCAGCCCGAAGAGTAGGACGGAAGCGGCAGGTCATGGCGCCGGCTCCGGAACGAAGCGCGACAGCGTGACGATGATGCGGCCCTCCAAGTCGTAGGCCTCGACGGCGATGTCCATGCCTTTGATCTTCGCGCCAAGGGCGCCGATGCTGAGCAACTGCTCGACGACGGCAGCGCGGCGGCCGATGCGATAGAACGAATCCGGATAGGGATCATCGTCGAATGTGACCATCGAGCCCGGCGGCTCGTCGTGGCCGTCGTAGGAGATCAGGTCGGCGTAGTCGGCGGCAAGGATCTCATCCATCAGCGCCTCGGCGGCCAGCCCGGCCTGCAACTGGTCGCGGGCCTCGAGGGCGTGCTGGCGCCCGCCACCCAGGGCCATCGCCACGGCGGTGACCGTCAGCGACATGATCACGGACGCCACCAGCGCTTCGAGCAGCGTAAAGCCGCGTGCGGTGGCGCACCGCGCCGGGCAGAGGGCCATCGGGCTGTTATGGGCCGCAGGGCTCATGGGGAATCTCCGGATGAACTATCGAATGTTCCATCCCCGTGCGGGAGCGGCGGCAGGCGATCCGGCCCGCCGTCGCGGCAATTGGCGTGAACGAGCGGCATGGATACCGCAGTTTCGCGTCAGGCGGGTCCGGAAATCGATCCCCGGGCGGGCACGACCGAGAAGAATCGGCCCGCGCTTCAGGCCAATCGCGTTTGCATCAGCGATTGGCGTGACTTCCTCCTCCGGCTTTGCGGGGAGGGCCGGGAGGGGGTTGTTCGACGTGTTGTGCGCCTCGCATCGTCGGATTGTCCCGAGATGCTCTCGCCCCCTCCCCTTCCCCTCCCCCGCAGAGCCGAGGGAGGGGGATGCGCGCTCGCGCTTCTTGAAAACGCGTTCATCCGGGCCTGCGCTTGGCGATGGCGCGGGCGGTTCGCTATCGTCTGGGCGATTCCCCATGCCCCTGCTGCTTTTCTGGTACATCCTGCGCGACCTGCTGAAGGTGCTGGCCATTTCGACGGCGGTGCTGGTGACCATCATCTCGTTCGGGGCGGCGATCAAGCCGCTCAGCGACGGGACGCTGGGCCCGGTGGCGCTGCTCAAGTACATCCTGCTGGCCATGCCCCCCATGCTGCAGTTCGCCCTGCCGTTTTCGGCGGCGTTCAGCGCCACCATGGTCTACCACCGTATGACCTCCGATAACGAGATCGCGGCGTGCGCGGCCAGCGGCGTGTCGTATCCGCAACTGCTTCTGCCCGCGGCGACGCTGGGCGTGGTGCTCACCATTGCCTTGTCTCTGATCAGCAACTACATCAGCCCCGCATTCTGGGAGGCCATGGCCCGCACGAGCACGCGCAGCGTCGCCGAAGTCGTGGTCGGGCGCATCTCGCGCGGCGAGCCGGTGCAGACCGACACGCTCACGCTCTACGCCCGCAACGCCCAGCGCATCGCCGTGCCCGAGGGCGTCAATGCCGACGCCGCGATCGGGCTCGACCGCGTGCTGGCGGTGAACATGCTCAAAGGCGAGGTGGTTTCGACGCAGACGGCGCGGCAGTGCGTCATCTACCTCAAGCACACCGGCAACATGACGGTCATCACCCCCATCATGGATCAGGGCCGCATGTTTCAGATCAAGGATGAAGGCGCGCAGGTGCGGGTGAGCGCCTCGGCGGCGCTGCTGCCTGAACTCATCGTGGAAGACGAGATCGAGCGCTCGCCGCGCTTCATGGACGTCAGCCGGCTCAAGGCGGTGCACCACGCGCCGGAGACGTATTCGCGCGTGGCGCGGAAGATCGATGAACTCCGGCGCTGGATGACGCAGCGCGAATTGTTTCACCACATCGATCAGCGTCTCCGCGAGACGGGGACGATGCGCTTCACGACCACGCGCCTCGGCCGCGACAACCAGCCCGTGGCGGCGCAGGCGGAACTGGCCGCCGGCGGTCTTGCGGCGGTAGACGAGGCATCGTGGACGGTGCTGCCGCCGAGCGGCGGCGGGCCGGTGCGGCTCACCATCACCGAAGGCATCAAGCGGACCACGGCGCTGGAGAGCACGGAGGTCAGGCTGCGGCCGCGCATCCGCCTGCTCCCCGAAGAGCCGACGCTTGACGCCGAGTTCTCCCAGGTCACGCAGATCGCGCTCGACACGACGCCGAACCGTTCGAGGCTCTTCGAGCGGCAGAGCATCCCGTACCTGCGCGTCGATGCGCCCATCGTGCACGAACTCCAGAACCAGCCGGCCCGCGAACTCGTGAAAACGGCGCAGAAATACGGCGACGACGCGACGCTGCGGCGATTGGACACGGCGATTCGTACGGAAGTGACGCGACTGCTTCGCAACATCGTGGCGCGAATTCACGAACGGGCCGCCATGAGCGTGAGTTGCCTGGTCATGATGCTGCTGGGCTCAATCCTCGCCATCGCGATGCGCAACGCCCTGCCCCTGACCGTCTATTTCTGGTCGTTCGTCCCCGCGATTCTCGGGCTGGTGGTGATCAGTTCAGGCGCCGACGTCGTCAACGACGTCAGCGAGTTCAGGTACGCGGACGTGGTCGGCCTGATCGTCATGTGGTCGGGCAACCTGCTCATGGCCATCATGGCGCTGGGCTTTCTGCGGAGGGTGATGCGCAACTGAGCGCAGCAGGCCATGACGTTTCTCGATCGCTACATCCTCCGCCAGTTCCTGCTGAACTTCGTGCTGCTGTTCCTGCTGCTGTTCGTGTTCACGTGCATGATCGACCTGTTCCTGAACATCGACCGCTTTGTCGAGGCGGTGGATGCGACGGTGGCGGGCGAGGGCCTCAGCGGGCTGGCGCGGGCCTGGGCCACGGCGTGGATGGTGATCGACTTCTATGCGCCGCGCGTGTTCCAGTTCTATTCGTTCCTGCTGGGCATCATCAGCATCGGCGCCATCGGCTTTACGCTCGTGCAGATGCACCGGCATCGCGAGATGACGGCCGTGCTGGCCGCGGGTGTGAGCCTGCACCGCGTGGCCATGCCGCTCATTCTCGCGGTCATCGGCCTCAACGTGCTGCAACTCGTGAACCGCGAGGTGATGCTGCCGCGCCTGGCGCCGCTGCTGCTGCGCAACCACGGCGAGATCGGCCGCTCGGAAGTCGAGGGCTTCCGCGTGAACATGGCCAGCGATGGCGCGCATCGCGTCATCTACGCCCGGCACTTCTCCCCTGCCGCCGCCGAACTCGAAAAACCGTTCATCTGGGAATATGACGACAACGACGAACTGGCGCGGCTGATCACCGCAACCAGCGCGACCTGGGCCGGCGACGGCTGGGCCCTGACCGACGGCAAGGCCACGCCGCTGAGCCAGGCCGACACCATGACCGCTCCGACGCCGCAACCCGTCGCGAAGATCCAGTCTCACCTTGATCCGACGGCGCTGCTCATGCGACGCCATCTCGAGTTCCGCCAGATGCTCAACCTGCGGCAACTGGGCGAACTCGTGCAGCGCGAAGGCACGCGCGGCGTTGACGAACTCGAGCGCATGCGCTTTGGCCGGTTCTCGCAGGTGCTCATCAACATTCTGACTCTTCTCATGACCCTCCCATTCTTCCTCATCCGCGAGCCGCGCAACCTGCTCGTGCAGTCGGTGAACTGCTCAGCAGTCGGCCTGACGGCGCAGATCGGCGGGGCGGTGGGCGTGACGGTCGGCATTCCGTGGGCGCCGCCCGCGGCGTCGGTGTTCGCCATTCCCCTGCTGATCCTGCTGCCCCTGGCGGTGTGGCGCATGATGCGAGTCGAGACATGAGCAGCGGCGAAGACCACGGCGGGCAGGGCGGCGATGCGTACCTCGAGCCGTATCGCCGGGCCGTGGAGCACTTCGGCGCGACCTTTGACGCGACGCTCTGGCACAACCGGCAGTATCAGATGGTGCGCTTCGACGTGCTGCGGCAGATGGTCGATCTGAATGACCTCGTGCTGCTCGACGCCGGCTGCGGCCTGGGCGACCTGTGTCAGTTCCTGGCCGAGCGCAACGTGCGATTCAAGCGATACGTTGGCGTGGACGGCGTGGCAGAGATCATCGCGGGGGCCGCAAGCCGGAACCTGCCGCGCGCCGAGTTTCACTGCCGCGACTTCGTGGCGGATGCGGGAGCACTGAACATCGGCGAGCCGGATGTGATCTACTTCTCAGGCTCGCTCAACACCGTGCCCGAGCAGCGGGCCCGTGAAGTAATCGCGCGGGCGTGGGAGACGGCGCGACGGGGCGTGGTGTTCAACTTCCTTTCCAACCGCGCTGCGCCGGCAGCGCTGAGCTGCGACACCGGCCCGGCGCAGCGCTTTGACACGCTGGCCTGGATCGACTGGGCTCTTCGGGCCACTCCAGTGACGCATTTCCGCCAGGACTACCTCGGCGGGCACGATGCGACGATCGCCATGATGCGGCCAGCCGAGTGATTGAGGCGCGGCAGGCGGCTTCGACGGCGAATCCGTGTGCGGTACAATTCGCCCCCTTTCGCGAGGCCGCCATGGCAGTCATCATCAAAACCGCGCTCATGCTCGTCGTCTCGAACCTCTTTATGACCTTTGCGTGGTACGCACACCTTAAGGACCTCAACCACAAGCCGTGGTTCATCGCGGCGCTGGTCAGTTGGGGTATCGCGTTCTTCGAGTACCTCGTTCAGGTGCCCGCCAACCGCATCGGGTACACGGAATTGCGCCTCGACCAGTTGAAGATCATGCAGGAGGCGATCACGCTGATCGTGTTCATCCCATTCGCGGTGCTGTACATGCGCCAGCCGATGAGGCTGGACTACCTCTGGGCGAGCCTGTGCATCTGCGGCGCGGTGTATTTCATGTTCCGCGGCCACCCCGCGCCCATGGCGCCGCCGGCGCCTTGAACCAGCGCCTCGCGCATCAAACCGGTCGGGCGCTCACTACAATCACGCGGCGCCACGAGGGGCGCTCGACCCCCGGATGAACCGCCACACAGGAGGAAGAACATGCTCATCCAGGTGAACGCAGCCGAGTTTCACAGCACGCCGGCGATCATCACGCACGTCGAAAACGAGGTGGAGAAAGCGCTGAAGATCTACCGAGACCGCATCACGCGCGTCGAGGTGCACCTGCACGACGACAACGGCCCGAAGGCCGGACCGGACAAGCGCTGTGTCATGGAGGCCCGGCCGGCTTCGCACAAGCCGCTGGCGGTCGAGGACACTTCAACGGATATGTATGACGCGATCATCGGCGCGGCGGGCAAACTCGAGCGGGCCGTGCGCAAACTGGTTGAGAAGGAGCGCGAGTACGGCGGAAAGTGACGCCGGCCGCATTCGCCTGTTCGGCAGACCATCGCCCATCACCGCTGCGAACCCGGAGAACCACATGGCACTGCAACTCGGGGACATCGCGCCCGACTTCACCGCCCAGACCACGCAGGGCACGATCGAGTTTCACCGCTGGCTCGGCAACGGCTGGGGCATTCTCTTTTCGCACCCCGCCGACTACACGCCGGTGTGCACGACCGAACTGGGCGCGTGCGCGCGGCTCATGGGCGAGTTCGAGAAGCGACGTGTAAAGGTCGCGGCGCTGAGCGTCGATCCCCTCGAATCGCATCACGGCTGGATCGGCGACATCAATGAGACGCAGAACGCCGATGTGAACTTCCCCATCATCGCCGACGCCAATCGCAATGTGGCCAACCTCTACGGCATGATCCACCCGAACGCGTCGGAGACGGCGACGGTGCGCAGCGTCTTCGTGATCGGGCCGGATAAGAAGATCAAACTCACGCTCACCTACCCCGCCTCGACGGGGCGCAACTTCGACGAACTGCTGCGCGTGATCGACTCGCTGCAACTCACGGCGGACTACCAGGTGGCAACGCCGGCCAACTGGAAGCACGGGCAGGAGTGCATCGTCGTCCCCGCCGTGGCGACGGCGGACATTCCGGCCAAGTTTCCCAAGGGGTACCGCGAGGTGAAGCCGTACCTGCGCTACACGCCGCAGCCGAATCTGTGAGCGAGGTCGTCTTGCCTGCGGAGGGATTCGCCGTCAGAGCGCATGCCGTCATGCCTGCGAAGGCAGGCATCCAGTCGAGCGGGCTTTGGCGCTCGTTTCTGTAAGACGTGTTTGTGCGCCGTTGCCCGTTCGTGGATTCCTGCCTGCGCAGGAATGACGACGAGCGCCATTGCACGTTCGTGGATTCCTGCCTGCGCGGGGGCGGGCTCTGCGCAGGAATGACGATGAGCGCCATTGCACGTTCGTGGATTCCTGCCCCTGCCTGCGCAGGGGCGGGCTCTGCGCAGGAATGACGACGAGCGCCATTGCACGTTCGTGGATTCCTGCCCCTGCCTGCGCAGGGGCGGGCTCTGCGCAGGAATGACGACGGGTGTCATCGCAGCTTTGTGGATTCCTGCTGCGCGGGGATGACGGACTTTGCGCTGTTCCGTCGAACCGCGCGATCATCATGCCGGCCGCAAACCTCTCTGCAATCCCTCCAGGCGTTCGGCCTGCTGGCGGCGGACCTGGTCGAGCACAAGTCGCGGGATCTTCCAGCTCGCCTCTTCCTCGGGCGTATTGCTGCAGTGCTCCTGAATCACGCGGTACATCATCTTGAACGCATCGCGCGGCTGGCGCATCTGGTCGAGCGCATCAACGATGTCCTGCCGCTTGACCGTTTCGTCGAACAGCGCCGTCAGGCCGATCGGCTCGGCTCCTTCATCCATGCACGCGTGCAGGCGCGCCGTGCACAGGTCATAGAGCATGGCGCCCGACCACGTGAGGCGGTCGATGAGGTTCTGCTTGTCGAGGCGGGCTTCCTGAAAGAAGTTGCTGCTCTGGCGGTGCAGTTCGTGGCGCAGTTCGATGGGCAGCATCATCTTGAAGGCGATGCCGCTCTGCTGGAGGAACTTGTTGTTGAACAGGGGCCAGACGACGGCCTTCATGCGCTGCACGTCGCCGCTCACCAGCGTCGGTTCATCCACGCGATCGATGAGCACGATGAGCCGCTCGAAGCCGAAGGGCTGCACGGCGCGGCGGAGGCGGTCGAGCATGGCGTAGCGCGGGTCATCCAGGTCATCCACCGGCCAGCCGCCGGCGCGGCGCAGATCCGCAGGCAACTGCTCGAGCGAAGCGCGGAACGACTCGCCCGATCGATCGAGCACGCGCAACTGGCCCGAGAGTTGCCGCGAGAGGCGCGACAGGCGCAGCCGGTCGTAGAGCACCTTGGCGCTGACGCCCAGCGTGAGCAGCGCCAGCAATCCCAGGCCGATGTGCATGAGCCAGTCAGTCTGCTCCTGATAGTGCTGCCAGGCGTAGGCGATGCCCGCGACGACGAGGAGAGTCCAGAGGATGTTGCGCACCCAGCGCATGACGTTGATCCACGAGCCGCGCCGATCGCGCATGGCCCGGCGCAGCAGCCGGCCGCGGTTGACCGCCTGGTCGGGCCGGTCGTAGAGCGTCTGCAGAATGACCCAGTCGTTCTGCGTGTCGCGATCGAGGCGGCGGATCGTCTGCCGCGCATCCGGGCCCAGTTCGACGTGGCCTTCGCCCTTGCGGCCGACGACGGCATCGACGAGATCGGCCACGGCGACGCTGAGCAAACCGTCGATGTGATCGACCAGCCGCAACTGCTGGAGCGATTCGAGCGGGGTCTTGCCCTTGAGGCGGCGCGCAAAGCGATCGAGCACGGGGTTCCACTCGTCGTAGGCGATGACGAGCGTGCGTCCCTTGCCACCGGGCTGGGCGGCGTCGTATTCGTTGATGCGTTCTTCGAGCAGGAGTCGAATGGCGGTCTTGCCGCTGCCCTTTTCGCCAAAGACAACCGATGACGCAGGGCGGTTGAGATCGCCAAGCACCTTGTAGAAATCGGGATGCGGCGACTGGCCGTGCAGGCGCGCCAGCACCTCGTCCTGCCGCGCCTCTTCCGCCATGAACGGATTCTCGCGGATCGACCAGTGCTTGAGAAAGGTGGAAACGTTCATAGGCCCGATATTCGGCTTGAAGCGCGCCTCCGGTGCAGATTCGCCCCGGCAGGCGGCTGATGAAGCATATGCGCTGCCGGCGCGGATGAGCCGCCGCCGCGGCTGCAACGCGAATCGGCCGCGCTGCGCCGCTGGGCGCGTTATCGCCCGCGAGCCGCGCGGTCTGTAGCACCTGTAGCGCGCCGCGCCGGGACAGCCGGCGCACTTTGCTGCGCCCGGTTCGACATCACCGCCGCCGTATGGCACGCTTGAAGCGGGACTGCACGCGGTGCAGTCGGGTGTATGGGACCTGGGAGTGGTGGATCGTGACCGGTGCTGAATTGACCAGAGCCGTCCAGTCCTTGCCGCAGGCGATGCGCCCGCGCCGCAACATCGGCGCTTCGCTGCCATTCGGCTACTGGAAGCGCCGCCGCATGGCGGTCGCACTGCTCATGCTCACGCACATTCCCGTGATCGCGTGGGCGGCGACGCGCGCGCCGGTCGTCTCGGCCGCGCTCAGCGCCGGCTTCTTTGCGTGGATGTGGACGCTGGCGCGCACCCGCGCCTTGCGCGGCTGGTCGGTGCGCCTGCCCGCCGAAGTCATCGCCGATCTGCTGCGCGTGCTGCTGCTCGTGGGAACCCCGGCTGCGGCCCTGGCCTGGCTGACGGGCGAGCCGATCTGGCTGCCCCTGCTCCTGCAGGGCATCACGTTCGCCGCGCTCGCCGGCCAGGCGCTGTTCTTTCGGGGCAAGCCGGCGTCGTGGGTGCGCATTCTCGGCAGCCCGTCGAACCTCGGCGCCGCCGTGGGCACGTTCGATCAATGCCTCGACCTGCTCGGCCACGCGGGCTGCCGCTTCGCGCCATTCCGCGCCGACCGGCCTGAGATCGACGCCTGGGAGCGGCGCATCCGCGCCTGGGTTGAGCGCGGCGAGACGGTGCTCGTCCTCGAGCCTCAACTGCGCAACCTCGCGCTGCGACTTCGCTTGTGCGGCGACGTGATCATCGGCGATGACTGCCTGCTGTTCGCCTCGATGGCCCGGCCCGCCGGCCCGGTGATGAACATGATCCTCGACTGGCTCAACCGAGCCATCGCCTTTGTCGCCACACTCTCGCTCTGGCCGCTCGTGCTGCTCATGGCGGCGCTGATCAAACTCGACGATGGCGGTCCGGTCTTCTTCTCACAGGAGCGTGTCGGACTCAACGGCGCCATCTTCACCGTCTACAAGTTCCGCACCATGCGCATCGATGCGGACAAGTACGGGGAAAGTCCGCGCGGCGATTATGACCCGCGCGTCACGCGCGTCGGCAGGTGGATGCGCCGCCTCTCGCTCGATGAGTTTCCTCAACTCGTCAACGTGCTCTTCGGGCAGATGCGCCTCGTCGGCCCGCGGCCGGAGATGCCCTTCATCGTCGAAGACTACGACCAGCGCCAGCGGCGGCGGCTGCTCGTCAAGCCGGGCATCACGGGGCTGTGGCAGGTCTCGCCGCATCGCAACGATCCGATCCACGAGCACATCGAATACGACCTCGCCTACATCGCCCACCGCGGCCCGGTGCTCGACCTGGCGCTGATCATCGCCACACTGGGCCTTGCCAATCGCAGCGGGGCGTGACAAGCGCTACGGCTCGCGCGATGAGATCGCTTCCTTGAGGAGCTTCTCGATAGCGTCATAGGGCGTTGGGTTGAAGAACGCGGACTGCTTCTGTTCAAGCGATCGCCTTATCCTGACGAGGTCGAGCGCTGACCGCCCAAGATCATCCTTCATTAGCGGGTCGGCCCCGAGTGCGAGCAAGCGGGCGACGCCTCGCTCGCTGCAGCTGATGGATTCCAACATCAGAACGGTTGCTCCATCTTTGGCTTGGTGGTTGACGTTGAGGCCGGCACTCAGGAGCAGTTCAATGAGTTCATCTGTCGCCGTATGCCAGCGAATGGCGAACAGCACACATCGCCCCTCATCGTCTTCAAGCAGCGAGTCGACGCCTGATTTGAGCAGCAACCGCACGACTGGCTCATTGGAGCATTTGACTGCCGCCCAGAGCGGGGTGGGCTCATGCACGCTCTCCAACGCGCAGTTCGCATCGGCGCCGTTTTCGAGCAGAAGTTGCACGATGTCCGCGCCGGTTCGAGCAGCAGCGTCCCAAAGTGCCGACTGGTCCGTGGATTGGAGCCGGGTTCCGCCTTCGAGCAGCAACGCCGTCGCTTCACGTTCATGACAACTGATGGCTGACAGCAGCGCGGCTTGAAGCACCGACTGCATCTCGACCGAGTGAGAGTCCTCGATGAGCGACAGAAGATACTGGAGATTATCAGTTCTCCCGCCGCCGGCCGCGACTTGCAGCGCCTTTGAGAACGCCACGCTGTGGGCCGCATCTGGATCCATCTCGAGCAGAAAGGCAAGCACCTCCGTCGAGCCGTAGTGCGCAGCGTCAACGATTGCCTTGTTGCGATTGAGAATCGCTGCGCGCTCAAGCATGAACTGAACCGTCGAGAGCGAGCCGTGACGAACTGCGACTTCGAGGGCGCAATTCACGCCATCCCCCGCATTAATGTTGGCACCTGCATCGAGAAGTAGATCCATCACCTCCAACTGATCGTGCGCTGCCGCCCACATGAGCGGCGTCGAGTCTGCAGGCCATGGAACGTAGCCAGAGGTCCCAGTCGTACGACAATCCGGCGAAATGCCCGCCGCGAGCAATTGCTGCACTTCATCCACATCGCCGCGTGCCGCTGCGATGAAAATGGGATCCAGCCGAACGGCGCGGAAGAAAGTGAGGGCCGCCAGTCCCAAGAGCACCAGGCACGACATGACGATGAGCCCGATTGCGCTTCTGAGGTGCGTGCGCGACGGGCAGGGCCAGCGCTCTCGCTGATTCCACCCGCACTCCGGACATCGATCCGAGATCGCCCCGCGCATCGAATAGCCGCACGAGATGCACGCGCCTCTTCGTCGCCGCACGCCGCGCCGAGTGGCCACCGGCAGCGATACCACGATCATCAGACCCAGCCAAACCGCAGCGTGCGCCAAAGAATCGACGAGCAGACCGATGGGCACCGGCCTGAACGGCACGGCCGCGCGCGTGCGCAGCGCCGCGTACTCTCTGGTGGGCTGCCAGAGCACCCCGCCGGCGCCGGGAGGCGCCTCGTGAATCCACGGCAGCCGCACGCGCTCCACGAGAACGCCGGCGTCGAGCGCTTCATCGGCCGAGGCAAACGGATTCACAGGATCCGGCCAGGTGACGCGCAGCGCCGGCAGCGGCCAGCCATGCGCAAAATCGCACGCTCGACGAATTGTCGGGCTGATCTCCGGGCACCACCACGGCGGCTCCTGGACCATCGGCGAGAGAATTTCATTGCGACCCGAGGGACGGCTGCGATAGAGCGCGACCGACGCCACCCCGCGGAACTCGGCGACGTTCCATCCCTGCCATGAATACCAATACGGGCTCGACCACTGCAGAGGATTCCAGCGAGCCAGAATCGGCTTGTCGAGGATACCATCCCCAACGGCGACGCCGATGGATGAGAGTGTCCCCAGCACCAGGAGCAGGGCGGAAAGAACAGCAAAGCGAGACGGAAGGAATCCGGGCATGCTTCTACACAGGTTCAGACGCTCGATCATACCACACGTTTGTGGCCAGCGGGCCAGAGTTGACTCGTCCGAGGCGGAGCGCATTACTCGGATGCTCAAGATGCCGCATCGTTGATAATCTAGGATTGGCGCGGCAACGGAGCGTGTTTATGGACCATCAGCGTCTCGTCGGGTTCGTTCTGACTCCGATCGTGCTGCTGGCGATCGCCTGGCTCATTCGCACCGGTTCGCTGTGGACCTCGGCCGGCAGCACGGTCCTGCCGTGGTTGTGTACGGCTCTGTCGCTCGCGCTGGCCATCGTCGGAGCGACATGTGCGCTTCTGAGCGTCAAGCCGAGTCAGATTCCCTTGCCAACTGCTGCGTGCGTCATCGGTTCGATCATGATCGTCTACGCGGCCGGGATCATCGTGGATGAAAGCTCACTCCAGCTGAAAGGCGACCTGCTCGAACTCGGAGCCGAGTGGCTGGGCTTTGGTGCGATGCTTGCCGGAGCCTTCTTTCTTCCGCGCACGATGGATGATGCGTCCGGCGAAACCCGCTGCCGCCGGTGCCACCATCTCCTGCGCGGCTTGAAGGAGCCGCGCTGCCCGGAGTGCGGCGAGGCGATTTGAGTTCTTGCGGCCGCTCCTCGCGCGCCCGTTATTCGATCCGCGCCACGTTGCTCGTTCGACATGATGCGAGGTCGAGCAGTTGCACGTAGCCGCCGCAGATGGCCGGGCCGGCGGTGGCGTTGAGTGTGCGCGAGCCGCTCTGGCCCGCGCTGCCGCGGTAGGCGATCTGGATCTGCAATGTGCCCAGGCCGAGTTGCGTGCCGGCGCACGGGTACTGGTTGGGCACAATGAAGGAGCCTTCGCTTCGCGCGAAGATCAGTGCGACTTCGCCGTTGGGCGTCGCGCCCGACCACGACACTTCGATGGGCCCGCCAGTCGGGCAGGTGGGGGTCACGGCGAGCACCGGATATCCGCCGCTGCAGTCCTGCCAGTGCGCCATGCGTTTCGCGTCCTGCCCCTCGGCCTGTGTGAAGGCGCCGCCGGCGATGAGATTGCTGTCCCAGATGGTCAGGTCGTTGACGGCGTCGTTCATGCCATTTCCCATGCCGCCCCACGCCGAGCCGTTCCACCGCGCGATGCGGTTGGCGACGGCGCGTCCGGCGGTGGTGAATGCGCCCGCCGCGATGAGGTCACCGCCGTAGCCGATGAGCGCGTTCACACGACCGTTCGTACCGGCGTCGAGTGGAGCCCACGCCGACCCATTCCAGCGCGCAACATGGTTGGCGCTTTGCCCGCCCGCCGCGGTAAAGTCGCCGCCTGCGATAAGATCGCCATCGAGCACGGTGAGGGCGTAGACGGTGTCATCGACGCCGCCGCCCAGGCCGGACCAGTTCGTGCCGTTCCAGCGCGCGATGTGACTCGCGGGCTGCGTGAAGCCGCCGCCTGCGATGAGATCGCCGTTGTGCGTCGCGAGCGCGGAGACGGGCCAGTCCATGCCGCTGCCCAGCGCGGCCCATCTCGAGCCGTTCCATCGCGCGATGCGGCTGGCACTCTGTCCGCCTGCATTGCTGAAGAACCCGCCGGCGATGAGTTCACCGTCGTAAACGGTCAGAGCATAGACCTCGCCGTCCAGCCCGCCGCCAAGCGGCTGCCAATTGATGCCATCCCATCGAGCGATGTGCATCGCGCTCTGCCCGCCGGCGGACGTGAACGCACCCGCGGCGATGAGCTGCCCGTCAAAGACGGTCAGCGCGAAGACATCGTCGTCGAAGCCGACGGTATCGAACGGCCACCATCCAACGCCCCACGTCCAACGCGCGATGTGATTGGCCGGTTGCCCGCCGGCGGTAGTGAAACTGCCGGCGGCAATCAGCGGCCCCTCAAAAACGGTGAGCGCCTCGACGGTGCCGTCGAGACCATGGTCCATCGGATGCCACGCATCGCATTGGGCCAGCGTCGAAGGGCTGACAGCCAAAGCCGCGCAGCACGCGGCGAGGCATCGCATGGCGCGACCGCTCAGGTTGACGCCAAAGCCGATCCGCTTCAGGATAGTCTGCATCCTCCACCTCCCCTCTCCAGGAATGTCTGCGCATCGGCGCCGTGATTCGAACGCCGCTCACTACATTCTGCCTCACACATGGCGGATGTGTCAAGCGAATCTCGCCGGATTCGCTGGATTCAGGCATATTGCGGTGCAGCGGCCCCGAAAATGCGGTCTTGATCGATCCTGCCCGCCTGACGGCAATGTGATATATTGTCTCCGATGACGGCTTCTGCCGACCAGCCCGCCAATGTCCGCGCCATGCTGCGCCTGAGCATGACGCCGGGCATCGGGCCGATTCTTATCGCGCGGCTGCGCGAGCGGTTCGGCTCGGCGCACGCCATCCTCGAAGCGCCGATCACGCATCTCCAGCAGGTGCAGGGCATCAGCGCTGAGAAGGCCCGGGCGATTGGGCGCGGCGTGGATGAGGGCGAGATCGACGTCGAGCTGGCCGAGGCCGAAGCGCGCGGGGCCGCGGTGCTGAGCATCGATGACGCGAACTACCCGCCGCTGCTCAAGCAGATTCCCGACCCGCCGCCGGTGATCTATGTACGCGGCTCGATCGCACCGGCCGACGTGTACTCCATCGCCATCGTCGGCACGCGCAACTGCTCGGCGTACGGGCGCGACCAGGCCGGGCGCCTCGCGGCGGCGCTGGCGACGCGCGGGCTGGCGATCATCTCCGGCGGCGCGCGCGGCATCGACACCGAAGCCCACCGCGGCGCGATGCGCGGCGGCGGGCGAACGCTCATCGTCATGGGTTGCGGCCTGTCTCACCACTATCCGCCCGAGAACGAATCGCTGTTCGAATCCGTGGTCGCCGAGGGCCGCGGCGCGCTCATCAGCGAGTTTCCCATGCGCCTGGGCCCGAGCAAGGAGAACTTCCCGCGCCGCAACCGCATCATCTCGGGTTTGTCTCTGGGCACGCTGGTCATCGAAGCCGGCGAGCGCAGCGGCGCGCTCATCACCGCGCGCCTGGCGTGCGAAGAGCATCACCGCGAAGTGTTCGCCATACCCGGCAACGTCGATTCGCCGCGCGCTTCGGGCTGCCACAAGATGATCCGCGAAGGCTGGGCCAAGCTCGTCACCGGCGCTGCAGACATTCTCGAATCGCTCGAAGGCAGCGAGCACCTCGTCGCCGGCGCCATGGAGCATGCGGGGATCGATGACAGCGCATCGCTGTTTGCGCCGCAGTCAGGCGCGGCGGCGGCAACGGACTCCAAGCCGGTCCCGATCGGTCAACTCAACCTCACGCCCAGTCAGCAGAAGATTCTCGAATCGCTCGACGGCCAGCCGGTGGAACTCGATGAACTCTCAGCGCGCACCGGCCTGCCGATCCACGCGCTGCAGGCGGACCTGACGATTCTGCAGATCCGCGGCCTCGTGGGCAAAGCGGGCCTGAGCGCCGTCGAGCGGCGGCGGTAGACTTCGCGCGCCTGCCGGCCATCGACGCTATTCGAGCAGCGAGCGTCCGGTCATCGCGGCGGGGATGGCGATGTCCGTCATGTCAAACGCGGTGGGCATGACATCGGCCAGGCGGCCGCCGGTGCGCAGGATGCGGCCCGTGAATGCCTTGCCGACGAGGATGAGCGGCACGTCGTACATCGTGTGTGCCGTGTGCGGGCCTTCGGTGGCCGGGTCATACATCTGCTCGGCGTTGCCGTGATCAGCGGTGACGATGAGTGAGCCGCCGCGCTTAAGAGCGGCATCGACGATCGCGCCGACGCAGTCGTCCACCGTCTCGACGGCCCTGATGGCTGCGTCAAGTTTGCCCGTGTGGCCGACCATATCCGCGTTGGCGAAGTTGACGATGAGAAAGTCTTCGCAGTCGGGCGCGGCCAGCCGCGCCAGCACCGCATCGCGCACGCCTGCAGCGCTCATCTCCGGCTGCTGGTCATATGTTGAGACTTTCGGGCTCTGGATGATCTGGCGGTGCTCGCCTTCGAAGGGCTCATCGCGATAGTCGTTGAAGAAGAACGTGACGTGCGCGTACTTCTCCGTCTCGGCGCAGCGGAACTGCATGAACCCAAGCCGCGACAGGTACTCGCCGACGATGTCATCGAGGCGCGGCGGCTTGGGATAGGCGACCTTTACCCACTGGTTGAGTTCCTTCTCATACTCGCACATGGTGATGACGTGCACATTGCGCTGGTCATCGCTCTCGCCGGTGCGGTTGAAGCCGCGCAGCCCGGTGTCGGGCGACGGCTTGACCTGGCCATGGAATTCGGGCATGGCGAGCGCGCGCACGAGTTGGCGCGGCCGGTCGCCGCGGTAGTTGTAGAAGATGACGATGTCGCCGGGATCAATGCGGCCGGACATCGCGTCTTCCTCGCTGGCTCCGACCATTGTGGGTGTCACGAACTCGTCGCCGCGCATCTGTTCGTCGGGCGGATGGTCGTAGTACTCCTGCACGGCGTCGCTGGCGCGTTTGGCGCGCGGCGGCGCGGCGCCCGCCGAGTCGGCGCTCCACGTCAGACAGTCCCACGCGCGGCGGATGCGCTCCCAGCGGTTGTCGCGGTCCATTGCCCAGTAGCGGCCCATCACCGACGCGACGCGGCCCACGCCGATCTCCGCAAGCCGGCCCTCAACGTGCTCCACAAAGTGAACGCCGGTGAACGGCCCCGTGTCGCGCCCATCGGTGAAGAGGTGCACGCAGACTGACTCGGGCCGCAGCCCTTCGCGCCGGCACAATTCGAGCAGCGCGTAAAGATGCTCGAGGCGGCCGTGCACTCCGGCGTCCGAGCAGATGCCCAGCAGGTGCAGGTGATGCCGGCCGGACTGCCGGATGCGCTCGGTGGCGTGCAGGAACACCTCGTTGGAGAAGAAGGTTTCATCACGGATCGCCTGGCTGATGCGGACTGAATCCTGGTTGACGATGCGCCCCGCGCCGAGATTCTGGTGACCCACCTCGCTGTTGCCGGTGGTCCCCTCGGGCACGCCGACGTCTTCGCCGCTCGTGTGGATGAGCGTTGTCGGGTACTCCGCCATGAGCCGCTCGGCCACGGGCGTGCGCGCCAGACGCACGGCGTTGAACGAATCGTGCTGGCGGTTGGGGTTCTCACCCCATCCGTCGCGGATGAGCAGAACAAACGGCGTGTTGACCGGCTGGAGGCTTGGCATGGTAAGAAAGGATATCGCCCGCGGGCTGCGATGACGCCGGATGGAGCCTTGGGGCTTCCCGCAGCCTCGCGAAGGCGATGCGCGATCTAAACTTGGGCTTATGCATGAGCGGGTGCGCGATGAGTTTCTCGGCTGGCTGGGGCGGTTTGTCATACGCCGCCGCGTGCCCGTGCTGCTCGCGGCACTGCTGCTCGTGGCCGGGAGCGTCTGGTTGGCGCTGGCGCGCCTGACCATGCAGACCGACCGCAGTTTTCTCGTATCACCCGATCTGACCTGGAACGCCGCCTACCTCGCCTACAAGGAGGAGTTTCCGCGCTGGGGCGACGTGATCATCGCCGTCGATCGAGGCCAGAACGCGAGACTCGGCGAGTCACCCGAATTCGACCGGGCGGCCGCGTTTGTGCGCTCGCTGGCCCAGCGGCTGCGCGACGATCCGGCGGTGCTGGATGTGCTCGACGGCTACACCTTTCACCCCCACTTCGCGCGGCTCATGCTCACGCTGCCCGAGGATGCCTACGAGCGCTCGCTGGCCGAGTTTCGCACTTCGCGCGTCGTCGTCGAGTCCACGTCGATGGTCGATCTGCTCAGGGCGACGCTTACGGGTCTTTCCGGCGCCGTTGCCGATCCGGCCCGCGCACCGGCATCGCTTGAAGGGCTAAACAACCTGCTGCGATCGATCGATCGCGCCATGGATGACCCGGCGGCGCAAGTGCTTCCAGCAGCCGGGGGCTGGCGGCCGCTGGAGAGCGATTCAGGTCGTTACCTGCTGCTTTCGGTCGGCTTGCGGCGCGAGGGGGGCTCGGTGTCGGGCCTGAACGAAGGCATCGCCGCCATCCGCCGGCACATCGCCGATCTGCAATCCACGCGGCTGTTTGCCGGCATCGAAGCCGGGGTGACCGGCGTGGGTGCGATCGAGAACGACGAGACGGCGCAGTCGATGGCCGACTCGACGTTCACCTCCGTCCTCGCCTTCGCACTGATCGCTCTGCTTCTGGTGATCGTGTTTCGCGGCGTGGTCGTGCCGATCTGCGCCGCCGTCACGCTGCTGATTGCCGTCGCGTGGAGTTTCGGATGGGCGACGCTCGTCGTCGGTCACCTGCAGGTGCTCAGCGTGGTGTTCACGGTGATCCTGCTCGGGCTGGGCATCGACTTCGCGCTGCACCTGACCGCGCGACTCGAACTGACGCGCGAAGAGCACGAAGACCTTGGCGATGTGCTGTCGCGCGTCTATCGCGGCATCGGGCCGGGCATCATCACCGGCGCGGTCACGACTGCCGCGTCGTTCGCCGTCATGCTGTTGACCGATTTCAAGGGCGTGGCGGAAATGGGCGCCATCGCGGCCGGGGGCATCCTGCTGTGCCTCATCGCCATGCTCAGCGTCTATCCCGCGCTGCTCTCGCTGCGCCCCGACTGGCGCAAGAGCGTGCGGCACCGGCTGGGCGGAGAGGATGCGCACTTCGCGCACGGCCGCCTCGACGTAGTCGATCGCCGGCCGCGCACCGTGCTGATCATCGCGCTGCTGCTCGTCGCCGCTGCAATCCCCGCGGCGCTGCGCACGCGCTATGACCCCAACCTGCTCAACCTGCACCCCCCGGGCGTCGAGAGCGTCATCTGGGAGCATCGCCTGACCGAAGACAGCCAGCGTTCGGCGTGGATCGGCATCAGCATCGTCGATTCGCTTGAGCAGGCGCAGCGCAAGACCCTTGCGTTTCTCCAGCATGACGAGATCGCCGCCGTCGAGGGCGTGGGTTCGCTGTTTCACCCGGCGCGCGAGCAGCGGCGTACGGCGTTCGCGCAGGACATGCCGCGCGACATCCCCGCTACTTCACCTGCGACAGCCGCTCAGGCGACGCAACTCATCGCCCAGTTGCGCGGCGGCATCGAAGCAGCGGCCGGCGGCGACATCCAAACCAGCGACGCGATCGACCCGGCGCTGCGCGAAGCGCTCACGCAGGTGCTCGCCTCGGCTGATGCGCTGCTCGAACGACTGCGCGGGCCGGATGCCGAGAGCCTCTGGGCCAATGTCGCGCACGCGTGGCAGCGCGACCGGGAGTCGCTCATCGAGACCTGGCGGGCCGTCGCGGACCCGCGGCCGCAGACGCTCGACGATCTGCCCCTGCCGCTGCGCACGCTCAACATCTCGTCCGACGGGCGGCTGCTGCTTCGCATTCAACCGGCGGACCGCGGCGGCTCGGTGCTCGATCCCGAGCGGCTGCAGGGGTTCGTGTCGGCGATGCGCGCCGTCGATGCTGACGTGCTCGGACCGGCCGTGCAGATTCACGAATCGACCTCGCTCATCTCGCGCGCCTACACGATCGCCACGTGCCTGGCCGTCGCGGCGATTCTGATTCTGCTGCTGCTGGATTTCCGTTCGCTGGCGGATTCGCTGCTGGCGCTGCTGCCCGTCGTGGTGGGATTCATCGGGCTGTTCGCGGTGATGGGCGTGACGGATCTGCCGCTCAACTTCGCCAACATCATCGTCATGCCGTTCATCTTCGGCATCGGCGTGGATGCGGGCGTGCACATCGTGCACCGCTGGCGCGACGACCCGACCGGCGTGCCGCGCGGCCTCTCGGGCGGCACGGGGCGCGGCATCCTGCTCACCACCCTCACCACCGTCATCGGATTCGGCTGCATGGCCCTGGCGCAGCATCGCGGTATTCGCGGCCTGGGCATCACCATGGTCGTCGGCCTGACCATCACACTCATCGCCTGCTACACCGTGCTCCCGGCAATCCTCCGCCTGCGCACCGCCGCCGAGGATGTGCATCGGTAAGCGGCGATCGCGGCGCGTGCGCGGGCAAGTGTGCGCGAGTGCCCTACTTGTGGCGCAAAGGAATGTTACTGCACTTTTGCGGGTTCCTGCACTTCTTACGGGTGGCTGCGCTTCCAGCCGTCGTTGAGTGCGGGATCGAGCACGGCCACATCAGCGGAGTTCAGCAGTTGGCGCGCGAGGTTGTCCATGAGGATGCGCTCCTGCGCGAGCCGCGCCGCGCGAGCCATGTCGGACTTGACCATCTCATAAGCGATGTTGCTCCGCGGAACCCGCTGCACCATCTGAACGAGCGCAAAGCCGCTCTCCAGCGGGATAATCGGCGAGAGATCGCCTTCCTCGAGGTCCGCCAGCACCTGCCGAAGCGCCATGGGATAGGAGGCGTCATAAGGCGAGATTGCATCCAGCAATCCGCCGCGCTGCGCGCTGGCGGCATCCGTACTGACCAGCGCCGCCACTTCGGCGAAGGGCTCGCCGGCGCGGATGCGGCTCAGTGCCGTGGCCGCCTCGTTCATCGTCGCCGACGTGATCAGCCGCACGCGGTACTTCGGGCCGTAAAGCTGCTCGTACTGCGATCGGATCATGGTCTCATTTATCTCGACGTCAGCTTTCACCAGCGCGCGGAGCATGGCGTTGCGCTTGAGCATGAGTTGAAACCGGCGGTCGCCCAGCGAGCGCCTCTGGCGCACGGCCTCAAGGCTTAGCGCCGCCCGGGTCGGGTCCGAATCGAGCACCTCCATCATCAGCAGGCGCTCGCTTTCGATCGCTGCGGCATCGACCGTCTGGCGTTCGCGCACGAGGCGCTGGGACAGGAGTTTGTCGAGG
This sequence comes from Planctomycetota bacterium, assembly GCA_963205185.1. GTDB lineage: Bacteria > Planctomycetota > Phycisphaerae > Phycisphaerales > UBA5793 > UBA5793. The sequence continues at coordinate 30,119 of CAUJHZ010000063.1, read as the reverse complement.
ATGAGTTCCTCGAGGATGGCGCCGCCGGCCGTTTCGGCCAGCAGGTCGCGCAGTTGCGGCCACTCCACCGCCTGGCCATTCACCAGCGCGGCCGGCGTATCGTCATCAGGCGGATTGACGGCCCCGGCTCCGGGGAGCAGCAGAATGCACAGCACGGCCGCCCCGGCCAGGAGCGGTGCGGCAAGGCGGGAAAAGTGCGGCATGGGCGATTTCCTTGGCGATAGCGGGTTTTCTGAATACGCTGACATGGGTCCTTGATCAGACCGTCGAGAAGACAGGATGTCAACCGCGTGCCCGGCGGAGATCTGAGCGGTCATGAGCGATTCCCAGCCCGAAGTCATCTGTCCGTACTGCGGCCACTCACAGACCGGCGCCACGCGCTGCGACGTTTGCGGCGGCCTCTTCGAGCCGCTCAGCCGTCAGGCCACCCAGAACGCCATGGGCCCGTGGTTCATCCGTGACGAGGCCCAACCCTTCCGTCCCGGCTGCTGCTACGACGTGCTCGTGCGCATGATTGAACGCGGCAGGGTGGGACCGGCCACCATCGTGCGCGGCCCCACCACGCAACAGTTCTGGAAGCGCGCCGACCAGGTGCAGGGCCTGTCGCACCTCATGGGCGTGTGCTTCTCGTGCGGCGAGCGCGTCGGCCGCACCGACGTGTGCTGCGAGTTCTGCGGGGCGATGTTCACCGAAGAAGACGAGCGACAGGTGCTCGGCCTGGCGCCGGTGCGCGATCTCGAAAAGATCGCGGCAGGAAAGATTCCGCCAGCCGACGAGGGCGTGAAGGACCCGCTCGCCTCCGTCGGCTACGACCGACTGCGGGCGGCAGTCGAAGCCGCCTCGCAGGCCGAGTCGGGCGAGGCGGCCCGCTCGGCGCTGGCGGATGCGGCTGATGAGGCAATGGATTCGACCGACCACCTCGGCGTGCCGCGCCAGCCGCGCCGCCGCCGCATCGTCAAGGAGCAGCTCACCCCCGGCCAACTGACCGTCGAACGCCTCCGCCGCGAGCGGCGCCAGAGAATGATCAAGGCGGGCGTCGGCGTGGTGACGGTTCTGATCGCGGCCGTGGTGCTGTTGTGGGTGCTCGCGTGGACGGGCGCGATCTCGCTGCCGTTCGCCGTTCCGGGCATTGACGGCTCGTCGGGGGCGAACCGTGACGCGGCGCCGGGTCCGGCCTCTGGCGCCGGCCAGACGACCGGCAACGAGCCGCCCAGCGAAGGCGTCGGGCCGGCTGAGCAGCCCGCGGATGAATCCGGCGGCGGTTGAGCAATTCGCCTGAACCTCGCGCTTCCGCGGGGCGAAAGGATCGGAGCAATGCGACCAGCAGCAATGAGCGAGCCCTGCGCTTGAACCCTCAGCGAACCAACGATGCGGCTTCGACGACTCCGCGTCCGGCGGTGCGCATCCGGCGCGGCAGCCGGCCCGCCACGCCGATGCGCGTTTACATCTGGTCGCGCCCCGCCCCTGATGGCAAGGCCCCGCCTCCGCCGACGCAGACCGGCGAACCCGCGCCGGTGGTGATCGAGCTGGCCGCATGGCTGCGCACGTTCATGATCGTTGCTGCCGCCCTCGTCACCGTGCCGCTCGCGGGACTCATCGGCTATCGCCAGGGCTTTGCCGAGAGCGTCGGCGTGCCCGACCTGCAGAGGCAGTTTGGCTCGAGCCTGACTGACGGGGTGCAACTCATCCTCGCCGCCCCGCTGCGCATCTTCGAAGCTGGACTGGCCGACACGCTTTCGCTCATGCTCGCCATGCTGCTCGTCGTCACCGGCGCCGGCGCGTTGACGCTGGCGCTCATCGGCAATCGATCGATCGATGAGAGCGGCGACGTCGCGGAACCTTCGCCGACCGCACGCGTTGCGGCGGCGCTGGGGCTGGTGGTGTGTGCGCTCGTGAGCATCGCTCAGATCGTCTGGGTCATCGCGCGCTCGCAGGCGGCGCTGGGAGAAGTGATGCCGTGGACGGCCGAGGCTTTCGCGCCGTGGCATGAGTCGGTGCGCATCACCGCCGGGGTCGACCTCATCGCGCTGGCGGCCGCGGTGGTCTGGCTGCTCGTGGCGGTGCGCCTGCGCTGGATGCTCTGGCTCCGCGCGCTGACGCTGGTGCTGTGCGGCTTCGCGATCGCGGCTCTGTTCACGGCCGCTTCGATGACCAACTGCATCGCTTCGCAGGTGGATCAGCAGCGCAGCCTCCTGCTGCGCGGCGACTCGACCGGCGCTGCCGCATCCGATCTGATCCTCGGCCACACGAGCACCCACCTGGCCATCGTTCGCGACGGCGGACAACTCGAACTCATCTCGCCGGATATCACGATCACCGTCGCCGGCCGCCAGAGCCTCGCGGAGTTTATCGGGGAGTAGAGTCGCCTCACGCGGAGGCGCAGAAAGACACGGGGCCGCGGGCCGAGACGAGCCGCACCTGTGAGGAAGCGGCGCTCGCCGGATACCAGCCTTCGCGAATGTGATCGAAGCGCGCGGGGCTTCGCGTCGCTATGCTCCGGCGAGCAGGCGGGATCGTACGTCGAGGAACGCACGGGATAGCCACGCGAAGCGCAAGGCCATGCCATACATGAAGACTGCAGACGGCGCGCCCAACGACTTCGCTCACCCGCCGCGCGCACGCGCCCAATACCGCTTCCTCACAGGCGCGGCTGCCTTCGGCCTCGTTGATTTGCGAATCGCCGCGCCGGATGAGCGCTGGGCCTGCGCAGAGGCTTGTGCCGACCTACTGCCCGTTGCCTTTCCTGAACGACGCGAAAGTGAATGTGGCGCTCCAACTGCGATTGACCACGCCATCAGCGCCAACCTCGTAACATCTCGCCTTCACTCGCTCTCCAAGCGCGAATGTTGCCGCGTGCCGGGCGAGTATCTCGCCATCGCGAAACGCCTCCCAGTACGTAATGAAACTGCGATTGTCGCAATACACCAAGGTGCAATCAGCGGCTGGGACAAACTGATCCGACCAATCCCGCGGTGATTCGACCGTGAGTTGGCGCGATCTGATGACGGATGTCGAGTCAGGGTCCCAGATTTCCAGATTCACGGTCCGCGCAACGAGCGTCGGCGCACCGCGTCGTCGCACCAGATCCACGATGTCGCGAGGTTGACTTAAGCGATACAGCAAGCCGGCCACGACAACCGCGATGGTGGCAAGGGCGATGACAATCAGGCTTCGCTGCCGCTTGCGAGATGGAACCGGGTTTCGCTGAGCCACCTGGAGAGGTCTCCCGGATCATCGATGCGACAGCGGAGGCTGGCTACTAGATTCAGATCATCCCGGCAGCGCGGAGCAGGGAGCGGAAGTTGTCGGTGAAGACGAAGTTTTCTTCGGGGAACTCAGTGCCGGCCATGTTCTGATCGATGTGCGAGAAGATCAGTTCGACATGTGCGACGTGTTCGTGGCGCCCCGTCCTGTGATCGAGAACGGTGATCGTGCCCGTGGTGTTGGCGCCGCTCGGGTCCATGCGTTCGAGATGAGCTTCGAAGCGCACGGTCTGGCCGGGCGTGACTTCGCGCTCGAACGTCGCCTTGACGATCTTGCCGAGGATGACCTTCTCTTCGAAGTCGCCGGTGTAGCCCACGAGCAGGCCGGCGGTCTGGGCCATGCCCTCGATGAGCAGCGAAGCCGGCATCACCGGCGCGGGATCGAGCGCCTGCCCGGCCGGCCCGACCTGGGCAGGAAAGTGATCGTGCAGCACATCTTCGGCCATCGAGACGTTCTTGATCGCGACCAGCCGCTTGCCTTTTTCGACGTCCGTGATGATGTCGATCCACGACCAGCGCATGATCCACCCGTTGCGACGCCCGGCCGCGCGCGGCTTACCTGTTCAGCTTCTTCTCAACGAACTTGACGACCGCATCAACGGTGAACACCTCGCCCACGTTTTCGACGGAGGGATCGGATTCGAGGCCCGAGAAGTCGGCGTGGGGCAGTTTCGCCTTGAGTTCGGTGATGCCCTTGGCCGTCACCTGGCCGTTCTCGACGTAGTCGGGGTTCTGGGCGACGTTGTCAGGGAAGAGTTCACCCTGGTCGATCTTGATGCCGAAGGTCTTCTCGAGGCGGAAGACGATGTCGAGAAAGTCGATCGACTCGGCGCCGAGGTCGCCGGTAAGCGTGGCGCTGGGGCTGACTTCATCTTCATCGACGCCCAGAGCCTCGACGAGAACTTCAGTCACCTTGGCGTAGATTTCATCGCGATCCATGGGGCAATTGCTCCGTTGTCTCTCACTCGTGTTTTCTTGCGCCTGGTCTGTGATCAGGACGCAGCGCGGATCGGCCGCAGGCTGAATCGCCCGCTTACGGCGGTCGGGGGCTCGGCGGCCCGGCTGTCTTCGCCCGGCCGCAGCACGTAGCCGACGCCCTTGCAGTTGTACCGCCCGTCTTCCTGACTGACCAGCGACACCTCTACCTTAAGCGCCTCGCCCGGCCGCACGAAACTTCCGTACCGCAGGGCCCTGACCTCACCGAGCACCAGTCGCGGGTCGCCGCTGACCGGCGTGAGCATCTGCCGTGCCGCCTGGACGAGGGCTTCGATCATCAGGACGCCGGGCAGCACGGGATAGGTCGGAAAGTGATCCTGCAGGTATTCCTCGGCGATGGTGACGGCCTTGACGGTGACGATGCGCTGCTCGGTCTGCTCGATCACCTTGTCCACGAGGTTGAATTTCATGCGCGAGGCCCAACCGAAGCCGGACAGGCGGCCGAGAGGCCGAAAAACCCCGCCGCAGCCACACGCCGCGTCGGGCCGCAAGGGTAGGCGTTTTGTGCTGCCCATGCCACCGTGAGCATCCCCCCTCGTCTCGCCGCGCCCGCCCATCGCCGGCCGATCGTGCGCTATCCTTGTGCCGATGACGACCAGCACCATGCCGCCCAGATCATCCGCATCCAATTCCGGCGACAAACCCCTCACCTACGCCGACAGCGGCGTGGACATCGCCGCGGGCGACGCCATGGTCGGCATGATCCAGTCGCTCATGCGCCGCACCCACGGCCCGCGCGTGATCGACCGTCCCGGCGGCTTTGCCGGGCTGGTGCGTCTGGACTTCAACGAAAAACTCTTCCGCCGCAACTACAAAGAGCCCGTGCTCGTCGCCTGCACCGACGGCGTGGGCACCAAGGTCAAACTCGCCAGCCAGCTGGGCGTCTACGACACGGTCGGCATCGACTGCGTGGCCATGTGCGTCAACGACATGATCGTCGAAGGCGCTGAGCCGCTCATGTTCCTTGATTACCTCGCCGTCAACCGCCTCGACCCGCAGGTCGGCACGGCGATCGTCAAGGGCGTGGCCGACGGGTGCCGGCTTGCGGGCTGCGCGCTCATCGGCGGCGAGACGGCCGAGATGCCTGATGTCTACAGCGAAGGCGATTTCGACATCGCCGGCTTTGCCGTGGGTGTGGTTGAACTCGACCGCGCCATCGACAACTCGCGCGTCGAAGCGGGCGATGTGATCATCGGCCTGCCGTCTTCAGGCGTGCACAGCAACGGCTTCTCGCTCGTGCGCAAGATCGTCAAGGTCGCCGGACTCGATCTCGGCAAAGTGTATCCCGAACTCGATGCGACTCAGACGCTCGGCCAGGTGCTGCTCACGCCGACGCGCATCTACACGCGATCGATCGTGCGCCTGCTGCGGCGCTACACGGTCAAGAGAGTCGTTTCGGGCATGGCCCACATCACCGGCGGCGGCCTGCCCGGCAACGTCTGCCGCGCTTTGCCCGGCGATCTCGACGCGGTGATCGACAGCAAGTCGTGGGAGATGCCGCCGGTGTTCCAATTCCTGCAGAAGCACGGGCGCATCGAGCGCGGCGAGATGCTGGATGTGTTCAACACCGGCATCGGTTACGTGCTGATCGTCCGTCCGTCGTTCGCCAATTCCGTGGTGAAACACCTGACGAAACTGCGCGAGCAGCCGATGGTCATCGGCCAGATCGTCAAGGGCGGCAGCGGGGTTGTTCGGGTGGAGTAGGCACGGATACGCGCAGTGCCACGACGGCCTGCGCAGGCATGGCGATGTACGACTCGTGGGAAACTGAATCTACGGCCCATCCGCTCTGCGCCGTATCGTTCCGCGTTCAAATGTGCCGGGCAGTGGACCTCCACCCTGCGGCTGAGTCAGAATCGGGCGCAAATCGGCCGGCACTTGCGGATCGTCGGCCGTGTCATACCAGGTTACAGGAATGTCGCTGAATTCGATGGGCCGGCCGTACCAAGTCTGATCTGAGTGCTGCTGAGGGAACATTCGACCGGTGGCCTTGTTGACATCGGCTGTGAACTGAGCGGTTATGTACTGCGGCTCGTCATCGGGGTGAGGATGGATGAACAGCCGCACCTGCATTGACGAGCCTCGCTGCAGGTTCAACGGCACCTGTCTGCTCCCAGATGGCATTCCGGAATGCCGCGTCACGAGTTGCAGTTGAGCCGCGATCGGCACGTTCCGCCAGGTGACGAGCACGACAATGCGCCCGCCGACGGATCGGCCGCTCGGCGTGCCCATGACCGGAGGTGGCACGCGCAGACCGATGGCCTGCACTTCAATGCTTTCTCGCAGAGCTGCGGTCACTGCCTCATCGGTCACGAGTTCTGCGGCGCCATCCGCGGGCGGGAGCACGGTGATTGTCGTCGCGAGCGGCATGTCCCAAGTCGCCGGCGACGGCACCGTGAGCGGCCTGACCATGGATGACTGGGTGCGCGGCGCGAGCGTCGCGCTCCAGGTGATGTTCAATTCGCGCTCGCCCGGCTCGGGCAGCACAGCGAATGTTGTGGCCATCAGCGCATTGGTAGTCGCGCGCAGTGTGGTGAACAGCGCGCCCTCATCGGGATTGGCGCGAAGTTCGATGCCGCCAAACGACTGATCCACGATCGACAATTGAAGTGTCAGGTCGCCGCTACCCGTGCGGAGCAGCGTCGGCTGCAGCCCGGCGCGAGCGATCTCCCATCGCCGCACCTTCGGCGCTTCGGCCACCATCTGGATGTCCACCGCATGCTGCGCGTACTTGAGAATCTGCTCAGATGAAAGTGAACCGTTCTTCCACGCTGCTTCGATTACATCCCCCCAGCCGGCGCGCCATGCGGCGCTTTCATCCGCCTGCAGTTCCAGCCCGTCGGCGGTAAGGGCGGCCAGGCGCGCGCTGCTGAGTTCACCAGCGTCGATGCGCTTGACGAGTTCCGCCAGCGCCGCGTCGGCTGTGCCGTCATCGGCCGAATGCGCGTTCCGCACGATCCACCAGTCCGGCTTGTATTGCATCCAATCCACCGGGCCAACCGTCTGGACGATGCTTCGGCTCAACCAGACGCCGCATCCGATGAGCAGGAGCAGGCCGATGGCGGAAAGCATCCAGCGCCGCCGGCGCTGTCCGACTTCGACTGCGCCAATGGTTTCCAGCGAGGCGCCGCATTCGGGACACCGATTCGCGCCCGGCCAGCGTCCCTGCAGATTGAACCGGCACGCCCGGCACCAGGGATGGTTGTCCAGTCGCCGGCCCCGCCAGCCGCGCGTGAACAGCGCGAGACCGAGCAGCGTGAGGAAGACAAACAGTATGGTCAGGAGATCGAGCATGGATTCGCCGGTCGGATCACTCGTCTCGATACTATCGCCGCCGCGCGCCCGTGGCGGCGAAGGGCAGCGACTCACTCGATCGTCATGCCTGCGCAAGAGGGCATCGAGTCGAGTGTGCACAGGAAGGATGGCCTATCGCGTGACTCGCGGAGGGGTTCGGTCGCACCGAGGATGGCCAGCGCGCCGACGAGGTCCCAGACGGTGGTGAATGACTGACTCATGGCAAACGCGTCCCGTCCGTCCCCATCTCAACAAAATGTACCAGGTACTTTTTTGGCGGCCCGTTCATTGGCTCGGCTCGGTGGGGTCTGGCGTCACCGGCTGCCAGCCGCTTTCCATGCAGCGCTGGCGCAGGTCCTCGGGCAGATTCGGATCATCAATCGAGTCGTACCACGTCACTGCAATCGGGCCCATTGACAGCGGCGGGCCGTACCAGAGTTGCTGCAATTGCCAGGACTCGGCGCTGCGCCCGCGTCCGATGTTCGGCGCGAGGGTCAACTCGACCTGTTCTATTTTGTCGGAGAGGCGGGGGACGACGATCACGCCGCGATACGACTGCCCGACCATGAACCGCATGTTCGATGCGCGCTGGGTGATAGGTCGGGGGCCGGCGATCGCCACTTCGGCGCTGAACGGAAAGACGCTCGTCCGGCCGAGCACCGCCACGTCAGCCTGAGCGCGCCCGTCGCTGAACGGACTGAGGCGAAAACCGATCGCCTCGAAACGGAAGCAGGCGAGAAGCCGCTCATCGGCATCCGGGCCGATGACCAGCACCGGCGCATCAGCATCGGGCGGCAGCACCTTGATCGGCGCGGCCAGCTCGATGTCCCACGTCGCCGCAGCGCCTGGGGCTTTGCCGGGTTGCGCCTGCACGCGCCACGTGCTGCGCACCTCGTATTCGCCGGGCGCCGCCGCGACGGGAAGCAGCAGAGAGAAGTCCAGCCGTCCCGGCCGGGGCGATACGCGCATCTCCTTGCTCTCGCTCGGGTCGAAGGGAATGTCAAGCTCGCCGATCGTGAGCGATGAAGGAGAGATGGTGTAGAAGAGTTCGCCTCCGCCGGTTCGCGTGTCGATGCACTCGAGCTTGACTGAACTCAGATCCCACTGCCGCACGACCTCCGATGCCGGCGCGAACGCGAACAAGGCGCTGCGCTGGGCGAACGCGAGGCACTGTTCGGGCGTGAGCGCGCCGTCGATCCACGCATCTTCGATGAGTTGGCCGAAGAAGGGTTCCCAATTCGTCGAGTCGTCCGCCTGCATCTGCAATGCATGCTGCACGAGGCGGGCGATGGTGGCCTCGCTCAGTTCGTCATTCGCCATGCGCGCCCTGAGAGTCTTGAGCGCGGCGGCGGCCGTCTCGGCGTCGCTCGAGTGCGCCTCGCGCATGAGCCACCAGTCGGGCTTGTGGTCGGACCAGTTGACGGTTTTGACGGATCGCCAGAGTCCCATGCCGAGCCAGCCGGCCCAGCAGAGCAGGATGAGCGCCCCGAGCGCCGCCAGCACCGGGCGGCGGGCGCGCTGGCCGAGTTCGACGGCGTCGATGCGTTCGAGATCGACGCCGCATTCCGGGCACTTCGCCGCGCCGGGCCAGACGCTCTGCAGGTCGCGGCGGCATTTGCGGCACCACGGATGGTTGTCCACGCGCCTGCCGCGCCAGCCGATGGCGAGCAGCCAGCCCCCCAGCGCCGCCAGACCGATGAAGAGAATGGTGAGGAAGTCGGGCATGGGTCTTGTTCAGCGGGACACAGAGGAGCAATCGCGGCTAATTCGGTTCGGCGCGCTGTATCGATTCGAGTTCGTCTTCGCTCAGATCCACGTCATCAATCGTATTGAACCATGTGACTGGCACATCACGGACTTCGAAGGGCGGGCCCATCCAGTATGGCTGCGGAATCTGTTGCGGAGGGCCGAAACCGAGACCCGTGCCCACGCCCAGCGAGGTGCTCGTCCTGCTGTAGTGAACCTCGACGTCGACCGACGCCAAACGATCATCATCCACCAGAAACGACACCCACCCCGCCGGAAGATGCGCTCCGACTCGGCGCAACTGCTCGCCGTGACTCGATATCTCCACATCGATCGATCCATTGAATGGAGCAAGAGGCTCTTCAGGCTTGAGCCGCTGGTGAGGACCGCAGTCGAACCGAAAGTAGACGATCGACACGACATCTTTGCGACGCTGCGTGAGTTGGTAGGACCGAAAGCCCAGAGCGCTCGCGGCGAAGGCGCTGCGAAGCACTTCCGTAGCCGCGGCATCCGTTTCGATCGGCACGGATCCTTCCCGGGGCTCGCTCACGACCACGGCGTCCCGCAAGTCGAAGACCTCGGTGATCGCCGTCTCGGGCGGCTCGTCCTCAAGCCGCACCTGAACTTCCCAACGCAGCGTCACCTCGTATCGACCCGGCTCGACCGCGATCGGAATCCAGAACATCCGCCTCGCTCGCATGGGACTGCGGAAGATCGAACTGCTGATGACTGAGGCTGAGGGTCGCTGGACCGGGAAGTCGGGACACGCCCAATCGCCGATGGTCGCGCTCAGACAACGCACATCGAGAGCCAGCCGGGACCGCTGTGCGAATCGCTCCGGACTCACGATAAACTCGACATCCATCAGATCGTGCCTCGCCACGTCGAGCGGCTCGCGGCTGCGCCGTCGTGCTTCGAGTTCCTGGTCGCGCTGCGGACCGAAGGAAACGCCCTGGCGGTGTCCCGAGTGCTGCAGCGCCATCGAGTACTCCAGACACCGCTGCAGGTATTCCCGGCGCTCGTCATCGGTCAACAGCGATCGGGTGATGCCCCGCTCGATGAACGTCCCCCAGAGCGGCTCCCACTCAGCGGCCGCGTCCGCCTGTAAGGCCAGGCCACGACGCGCCAGTTCGGCCAGGGCTTCATCGCTGATGCCGCCGCTATCTGCTCGGCGGCTCAGCTCCCCCAGAGCGGCCTGAGCAACCGCGATGCGCCCGGAGCCGGCGCGAAACGCCAGCCATGCAACGGGCTTGTGAGCGGTCCAGTTGACGCGATCAATGCGCTGGACGAGGCGCACACCCAGCGTGATTGCGGTGATCGCCAGCACCACCAAGCCGAGCCTGAGCAGGCGCGGCCGAGGCGCGCGATTGCGAGACACCACCGCGTCATACGCGCGGAGACTTGACCCGCATTCGGGACACCGCTGCGAATCGACGGCGGCGCCATCGAGGCTGTAGCGGCAGCGAGCGCACCATTTCCGTCCGGGCGTCTTGCCGCCGCGCATTGCCGCCGCGATTAGCAGACCAGAAGCCGCCGCGCCGCCCAGAATGAACTGCGCCTCGCTGATCATCGCTCGTCCCACCCTTCGGGATCCGTCCAGTGGCTGCCCTTGCGTTCGGTCACCACAGGCGCCTGCAGCCGGCGGATGACTGACTCCCAGCGCCGCCTGCGAATCGTCTCAGCAATTCGCGGGTCGTCGAGCGAGTCAAACCATTCGACCGGCTCCGGCTCAATCAGAATCGCCGGACCATACCAGATCGCCCGCAGGTCCGGTTTGAACCGGGGCGACACGAAGTCAGGCACGCGCACGGCCCGCGAGCGCATCAGAATGCGGAGTGATGCGTCGCGGGTGCGATTGCCAAGTGGGATGCAGACAAAGAGCATCCGACCCTGCGTGGACTGCTGCACGAGTTCGCCGCCGTACCACACTTCGTAGTCCGGCTCGAACTGCAGTTCGGCCGGTTGAGGGTCGATGACGCCAATGATGACATCTTCACCGGTATCGGGATGCAGTCCGCGCACGCCGACCAGATCAACCCGCGTCGCGGCGCGCATGGCTTGCGACGATTCGACGTCGATGCGGATCTCTCGCGACCGATCGTCCGGCGGCGCAACGGTGATCTCCTGAGAGTGCTTCTCGATCCAGGTCATCGCGGTTTCGGGATAACCGCTGACCTCGAATTCCACCTTCCACGCGGAGTCGAGCGTGTGATCGCCCGGAGAGGCGATCAGCGGAAACTGGACGCGCATGCCGCCGCCGTGCTGCATCCCCGGGGCGATGACTGCCGGGCCGTCAGACTCGTCGATTTCAGAAGCGACCGGTTCGCCGTCGAGAGTCACTTCAAGCGGCTCGATTTTGACGAAAATCGTTGATTCGGCCAGTCGCTCGCGCTGCGACGGGTTGAGTGTGAAGCGAATGAATGTGCCTTGACGGAGCGCATCGCGACTGTGCACAAGACCTGCCAGGCTGGTGACATATTTTGCGAGTTGGAGGCTGTGTTCCCGGCTGAGCCGCCCGGCAAGCCACTCTTGCTCGACAAGCGGGAGCCATCGGATCGTGGTTTGAGCATCCGTCGGGAGCACCCGTCCGAGAATCAGATCGATCAGTTCGCTGCGTCGATCGCTCGACAGCAGACCCGCCTGCTCGCGCCGAAGCAGTTCGTTGATCGCTGAGAGCGAAGCGGCGGCATCTGTTGACCTGGCCTCGCTCAACAGCACGAACTGCGGCTTGTGCACCTGCCAGTCAACCGCTTCGAGCCAGTCAATGCCGCGCGCCAGCACGACCGACAGCGCCGCCCAGAGCAGCAGCGATCCGAGCGCGATCAGCCCCGGTCGCCGCCTTCTCCTTCCGACTCCAACCGCGACAATTGCCGAAAGATCGCCGCCGCAGCTCCCGCACTTCGCCTCGGCGAGGCGTTCCGCAGGGAGAATGCTCCGACACGCGCGGCACCACCGATCGCCGAGGCGCTGCCGCGCGCGCCGGCCGTGCACGATGAGCAGAGCGCCGACGGCCGCAAGCGAGAAGCAGAGGTTAATCACAGAAGCAAACATGCGCCGTCAGCGCCCTCCTGCTGCCGTTGGCTCCGGCCGAGTGCGCGGGACGCCGAGGTTAGCGCGGATCGCGTCCGCGACGAGCGGTGTGTCGCGCTCCACCCACTGCACCGGGAAGTCGCACCAGCGGATCTCGCCGCACCACATGCGGATCGGCGAGACCTTCGGCCCGTCCATCTCCGGATAATTGAGGCAGCCGGTGGCCAGCACGATGTCCACGGTGGGAATCATCAGGCCGGCGGCGCCGTAGTAGAAGCTCACTCCGCCGCGATACGGAGTCTCAGATGTATCACGGACGCGGGTCTTGACGTGGGTCGAATGGACCAGGCGTCCGTCGGGAGCCTCCAGTCGGACAGCAGCATCAACGGCAACCGGGAGATTGTCCAGCGAGAGACCCATGTACATCGTCGGGGTACTCCGGCCGTGGCCACGCGCTGCATACAGCAGGATTGACGTGGCCTCCACGATCGCCGCCCGCGTCTGAGCATCCGAAACCAGTTCGAGAGCGACCACAGTCGGACTCGCAGCCGGTCTGTTGAAAGTGCACTTCTGCGTGTACTTGAATCGATCCGCCGCTTTGCCGGGAGAAGGCGTCACCTTTTCCTGGTTATGCGTCGCCAGCGTCCACTGCACCGTGGCCTCGACGAGATGCGGCCGGTGCGGCGAGAAGTCGATCGCGGGCGAGAGCAAATGAGGGCGCTGGCTTTCGAGGCTTTCGACAATGGTCCGCCTGGGAGACAGTTCGATGCCCATGCCGTCAATGCTCAACTCCACGAGTTCGCAGACGTAATAGCCGCCGGTGTAACGCCGCGCCGGCACGACGCGGGCGCCCACGACGCCCGCCGGCCGCCCATCGAACGTGGCCGCCTCCAGGTACACCTCCGGCCGGAAGGTGTCCATGGCGTATTGCCACGCTGCAGCGTCATCAAGGTAGCCGCCGTCCCAGGCGCCGGTCACGAACCGATCCCAGTGGCGCGAGAGATGAGCCGGCGGCGACTCGAAGAGCGTGGTGGCGGTCGTGACGAGGGCGTCGATGCGGGCTTGACTGAGCTTCCTGCTGCCGAGTCGAACCACCAGTTCGTGCAGCGCCGCATCAGACTTGTCCATATCAGCCGACTGCGCTTCGATTGCCAGCCACCACGCCGGCTTGTAGTGATTCCAATCGATCTTGGACAGTGTGCCGCTGGCGCTGAGCGCGATCCAGGCGCTGCAGGCGAGCAGCAGCATGGCGCCCAGCGCCGCGACGATCGGCCGGCGTCGGCGCAGGCCTCGAACGATCGCACGCCGACCCGCGAGATCGGCCCCGCACTCCGGGCAGCGCGCTGCCGCTGCGCCGAGCCCGAACAGATCGAACCGGCAGCGCCGGCAGTGCGGGTGATCATCCACGCGCCTGCCGCGCAGGCCCAGCAGCAATGCTGACACGCCAGCAAGTCCGAGCAGGATCAGGAGGATGATGGCTGGAGCGTTCATGGCAAAGCAAGGAATCGCGTTCGCAGTCAGCGGTTCGGCCGGGTGACTCCGTCCCTGCGTTCCCGCATTTCGACAAAGCGTTGGATCATCTCACGATGCTCCGGAGGGCAGGCCGGATCGTCGATCGAGTCGTACCACTGCACGTTATCGATGCGAACAGTGAATTCAGGGCCCATCCATCTCGGCTTGGGCTTGCCGGTCCTGCGGTTGAAAACCCCGGTGGAGCGGCTGTTGATGCTGGGTCGCACGATCAGGTCAAGAGAAGTGAGATCCGGTGCGCTGACGTGGTTGAAGGTCGATGAGTTGGGAAGGCTGACTGACATCGTCTCAACGTACACGCCTCCGGCATATACACTGATGTCCAGATTGGCATTCAGCGGGCAATTCGCACCTGCATCTCCGAATCCGAACCAGCCGCGCTCCCCAGTCGAAACCGAGCAGATCAACCCTGGGGCGGCCTGCTGCGGATCTGCGTGCGTCGGCAGGTGTCGGTAACCGACCACGGTGATGTGCGCCGCTTCGCGCACAAGTTGTGACGATTCCTCGTCGATCACGATCTCCACGGCATCAGGCGCAGCGGGTGTCACGGTCACCGGCGCGCTCAGTCGCAGATCCAGCGTGTGTAGAGGTTCGTTCTCCGACCGATTCGCGAAGATCTCGATATGGATGCTCGCGCGAACTTCATACTCGCCTGGCGGGACGACCACGGGAATCAATGGCGCGATCGACTGGGCGTAGCCGTAACCCGAACCCAGCGTAATCGAGTTCAGATGCACCGGGTCTCGATAGAGCGATTCTGGAATCGCCACATCACCGAGCAAGACGCTCAAGACGTCGCACTTGCTCTCATAGTACCGGCCCTCCGCTCCAGCCCGATTCCACTGAGCAATCAGATTCAACTCCACCGAGTCCCACTGGCTGGACGCAAAAGGGGCCGTGGGCGCAGCACCGGAAGAGACCTGGTATCTGACGTTCCATCGCTCCAACACGGAGAAGCGGCCAGGCGACAGCATGAGTTCAAATGTGACCGCGTTCTCGAAGTAGGCGCCGATCTGTTCGGCGCAGAGAAGTTTGCCATCGATCGCTGCATCGATCATCGAGCCCCAGAGCGGCTCCCATTCGATACTTTCGTCGTTCTGGCAGGCGAGACCCATCTCCGCGAGTTCAAGCAGCCGATCGGCGCTGACTTCATCGCGCCCGGCGCGGCGGAGCAGTTCCTCCAGCGCCGATCGGCGGGTTTCGGGCGCATCGGCCCGGACCGAGCGCATCAGCCACCACATCGGTTTGTGCTGCTCCCATTCGACTGTCTGCGCCCATCCCCATGTCTCGCCGGCGGTCAGAACGGCACAAGCGACGAGCAGCAGCGCCCCAAAGGCGATGAGCGGGCGGCGCTTGCGCCAATGACCGCGTCGAGTTGCCCGGCGCCGCGTCAGATCGGCGCCGCACTCGGCGCAGCGCGTCGAATCCGACACGCCGAACAGGTCGTGGCCGCATTTGACGCACCAGGGGTGATTGTCGAGACGGCGGCCGAACCAGCCGGCCGCGACGAGCAGTCCGCCGACGCCAAAGAGGAGAAATATCACCGCCGCCATGGTTCCGCGACCTCCGCTCGCCCCGTGCTGTGGGGTCAGTCGCTGCCTGTGCTTACTCCAGTCTACCCGATCTGGATGCGCGGCGGGGGCGAAATGGGTGCCGATTTCAAACTTATCTCGCCAGCCCGTGCAACCCGGTTGCGCCTTGGCGCGCCGCCGCAGCGGTCGGGTAAACGCTCGAATCCTGCAGGCTGATCCTGCCGATATTGCGGCGAGGTATACGATCATGCTTCGCGCTTCGCGGGCGTTCGCGAAGACGATGACTCCGGACGGCTTGAGCGCCGTCCGCTTCCGCGGGCCTGGGCCGCGCGGCTCCGGTGAGGCGCCTGCCACCACCCATGCACTTTCTGACTCCCAAGTGGGTCGTCTGCCTCCGCGAAGGTTACACCGCGCACAAGTTTGTCAGCGATCTCATCGCCGGCATCACGGTGGGCGTCATCGCGCTGCCGCTGGCGATGGCCTTTGGCATCAGCAGCATTCCCGAGAACGTCGCGGCCGAACTCGCGGCGGTCCATCCCTGGCTCACGCCTCCGGCGATGGGCCTGTTCACCGCCGTCGTCGCCGGGTTTCTCATGTCGTTCTTCGGCGGCTCGCGGGTGCTCATCGGCGGGCCGACCGGCGCGTTCATCGTCATCATCTACGGCATCGCAGCGCGCCACGGGTACGAAGGCCTGGCCACGGCCACGCTCATGGCGGCGGTCATTCTCATCCTCATGGGCTTGTTTCGCTTCGGCTCGATGATCAAGTTCATCCCCTATCCGGTGACGACCGGCTTCACGACCGGCATTGCCGTGATCATCGCCTCGCAGCAGATCAAGGAGTTTCTCGGCGTCGCGCCGCACGACTCCGCCGGCCAGCCGGTGCCGCTGCCGCCCGAATTCGTGCACAAACTGCAGGTCATCGCCGCGTCCATCGACACCATCGACTGGCCGACGGTGGCGGTGTCGCTGGGTTCGATGGCGGTGCTCCTCATCATGCGCCGCTTCTGGCCGCGCGTGCCCGGCGCCATCGTCGCGGTCATTCTCGCGTCGGTGGTCGTGCACTTTGCGGGGATGGACAAATCCCTCGGCGGCAGCGTCGAGACGATCGGCTCGCGCTTCACGCAGGGCATCCCCAAGATGCTGCCCATGCCGCATCTGCCGAGTTTCAACTGGTCGATGGTGCGCGACCTCATTCCCGACGCCACGACCATCGCGGTGCTCGCCGGCATCGAGTCGCTGCTCGCCGCGGTTGTCGCCGACGGCATGCTGGGCACGCGGCACAAGTCCGACTGCGAACTGGTCGCTCAGGGGCTGGCGAACATCGGCTCGGTGCTCTTCTTTGGCATCCCGGCCACCGGCGCCATCGCCCGCACCGCGGCGAACGTGAAGTCCGGCGGTCGCACGCCTTTTGCCGGCATGATCCACGCCGCCACGCTGCTGGCGTTCATGCTCTTTCTCGCGCCGCTGGCCAAGCTCATCCCGCTGCCCACGCTCGCGGCGGTTCTGATCATGGTCGCGTGGAACATGAGCGAGATCGATCACTTCCGCTTCATTCTCCGCGCGCCGCGCAGCGACATTCTCGTGCTGCTTACCACCTTCGGCCTGACCGTCTTCGCCGACCTGACGATCGCCGTGGGAGTGGGCATGGTGCTTGCGAGCATGCTCTTCATGAAGCGCATGAGCACCGTCTCCAACGTCAGCGAGATCACTGACGAAATGCTCGCCAATCACATCGACGAGCGCGAACTGGCCGAAGAGCGCGATCCGATGGCGCTGGCCAATCGCAGCATCCCTCACGATGTTGAAGTGTTCGAGATCGACGGCCCGTTCTTCTTTGGCGTGGCCGATCGCCTGAAGGACACGCTCAAGGGGCTCGAGCCGCCGCCGCGCGCGTTTATCCTCCGCATGCGCCGCGTCCCGGCCATCGACGCGACCGGCCTGCACGCACTCGAGGAGTTCTACCACAAGTGCCATCGGCAGGGCACAGCGCTGATTCTCTCGGGCATTCACACGCAGCCGCTGGAAGTGCTGACCAAAGCCGGCCTCGATCGCGTCATCGGATCTGCCAACATCGCAACCGATCTCGACGCCGCGCTGGCCAGGGCGCAGCAGATCCTGCCGCGCACTGCGCACGGGACGTCGTAGCGGTTCGACGGGCGGACGCGTGTGCGCGTTGAGCGGTCACCCGCGCTCGCCGAGGAACCATCGTTTCTTCACGGGCTCCTCGTAGGAGAGGCCGAATCGATCCATGGCGCACTGGCGGATTTCGTGAGCCGCCTCTTCCGGGTCGTCGGTGAGGATCACACGCGTGGCGTCTTCCGGATTGATGGTCTTTTCCGGAATCATGCGCGTGCGGACGAACTCGATGAGCGGCTGCCAGTAGTCCAGGCCCATGAGCACGAGCGGGAAGTCGAGGATCTTGCCGGTCTGGATGAGCGTGGCGGTTTCGAAGATTTCATCCATGGTGCCAAAGCCACCGGGCAATGCGACGAACGCATAGGAATACTTCACGAGCATCACCTTGCGCACGAAGAAGTAGCGGAAGGTGATGAACTGATCGACGTAGGGATTGGGCTCCTGCTCAACGGGCAGGACGATGTTGCAGCCGATGGATTTGCCGCCGACGTCTTTGGCGCCGCGGTTGGCGGCTTCCATGATGCCGGGCCCGCCGCCGGTGAGGATGGTGAAGCCGTGCCGGGCGATGTTGGCGGAGACTTCGCGCGCCAGTTTGTAATACCGGTGATCTTCCTCGAACCGGGCCGAACCGAAGACGGTGACGCACGGGCCGATGAAGTGCAGGCGACGGAAGCCGCGCACGAACTCGGCCATGATGCGCAGGAGGCGGAAGAACTCGGTCGTGCGTCCCTGCGGGCCGTGGAGGAAGCGGATCTGTTCTTCCGAGCCGGGCGCGTGTCCCCAGATGGGTCCCTCCGGGGTCTGGGTCGGCGGCGGCTTGGTCGACGTCTTGGGTTCGGCGGGCTCGACGGTGTGCAGCGACTCGGGCATGGAGCACGTTAGCCGCGACCGGCCGAATCTTCCGCGCGCTTCGCCTTGACCGCCGCGCAGCGCGTCGTCAAGATAAGAGCATGGTCGTCCCGCACACGACGGCGTTCGACTGGTCGAGCCTGCACCCGGCCGAGGGTCGATTGGCGCGGTCGATCCGCAGTTCGCCCGAGGGCTGCCGCATCGCGCTGCTGGGCCTGCCCGATGACACGGGCGTGTCGCTCAACGGCGGCCGCGCCGGCGCCCGCCAGGGGCCGCGCGCGTTTCGCGAAGCGATGGCGCGCTACGGCACGGCGCATGACGCCGTCTCGGGCCGCGACCTTGCCGCACTTGGGCTGTTCGACGCGGGCGACGTCGAGCCGGCCGGCGACGAAATCCACCGCACGCACATCCGGGTCAGCGAAGCTGTGGATGCGATCCTGCAGATGGGTTTGCTCCCCGTGTGCATCGGCGGCGGACACGACCTCACGTTTCCCGGCGTGGCGGCGCTGACCAGGCGCCTGCGCGAACGGAACGAAAAACTCGGCGGCCTGAACATCGACCCGCACCTGGATGTGCGCGAGCGCGTCGGCTCAGGCATGTCGTTTCGGCGCATCATTGAAGATGGCCAGGGCGTCGTCGAGCCGCGGACCTTCGCCACCGTCGGCGTCGGCGCGTTCAGCAATGAGTTGCGGCACATTGAATGGCTGCGTGACCGCGGCTCGAGCCTGCTCATCTTCGACGGCGACCAGCACCAGTTGCTCGAACGGTTCCTCGATCTGCTCGAACAGATGAGCAGCGCGTCAAACCTGTTTGCGAGTTTCGACCTGGATGTGCTCGACGCGTCGGTGGCGCCGGGCGTGAGCGCGCTCAACCCGATGGGGCTCACGCCGGTCACGGCATCACTTCTCTGCCGCTCGCTGGGGCGACTCAACAATCTGCGCTACTTCGATCTCATGGAACTCAGTCCGCCGCACGACGTGCAGGGGCGCACGGCGAGGCTGGCGGTGCACCTGCTGCTGCACTTCCTCGCCGGCGTGGCGGAGCGCTCATGACCAGCCGCGGCGAATTGCTTATCCGAAGTGCACGAATCGTCACCCTTGCAGCCGGAGACGTGCCGCGCCGGCGCTCGGCGCTGCGGCAACTGAGCATCATCGAGCGCGGCGACGTGCTGGTGCGCGGCGGCCTGATTGCCGCAGTCGGACCGAACCTCGACGCCTCGGCGAAAACGGAGGTTGATGCGCGCGGGCGGGTGCTGCTGCCGGGCTTTGTCGACTGCCACACCCACGCCTGCTGGGCCGGCGACCGGCTCGACGAATTCGAACGACGCCTCGCGGGCGAGGACTATCTCAGCATCCTCAAGGCCGGCGGCGGAATCATGTCCACCGTCCGCGCCACGCGCAGCGCCACCGTCGAAGAGCTGCGCGCCCTGACGATCGCCCATCTCGACCGCATGCTCGCGCTGGGCACGACCACGGCGGAAGTGAAGACCGGCTACGGCCTGAGCACCGAGGCCGAGTGCCGCATGCTCGAAGCGATCCGCGCAGCGACGCAGGGGCAAGGCTGCAGCGCCATGCGGGTGATCCCCACCTTCCTTGGCGCCCATGCGATCGACCGCGAGCAGAGCGATTTCGTAGAGCGCACCATCGATGAAACGCTGCCGAGGATCGCGGAAATGCAGCCGGGCATCGCCTGCGACGCCTACTGCGAAGAGGGTGCGTGGTCGCTCGAGCAGACGCGGCGGCTCTTCGAGCGCGCGCAGGCGCTCGGGTGCGGCTTGCGGATCCATACCGATCAGTTCAATTCGCTCGGCGCGACGCGCCTGGCCGTCGAAATGGGCGCGCTCAGCGTCGATCATCTCGAAGCCATCGCCGAGCCGGACATCGCGCTGGTGGCCGAGTCAGACACCACGGCGGTGCTGCTGCCGATCTCGGGTTTGTGCACCGACGGGCGCTACGCGCCGGGGCGGCGGCTCATCGACGCCGGGGCCGCGGTGGCGATTGCGAGTAATCACAACCCGGGCTCGGCGCCATCGCCTTCGGTGCCGCTGGCCATGGCGCTGGCGTGCCGCATGATGAAACTGCTCCCGGCCGAGGCAATCGCCGCGTGCACGGTGAACGCCGCGCACGTGCTCGGGCTGGCGAGTTGCGCGGGCCGCATCGCTCCGGGCATGGCGGCGGATATCGCGCTGTGGGACGAGCGCGACGAGAGGGCCCTGTGCTACGAACTGGCGGGGCCGCCGGCAGCGCTCGTCGTGGCAGGCGGCGCCATGGTGCGCGGCGAACCCTGAGTCGAGGCGACGGCGCCAGCGGATCCGGCTGGCGAGGGCGGACGGCTGCGTGCGCCACGCTCCCAAAAACAAATCCCCCGCGGGTTGGCGCGGGGGTTTGCTGGAAGGGAGTGAAACACCGATGCCGTCGGCGGAAGGAGTGCGTCCGCAGTTTCAGCCGTTGATCATGCTTCGTCGTCATCCACGTCGTCGTCATCCTCGCCCTCTTCGACGCGACCTTCAGTCAGCGTCTCGAGCATTTCGCGCAGATACTTGTTCTCGCGGCGGGTGGCTTCGAGATCGAAGACGAGGTACTTCACGCTCAGGCGGAGGTAGTCGAGACTCTCGGTCAGTTGCGAGATGGTCTCGCGCATCTTGTCCTGCCGGGCCTTGGTTTCGGAGGCGAGGTCGCGGATGCGGGCCTGCTCATCGAGGGGCAGGTCCTTGATCTCGTCCATGAGCTGGGCGAGCTTTTCGTTGAGATGC
This sequence comes from Planctomycetota bacterium, assembly GCA_963205185.1. Taxonomy (GTDB): domain Bacteria; phylum Planctomycetota; class Phycisphaerae; order Phycisphaerales; family UBA5793; genus UBA5793. The sequence continues at coordinate 8,989 of CAUJHZ010000063.1, read as the reverse complement.
TGGGGGTCCATCATCGGCTTCCTGTCTTCGGTTGTGGGTGCGTGCGGGCCGGAGCAAGCATGCACCACAATCGCCGCAGGGGAAGCGAATCAGCCCCGTCGCGAGGTTCGCGCGGTCAGTCTGTAGGGGCAGGCGCGATAATTCCGCGGGTGTTCGGGTGAACAGCCGCCGGCGCCAGCCGCAGAACGCGAACCAGGCGGCAGGCACTTGCGTCCCGGATTGTCAGGGAAACTAGCGCCGCGCGTGGGGGCGGCGGAGGACCTGGCGAACCTCCGGCTGGGCGGCCGCGAGCAACTGATCCACCTGCCGCTGATCGGTGCGGCTGGCTTCGCGGACGAGTTCGACGAGGTGGGCGTCGCGGTTGCGGGCCCAGCGGTCGAAGAAGGTCTCCAGTTCGTGGCGCGAGAAGCGCGTGAGCGGATCCGTCAGACCGGATTGAGCCACGGCCCAGTCGGTCAGCGCCCTTGGCTCGCGCGAGAACCGATACAGGCCGATCGTGAATTGCAGCCGTTGCCAGAGCGACTTGAACGGATCGGACGCGTCGGCCGGCAGGCGGACCATGATGTCGGCCGGCTTGTTGCCTTCGAGTTCAGCGATCCAGCCGCTGCGCTGGGCGACGCTTTGAGCGGCGGAGTTCTCATCGGCAGGGACGAGATCGACGGCGCCGGTATGGAGCGTCTTGAGGCCGACCGTGGGGAAGCGGACATTAAGCCGCTGGGCGGCCTGGCCCTCGTGGATGACGCGTTCAGCGCGTGTCACGGTGCCGGGCCCCCACTCTGGACGGGCGGTGTTGAGGACGCTGTCCCCGAACTTGAACGTTCTTTTTTCTGTCAACATGCTTGAGATGTCACCTGTCGTATCACACACCTGTGGCACACAAGCGCCAGCCGAGGTCGGCCTGCAGGACGGAGCAGATGTGGAACTGAAAGGAACCGGAGGCGGGCAACACGGCCATCGCCATCACCGGGTCGATCAATGATATCGTCCAAAAGGCGTCAAGTCATTCGGATTTCTCGGCGCGGCCGTCATTTTGCGCCAGGGCCACGGAAGACGGCGTCGGCCGCACATCGCAAGGATACGGCTCTTCGAAAGGCCGGCGGTTGAGCCATTGGCCGCATTCGGGGCACTGAAACACGCCGCGGCCGGACTGCAACTGGCTCACCATGCAGAACCCGCATTCCGGGCACGACTGCCGACAGCGGACGTTCACCCGCCGCAGGTGCGGCCGCATGATCTCACCTCCCCAGGTGAGCGACAGCGCCGCGGCGGAGCCGACGGTCACGAAAACGCACAGCAGGTTCGCGGCAATGGTCGCCCGGTCGCCACGCGAGCCGATCAGATCGCTCACATCGATGAGTAGATTGAGCGCGCCGCCGAGGCACGCGAGCGAAAACGAGACGCACAGAAAGCCCCACATCTTCGGATCGTTGAGCGAAGATCCGAACGCCTTCCACCACGTGCGATGGCGCTCCCAGAACGACTCGACGGAGCGCATCTCGGGATACGAATCATTGCTCAGGTACCAGCGCATGCGTGCCTCGCTGGAGAACATCGGCCGATCAGAGCAGCGGCTCGAACGTCAGGCCGTGGGCATCGGCGACAGGCTTGTTGGTGAGCCGGCCGCGATCGACGTTGATGGCATCGGCGAAGCCCTTGCTGGCCCGGGCCAGCGCCATCGGGCCCTCGTTGGCCAGGCGCAGCGTCCAGGGCATGGTGGCGTTGTTGAGGCCGATGGTGCTCGTGCGCGCCACGGCGCCGGGCATGTTGGCCACGCAATAATGCACAACGCCTTCGACTTCGAACACCGGGTCGTTGTGCGTCGTCGGGTGCGTCGTCTCCACGCAGCCGCCCTGATCGACGGCGACATCGACGATCACGCTGCCGGGGCGCATGAGTTTGAGATCGTCGCGGCGGATGAGTTTGGGCGCGGCGGCTCCCGGAATGAGCACCGCGCCGACGACGAGATCGGCCCAGGCGAGGTACTCGCGCACGGTGTGAGCGTCGGAGTAGCGCAAGGTGACGTTGGCGGGCATCCATTCATCGAGTTCGCGCAGGCGATCGAGGTTGATGTCCAGCAGGGTGACTTTCGCGCCCAGGCCCGCGGCCATGCGCGCAGCGCACGTGCCGACGACGCCGCCGCCGAGCACAAGCACGTGGCCGGGCTCGACGCCGGGTACGCCGCCCAGCAGTACGCCGCGCCCGCCGAAGGGTCGCTCGAGGTACTTGGCGCCTTCCTGGATGGACATCTTGCCGGCGACTTCGGACATGGGGGTGAGCAGCGGCAGCCGGCCGCGCGCATCGGTCAGCGTCTCATAGGCGACGCCGATGCACCTGCTGCGCAGGCAGCCTTCGGTCAGGGCCTTGTCGGCGGCAAGGTGGAGGTAGGTGAACAGGATCTGCCCATCGCGGAGCATGGCCAGTTCGGTCTTCTGCGGCTCCTTGACCTTGACGATCATGTCGGCCTTGGCGAAGACCTCGGCGGCGGAATCGCACAGCGCGGCGCCGGCATCGGTGTACAGCTCGTCAGCAAAGCCGCTGCCCAGGCCGGCGCCGCGCTCAATGAGCACCTTGTGCCCGGCTCTGGCGAGCATCTCCGCGACGACCGGCAACATGCCCACGCGGTATTCCTGGGTCTTGATCTCTTTGGGGCAGCCGACGATCATCGCGATTCTCCCGTATGCAGGAAACAGAACCTGATTCGACTCGACCTCGGCGCGGCGCCGGAAGATTGTCGGCGCGCGGCGGGTTTGGATTGGACCACACGGCCCGGCGCGGGTTCCGCGCCGCCCGAAACGGTTGACTATGCTAGGATGACAATCCACGCAACTTGAGGCCCGGCGAGGTGCTTTGGACCGGATCGGGCCTTTCCCGGAGCGCCGCCCATGCCTGATCGCCTCGCACTGAATTCGCCTCTGCCACGCCGCCGGGCTGCTCGTTCGCGGCTGCTGCCGGCATGGACCCTGTCCGCCGCCGCCCTCGCCGCGGCACTGCCCGCGACCGCTCTGGCGCAGAACAACGATCCGCGCGGATTCGTCGATCAACTCAATGCACCGATCCTGGCGGTCTCCGAAGACGAGCGGGCGTACAAGATCTACTTTGAAGCGCACGAACTCATCGACGTCGCCGACGAGCGGCTTGCAGCGGCGATGACGAGTCTCGATCCCGGGTCGAGCACCTTTCAGGACGCCATCGGCTGGGCGGGCGAACCCGGACAGCAGGAGGCGGTGGGCCTCATTCTCGAGAAGAACCGCCGCGGCTCCAATGCGACGCAGCGCAAGATCTTCGGCCTGCCGTACGGCACGCACAACGTCGATGACGACCTGATCATCAGCGACTTTGTGGTGTACCTGCGCGACGACCTGCTGTTTGACCGCGAAGAGGCCTACCTGCCGCGCTACCGCGAACTCGTGGCGCTGCTTCGCGCCGAGGCGTTCCGGCGGGCTGAGAACGGCGACACGAGCGGCGCCTGCGAGGCAATCCTCGCCATGACGCGCATGACCCGGCAGTTGTGCGATCGTCGCTTCTACGACGAGAAGCATCTGGGCATGAACATGCTGCTCGACTCGTTTATCGAGATCCGCGACTTCATGTGGTACTACCGCGACACACTCACCATCGAGGATTTCAGCGGAATCGCCCTCGAACTCGAACGCCTCGGCCTTGAGCGCATTCAGCTGCCCACCGGCGAGGAACTCATCGGCCAGCAGTTGATCGAGCAGATCTACGGCGCAGACAACCGCGTGGACAAAAACAAGTTCCCCGAGGTCATGGCCACGTTCGACTCGCTCGATTCGCCGCTGCGGCGCTTCCAGGCCGAAGCCTACTGGCAGCAGGTCGTGGACAAGCACCGCTCCAAGCGCGAGGTCGAAGTCGCGCTCCGCGAAGCCGTGGACAACTGGAAACTCCGCTGGCGCCTGCCGCTGCACGTTTCGCTCGCGCCCGACTCCGAGTTCGAGCAGCTGGACGACCTCGAGTACGCGGCGGTCAAGCGGCCCATCCGCGACCTGCAGAACCTCTTTGACCTGCGCATCCCGCTGGCGACTCAACTCAACGGCACGGCGACGGCGGCGGGCATCCACGCTTACATCACGCGCGAGCGAGCCAAACTCGTGCCCGGCGAAGCGATGCGCGAGGGCGAAGTTCCAGCCCGCCTCGCCCAGGTGCAGCCGTCGTTCGTGAGCTACGAGACGACGCTGCTGGATCTGTATCAATCGGGCGATGTGAAACTGCACTACGCCGTGATCCGCAACACCGACCCCCGCTTCTCGCACGAGGGTTACCCGATTGACACACCCGAGGGCCGTGTGACGCTCGAGGAATTCTGGCCGCTGCTGTACTCCTTTGGCCCGGACCAGTCGGAAGACCTGGGCAAGGCGCTCGTGCACAAGCCCGAGCCGCAAAAGGGCGACCAGTGCGAAATCGTCTTCTTTCCCAACGTCGATGCGATGGCCCGACAGGCCCGGCGCCGCTGATGGCGATCCGAACTCCGCTCCGACCGCGCACGTATTCTGAGGACTCATGAACCAGCACGCGTCAGACGCCGTCGAAAAGGTCGTCATCATCGGATCAGGACCGGCGGGCTGGACAGCCGCCATCTATGCCGCCCGCGCCAATCTCAACCCCATCTGCTACGTCGGTGTGCCCAAGACCGACCCGAGCCCCATCCTGCCCGGTGGGCAACTCATGCTCACGACCGAGGTTGAGAACTATCCCGGCTTCCCCGACGGCGTCACCGGCCCGGAGATGATGGACAAATTCCAGAAGCAGGCCGAACGCTTCGGCACGCGCATCGTCGGCGAAGACATCGACTCGTGCGACTTCTCCCGGCGGCCGTTCACGCTCACGACCTCGTCGGGCGCGACCGTCAAGGCGCACAGCGTGATCCTCGCCACCGGAGCCGTGGCCAACTGGCTCGGCCTCGAAAATGAGATGCGCCTGGCCCGCAGCGGCGGCGGCGTCTCGGCCTGCGCCGTGTGCGACGGCGCCCTGCCCGCGTTTCGCGACCAGGTGCTCGCCGTGGTCGGCGGCGGTGACACGGCCATGGAAGAGACCTCGTACCTGACCAAGTTCGCCCGCAAGGTGCACGTGATCCACCGCCGCGGCGAGTTCCGCGCCAGCAAGACCATGCAGCAGCGCGTGCTCGAGAGCCCCAAGGTGGAGGTGCAGTGGCACTCGCAGGTCGTCGATGTGCTCGGCGACGAGGTGATCAGCGGCATCGTCCTGCGCGACACGCGCACCGGCGCCAAGCGCGAACTTGACGTCAAGGGCCTGTTCATCGCCATCGGCCACACGCCGGCGACGAAGTTCCTCAAAGGCTCGGGCATCGCGCTCGACGACAAGGGCTATGTGCTCATGCCCGTTGCGCACCGCTCGAACACCAACATCGAGGGCGTGTTCGTGGCGGGCGACGTGGCGGACGCGGTGTACCGGCAGGCGATCACAGCGGCAGGCATGGGCTGCCGCGCCGCCATCGACGCCGAACGCTGGCTCGCCGACCAGGGCGTGCACTGAAGCCGCCCGCTGCGTTTTGATCTCAGCTGCCGTCCGCCCAGCGCTTCGCTTCAAGCAGTTCCTCGCTGGGCAGCGGCTCCACGTGGCTGTCGATGAACATCACGTTGTTGTTGTGGCCGTGGCGGTTGGGACCGATGCGGCGGATGTAGATTGCCTGCGGGTCCGAGTTGATGTCCTTGCCGAAGATGTGGTGGTTGTTCCACACGTCGTACAGCCCGGCGGCCTTCTTGAGGTTCCACACGCCAACCTGCCGGGCGATGCTGTTGTCGCGGTCGTCCGTGAGTTCGGTCATGTAGATCATGCGGTCGGGGAAGCGGATCTGCGACGCGGGCCCGGCCGGCCGCCGATCCGCCTGGATGAACTCGAAGCGCCCCTGCTTGATGGGAATGCGCATGCCGTTGATGACGTAGTGCACGAGGTGGTTCGGATTCGGATGAGACGGATCGAGGTAGACCGGCGAGGCGAGCTGGTCCGCCGATTGGCCGACGATGTATTTCCGCACCGCCTCGACCCAGGGAATGTGCTCGTAGCCCGACAATCGGTCGTACCACGGCGCAATGCCCTCGCGCGGCACCATGTCGAACCAGTCGCCGGAATACTGCCCCACGGCTAGCCCGATCTGGTGCAGATTGCTGCGGCACTTGAGATCGCGGCTGCGCTCGCGCGCGTGGCCCAGCGCCGGCAGCAGGAGCGACATGAGCAGCGAGATCACGCTCATGACCACGAGCAGCTCGAGCAGCGTAAAGCCGCGATCCGCGAACGGGAACGAGTTGGCGGGCCTCAGGTGCGCGATCTTCGCCTCCAGTCCACCACCGCTTGGAGTCTAGCCGGCATCGTCAATCCGCACGAGCACGCCGATCGGTTCCGCCCCGGCAGCGCGAATCTGCAGAGTCGTCTCCTTTGGAGCCCCGGCGGCGGCGGTAATTCTGATGTGGGCCGCGTACCGGCGGCTGATGCCCTTTTCGATCTCACCGGCGCTCACCACCCGCCACGCTTCCGACTCCGCAGACACGTGCGCGTTGGAGCCCTTGATCGACAGATCAGGCATCTCATCCGAGAGCGTGGAGAGCCACAGCGCCACCTCGGCCGATTCGCCCGGGCGCAGGTTGATGCGCTGCTTATCCGCGCCGAGTTCCGCCAGCGCCCTTGCCTCGCCCTGGAGCGTGTAGATGGTCTCCTCGCCGGATGACCACAGGATCTTCACCTGCGTCGATTTAGGCCCGCTCTGGTACATGGCCATCGTCAGGCGGACGAAGCCGGTCTCGCCGGGCGCGATCGGCTCAGCGGACTCTTCGTGGGAGGTGCACGAGCAGGTTGTCTCGACTTTGGCGATGCTCAGCGGCGCCTCGGTCGTGTTGATAAAGTTGAACTCGTGGCGGACGGTCACGGGGATCACGCCGACCATGAGCGGCTTGCGAGCGTGCTGCGCCTGGGCGTAGGGTGGCGCGGTCGATTCGCCTTGCCAGGCGTAGCGCCAGGCTGCGAAGGCGGCGGTGCAGACGGCCAGTGCGCAGACGGCCCGGAGCAGAATGGAGCCGGACTTGCGCTTTGGAAGAACGCGCAACGCACCCAGCGACCCTTGAGGCGGCATAGCAGAACTCCTTCAGGCGCGGCGGCGGTAGAGGACGACGCCGACGGCGGCGAGCAGCGCGACCGTCGCGCCGCCGGCGATGCGGCCCGCCCAGGCGAGGCCATTGCCGCCGACGGGCTTGAGATCGACATTCGCCAGTTCGGGGTCAATGAGAGACGTTGAAGACGCGAGCAGGTCCTCCGCCTCGCGTGCTGTCAGTTCGTGGTCGATCGGCGCATCGACTTCGTGCAGAATGCCATCGGCGTAGATGAGATTCTGGCCAAGTTTATAGGAGATTCCCAGGCGCGCATCCGCTACCGAGGTGCCGTCGGGCATGCCATCGAGCGTGATCTTGAAGTCATCATCGGTGAACTCGGGATGAAGGGTGATCGCGTCGAGGCGCAGTGTCGCCCGATACTCTTCCCACTTCGCATCGGGGCCGATCTTGTCGGCCATGCGCGTGAGCATCTCCACCTCGCGCGGCATCCAGACGCCGTCGATCTCCTGGGCCTTGGTCGTCGTGTAGGTCATGATGTTGCGCGACTCGTCGGCGAGGTACTGGTCGTAAGTCTGGTAGACCCTGTATTCGATGCGCGTTACGAGCCACTGCCGGCTTGGATCGAAGTCGTAGATGTGCCCATTGCCCTTACCTCCCCATGGCCCCATAATCCGCACTCGAATTAGAGAGCCCCCGCCTTCAGAGACTGCCTCAATTGTTACGGGAGTGTCGGGGTTTGCTATGGCTTTGCTCAGGCGAAGCCGAGGAGTTGTCGGACTCACCTGATACGGAATGCCAAGCCCAAGCACATTCTCGATATCATCCACATAGTCTCCACCCCACTCCTCCGCGGAAAACAAAACGTAATGCGGCGGAGCGACCCGGTCGACACGATGCACGTCCGAATAGAAGGCCGCGCCATCCCAACGCGCGAGTTCAGTCTCCGTCGTAGGCCGTCCCGGCTTCTTGAGCCACCTTTGCCATCGGAGGCGCCCATCTCCATCCGAGAGGCGATGGGTCACGAGCGATCGATCTAGTATGCCGTCAACCTCATAGTGATATGTAATGGAGGATTCAAGACTGTAGCAGGAACGCAGCTGCTCCATCTCCGCGAGAGCGGCCGCGATTTCCTGGCGATCCAAGGAGGCATGCTGGGCGGCCCGCGCCGTTACCGATTTCGTGCCCAAGACCCAAAGGAGCGCACCGCAGGTACAGACGACAAACCTCATCGGCACGATACGCCTCCGGGGACTCGACGAACTGTGAGCGAACGAACTTACGTTTCTATATTGCATGGGAAGAGAATACAATCAGCGACGTACACTTGCCCGACGCAGAACCCGAGCCAGTCGCAGTTTCCGCGCCGCTGCGTGCCGCACGCAACCGGGGCATTGGGATCATTGATACAAGTGGCATCCACTTTGTAAACACACACCCCGCCGATTGCCTTGTTGGGCCCATCACAGTGATTGCACCACATACCCTCGGGCTTGAAAGCGCAGTCTCCGATAGGATCGTTGCAAAACCCGCTGGGAGGACCCCAGCAGACGCGCTGCGGGATCCGGCCGAGCGAAGCGGCGGCAACAACAACCGCAGCCGCTGCACCGATGAATCGAGCATATTTCACTGGCCGCATCGATCTGGTTGAGCCACGAACCTTCATCTGCGCCGCCTTTCATTTGCTCCCGAGGGAGCCTCGACCCCATCAAATCCCCGGCGCACGACCGGGTGCACCTGTGCATCATACCACAAGGCGCCCGCGCGCGGGGGCGGGGGGGGGGGGGGGGGGGGGGGGGGGGGGGGGGGGGGGGTTGGGGGGGGGGGTGGGGCGCGTGCCGCCGCCGCGTGGGCGGTGAGGATGCAGGCGGTGGTGAGGAGGCCGGTGGTGCGCTGTCGGGGGCGGTTCGGGG
>CAUJHZ010000062.1 GCA_963205185.1 Planctomycetota bacterium | reverse complement strand
CACGCTACGGAACGGTCTTGGGAGACCGAGGTCGGGACGATCTGCCGACCGGCCAACGACGCCCCGCCGCGCGGCGGGGCGTCGTTGTCACTGGCACAGTCATACTCGAATCAGACCACAGAGGAAAGATACAAGGTCGGGTCGCCGCGGCGACCGACCGGCGGGCCACGTCGGCGGGTGTCGCGCGTTCAATGTGATTCGTCCGCCGCTGGCGCGCACGCGTGGCCTGCGCTCGCAGAGCCTCGCTTGACCACGGCACCGCGTCAATGCCGGCTCAGGCGCCACTTCAGTCGCAGCGAGTTGCCGATGACGCTCACGTCGCTCAGCCCCATCGCCGCGGCGGCCAGCAGCGGGCCCTGCATGCCCAGCACGCCCAGGGCCGCGGCGGGGATCGCCAGCGTGTTGTAGATGAACGACATGAACAGGTTCTGCTTGATCGTGCGCAGCGACAGGCGGCTGATGTGCATGAGATCGAGCAGGTGGTCGAGCCGCTCGCCGGGGATGACGACGTCAGCCGCTTCGATGGCGATGTTGGTGCCCGAGCCGATGGCGATGCCCACGCCGCCGCGCGCGCTTGCCTCGGCCAATGCCGCGGCGTCGTTGATGCCATCCCCGACCATCGCCACGACGCGGCCGCGCTGCGCTGCTTCGCGCACGACGTTGACCTTGTCCTCGGGGCGCAGTTCGGCACGGATCATTTCTGGTTTCAACCCCGCCTGCGCGCCGATGCGCTGCGCTACGGCCTGGCGATCGCCGGTCAGCAGCATCGCCTCCACTCCCGCCGATCGCAGTGCCGCGATGAGGTCGCGCGCCTGCGGGCGGATCGCGTCGGTGAAGTCGATCGCGCCCACCACCCGGCCGTCGGCGACGACGATGCTTCGCGTCAGGTCCTGCGCATCATCATCAAACGCCAGTCCCTGCGCGCGTGCAGCGCCGGGCGAGATGACCTCGACGTGCCGGCCTTCGACGGTTCCCGACAGGCCTCGGCCGCTGGCTTCTTCAACGTGCTCTGCGCGCGGGGCCGTGATGCCGCGCGCCCGGGCTTCGTTTGTGATGGCCCGGCTGAGCGGGTGGGTCGAGGCGGCCGCCAGCGACGCCGCCAGCCGCAGCGCTTCGTCGCCCGCCTGCGCCACCACGGGCTGGCCGGCGGTGAGCGTGCCGGTCTTGTCGAACATGACTAGATCTACGGCGGCGGATCGTTCGAGCGTCGCAGCGCTCTTGACCAGCACGCCGCGCCGGCTGGCCGCGCCGCTGCCGACCATCACTGCTGTCGGCGTGGCCAGACCCAGCGCACACGGGCAGGAAATCACCAGCACCGTCGTGGCGTTAACCAGCGCCAGTGTCCAGTTGTTCTCGCCGCCGAAGGTAGCCCAGCCGATGAACGTGAGCGCTGCAATGCCCAGCACAGCCGGCACGAAGATGGAGCTGATGTAGTCCGCGAGGCGCTGGATCTCCGCCTTGCTCGACTGCGCTTCGCGCACCATTTCGGCGATGCGCGAGACGGTGGTGTCCAGGCCGCTCGTCTCGGCGCGCACGACGAGGCGGCCGGTCTGATTGAGTGAGCCGGCGACAACGCGTTGGCCCGGGTCGCGCTGCACGGGCATCGATTCGCCCGTGACGATGGACTCGTCGATGGAAGACTGCCCGCTCACGATCACGCCGTCCACCGCGATGCGCTCGCCGGGGCGGATGAGCATGAGATCGCCAGGCTCGATCTCTGCGGAGGGAGCGGTTTGTCCGGTGCTGTCTTCGGCGCTGGCCAGGCGCGTAACCTCGTCGGGCTGCAGCGAGAGCAGCTCGCGGATCGCCGAGCCGGCTGCGGCGGTGGTGCGGGCTTCGAGCCAGTGGCCGATTGAAATGAGCGTGAGCAGCCCGGCTGATTCGCTGAAGTAGAGCGGCTGATCGGGCTGGTGACCGAGCAGGCGCAGCACGAGCACGACCGCGGAGAAGCCGAACGCGGCCGTAGCGCCGATGGCGATGAGCGTGTCCATGTTGGTCGCGCGCCGCATCGCCGCGTGCCAGGCGGACCTGTAGAACGCGCTGCCGACATACGCCTGCACGAATGTCGAGAGCGCGACGACGAGCCATGTGTACAACGTGATCTGCCCATGCTCGTGAGCCAGGCCCGTCCACGACGCGGGCAGGTGCATCGGGATCATGGGGATGGACGCGATCACCCCGGCCAGCGCGCGGTTGCGCCAAGCCCGGCCGTGGTGCGCCTGGCGATGTTCGATTTCGCTCTTCTGCTGAGCGACGGAAGTCCGCTTCTGTATTGCCCGGGCTTTGTAGCCGGCCCGATCGACGGCGCTGACGAGTGCGTCGGGGTCGAGGCCGGAGCCGGTGACGTCGGCCGAGGCGTGCGCGAGGCTCACCTGGGCCGTGCTGACGCCGGGTACCGTCTTGAGCGCCTTTTCGACGCTGCCGACACAGCCCGCGCAATTCATGCCTTCGACGGAAAGGCGGACGGAGTCGGACGCGGCCGCGGCAGATGAAGAGGCCATGCGCAAGTCTAGCGGCGCCGCGAACACCGCCGCCGGACCTGCGGCATCAGATCGACCTGAGTTTCCGCGCCACCATCGCCACGTAGAAGAGTTGGTCGCCGTGAATGCTCAGTCGGTGGCAGTAGCGGCGGTAGGCATGCACCTCAATGAAGCGCTTGCGCATGAGCTTGCGGATCAACCCGGCAAAGCCGGTGTCGTCTTCCATGTCATCGAGGAAGTCCTGCTTGATGTTGAACGCGAGCCACCCGGGCGTGTCGATGAGGTTGTAGGCCTCGATGAACGCATCGGTGGGAATGTCGCCGTAGCCCAGCGCGGCCACGGTGGTGAGGCAGTTCGGATCGGCGGCGCGAAGGTGCGCGCGGGTGGGCTCGTCGAGATCGGTCATGTCCGTGATGACGTAGTCGTCGTACACGCCGGGGCGGTCGCGGTACGTTGCCTCGCGCGCTTCGGGGATGATGTCCACCCCCACGAGGCGCGGCACGCCGGCATTGCGCAGTTCCTGGCCGACCATGCCGTTGCCCGCGCCCAGATCGAGCACGCGCAGATCTTCCATCGTGTGCGGGTCATCCATGAGCACGTCGCTGAGCAGTTGCACGACGCGATACGGCGAGCAGCACTTGAGGCACTGGTAGAACAGCGCCTCGTAGAGGCCGGGCACCTTGTAGATCTCGTCGTAGTCGTGAAAGCGGACGCGGCTCCACTGCTCTTCGCCGTCGATGCGATACTCGCACCACTCCTGGTCCTGGTCGAGATCGTCGGATTCGATCGGAAAGCGGAGGTGGAATTGGGCCACCTGGTCGCTGAGATGCTGCGCCGATGCGGATGTCGATGACATCGTCGTGCTCCTTGTGTAAACCGAATTGGCGGAAAGACGTCCGCCGCTGGATCGCGCAGCGCCTTGATGAGTGGTACATGCCACGCGCGCAGCAGGACCGGGCACCCTACGGCGCACCGGCGTCGAGTCAACCTCCAACGCGAAAAAGCCCTCGCAGAGGTGCTGCAACGCATGTCGACCGTGGCGGCGCGCTGCGAGCGCGCTGCAGCATGGAGCACGCGGCGCCGCCCCCATGGAGCCGCTACGTCATGCGATACGCGTCGGCGCTGGGCTTGACGGCGCGCGCAAACCACAGCGGCCGCCGCAATCCACCGGGTCCCGGAGCCGGGCGCGTCTTACTGAGCCACTCGCGATACACCTCCATCGACTTGTTCGTGTCGACGAAGACATCGCCGTACTCGTCATCCGGCGCTGCGCGCGAGACGGTGACGGCCTGGTGCCAGCAGTGCATCCCCGAGATCGGATCGGGCTGCACCGGGAAGGTGAGATTCTGGTGCACGCCGCCGTCGGACCACCAGATGCGTTTCGTGTCGGGGTCGTTGCTGGCGTAGGCGTGGATCTTCTCGATCTTGCGGAAGCGGAACTGGCCCGGCGCGATCTCCTCGCGCGCGACCTTGCACGCGGCCATGCGGTCGCCGCCCTTGTCATCAAAGAGCCGCCAGCGGCCGAGGTGGTGCGAGCAGGCGACCACGCCGGGACGCATGCCCTCGGTCACCCAGACCTTGTTGACGAAGTAACCGATGCGTGTCGCGACGCGAATGAGATCAGTCGTCTGCACGCCCAGCAGAGCCGCATCTTCGGGATGCATCCACACGGGATTGGCGTTGGACAGTTCGTAGAGCCACTTGGCGTTGGCGCTGCGGGTGTGGATGAGCGTGGGCAGGCGAAACGTCGGAATGAGGACGTACTGCCCCTTGCTGCGGTCCATGTGCTTGCGGTGGATGTGGCTGTCGATGTAGGCGGGCAGGTCGTACTCGGGCCAGTTCCACTGCCGCATCGTCTCGCTGTAGATCTCGAGTTTGCGCGAGGGCGTGTTGAAGCCGGTCACGGCGTGATCGTCGCTGCGCACGCCGACGGGCTTGCCGTCCTTTACCACGGTGCCGTCATCGCGCGTCTGAGCGCCCTGCACCTGCTCGGCCTTGAGTTCCGCAAGATGACCCGTGTATGCGTCGGCCTCGACGAGAAAAGCGCCGTGGCGCTTCATGTACTCGAGCGGCGTCATGCCGACTTTCTTCGCGGCGTCGGGCAGGCCGGGAACCGAGTTCTCGAAGATCCACTGGTAGTACTCTTCGATGGTGATCTTCTGGCCCGCGCGGTAGGGAGACTCGAAATACTTCCGCACACCAAGGGAGCCATCGGGATCGATGCGCCACGACAGTTCGATCCAGAATTCGTCTTCTTCCCACACTTCGCCGACGTTGGCCTGATACGTGAGTTCGACGTTCTGTCCGAGGCGCTCGCGCGCGACGCGCAAAACCGGCTGGCGGAAACTGATCCACTTGGCCGCGTGGGTCTCCTGGCTCATCAGGTCGTGGCGCTCGGCGCCGTTGCCCATCGGCAGGACGTAGTCGGCGTACTGGGCCGTCTCGCTCCACACCGGCGTGAGCGCTGCGTGCAGGCCGATCTTGCTCTCATCGCGCAGCACCTGCTCCCACATCATGCCGTCCGGGTTCGTCCACACGGGGTTGTAGACGCGGGTGAAGTAGACATCGACCTTGCCGCGCCCTTCCTGCAGGAAATGCGGCAGCAGGTAGGAGAGTTCGTGGTACGCGAGCGGGTACTCGCGCGGATAGAGCAGTTCGCTCCACACGTTCTGCGGCGGGGGTTTGAGAAACGGCGCGGGAACGAACTTGTTGTTGCTGTTGAGGTGCGTGCCGCCGGGCGTGTTGATGGCGCCCATGAGCACCACGATGAACTGCAGGCAGCGCGCCACCTGCCAGCCGCCGAGGTTGCCCGCCGCGGCGTTGCGCCAGACGTGGGTCGCGAGCGCGGAGCCCGCCGCGCCGATCTCGCGCGCGATGGTGCGGATCTGTTCGGCGGGAATGCCGCACTCCTGCTCGGCGGCCTCGGGCGAGGCATAGGCGTAGTGCTGTTTGAGGTGCTCGATGAATCGATCGAAGCTGTAGGGTCCGCCACGCGGACCGTTGTGGGCGGCGGCTGAATCGGGTGCGTGATCGGACGGTGAACCGGTCCGCACGGCGGACCCTACCTTGGCTGCGTCGGCCTTGGCGCGCAGGTAGTCGCGCCAGTTCACCCACTGCTGCACATACTCCCTGTTGAAGAGATTCTCGTTGAGCAGCACGTTGGCGATCGCCAGCAGGAGGAACGCCTCGGTGCCCGGCCAGGGCGCGAGCCAGTGGTCGGCCATCGACGCCGTGTTGGAGAGGCGCACGTCGATGACGCAGATCTTCGCGCCGTTGTTCTTGCCTTCGATGATGCGCTGGGCGTGCGGGTTGAAGTAGTGACCCGTCTCGAGGTGAGCCGAGAGCATGAGGATGAACTTCGCGTTGGCATGATCGGGCGAAGGGCGGTCGGCCCCGGTCCACAGCGCGTAGCCGACGCGGGCGCTCGACGAGCAGACGTTGGTGTGCGAGTTGTGTCCATCCACGCCCCACGCCTGCAGCACGCGGTCCATGTAGCCGTCGGCCCCCGGCCGGCCGACGTGATACATCACTTCATCGCGGCGGTTCTCGATCAGCGCCTTGCGGATGCGCGCAGCGAACGTGTCGAGGACTTCATCCCACGTCGTGCGTTCGAACTGCCCCGAGCCGCGCGGCCCGCTGCGTTTGAGCGGATAGAGGATGCGGCCGGGATCGTTGACCTGGTTAATGGTGGCCGGGCCTTTGGCGCAGTTCCTGCCGCGCGAGGCGGGGTGGTGCGGGTTGCCTTCGAGCTTCTTGATCGCCATCGACTCCTTGTCGACATAGGCGACCAGGCCGCACGCGGCTTCGCAGTTGAAGCACGTCGTGGGCACGAGCAGGTAGCGCTTCTCCACCTTGCGCGGCCACGCGGCAGGGTCGTACTCCACCCAGTCGTCCCACTGATCCATCGGTGGGAACGACTCGAGCGGCGTGACGGTCAGGTTGTCGGGATCGTGTGATCGCACGAGGTCAACTCCAGATCAGTCTCACCACGGAGCCACGGAGGGCACGGAGCGGAATGCCTTGCCGCGAAAAGGCACAAAAGTCACAAAACAAAAAAGGAGTTTGATTTGAAGCCATAGGTTTTGCGCATTCTGTGCCTCTTCGCGGCAATCTGTTTTCGATCTTCTCTGTGTTCTCCGTGACTCCGTGGCGAACTCAAAGCGTGGTGAATTCAAGACAGCGGCGGCAACTGGCCGGCGCGGATGAAGGCGTATTCGTAGAGGTAGAGGCCGAGCGGTATCGTGAGAATCAACAAGCCGGGGAAGAACCACAGCAAGCAGGTCAGGGCCGTGACGATGAACAGCGAACTGGAAAAGCATGGGATCGGTCCGCAACGCACGGTGCCGAGGAAACCGGCCGCCTGCTTCGCGTTGTCGGTCTCGTGATGACCCTTCCATTCGTTCACGACAATCAGGAGGTGAACAATCATGGCAGCAGCGAGCATGAGTTGGATCATGTCGTTGTGCGCCACCCCAAACTGCCACGCATTTGATTGAAACGCCACGAAGACGGCACTCCCCAGCAGCACCGCCTGAGCGATCAGGTGCGGCAGCAGCCACTTGCTCTCCCACAGGTCGCGGCCTTTGCACTGTTTGAAGAGAAACGCCGTGTAACCCGCGACGGCGAGGCCGAGCGGGAGGTTGATCCAGCGCACGACATCGGCCGCAGTATTGGCATCGAGCATGCGCAGCACAATCGCCAGCGGCGTGGACACCATGTACAGGCCGAGGATGACGCCGCCCTTGACAAGCCAGCTCTTCCAGTTCGGCCGCGTCACCATGCGGTAGAAGGCCCAGGGCTTGGCCAAATCTTCGACGAGCAGGAAGCACGTGATGGCGGTGAAGAGCAGCGCAATGACTTCGGGCATGTAGCGCTGAGCCCAGCTGCCGTATTCGAGGCCGAGGAACGCGGCGAACGGCGCGAGGATGCCCGCCCCCGCCGCAATGCCCTTGGTCACGAGATAGAGCGCCACCGGCCAGCCCCACTCGACCTTGTGCCCGGCATCAAGCACGGTGCGCGCGTTGGGCGTCGTCGGCACCGAGTCGGGCCACGGGTCGCGCTTGTGCGGCGGGCGGTCGCTCCAGAGATACATCTCCGGCCGCGCCGCCGTGCCCGGCCGCAGCGCGACATCCGAGGCCCCGATGTAGCGCACGTTGGGCCCGGTCTTCTGCTCGGGCCGGCGCACCTTCGTCTCGCGATTCAGGATCATCAGCGAGATGCGCGACTTGGGGTCATCCATGTCGCCTGAGACAATCGCGCCGACGGGGCAGACGTTGACGCAGGCGGGTTCGAGGCTCTTTTCGATGCGGTGTGCGCAGTAGTGGCACTTCTCGACCGCCCCGAGGTCTTCGTTCAGGTAGATCGCGTCATACGGGCAGGCCTGCATGCACGCCCTGCAGCCGATGCAGGCATCGCGGTCGAGATCGACGATGCCATCCTTGCGCTTCTCGAGCGCGTTGACCGGGCAGATGGTCACGCAAGGGGCGTTGGTGCAATGGTTGCACCGCTGGACGAGGAACATGCGGCGGATGTCGGGAAACAGCCCCTGCTCGGTGTACTTGACCGAAGTGCGGAACGAGCCGACCGGCACGCCGTTCTCCGCCTTGCACGCGACGGTGCAGGCGTGGCAGCCGATGCAGTCCTCGTGATTGATGACAAAGCCATACTGCATGGGTCCAGTGTATCGGGGTGGGGCGAGATTGGTAGGGTCCGCCGAGCGGACCAGTTCGGCGCGGTGCAGTCCACGTGCACGAGTCCATGCACGTGTAGCCGTTAGAATGAGACAGCGCGATCCGCATGAGTTCAGCGCATCGATTGTCCAACCGGTCCGCACGGCGGACCCTACTCGGAGCGGGACCCTTTATGGCCAAGAAGAAATCAACTGCAAAGTCGAAGAAGTCATCCGCCGTGCCGCAGACCTTCAAGGACTTCATCACGAAGTATCCAGTGCTGGGTGAGTCACACGAGCGTGTGGCCAAGGCGGTGGACAAGGCCGGTCCGCTGGATGCCAAATCGCAGGCGCTGATCAAGATCGGCATCTGCATCGGGGCGGGCCTCGACTCGGCCATGCGCAGCCACGTCCGCCGGGCCATGCAGGCCGGCGCGAGCAAGGAAGAGATCGAGCAGGCCGTGCTTCTGGCGATGAACACCTGCGGCCTGCCGCGCACGGTCGCGGCGTGGTCATGGGCCCAGCAGCAGTTTGCACGCGGTGTGTGAGAGGCGTGAGTGGGTGAAGGGGTGATAGCCGTCGGCGGCTTGCCACGAGTCATTGGAAGCCAAGCGGTTGAGCGTGCCCCTTGTGATTCACATTCGCCACCACGGACGACCGATGGAAAAATGGCCCGTCTACATCCTCGCAGGCGGCCGCTCTTCGCGCTTCGGCAGCGACAAGGCCCGCGCCCGGCTCGGCGGCGAGCCGCTCATCACGCGCCTCGCGCGGCAGATCGAGCCGGTCGCGGCGAGCATCACCGTCGTCGCCGGCGCGGCCGACAATTACGCTGACCTCGGCTTGCGCACGATTGCGGATCGGCGCCCCGGCCTCGGGCCTCTGGCCGGCATCGAGGCGGCCCTGCACGATGCGCGAGACATTTCGGAGTGGGTCGTCATCTTCTCGTGCGACCTCACGGCGATTCGCCCCGCATGGATCGAACTGCTGGCCGCGGCGAGGCGTAGCGAATCATGGGTCGCGACGTTTGCACAACCCGGCGGGCGCCGGCACCCGTTTCCCGGCCTCTATCACGCTCGTCTGCTGCCGCGCGTGGCGGCATGCCTCGACCAGTCGCGGCTGGCCGTCCAGGCGTTGATCGACGGCGTCGAACACGCGGACGTCGCGCTGCCGGCCGACTGGCCGCGCGTCGCGCAGGTGAACACGCCCGAAGATCTGAAACGCGCCGACGCCGCAGGCGAATAGCACGGCACTTGGATCCTGCGGCGATCGCAGGAGACGATCGACAGATGCCGGAAACGCAGCCGGCGTGCATCTGTATACCTGTGCGGGCCGGCAGGCTTGCGCGCCGGCCGGTCGCACAGCCGCGCACGCGGCTGCGGCCGCCGATAGGATCAACATTCGCAACTCAGCGGACAGGAGTCGAACTGATGGCTGTAGACGTTCAGGGGATCGCCCGTACGGTGGAGGACAAGAGCGCCTTCGTCGGCCGCATCGTTTCGGCGGTCGAGCAGCAGATCGTCGGCCAGCGCTACATGATCGACGGCCTGCTCATCGGCCTGCTCACCAACGGGCACGTGCTGCTCGAAGGCGTACCCGGCCTGGCCAAGACGCTCACCGTCTCGACGCTGGCGCAGGCGATTCACGCGAAGTTCCAGCGGTTGCAGTTCACGCCCGATCTGCTCCCGGCCGACCTGGTGGGGACGCTGATCTACAACCCGCGCGAGGGTGTGTTTACGCCGCGCAAGGGGCCGATCTTTGCCAACATCGTCCTCGCCGACGAGATCAACCGCGCCCCGGCCAAGGTGCAGAGCGCGCTGCTCGAAGCCATGCAGGAGCGGCAGGTGACCATCGGCGACACGACGTATCCGCTCGACGACCCCTTCCTCGTACTCGCGACGCAGAATCCGATCGAACAGGAAGGCACCTATCCGCTGCCTGAAGCGCAGGTGGATCGCTTCATGCTCAAGTTGAAGGTGACCTATCCGAGCAAGGCCGAAGAGCGGCAGGTGCTCGACCGCATGGCTTCAACGCAGTCGCGGGCGCCCATCGAGCCGGTGATCACGCTCGATGAGATTCGCGAAGCGCGGCGGGTCGTCGATCAGATCTTCATCGACGACAAGATCAAGGATTACATCGTGGACATCGTCCACGCCACGCGCCAGCCCAAAGAATACGGCCTGGACATCGCGCGGCTGATCGACTTCGGCGCCTCGCCGCGCGCGACGCTGGCGCTGACATTGGCCGGCAAGGCACGAGCGTTCCTCCAGCACCGCGGCTACGTGACGCCGCAGGACATCAAGAGCATCGGTCTGGACGTGCTCCGCCACCGCGTCATCGCGAGTTACGAAGCCGAGGCCGAGGGAATGGACAACGACGCGATCGTCAGGAAGATCTTCGACCACGTGCCGGTGCCGTAGGTCACCACGGAGTCACGGAGGACATGGAGAGTTTCCGGATGGAGGTGGTGATGCTCGTTCACCCTCAGCTTACGGAGCAGATCATTGGCGCCGCGATCGAAGTGCATCGGCACGTCGGTTCCGGTCTGCTGCTGAAGTTGAAATCGATCGAAGCGATTGAACCTATCCACGAGGCCCAGTTACTGACGTACCTCAGGCTTTCGAGGCTGCGCGTTGGCCTTCTCATTAGTTTCAACACTCCGCTCTTGAAAGACGGGATTGTGCGGCGTGTGCGTTGAACCAGTGAATCTTTTCTTCTCTCTGTCCTTCTCCGTGCCCTCCGTGACTCCGTGGTGAGACAATGCTCACAGAAGAACTCATGCGACAGGTTCGGCAGTTGCAGATCCTCACCCGGCGGGCGGTGAACGAGGACTTTGCAGGGGAGTACTCCAGCGCGTTCAAGGGGCGCGGCATGGAGTTCGCCGAGGTGCGCGAATACCAGCCCGGCGACGATGTCCGCACCATCGACTGGAACGTCACCGCCCGCACCGGCACGCCGTTCGTCAAGAAGTTTGTCGAAGAGCGCGAGCTGACCATCATTTTCGCCGTCGATCTGAGCGGCTCGGGGCAGTTCGGCTCGGTGGACCGCTTCAAGAACCGCACCGCGGCCGAGTTGTGCGCCGTCCTTGCCTACACCGCGATTGCCAACAACGACAAAGTCGGCCTGCTCATCTTCACCGACCATGTCGAGCACTTCATCCCGCCCAAGAAGGGCTCGCGCCACGTGCAGCGGCTCATTCGCGAACTGCTCGACTTCAACCCGCGCCGGCGCGGCACCGACATCGCGGTGTGCCTCGAGTACCTCGGCCGCGTGCTCAAGCGCAAGGCCGTGGTCTTCGTCGTGTCGGATTTTCTCGACACGCATCGCCACGCCGAGCGCAACGGCCACAGCAACGGCAAGCCCGCCGGCCGCATGGTCGCCGACTTCGACACCGCGCTGCGCCTGCTCAACCGGCGGCACGACGTGATCGCCGTGCGCGTCACCGATCGCCTCGAACACGGCCTGCCGGCGGTGGGCCTGCTCGAACTGGAAGACGCCGAAACCGGCGAGCGATTCTACTTCGATGCCGGCTCCCGCCGCGCGCGGCGGGAATACGAACGCCGCATGCGCGACACCGACCGCCGGCTGAGCGAGCAGTTCCGCCGCCACGGAATCGATTACGTCGAAATTCAGACCGGCCGGCCGTTCATCCAGACGCTCATGCAGCTGTTCCGAAGAAGGGAGCGGCGACGGTGAGATCGACGCGAATGTACAGCGTGATACTTGCCTGCTGCCTCGCTATCGCGGCCTGCACGCGGCGCGGCGCCGCGCCGCCGGCCGACAGCGGCAGCGAGCCGGTCTCGCATCGCGTCGAGCAGGGACCGGTGCAGGCGAAAGTCACGCTCGAGCCGCGGCAGGTGCGCACCTCCGGCTCAGTGCAGCTGACGATCGATGTGACGGCCCCGGCGGAGGCAAGCATCGCGCCCGTGAAGATCGACGAGTCGCTGCCGCAGGACTGGCGCGTGACCGACAGCCGGCACAACACGCTCAGCGCCACCGCCACGCAGCGCAAGGAGCGGTTCACATTCACCATCGAGCCCTATCTGCCCGGCCGCGCCGAGATCGCATCGTTCGAGATCGTCTGCGATCTCAAGGGTCAGGCGAGCACGTCGGATGATCGCGTGGTGCTGCATTCGATCGCCGTGCCGGTCGAAGTGGTGTCCGAGTGGCCGCCGGGCGAGCAGTCGCGCCAGCCCGCGGCGCTGCGGGGCGTGGTGGAGCCCCCGCCGGCTCCGTGGCCGTGGTGGGCGTGGGCGGGCATCGGCGGAGGCGCGCTGCTTGCCGCGGCGATTGCGGCATTTCTGATCGCGCGAGCGCGCCGGCCTTACCTCCCCGAGCCGGTGCGGCGCAAGGCTCATGACATCGCCCTGGCCGAACTGGGCCGGCTCATCGCCGACGGCCTGGCCGAGCGCGGCCAGTACAAGATCTTCTACCAGCGAATCTCAGGGATCCTTCGCCGCTACATCGAAGACCGATTCGGCGTGCGGGCGCCCGAGCAGACCACCGAGGAGTTCCTCGAGGCGGCGCGCACCGCCCCGTTCATGCCCATTGACCGAACCGACCTGGCGCTGCTCGAAGAGTTTCTCAATCACTGCGACATGGTGAAGTTCGCCGAGCACGTGCCCGATCCCACGCAGATGAACGCGACGCTCGAGACCGTGCGCGCCTTCGTCAACCGCACGCAGAGCGAAGATGCGATCGTCGAACTCGCGCCGGACGGTTCGACCCGTAGAGTGATGCCCGTGGAGGCGGAGGCATGATGCCGCACTTCGCGACACCGTGGCTCCTGCTCTTGCTGCCGCTGGCGCCGCTGCTGGCGTGGCTGAGTTGCTGGCGCGGCCGCCGGCCTTCGCTGCGATTCTCGTCGCGCGCCCTGGTGGCCGACGTGCGGCCGTCATGGCGCATGCGACTGCTGCCGGCGCTGCCGATACTGCGCACCGCGGGGTTGCTCCTGCTCATCGTGGCCCTGGCCCGGCCGCAGAAGGGCATCGGCGAGGTGCGCACCACGGCCGATGGCATTGCGCTCATGTTTGTCGTCGATCGCTCCTGGAGCATGAACCAGCAGCTCGACCCCCGCCGCGCCACCACGCGCATCGACGTCGTCAAGCGCCTGTGCCGAGAGTTCATCGAAGGCAACGACCGCGGCCTGCAGGGCCGGCCCAACGACCTCATCGGGCTTGTCACCTTCGGCCGCTTCGCCGAGACCGTCTGCCCGCTCGTGCGCATCCACGAAACCCTGGGTGATCTCATCGACTCGATCCAACTCGCGCACCCGCAGTCTGTGGACGCAGGTACGGCCATCGGCGAAGGCATCGCACTCGCGGCGGCCCGCCTCAAAGACGCCGAGAGCGAACTCGCTCAGCGCGAAAAGGACGAAACCGATCCCGATTTCAAGATCAAGAGCAAGGTCATCGTGCTGCTCACCGACGGCGATGAGAACGTGACGGAGATCGCAGCTCCGCAGGCGGCACGGCTGTGCGCCGAATGGGGCATCAAGATCTACGCCGTGGGTATCGGCGGCGGCGGATTCAACGAGCAACTGCTCAACCGCATCGCCGAAACCACCGGCGGCGTCTACCGCAGCGCCGGCGACGAGCAGACGCTCGATGACATCTACCGCGAGATCGACCGCCTCGAGAAGACGGAAATCCACTCGAAGGAGTACACGTCGTACGAAGAGCAGTTCGTGCCTTGGACATTGGCGGCGGGCTGCCTGCTGCTTGCTGAGCTGCTCCTGTCTGCCACGCTGCTGCGGAGGGTGCCGTGATGCACCTGGGAGATGACCGCTTCCTGATGGCGCTGTGGGCGCTGCCCGTCGTGGCGGCGGTGATTGGGTACTCGCTCTACCGCCGGTCAGTGCTGCTGCGGCGCCTGGCCGATGCAAAGCTGCTGCCCGAACTGGCCGCTTCGGCCAGCCGCCTGCGGCCCGCGCTCAAATCGATTCTGCTGCTGGGTGCGCTGGGGGCGATCACATTCGGCCTGGCGCGACCGCAGTGGAACGCCACGCCGCAGGAGGTCAAGCGCCTGGGACGCGATGTGTGCTTCGTCATCGATGTCTCGCGCAGCATGCTCGCCGAAGACCTCGCTCCGTGTCGTCTCGAACGGACGAAGATGTGGGTCCGCGACGCGCTCTCCGGCGTGCGCGGCGATCGGGTCGCCATTGTGGCCTTCGCGGGCTCGGCCGTCGTCAAGTGCCCGCTGACGCACGACTATGGCTTTGCGCGCATGGCGCTGGACAACCTCTCGCCCGAAAGCGTGAATCGGGGCGGCACGCTCATCGGCGACGCCATCCGCCTGGCCACGCGCGAAGTCTTCGACACCGACGAGGCGAGCCACAAGGACATCCTCCTGATCACCGATGGCGAAGACATGGACAGCTTCCCCGTTGAAGCGGCCCGGGCCGCGGGCGAGGCGGGCATCCGCATCATCGCCGTCGGCATCGGCGACGAGAACGTCGGCACGCGCATTCCCATCACCGATGAGTTCGGGCGGCAGTCCTTTGTGACCCATGAAGGCAAGCCCGTCATGTCGCGCCTGGACGCACAGACGCTGCGGCAGGTTGCACTGGCGAGCCGGGGCGGGCAATATCTCAACGTCTCCACGGGAACCATCGAACTCGACAAGGTGTATGAACAATTGATCAGACAGGCCCAGCAGCGCGAGATGGCGACGACCGAAACGATCCGATATGAGGAGAAGTTTCAGATCTTTCTGGGCCTGGCGCTGGGTCTCGTTTTCATGGAAGGGCTGATCAGTGGCCGTAGACGCACGACCATCTGACGCGCCGCGGTTCATCGCGGCTTGTGCGGCGAGCCTGGTCCTGCTCTGCAGCGGGGCGGCGCTCGGGCAGGCCGATGCGCGGCAACTCGTGCAGCAGGGCAATGAACACTACAGCGCCGGCGATCTGAAGCAGGCGGCGACGCTTTATGACGAAGCGATGCGCCGCGATGATGCGCCGATCGAAGCAACCTTTAACAAGGCTGTCGCCCTTTCCGGGCTCGGCGAAACCGACGAAGCGATGGATCTCTTCCGCCAGGTCGAGGCCACGCGCCAGTGCCCGCCGGAACTCGCCGATGCGGCGCACTACAACATCGGCCGGCTGCTGCTCGAACAGGCGCAGCAGCAGGTGCAACAGGATCCCAAGGCGGCGCTGTCCACGCTGCAGCGGGCGGAGGCGACGTTCCGCGACGTCGTGCGTCGCAGCCCCGAAGACGTGGATGCAGCGAGGAACCTCGAATACGCCCGCATGGCCCGGCGGCAAATCGAGCAGGCGCTCGAACAGATGAGGCAGATGCAGCAGCAGCGGCAGGATGCGGCCCAGCAGGCTGAGAAGCTGGCCCGCGAGCAGCAGCAGGCCGCCGACCAGACCAGCCGGCAGCAACAGCAGCAAGACCAGCAAGACCAGCAGAACCAGAAGCAGGATGGTCAACCGCAGCAGAATCAGCAGTCGCCGCAACCGCAGCAAGAGCAACAGCAGCAAGAGCAACCGCAGCAAGAGCAACAGCAGCAGTCGCAGGAGCCGTCTCAATCTCAGCAGGCGCCCCAGGATCAGCGGCAGCCCGAGTCGCAGACACCGACGCGCGAGCAGCTCGAACAGATGCAGTCGCAACTCAACGAACTGACGAAGCAGTTGCAGCAGCAGGTGGATGAGATGCTCCAGCAGGAGCAGGCGCCGCAGCAGTCATCTCAGCAGGATCGCCAGTTGGACCAGCCGCAGCAGGGCGGCCAATCCGAGCAGGGTCAGTCGAGTGAACCGCGCGACCAGTCGCAGAGCCAGCCGCCGCCCCAGATGACGCCGCCGGACCAGTCCGACGTGCGCGAGTCGCTCGAGAAGGCCCAGCAGTCGCTCGAAGAGGCGAGGCGTGAGCAGGAGCAGGCTTCGCAGTCGCTCAGCGCCGACGAGCTGGAGCAGGCGCAGCAGCACCAGCAGCAGGCGGCCGAGCACCTGCGCGACGCGGCCGAGCAATTGCAGCCCGATGAAGGGCAGCATTCGCCTCAGCAGAACCAGCAGCCGAGTGAGCAGCAAGACAGCCAGCAGCAACCAGAGGGGCAGCAGGTCCAGCCGCCCCAGAGCCAGCAGCAGCAGGCCCAGGCCGCGCCGCAGCAGGCGGGCCCGCCCGAGCAGCAGGTGGATCCCGGCGAGCAGGCCGTGCAGTGGCTGCTCGAACGCGAGCGCGAGCGGCGCGAGATCCGCCAGCGGGCCGAGCGGGCGCGGATTCGTCAATCGCAGCCGGTGGAAAGGGATTGGTGACCACAGCATGAGCCGGAGATTTCGAGTGAGTTCCAGGTGGGCGGGTCTGGTGGGTCTGTTGCTTGTGATGCTGGCGTCGCGCGCTGGACTGGCGCAAATCGAAGTCAGCGCTGCAATCGCCGAGCGCAGCGTCTACGTCGGCCAGCCCGTGACGCTGCAGGTGAGCGTGAACGGCTCGCCGTCACCGGCTGAACCAAACTGGCCGCGCCTCGACGGTATCGACGTGCAGCCGCGCGGCGGGCAGAACATCTCGCACTCATCCACCATCATCATCAACCGCCGGCGGCAGGAGAACCACTTCCAGGGCTACATCTTCAACTACCAGGTCGTGTTCCAGCACAGCGGGCTCCAGACCATTCCGCCGCTGAGCGTGAGCGTGGACGGCCAGGAATACCACACCAGCCCGCTGACGGTGAACGTCCGCGAGCCGCAGAGCCGCTCGGATGTGCGTCTGCGGCTGGAGGTGGACAACGCCTCGCCGTACGTCGGCGAGGCGATCGAGCTGCGCGCCACGCTCTACCTGAGCACCACGATTCAGAACGTGTCGATCCGCGTGCCGGGCCTCGACGGCCGGTTTGAAACGTACGATGCGCCCGATGCGCAGGTCGGCGGGCGCCAGGCGACGATCGACTTTCTCGGCAGTCGAGCCCGCGGCGAGCGGGGGCAGGCCACACTTGACGGCAACCAGTACGACACCTTTACCGTCCGGCGGCTGATCGTCCCGGCCGCTGAGGGCGAATTCGAACTCGGCCCGGCCACGCTGAGTTGCGAAGTCGTCGTGCGGCCGTCGCGATCGTTCTTTGAAGATGACCAGGTCGAGCGCGTGTCGGTGCCGTCCAACGCGATCCGGCTCAATGTCAAGCCGCTGCCCGCCGAAGGGCGCCCGGCGAATTTCTCCGGGCTGATCGGGCGCTACAGCATTTCCGCGGCTGCGTCAGCTGCGGATGTGAACGTCGGCGATCCGATCACGCTGACGATCCGGATCAGTGCCGACGGAGCCGTGCTCCGCGATCCGCGCATCGACCTGGCGGAGCAGCCGGGCTTCCGCGACCAGTTCCGCATTACGACTTCGCCCGACGAGCCTCAGCGGCGCAACGGTCAGCTGATCTACGAAGAGATCATCCGGCCCCTGCGCGATTCGGTCACCGAGATTCCCTCGATTGAGCTTCCGTACTTCGACATCGAGTCCGGCCGGTACGCCGTGGCGTCGTCCAACGCCATTCCGCTGGAGGTCAGGCCGACGCGGATCGTGACCGCCGGCGACGCGGTCGGCGCCGACACCGGCGGACCCATGGGCCGCGACGTGCGCGATGCCGCGGGCGGGATCGAGTACAACTACAGTGCCGCCGAGGCGCTTGTCGATCAGCGATTCGATCTCGCCGAGGCGCTCGAATCGCCGGCGTGGATTGCGGCGCTGGGCGCGCCGCCGGTCCTCTACTTCAGCGCGCTGATGATGCTCATGTGGCGCAAGCGCGGCCGGGGTGATGAATCGCTCCGCCGCCGGCGCCGCGCGCTTGGCTCTGCGAGGCGCGCTCTTGAAGCGCCGCGCCCGAGCGAGTCGGCCGCCGTCCACGTGGGCGCCGCGCTGCGGCAGTACATGGCGGATCGATTCGATCGGCCCGCCGCGGGCCTGACGACTTCGGACTGCGTGCACCTGCTCAAGCCGATTGACGCCTCGCTGGCCCGGCGTCTCGATGAACTGCTCCACCAGTGCGATGAGGCCCGCTACAGCGGCGGCGCGCGCGAGCATGGCGCTGAGTGGCGCACCCAGGCCCTGGCGCTGCTCATCGAGATCGACCGCGCCACCGCCCGGCGCGAGGAGGTGGCGGCATGACCTTCCATCGAACTCTGATCCCCGCGCTTGCGGTGCTGCTTCTGGCTCTTCCCGCGCTCGCGCGGCAGAACGAAGCGAACGAAACCTCCGCTCCGGCCGACGCCGCGGCGCTCTTTGCCGAAGCGCAGACGGCGTTCGACAGGGGGCTCGACGAGCGCGCCAAGGATTCGCCCCGTGCGGCGGCGTCATTCGAGCACGCGGCTTCGACCTGGCAGCGAATCATCGACGAGCAGGGCATCCACAATGGGCGGCTGCTCTACAACATCGGCAACGCGCATCTGCTCGCGGGCGAACTCGGGCCGGCGATTCTCTCTTATCGCCGGGCCGAGCAGTACATCGGCGGCGACCGGCATCTCGTATCAAACCTCCAGCAGGCGCGCCGACGCGTTACGACGCACATCGAACCTAAGGCGTCCAGCCGCGTGCGCGAGGACCTGCTCTTCTGGCACGATGACTGGTCCACCCGCACCCGACTGCTCTTGCTGGTCGTGTTTTCGGGCATCATGTGGCTGTGGGCTCTGGCGCGGCTCGGCAGGAGCCGGCGCGCCTGGCCGCGTTGGCCCGTCTGGACCGCAGGCGTCGTCGCGGTGGCTCTGGTCGTGTCGTTGACGGTCGAGCAGCTTGGAATCGACCGTCAGCCGCAAGGCGTGGTCATGCGCGATGTTACCGGCAGACTTGGGCCGTCAGAGATCGGCTACGAGCCGAGCTTCACCGAGCCGCTGGCTGAAGGCGTGGAGTTCAGCGTCATCGAAGACCGCCGCGACTGGCTGCTGGCGCGACTGGTGGACGGCCGTGAAACATGGTTGCCCCGACAGGCCGTGACGCTGGTGAACTGATCGCCATCTCGGCGAACTCAGCGATCTCTGCGGTCAATGATCTTCGTTGGAGAACCGGAAGCGCGATGATCAGGCGCGCAGCGCCGCATCCATCTGGCGCTTGATCGTGGCGAGGCGCTGCTCGTCGCCGCCGCCGACCTCCGCCGTGCACCAGCCGGTGAAGCCGATCTCCCGCAGCGCCGTCCGCACTGCCGGCCAATCGACGTCTCCCTGGCCGATTTCGGCCCAGCCGGCCGCCGCGCCCCAGTCTTTCACATCACACTTGGTGATGCGCCTGCCCAGCGTGCGGATCCACTGCTCGGGCTTGCCGTACTTGCGGTGGTTGCCGATGTCGAAGTAGGAGCCGACCCACGGGCTGTTGATGGCGTCGAGATACGCGGCGAGTTGCTCGGCGCTCTGATCATCGCCGCCGTCGTGGTCGTAGCAGAATCGATTCCAGACGTTTTCGATGAGGATGTGGATGCCCAGCGCCGCGGCAAGCGGTAGAGCCTTGTGGATCTGCTCAATCGAGCGATCCCAGCACTGCTGCTGGTTTTCATTCTCCTTGTTGCCGGCGACGCCGGGAACAAGCAGCACGGATGATCCGCCGCACTGTTTGCTGTAGCGGATCGCCGTCTCAAGGCCCTCCCGGCCCTTGGCGCGCACCGCCGGGTCCGGGTCGGAGAGGCGCACGTTCCAGTGGATCGAATCGACCACGCCGTGCACAGGCAGGCCGGTTGCCTCGCTCGCGGCTTGAATCTCCTTGATGTCGGGTCCGCCGGGGCTGTCGAGTTCGACGCCGTCAAACCCGATGGACTGGAGGATGCGGAACTTCTCCATGACGGGCGCATCAATGTTGACCATGCCCCACTTGACGGCGAAGCGCAGTTGCAGCGGCTCGTCAGCCTGGTACATGGCCGACGGAGCGACCAATGCACTCGGCAGCGCCGTCGAGGCGGAAGCGCCGGCATGCAGCGGTCCGACCGCGCTCGTGGCAACCGCGGCGCCGCCGATCGCCAGCGCCTCGCGCCGCGTCAGTGGGGTGTGCGTGTTCATGCACCAATCGTAGCCGCGTCCTCTGACTCGCCGAGGAACCGCCGGATCGACTCAAACGTCGCGCGCCAGCCCTTCTCGCAGCCCGCGTAGAACTCGTCGGCCTCGGGCCCCGCCGGGAAGCCCACCTGCTCGACGCGAAGCACGCAGCCGAGAGCGGCGGGCGTGACGGTGAATTCCGTGCGGAAATCGGCCTGGAACGGCAGCGGGCCGGACCGTGCGCGATAGCGATATGCATCGAGCGCCATCCGGCGGGGCGGGTCGAAGACGGCAATGCGCGCAACGGTGAGATAGTCGGGATCGTCTTCATCGCCCCATTCAGCCGCCCAAGTGCCGCCCTCGATCGCGTGCACGATGCACCGGCTCGCGCCCCACCAGCCGCGAATGGCGCTTGGCGTGTGCAGGATCGCGAACACGCGCTCCGGCGAAGCAGCGAGGCCGACTTCATGCATGTGCGATCGTGTGGTCATGCGCCGAGGATCATATTGATCCGGTCGAGCACCGCTTCGTGCAGTTCGATCTCGGCAGCGCCGATGTTCTCGAGCAGTTGCTCGGGCCGGCTGGCGCCGACGATGCAACTGCTCAGTTCATCACGGCGCAGGCACCACGCCAGCGCCAACTGCGACGCGGTGCAGCCCATGCCTTCCGCGACCTTCGCGAGGTCCGCGGCCTTGCGGAGATTCTCTTCGGTCATGCGCGGGCGCATCCACTGGCCCTGCTTCTCATCAGCGGCTCGCGTGCCGCCCGCGGGCTGCTGGCCGGGCTTGTACTTGCCTGTCAGGATACCTTGCGCCAGCGGACTGAAAACGACCACGCCCAGGCCGAGATCGGCGCACGTGCCCAGGATGTTCTTCTCGACGCCGCGCTCGAGCATGTTGTACACGGGCTGGTTCGACGCCGGGCGATGCCAGTTGTGCTCATCGCAGATGGACACCGCTTCGCGGATCTGATCGCTCGTCCATTCGCTCACGCCCCAGTAGAGCACCTTGCCCTGGCTGATGAGATCGTTCATCGCGCGGCAGGTTTCGTGCAGCGGCGCGTTCTGGTCGTAGCGGTGGCACTGGTAGAGATCGATGTAGTCGGTGCGCAACTCGCGCAGCGAGCGGTGGCACTGTTCGAAGATGTGTTTGCGCGAGAGGCCGCGGTCGTTGACGCCGGGGAAGGGGTTGTCGCCGTAGGGAAAGAACACCTTGGTGGCGAGCACATAGGTATCGCGTCGAAAGGGAGCCAGCGAAGAGCCGACCACGGCTTCGGCCTCGCCGTTGCCGTAGACGTTGGCGGTATCGAAGAAGTTGATGCCGCTCTCGTAGGCGGTGCGGTGCAGGCGGGCGGCGAGTTCCGCGCCCTGCTTGCGAACGGTGAGCCACGAGCCAAAGCTGATCGTGGATACCTGCACACCCCATTGGCCCAGCCGGCGATACTTCATCCGTTCCTCCCGTCGGTGCAACGTTTCATTCAGCGGTCTGTCAATCTCCATTCTATCGTCTGGGCAGTGAGCCGGTCCGCCGACCATGACGATGCGCTCAGCCCCCGCACGCTGCTCAGCGCCTATGCGATGGGCTACTTTCCCATGGCCGACCCCGAGACGGGCGAGGTGCACTGGTACAGCCCCGACCCGCGCGGCCACATCCCGCTCGATGCGTTTCGCGCTTCCGACTCACTTCGCAAGACGGTGCGCCGGGGCGTGTTCGAGGTGCGCGCGGATACGGCGTTCGAAGAGGTCATGCGGCAGTGCGCGCTGCCCCGACCCGGGCAACCCGAGACCTGGATCAGTGAAGACCTCATCGCCGCCTACACCGACCTGCATCGGCGCGGCTGGGCGCACAGCGTCGAAGCGTGGCGCGAAGGACAACTCGTGGGCGGCCTGTATGGCGTCTCCATCCACGGCGCCTTTTTCGGCGAGTCGATGTTCAGCCGGCCCGAAATCGGCGGCACCGATTCGAGCAAGGTCTGCCTCGTCGCGCTTGTCGAACATCTCCGCCGGCGCGGCTACACGCTGCTCGACACGCAGTTCGTCAATGCGCACCTCAAGCAGTTCGGCTGCGCCGCCATCCCGCGCGCGCAGTACCTGCAGCGACTCGAACGCGCTTTGCGGCAGAGTGATGTGTCGTGGGGGCGCTTCTGATCGATCAGGCCGCGATGCGATCAGTCTTCGGCTTGACCCAGGTGTGAATGATCGGGTCGTCGGCCTGATCCGCCGGAAGATCGCTCGCCGCGTGGAACTGCACGGCGACCGCCTGGCTGAAGCGATCGATCGCCATCACCCGCACCACGCGCGACGGCACGAAGTCGCCCAGCGCCAGCACGCGCCGCGTCGCGTCGTCGGCGTCGATGGCCACGTCGAGCCGGTCTCCGCTCATGACCGGCATCGAGCGCTGCACCTTGAGCAGGGCGCCAGTGGCGGAGATGTTGCACGTCTGGGCCGCGTGGTAGCGCTGCGCCCGGGGGTCAAACACCTTCGCGCCGTGCGCGACGCTCATGCGCGGACTCATGCGGCGGTCCTGGCCGGTTGCACCAAATGTCGCCATGGCCCTGTCCTCGAAGTGGAGGCGGATCGGAAGCCCGTGTGGCTATCGGATCAACTCCACCCCGACTTGCGTCCGGATATCGATTCAGGCCGAGAAAATGTCGCACACCATGCGTGCTCGGCCGCACCGGGGCCGGGTGAAGGCATCAGGCCTTGTCCGGCTCGGTCATCGATCGGGCGTCGAGCAGCTTGTCGAGCGTCTTGTCGTCAATGAGCTTGTGCTGCCGGCAGTATTCGCGGATCGTCATGCCCTCGTTGAACGCGGCCTTGGCGGCCTTGGCGGCGTTGTCGTAGCCGATGACCGGCGCGAGTTTGGTGCACAGCATGAGCGACTTCTCGACAAAGCCCGTCGCGATCTTCTCGTTGACCTGCAGATCGATGACGAGTTTGTCGGTGAAGGCGTCGGCCACATTGGCGAGCAGGTGGATGCTCGACTGCATGTTGTCGGCCATCATGGGCATGGCGACGTTGAGTTCAAAGAGCGACCCGACGCCGCCGAGGCCGCCGATGGTGATCGCCGCGTCGTTGCCGATGACCTGGCAGGCGACCTGCATGACCGACTCGCACATGACGGGATTGACCTTGCCGGGCATGATCGACGAACCGGGCTGGGTGGCGGGCAGCGCGAGTTCAAAGAGGCCGCATCGCGGACCCGAGCCGAGCCAGCGGATGTCGTTGGCGATTTTGCTCAGCGCCACGGCGATGGTCTTGAGTTCGCCCGATGCCTCCACGACGCAGTCGCGCGTGGACTGGGCTTCGAAGTGGTTCTCGGCTTCGGCAAACTTCACGCCCGTCGCCTTGCTGAGCAGATCGGCGACCATCGAGCCGAACTTCGGATGCGTGTTGATGCCCGTGCCCACCGCCGTGCCGCCCAGCGGGAGATTCTCAGCCAGGCGCTGCATGGCGCGCTTGGCGCGCGTCACGCAGTATTCGGCGGCGGCGGCGTAACCCGAGAACTCCTGTCCGAGTCGGATCGGCGTGGCGTCCATGAGGTGCGTGCGGCCGACCTTGACGATCTTGTCCCACGCTTTGGCCTTCTTCTTGAGTTCCTTGGCAAGCCGGGTCAGCGCGGGAATAAGATCGCGATCGATCGACACCGCAGCGGCCACCTGCATGGCGGTCGGGAAGGTGTCGTTGCTCGACTGCCCCATGTTCACGTGGTCGTTGGGGTGCACGGCGTTCTTGTGTTCGCGCGAGCCGATGGGCTGCTTGGCGGCGATGCACGTGAGGTTGGCGATCACCTCGTTGACGTTCATGTTCGTGCTCGTGCCCGAGCCGGTCTGAAAGATGTCGATGGGAAACTCGCGATCGTGCTTGCCCTGCGCGATCGCGTCGGCGGCCTTGATGATCGCCTTGGCGAGCGGTTCATCGAGCTTCTTGAGCGAGAGGTTCGCTTCGGCGCACGCTTTCTTGAGCAGGCCGAAGGCGTGGATGACTTCGGCGGGCACGGGGCGATGCGAGATCGGGAAATTCTCGACCGCACGCTGCGTCGTCGCGCCGTAGAGCGCGTCGGCCGGCACGGTCATTTCGCCCATCGAGTCTTTTTCAACGCGAGTTGCGGTCATGGCGTCGTCCTTTCCGACGAAGAAACGTGGCGGAATCGCCGGAGTCAGTGTATGAGGCTGCTGCGCAACGTCAGGGCGGAGCGGATCGGGTGAATGTCTGATTCGCGTCGGGCGGGGCGGCCCGGTTCAGAGATCGCCCGGCTCGATGCGGCAGGTGCCTTCGCGGGCGACGGCCCGGGCGGCCGCCTGCGAGGCGCTCCGCGCCGCGTCAACGAGCCCGGCCCCGCGCGCCAGGCCGGCCGCGATCGCCGCCACCACCACGTCGCCGGCTCCGCTGGTCGAAAGCGGCCGCTGGCCGCCCGCATCGAAATGCTCCAGCCGGCCGCCGCTGCGGTCGAACAGCGTCATGCCATCCGCCCCTCGCGTGATGAGCACCGCGGCGTCCAGCGCCGTCGCCAGCGCCCGGCCCAGTTCGTCGACGGATCCAAAATCGAGGTCGTTTTCCCGGGCGAACTGCCGCGCCTCGCGCTCGTTGGGCGTGAGCACCGTCGCGCCCTTGAACCATCCCATCGACCCAGGCTTGGCATCCACGATCACGGGCAGCCCCGCCGCGGCGGCCGCGTCGAGCAGTTCCCGCGCGAGTTCGGCAGTGATCAACCCCTTGCGATAGTCGGAGACCACCATCGCGCCGCATCGGGTCATCTGCTCGCGCGCCGCGTTCAGAGCCTCGGCCGAGGTTCGCTCGTCGACGGGCGTGGTGTCTTCAACGTCCAGCCGCGCCAGCATCGCCGGCTGATCGCCCGCGAGCACGCGCATCTTCTCGATCGTGCATCGGCCGTCTTCGATCCATCGCGCCTCGATGCCGAGCCGTTCCGTCTCCTCGCGCAGGAAGCGTCCGGCATCGTCATCGCCGACGAGTCCGATGATCCGCGTTCCGCCGCATGCAGCGCAGGACGCGGCGACGTTCATCATCCCGCCCAGCGTGCGCTCCACGCCGACCCAGTCGAGAACGGCGACGGGCGCTTCGTCGGAGATTCCGACGGGCTCGGTGCGCAGGTACGCATCGACCATCGCGTCGCCGACGAGCAGAATGTCGCGGTGCTCACTCACGATCACATCTCCGAAGCCGAAGGGTGCAACCGGCCCTGCGAGTCGAGCCGGCTGTCGAGCATGTCGCACAGCACGTGGATGATGAACAGGTGCGCTTCCTGGATGCGCGCCGTGCTTTCAGAAGGCACGATGATGGCCACGTCGGCAAGATCGGCCATGGCGCCGCCGTCGCGCCCCGTGAACGCGATGACCCGAGCCCCGCGCTGCCGGGCCCGCTCCATGGCGCGCACCACGTTGGGCGACCGCCCGCTTGTCGAGAGGCCGATGACCACGTCGCCTTCGCGGCAGAAGGTTTCGATCTGCCGCGCGAAAACATCTTCGTAGCCGTAGTCGTTGGCGAGGCAGGTGGTCAGCGAGTCGTTGGCGCTGAGCGAGATACTCGGCAGGCCGGGACGGCTGTGCTTGAAGCGGCCGGTGAGTTCGCCCACGAGATGGTTCGCTTCGGCGGCGCTGCCTCCGTTGCCGAAGATCAGCGCCTGCTTGCCCTCGTTGTACGCCTCCATGAGCAGCCGCGCTGCCTGGTCGATGACCGGCAGGTGCTCGTCGCGGATGCGCGAGAAGACTTCGATGCCATCGGCCACGTGCGTCTCGATCTCGCGATAGCCCAGCCGCAGCAGCGATTCGAGATCGAGCCGCTTGGGCCCCGGCTGGCTCGCAGCCAAGCTCGCGCCGCTGCACGCCAGCATCCCCGCCTCGCGCGGGCTCGCGCCAATGGCGGTGAGCGCGGCGTACACGCCGGAGACGACGTACCCGATGCCGCGTCGATCCGCCATCGCGTGCGCCGGCACCGTCAGCGGATGCACCTCCGGTTTGTCCGGTGAGGCTTCGCCGCGGCAGGCGATCACCGCGCCCTGCCGGCCCAGCGTGAGCAGCACGTTGGGCGCGACGGCCTCGCACAGGCGCCGCAGCCGCTCGATGTGATCGTCCTGCTCTTCCAGTCCGCACGCCGCGGCGATCTGCCGCGACTCGCGCTCGTTGACGATGAGATGCTCCGCCTCGCCGGGTTCGAGATGTTCGCTCGAGCCGGCCGCGTCATACACGAGTGGCACGCCCTGCGATCGGCACCACTGCGCGATGTACTGCACGTCCTGGCGCGCGATCGTCTCCGGCTCGCCGGCCACGATGCACACGCAGTCGAACGCGGCCCGCACCTGCTCGCCGCCGGTGAGTCGCTTGAGCGCCTGGCGCAGCTGGGGCAGCGCGCCGCGCTTCCAGCCGCGCCGGATCTGGAGCAGTTGCCGGCCCTGGGCAAGGTAGCGGAACAGTTCGGGTGTGCGGAAGTCCGGGCCAGTGCCGCCGGCGTCAAGGAGCGCCACGCCGGATTCGGCCAGGCACTGCCGCATGGCGGTGCCCGGTTCGGCCAGGCCGACGGGAGCGAGCAGTGTCGCCTGGGCGCCCAGGTTGGCCACCGTCGCGGCCGTCAGGGCGGCGGCACCGGGGTGGACGCTGGCGTGCTCGACGCGGTACACCGGCATGGGGTAGTCCGGCGCCAGGCGGTTGACGGCGCAATGGACATCCCGCTCCGCCACGGCCGGCCCGATGACCAGCACCCGCGCCGAGCGGAAGCGATCCACGTAATCCAGAAACCGGTCCCGCCGAATCATCGGGAATGGTAGGGGCGGAACAGGTTTGCGGAGCGGACGGCGAATGGGTCGCTCACCCTCCCGACTTCGCCGGGGGGACGCTCTGCGAGCCGGTAGCTCGACGGCGACGAATCGGCGCCAGTTCGAAACCGTTCCGCGGAATGCTGATCAAGTCAATGTCATCCTGGGTCCCCGGTATCCCGTCCTTGCCAATCGTGATGAGTTCATAGCCTCGTGCCGTAGCCGGATTGATAACGTATCGGAGAGGGCGGTTCCACGCGTCGACGAGATCGTCACCAGTTACGCCGGCCTTGGCGAGCGACGCGGGAGGTGTGCCATCGGACTTTCGACGCAGCTCGATCAACTCTACAGCGGCTTGGGAGCGCATCAGAAGTATCACATATTCACCAGCGGTCAGGTTGTACTGGCGCATCCCTGCGATTGCTGGGGCGAATGCCGTCCAGAAGAAGCCGGTCCAGGCCGCCAGACACAACGTCCCGATGAGCAATCCGACAGCGCCGCACCAGCGAGGGCGGAACAGCAGACCCACCAGACAGACCAGCAGGCCGATCAGGCCAACCGGGACAAGCAGGAGCAGCGGGCAGGGCAGCAGGAAGCACGCCGGACTTCCGACCGTGGCAACCACCACCATTCCCAGGCCGACGGGTCCGACAAGCGATCGCTCGTTGCGGCACTCAGCAGCGTTGGATGTGGGACCAGCGTGCACTGACAGCGCGCCACTGTCGTTATCGAGCGACATACCCGCCGCCTACTCAAACCTATGAAAAATCGCGTTGCTTTCGCTGCAGGCGGCGCGGTCGAGGGCTTGGAGGATCACCGTCACCCCGCGCGCTGCGCCGGGGACGAACACGTTCAGCGACGCCTCGCCGTTGCCGTCGGCGATCGCGCTGCCGATGATCGTCGGCCGCTGCAGGAAGATGACCACCTCCGGGCAGCCGGGCACCGGCGTCTGGCCCTCGCGCAATGCGTATGCGAAGAAGACCTCGTGCCCCGGCTGGGCGCCGTAGACGCTCAGCGTGTTGGTCACGCCCGCGCGGCCGGGCGAGGGCGGGTTCTGCACCAGCACGCCCGGGCCATCCATCTGCACCGCCCACCAGAAGTTCGCCGGCGGGTTGCCGCTGAAGTAATACAGCCCGCCCGGCGGGTTCTGCGAGAAAATGTCCTCGCTCGTGCCGACCACCGGCGGGTTGCACAGCACGGCGTACGTGTTCGAACTGTCAAACGAAACGCCCATCCACACATCCTGCGGCACTGTCAGCGGCTCGGGCGGATCGAACCGCACGCCGATGAGCGAGATCGCGCGTTTGGGCAGGTTGGGAATCACGTACGTCGCCAGCAGGTTCGCCCCGTTGCCCGGGTAGACCGAGTTGGCCGGGTCGTTGTCGTACACGGTGACGGTCGCGGTGATCGTGCCGCCGCCGACGAAGCCGTGGTAGTAGGCGAAGTGGAGCGAAACGATGTTGCCGCCCCGGTCCATATGCAGGTCGTCGGCCATCTCGACGTTCGCCTGGCCTGGGGAATAGGTGCGCAGGTTGAAGTTCACGGAGTTGTCGTAGACGGTGATGCCGTACGCTGGCGACTGCCCGCCCACGTGGATCTGCTGAACGCCCACCGGTTCGACGAGGTGCACGCGCGAGGGGTCAATCACGGTCTGGGCGTGAGCACCGCCGGCGAAGAGCACGGCGGCGAGTGCGGTCAGGGTCAGATGGCGGTTCATCTCGAGTCTCCTTCATGCTGTTGGCTTGGTCACATCGAAGCGCGATGCGGCCGGTGCTGGTAGAGTACCCGATTGGAGGGCCCTGCCGCAAGACCCTGCGCTCATCCGCGGCGAAAAACACCAAAGCAGGGGGTCTCGCCGCCCGGGCCACTGGACCGCTGACGCGATCGCCCATTCAATGCCGAAGAGAAACGGCACGCCAGTTCAAGCCACGGAGGGCTTGGTTCATGACTTCACTGTTCGCTCCCGCCCCGATCGATCCCGACATGCCATCGAAAAAAATCAGCAAGCCGCCGCGGCTGCGACTGGCCGGCGACTCTGACGCGAGCAGCGTCCAAGCCGCTCCCGGGAAGTCAGGCCGCCGGAAAGACAAGGCCCGCACGCGCGCCACGGCCGAATCCATGGCCGCGAGCCAGCGCGAGATCTCCGTCTCCGAGTTCTTCGCCAAGAACCGCCACCTGCTCGGCTTCGACAATCCGCGCAAGGCGCTGCTCACCACGGTCAAAGAGGCGGTGGACAATTCGCTCGACGCGTGCGAAGAGGCCGGCATCCTGCCCGACATCCACGTCGAACTGCTCCAGGTCGATGAGAACCGCTTCAAGGTGACCATCCGCGACAACGGGCCGGGCATCGTCCGCAAGCAGATCGACAACATCTTCGGCAAGCTGCTCTACGGCTCGAAGTTCCACCGCCTCAAGATGAGCCGCGGCCAGCAGGGCATCGGCATCTCCGCCGCCGGCATGTACGGCCTGATGACCACCGGCAAGCCCGTGCTCATCATCTCCAAGACCAAAAAGAACAAGCCGGCCCACGAAGTCGTGCTCAAGATGGATACGAGCAAGAACAAGGCCGACGTCGTCAGCGAAACCGAACACCCCGAAGACGATGCATTCTTTCCCGAAGGTCACGGCACGCAGGTCACCATCGAACTTGAGGGCAAGTACCTCAAAGGCCGGCAGAGCATCGACGAGTACCTTGAGCAGACGGCCATCGCCAATCCGCACGCGCGCATCACCTACGTCCCGCCGACCAACGAGCGCGTCGAGTTCAATCGCACCGTCGATGAGCTGCCGCCCGAGACGGAAGAGATCAAACCGCACCCCAAGGGCATCGAACTGGGCACGTTGATCCAGATGCTCGAGCGGACCGAGACAACGCAACTGGGCGCGTTCTTCAAGAAGGAGTTCTGCCGCGTCGGGCCGAGCGTGGCCAGGGAGATCTGCGCCAAGGCCGGCCTGACCGATCGCACGTGGATCAAGCAGGTCGCGCACGCCGACGCCGAGCGCCTCTACAAGGCGATCCAGGATGTGAAGATCATGGCCCCACCGACCAGTTGCGTGCAACCGATCGGCACGCGCACGCTGCTGGCGGGCCTGCTCAAGGAAGTGAAGGCGGAGTTCTATTCAGCCAGCACGCGTCCGGCGTCGGTCTATCGCGGCCGGCCATTCGTCATCGAGGCGGCGCTGGCGTACGGCGGCGACTTGCCCGCCGAAGACCAGGCGCGGGTCATCCGCTTTGCCAACCGCGTTCCGCTGCTCTATCAGCAGTCGTCCTGCTCGTCGTTCAAGGCGGCGGTGGAGACGAACTGGCGCAACTACGGCATGACCCAGCCGAAGAACTCGCTGCCCGTCGGCCCGCTGGTGGTGATGATCCACATGGCCTCGGTGTGGGTGCCCTTCACGAGCGAGAGCAAAGAGGCGATCGCGGACTACGACGAGATCCGCAAGGAGATGCGCCTGGCTTTGCAGGAGTGCGGGCGCAAGCTGCAGACGTATCTCAATCGCCGGCGCAAGATGCGCCGCGAGGGCGAGCGGCGCGGGGCGTTTCTTCGCTACATCGGCGAGATCAGCCGCGCCTGCGAATCGATCACCGGCGCCGATGGCAAAGCGCTCTACGACGCGCTGATGAAGCAGGCCCAGCGCCGCACCGCCGAGGCGGACTACGTGCTCGACGATTCGGGCAACGTGGTCGATGACGGCGGGCGCCTGGCCGAAGACGACGGCGTGATCATCTGCGAAGACCGGCGGGCGCCGATCAACCTCAACGGCGAAGAAGGCGATGAATCCGACGACCTCTTTGGCGAGGGTGAGAGCAGCGAAGCTCCGGCCGGGACCACGCGCAAGAAGTCGAAGAAGTCGAGCAAGCGAAAGTAAGCGCGAGAGAACCAGACCGAAGCGCGAGCGAGGATGGAGGTTGTGTCCGAGCAGGCGCGATTCGTCCTCGCTGGCGCGTCGGGCTGGTAGCGGTGCGACTGGCGTCGCTTTCGCACCGCGGCCGCCGATACAATCCGCACCTTGATCGACCAGCACCTGCACGTCATCGACTGGTCCATCCTCGTGGCCTACATGCTGGGCATGATGGCCATCGGCGGCTTCCTGGTCACCCGCATCTCCGGCTTCAAGCAGTATTTCCTCGCCGACGGCATGCTCACCACGCCGCTGCTCGTGTGCACGCTGGTGAGCACCTACTACGAACTCGACGTGACGTTCGCCGTGAGCGAGCAGGGGTATTACTACGGCCTGGTGTCGTGGTTCTGGCTCAGCCGGCCGTACTACCTGTGCATCATCATCGGCGCCCTGCTGCTGGCGCCGCGCCTCAAGAAGTTTGACTGCATCACGCTGCCGGACCTGCTCGAACAGCGCTACGGCAAGGCGACGCGCATCGCCGGCGCCGCCGCGTGCTTCATCTACAGCCTGCCCATCACCGCCCTGGCCGGCATGACGATCATGTTCACCATGCTCGGCTGGAACAAGGCCGAGGCGCTGCTGGTCTCCATGGGCATCTGCGCCGCCTACACCGCCATGGGCGGCCTGTGGGCCGACGCCATCTCCGACACGATCCAGTTCGTTCTCATGTGCGTGGCCCTGGCGATCGCGATCCCCATCGCGCTCAAGTGGGTCGGCGGGTTCGAGTCGTTTGATGTGCTGCCGGCTGAGCACATGACGGCCACCGGCGGCCTGCGCTGGGGCATCATCCTCGCATGGTCGGTGGGGGCGCTGACGGTCTTCGTCGAACCCGCGTTCTACCAGCGCATCTTCGCGGCCAAAGACAGCAAGTCGATCATCTACGCGATGCTCATCGGCATCGCGCTCTGGGCGGCGTATGACTGGGGCGTGACGATCGTGGGCATGATCGCCCGCGTCGCCGTGGAGAAGGGACTGCTCAGCGGAGATGTGGAAGGCAAGCACGCCTTGATGGCCGTGTGCATGCAGACGCTGCCCATCGGCCTGCGCGGCCTGTTTCTCGGCGGCGTGCTCGCGGCGGCAATGTCGAGCACCGATACCTATTCGCTGCTGGCCAGCGGCAATCTGGTCTACGACATCTACCGCCCGCTGCGCCGCAAGCCACTCACCGATAAGCAGCTCATCCTGCTCACGCGCATCGGCATCTTCGCCGTGCTGCTGCTGGCCTCGTGGATGTCGCTGCTCTTTGAGCGCATCACCGATGCCTGGGTGTTCATGAGCGGCGCGCTGGCGTCGGTGGTGCTCGTGCCGGCGCTCGGTGCGATCTTCGGCCGGCCGCCGCGCCTGGCCGGCTGGCTCAGCGCGTGCAGCGGCCTGGTCGTCTACGCGGCGTATCACACCGTCGTAGCGATCTACGGGCAGTACGACCAGGAGTACGAATCCGTGTTCTGGACCGTGGCCGGCTTCGACGCCTGGCGCGAGTACGCCGTGCTCTTTGCCCTGCCGGTCTCCGCAGTCGGGTTTGGTGTTGGACACCTGCTCGGGAGGAGGCAGCCATGATGCAGTGGGCGACGTGGCTCTCGGTCATCATCCTCGGGCCCGGCGCCGTGGCGGTGTTCATCTGGTTCTTGTTTGATCTGAAGCGCATCCTGCCGAAGGGCAAGGATGCGCCGGGCGAATAGATCGTCGCGCATGCAGCACCGAAGGTGCGATCGATGGCAGCCCGGGGCAACGCCCCGGGGAATGAATGGGCCGCGCGCGGTCAGCCCTGAAAGGGCGATTCAACCAGCAGGTGCGAGGAGTCGATCACGCGAAGACGGGGCGCCGGCTATCATCGGGAGCTGGCATGAAAGAGAAGTTGCTACAGCGTCGCAGCGAGTTGGCGGAATTGTCCCGCCGCTTTGGCGTGCGCCGGCTTGAGGTTTTTGGCTCGGCGACAGGATCCGAATTCGATGCACAGCGCAGCGATATCGACTTTCTCGTCGAGTTTCATCCGTCAGATCCGCGCACGCACTACGAGAACTACTTCGGATTGCTCGAAGCCCTTGGGCGACTGTTCGAGCGACCGATCGACCTCATCGAGCCGCAGACCATCCGGAACGCAGTCATGAAGCGCCGGATGCAGGAGAGTCGGACGCTGCTCTATGCCGCATGATCTTCAGCAATGCGATTCAACTGCGATCAGTGTGGCGAGGTCTTCGATTCCAATGACGTGATCATCGATCACGACGAGATGGCGTGTCCGCGGTGCGCAGCGGTTATCGACTTGGATGACGCAACGCGCGCTTCGGCAAGACTTCCCGAACCGCTGATCGAAGAAGCGCTCCCTGCACCCGACTGGATGATCGTGCAAGAGGGCGAAGACGAACTCGTGATCCGCTGGCGCATGCGCCAACGGACAGATCGGGACATGTGGACGATCACCCTCATCGCCCTTGGCCTGCTGGCGGGCTTTTGCTGGTGCATGATCGTCGTGCTCATGACGCCGACAAGTCTCATGGAAAAATTGATGCCCCTGCTCCTCGTGCCTTTGTTCTTGCTCGCGGGCGCCGTATCGCTCGGAATGTGGCTCAACTCAACGGTGATTCACATGGATCGCCAATTGGTTACGATTCGCGAGGGCCCGATTCCACTCAAGCGGCGATACCTCGAAATCCGGACGAGTGAGATTCGGTACTTCTGGTGCAAGGCGTGGTCCGACGACGAAGACTCCGTCTGCGCGCTGTCATGTGCCAATTCCGGTGCGGAACTCGTGATGCTTGTTGATAATGTTCCAAGTCGTGCGGGTGCGTTGTTTCTAAAGCAGCGACTGGGTGGACTTCTAAGTTCGGCGTAATTTGAATGACCACCGCGAGGTGTGATGGCCTGTGCGACTGACCTGCAGCCAATGTGGCGAAGACATCGACACCCGCGAAGTCATGATTGAGGGCGGTCGCGTCGAATGTCCGAAATGCAAGGCAGGAACGCTGCTCGACGACCTACTCAAGAGTTCTCCAGCGTCGGATCACGCCGCATTGAACGACAACGGTGCATTGATCCCCCCGGGGTGGTTGAAGGAGACCGAAGTCAACGGCGTACTGACGCTTCGCTGGCGCTGGAATCATGCTGGCTCGTGCAAGTGGCGCTATCTTCTCTACAGCGCGCTCGCCACGGCGTGCATGGCGGTGATCTTCGTGGCCGCGGCTATGAATGGGGGTCCTTTCGTCGTCCTTGGGGGCTTGATGCTCGTGGTTGGCACAGGGCTTGTGTTCACGCTCTTACTCCTCACGCAACTGGTCAATTCAACAATCGTTCAGTTCGACGGCCACGAACTTCTCACCTGGCACGGGCCGCTCTTCGGACCGGGAAAGAGGCGGGCGACGCGACTGCCTGCAGGCCAGATCAGCGCACTGCGCTTCAGGCGCAGCGGGCAGCCCCCTCACTTCGACTACAGCTTGGCCTACCGCACCTTGGACGGCAGGCGGTGGCAACTCAACTGCTCTCTGCGAGACTGTGCCGGCGCTCGCTATGTCAAGCGCCGGCTTGACGACGCATTGGGCCTCAACCTGTGAGAAGCGCGGCTTGACGCTCTACAATCGCCCGCGCGGCTACATCCCACGGATGGCGCGCCAACACACGGAGGTGTTCATATGGCTAAGAAGACCGCGAAACCAACAACGGGAACAAAACCCGCGCGCACTCCCACGCGGTCGACCGCGGGCTCGCGCACCGACGCCGCCAAGTCGGCCGCGACGCTCAAGCGCATCAACGAAGTCGCCGGCGCCGTGGTGAAGACCTCGATGGCCGGGCGAGACCCGTTCGTGGTCATCCCCACGCGCAGCCTGAGCAACACGAGCTACAACAGGTCAAAGCGCATCCTCGAGATGGGCAGCGCCAGCCAGCGGCGCAACCTCTTCAACCTCGGCCAGGCCAAGAAGTTCATGCAGACCATGCTGCTGGCCAAGGGCTGCAAGGATCTCATCGAGCGCGACAAGACCTCGAGCCTCCGCGGCATGTTCTACGCCGGCCTGCACACCATCGAGGGCACCAAGGAGAAGACCTTCGAAGACCAGAGCGAGTCGGACTCGATCCTCGAAGATCTCGAAGTCACGCTCGAATCGCTTCGTGAAGAGTTGCATGTCTACGCCGACAAGCGCGGCGACATGGTCGGCAACATCACGCTCATCGACAACGGCGATGAGATCGACTGCCGGCGCATGGGTTCGGGCGGCTACGGCATCCCGAGCATCACCGAGCCGCGCGTCATCCAGTTCAAGAAGTGCGAGGCTGAGTTTGTCCTCCACGTCGAGAAGAACACCGTTTGGCAGCGATTCAACGAGGACAAGTTCTGGAAGAAGCACAACTGCATCCTCACCCACGGCAACGGCCAGCCGCCGCGCGGCGTGCGGCGGCTGCTGCAGCGCCTCAACCAGGAACTGGGGCTGCCGATCTATTGCCTGCTCGATTGTGATCCGTGGGGGCATTACATCTACAGCGTCATCAAGCAGGGTTCGATCTCACTCGCGTTCGAGTCGCGGCGCATGGCCGTGCCGGATGCGAAGTTCCTCGGCATCCGCGCGATGGACTATGACCGCTACAAGCTGAGCGACGATGTGCAGATCGCCCTGACGGATCGCGACCGCACGCGGGCCAAACAGATCGCCGAATACCCCTGGTTCGCGGAAAAGAAGCAGTGGCAGAAGGAGATTCAGGCTCTGCTGCGCAACGGCTTCAAGATGGAAGTCGAGTCGCTCATCACCAAGGACATTTCGTACGTGACCGAGGTTTACGTGCCCGACCGCCTCAAAGCGGAGGACTGGCTCGACTGATCCACATTGCTCAAAGCCCGCACGCGACAGAATCCTCTGTTGGGAATGCGTTTGCGCATTGCATCCGACGCTCCGGCATGGTACACTGCTCTCGCTTGAGAGCCGTCAGCGCCGGTCGATT
This sequence comes from Planctomycetota bacterium, assembly GCA_963205185.1. Lineage (GTDB taxonomy): Bacteria > Planctomycetota > Phycisphaerae > Phycisphaerales > UBA5793 > UBA5793. The sequence goes on along the minus strand of CAUJHZ010000062.1, from coordinate 5,421 downwards.
CCACGGCGGCGACTGACCACGAGGGCGTGAAGGATTCGAATCAAGAGCGGTGCGATGAGCGACCTGAGGCGCCGGTGGGGCGGCCGCTACGGTCGGGCGCGCCGGCAACGGGCTTTTGACTTCGGAGTGGTATCGAATGGGATCTTCCAACGGCACGCCTCGCCTTCGCCGCATCCTGATTGCCGACGACGAGCACCTCGTCGTCGAAGGGTTGACGCGGAGTCTGAGTGATCTGAACTACACCGTCACCGCAAGCTGCAAGAACGGCGAAGAGGCCGTGCAGGCCTGTCGCAACGAGCGGCCCGACCTTGTTCTGCTTGACATCCAGATGCCGAAAATGAACGGCCTGGAAGCGGCCAAAGTCATCTACGGCGAGATGGGTATCCCCGTCGTCATCGTCAGCGCCTTCTCCGACTCGGAGTACCTGCGCACCGGCGCCGACGTGGGCGTATTCGGCTACCTGCTCAAGCCTGTGACGCGCGATGACCTCGAGGCGGCGATGACCATCGCCTGGGCGCGCTTCCTCGAGAGCCGCACCGCCAAGGACGAGATTGCCCAACTCAGCAAGCGCCTCGAAGACCGCAAAATCATCGAGCGCGCCAAGTGGATCCTCGTGGAGCGCCTGCAGATCAACGAAGAAACCGCCATGAAGCGGCTGCAGAAGCAGGCGCGAGACAACCGCCGCACCCTTGCCGATGTGGCGCGCAGCATTCTCGAAAACGCCGAACTGTTCGTCTCGGGGGCCCAGACCAGCCCCTGAGCGGTGAAACGCTGTTTGAAATCGGCAAGATTTGCCGCTTTCTGGCGCTTTCGCTTGCGAACGCGCTTCTGTCGGGTAGACTCTCTGAGTCGGGGCCACGTCGCCCCTTCAAGCCGGGAGGCAAGGTTCCTCTCGCGGCCGTCTGCGGTGGGTGGCTCGGATTCGAGTCAACGGCAGGTCTTGGCTCGCGATCATCGGCTTGCGAAGAGTGAAGACAACTCGCGGCGGCAGATTCACGCCCGCTGATCGTGGGCTCCGGCTTTGAGGAGCCGGAAGCGTTTCAGGCGCGGATTTGCGTCCGACCATCCCGATCCTCGGATCGGAGCAGAAGAGGGCCGGCATCCAGAAGGGGAGTGCCGGCCTTTCTGCATTTTTGCGGCGCGCCCGGCCCCCGCCGGTGGAAACCGCCGGCAGATCGCCATTCCAGCCTCACATCACGCGGCATTCCGGTCGATAACCCCTCAGCCGCCTCGCGGCAATCGATGAAGTCGGCTTGGAAAGTCGTCCGATAAAGGCCAGACGGCAGGGCGCGCGAAGCGCCGGCCACCGTCCACAACGGGAAACGGGATCTGACATGATGAAGCGCGAACTGCTCTCGCAAACTTGCATTGCTGCCGCCCTCGCATTGGCGATTTCCGGCTGCGCCTCGACCCCGGCGGAGCACACCCAGGCCCAGCCGCCCGGCCCGGCCGCGGGTCCGCAGCCATCGGGCAGCGCCGATCCTTCCACCGCCAGCGGCCGCGACGACGCAAGTGCCGAACTGGACTATGTCAGCCTCGATGCAAGTCTCGCGCCGACGAGCGACTCGCCCACGAATCCGCCCGTTCCGTTTCGCACCGAGCCTGGATTGACCAACTTCGATCCCTGGCTCGGCCTCTACGGCGAGATCGACGGATACGGCGGGCGCTCGACGCAGACAGCCGCGGTCGAGAACATCACGCAGGTGACCTTTGCCACCGAAGGCCGCGATGCCGAACCCGACGCGGACAAAACCGGCGAGTACGTCGCGTATTCGAGCACCCAACACAGCCGCTCGCCGGACATCTTCGTCAAGAGCGTGTCGGGCCTGACCATGCGCCGCCTGACCGATGATCCCGCGAGCGATCGCATGCCGCGGTTCAGCCCGGACAATTCGCAGATCGCTTTCTGCTCGAATCGTGCGGGAAACTACGACATCTACATCATCGATGCGGCCAACGGCGGGCAGGCGGTCCGCGTGACCAGCGACGCCGCGCACGAGATTCATCCGTCGTGGTCGCCCGACGGCAAGTACCTCGTCTACTCGCGCCTGGGCGATCAGTCGGGCCGCTGGGAGATGTGGGTCACCGAGACGGCCAACTTCAGTTTGCCCCGCTTCATCGGCTACGGCTTGTGCCCGGAATGGAACCCCGATCCGGCGTCGAATCTCATCGCGTACCAGTACCCGCGCGAGCGCGGCAGCCGCCTCTTTGGCATCTGGACCATCGAGTTCATCAACGGCGAAGGCACGCGGCCGACCGAAATCGTCAGCGCGGCCAACGCTGCGGCGATCAACCCGGCATGGAGCCCCGACGGGAAGATGCTCACGTTCACCACCATCACCGAGCCGGGCCGGCCGGGCGAGAATCCGGGGGTTCAAACGGGCGCCTGGGCGGACATCTGGGTGGTCAATCTCGACGGCTCCAATCGCGTGAATCTGACCAACGGCGAGTACGCCAACATCGAGCCGACCTGGAGCCCCGACGGTCGCGTCCTGTTCGTCTCGAACCGCTCGGGCGTGAACAACATCTGGTCGATCGGCCCGGACCGGGCGATCCAGACGGCCCGGGGCCCCTCGGCGGTGAACTCAAATTCGGGCGTGGCCGGCGTGGATACCGGGCCGTGAGGCTCCGTCGAAAGTCCGCGGGTCGATTGGTCCGAAAATAGACCTCGGGTCGAGTTGTGAATCATGTGCCGGCGGGCGGAGTCCGTCGTGGATGGCAGGACGCCATGACAAGTGTGCAGATCATGACGAACAGGTGCAGCGCCGGCTTGGCGGTATGCCTGGGCCTGCTGCTGGTGGTCGCCGGCGGCTGCATGCGAGAGCGCACGGCGATCAACGCGCCGCTCATGAGCCCGTACCGCGAGCCGGTCACCTGGGCCGTGGCGCCGCCGGTCAACGAGACGGGCGTGAGCACCATTGACACCCTCGCCGTGGCCGACATCATCGCCCGCGAAGTGCAGAACGTGCAAGGCATCGACGCGCTGCCCGTGCAGCGCGTGCTCGACGGCATGCGCGCGATGGACATCGGCAGCATCGACTCGCCGGCCTCGGCCCGCGCGCTGGCGCGCGTCATCGGCGCCGATGCGATCATCGTCGGCTCGGTGACGGCGTACGACCCGTACAAGCCGCCGGTACTCGGCCTCACGCTGCAGTTGTACCACGCCCAGCCGCCCTCGCAGGCCGATGATGTCATCGAGCACCTCGGCACGGCCCCGTCGGACAGCGCCCTGCACGGATTCGAGCCGGACGCCTGGCCCGAATCGAGTGCGGCGGCGGTGCTCAACGCGGCGGACAATGGCGTCCGCCTCAGCCTCGAACAATTCGCGCGGGGACGCACGGAAACCAATTCAGCGCTCAACTGGGAGCGTTATCTGGTCGTTATGGATCTGTATACGCAGTATGTCGTCGACCGCCTGCTTCGCGATCTGCTCATGGAAGAGCGGACGAGAAACAACCGGCGGCTGGCGACGGCCAATCAACGGCCTGCCCCCTAGGCGCTGCCGGGTCTGCTGACCCGACGTGGCCTCGGCGGAGGCCGCAAGGGACAGCGAGGACCGGCATGGACGCCGAAACCCCCTCCATCACAGACCGTCAATCGTCCGCCAACGGTGCGCGCTTCGAGCCGCGCCGCTGGCCTTCTCGCGGCGGCGCCATTACCTGAATACCGGAACCACACCCCATGGCCAACTTCCAGATCATCGACTCGTTCCTGAACTACCTGCTCAATGAGCGCCACTTCAGCGCCTACACCGCCAAGTGCTACGGCGCCGACCTGCGCCAGTACGGCGACTACCTCGCCGACGAGTTCGACATCAACGTCAACGCCGAGCAGGAGTCGCGAGCCCTCCAGCACGCCCGGGCTCACGGCAGCAACGGCGCGAGCAACGGCGCCGCCGCCCCCGCGACCGTCACCGGCACCATCGTGCAGGCGGACATCAACGTCATCCGCGCGTTTCTGGCGCACCTGAGCGAGCAGAACTACTCAGCCTCGACCATGGCGCGCAAGATCGCCACCCTGCGGTCCTTCTACAAGTGGGCCGACCGCACCGGGCTGGTCAAGGGCAACCCGATGGTCATGATCCGCACGCCCAAGCAGGCCAAGCGCCTGCCCAAGGCCATCACCGTCGAAGAGATCGAGCGCCTGCTCAGCGCGCCCGACGATCGCGAACTGCTCGGCGCCCGCGACCGGGCCATTCTCGAAACGCTCTATTCGACGGGCGTGCGCGTGAGCGAACTGGTCGATCTGGATTCGTCGGATCTCGATGAGTACGGCGAAGCGCTGCACATCCGCGGCAAGGGCAAGAAGGAGAGGCTCGTGCCGCTGGGCTCGCACGCGCTGGCGGCGATCCGCCACTACCTGACCATGCTCCACCAGGACCCGCGTCACAAGCAGGTCGAAGCGTCGGGCAAGCGGCCGCCGCTGTTTATCAACAAGCACGGCGGACGGCTGAGTTCGCGCTCGGTGCGCCGCAAACTCGACAAGTACCTGCGCGAGGCGGGGCTCGATCCGAGCATCAGCCCGCACACGCTGCGGCACAGCTTCGCGACCCACCTGCTGGGCAACGGAGCGGACCTGCGCAGCGTGCAGGAGCTGCTCGGCCACCAGTCGCTCTCGACCACGCAGATCTACACGCACCTCACGACGCAGCGGCTGCGGGATGCGTATGACGACGCACACCCTCGGGCTGAGGCCGGCTGAAACGCCCCGATCCGGCCTTGACGGGACACCAGCGGGGGCAATCCGGCTGCTGAGCCTTGCGGTTCGCGGCCGAAGGCGGACGTCGACACGATGGGTGGGGTCGACGTCCGCCGACCCCGCGCCTCGAAGGTCGAGCCGCATCGCTCCGGATCGCTTTGGCCGGAAAAAACCGAACTTGCCGACGCCCGAATGCGTGCTACATTTCAGGGGGTCGGTGAAGACCCGCCGTTTGGGGATTGGTGTAACGGTAGCACGACTGACTCTGGATCAGTTAGTGAAAGTTCGAATCTTTCATCCCCAGTTCGCCATCAGCGAGATGACCTGACTTCAGCCAGCCCCGCCGCCCCCAGCGACGGGGCTTGTCGATGGCGCGTGCAGGTCGGGACCACGCTCCGTCGAAGAACCTGAGGAATCTGAAGGGCGCAGGCTCGGCGACTCGCATGCGGCAGCGCGCCGGTAGCGACTGTCTTTGAAGTCAAGTGTTTATTGAAGGATTCCATGGCTGGTTGTCTCGGATCATGACGTTGATGGTGGTGAGGAGTTTGCGGGTGACGGCGATGAGGGCGGCCTTCTTGGGCCTGCCCAGTGCGAGGAGCCGCTGGTAGAGCGTCTTGAACACCGGATTGCGATGAGCGGCGACGAGGGCGGCCATGTAGAGCGCGTTGCGGACGTGCTTGCGTCCGCCGCCAATGGTTCGCTTGCCGCGGAACAGACCGGTGT